>CAVFXN010000038.1:0-113142 GCA_963626755.1 Bacteroidaceae bacterium
TCGTGATATTTGATGTGTTCATATTCATATACTCCTTTGAGTATATTGAAACATGTTTAATCATATTTGTCAATATTATTAGTTGCTTAAAATTTCCTCCTTGCCATTGATTGCATATCATCATGCTTTTTCCCAGCTTATTATATCATCATGGAACTATAAGTCAATTCTTGTTCTCTTTTTTCCCATATGGGCTTTGGATTCAAGTTGACAAATCATTTATTTCATGTCACAATTACCCCGTATACAAGTAAAATAAGGGGAATTCCGCCTTTTTTACGCCTGGATCTTTATGAATAATATTGATTATGAATTACTATAGAAAGGGGACGTCCGGTCACTATCCCGGACTGTATGGTATATGCTATGATTCGAAAACACATTATTGCTTATGGCCGTGTACAGGGTGTCGGGCTTCGTTTTACCGTAACCGGTTTCGCCAAAAAATACAATGTGACAGGATGGGTTCGCAACCTTTATGATGGCACGGTAGAGATTGAAGTACAGGGATTAGAACACCGGGTAGCTCTTTTTTTACAGGAGCTGTCTTCCGACCACCCCGGCGGCAACCGCTTTATCCGTATTGACCAGTTAAACATTTCCGATATCCCTTCGGTAAGCACATCGGAAGAACGCCATTTCCACTACCGCCACTAACTACCTGGGAAAATGGGATTTCCCATTGAAAAATGAAAGGTTTTATTTATGAACACAAAGGTATTGACAACATTAGAATATGACAAGATTATTAAAAAACTGGAGACCTATGCTTCTTCGGACATGGGCAAATCCTGCTGCAAACAGTTGCTTCCTTCTTCGGATTACGAAGAAATCATATCCTCCCAGGGAGAAACGAAAGATGCACTGACCCGGCTTTATAAAGCGGGGTATCTTTCTTTCCAGGGACTTTCTGATATTCGGCCGCATCTGCGCCTTTTAGATATGGGTTCCACGCTGAATACCAAAGAGCTTTTGGATATTGCCCGTCTTCTTGCCGTGACGGCCCAGGCAGTCGAGTACGGGGAGACGGAAGACGAAACGATGGCCTACGATTCCCTGAATTCTTATTTTAGCGAGCTGGATCCTCTGGAATTTCTCCATCAGCGGATCAGCCAATGCATTCTTTCAGAAGACGAGATCAGTGATGATGCCTCTTCCGCACTCCGGGATATCCGGCGTGAGGTGAAGCAGACGAATATTTCCATCCATAATAAACTGACGTCGGTGATCAATTCGCAGAGCAATAAGACGATGCTCCAGGACGCCCTCATTACGGTGCGTAACGGCCGCTACTGCGTCCCGGTCAAGACCGAGTACCGCAATGCCTTTCCCGGCATGATCCATGACCAGTCTTCCTCCGGTTCCACACTTTTTATTGAGCCGATGGCTGTCGTGCAGTTAAACAACCATTTAAAGGAGCTTGATATCAAGGAAAAGGCGGAAATCGAAAAAATCCTTGCCTCCTTAAGTGCCCAGGCCGCCTCCTGTATACGGGAATTAGAAGACAACCAAAAAATTCTTACCAGACTGGATTTTATTTTTGCCAAAGCGAAATATGCCAAAGACTACCAGGGTACCGAACCGGAGTTTAATACCGACGGAATGATCGAAATCAAACAGGGACGCCATCCGCTCCTTGATCCGAAAAAGGTGGTTCCGATCCACATTTATATTGGAAAGGATTTTAACATGCTTCTCCTGACCGGACCGAATACCGGTGGAAAGACCGTCTCTTTAAAAACCGTAGGCTTATTCCAGCTGATGGGGCAGGCGGGGCTTCATATTCCGGCGTTTCAGGGCTCCCGGCTGGCGGTCTTTTCGGATATTTTTGCTGATATTGGGGATGAACAGAGTATTGAGATGAATTTATCCACATTTTCTTCCCATATGACGAACCTTATCCACATTTTAGACAAGGCAGATTCCCAGTCCCTGGTTCTGCTAGACGAATTATGCGGAGGTACCGACCCGACAGAAGGTGCCGCTTTAGCCATTTCCATTTTGGACGATCTCCACACAGCCAAAATCCGGACGATCGCCACGACCCACTATGCCGAATTGAAAATGTACGCGATGAACACGGAAGGTGTGGAGAATGGATGCTGTGAATTTGACCTGGAAACCCTTTCCCCGACTTATCGGCTCTTAATCGGTATTCCGGGCAAAAGCAATGCCTTCGCGATCAGCGAGCGTCTCGGCCTGCCGGGATATCTCATCGACCAGGCCCGCTCCCAGATTGATGCCACTGCGATTGATTTTGAAAATATGCTTTCCGAACTGGAAAAGAATAAGGCGGAAATTGAAAAAGAACAGGCTGCCCTGATCCAGACGAAACAGGAAATCGAAGAGCTTAAAAACCGTCTTCAGGAAAAACAGGATCATATCAAAGAAAAACGAAATGAAATGCTTCGGGAGGCCAGAGAAGAGGCCCGAAATATCCTTGCCAATGCCAAAGAAGTGGCGGATGAATCCATCCGGAAATATCATGCCTGGGGGCAGCACCCACAGCAAAACAATATGAAAAAGATGGAAGCGCAGAGAACGAATCTCCGCAACCGCATGAATAAGCTGGATAAAAAACTGGCTTATCAGGGCCGCAAGGCTTCCCAGATCTCAGACCCTTCGGATTTTAAAGTAGGAGATTCCGTTTTCGTCACTACATTATCCTTGCAGGGCACGGTAAAAGAAACCGCCAACAAAGAAGGGGAGATTGTCGTACAGATGGGCTTCTTACGCTCCAAAGTCCATTATAAAAATCTGGAGCTTCTCGCTCCGGAAAAAACGCAGACACCGCAAAAACAGCCGAAAGACCGCTACAGCATCAATAAGGCGGCCACGATTTCCCCGGAAATCAATCTGTTGGGGAATACCGTGGATGAAGCCATCGCACGTCTGGAAAAATATCTCGACGATGCCATGATCGCCGGTCTTGCCTCGGTTCGTATTGTCCACGGCAAAGGTACGGGAGCCCTCCGAAAGGGAATCCACGAATATCTGCGCAGACAGAAGTTTATCCAATCTTACCACCTGGCAGAATTCGGGGAAGGGGATACCGGTGTCACCATCGTGACATTAAAGTAACAATCCTACCAGAATTCCAGTGAATCTGGATTGAAGGGGATATCGGTGTCACTATCGTGACATTAAAATAACCCCTTATAAATCCTTTATTTTCTTTTCCAAACGGAAATATTCCATCGTCGCCTGAGCAATCAGCCTCCCGGTCTCTGTGGTAATCTTTACATCATAGACCAGGAGGTTTTTCCCACTTTTCAGCTCTACTGCTTCCCCAATTAATTTTTCCGGTTGAATGGCAGCATGCAGAAAATGCATGCTGCCATTTGATGTAGTTACAAGGTTTCCCCGGGTTGCAGCCGCAGTACCGCCTACGGAATCTGCCAGAGTAAATATGATGCCGCCATGGACACCGCCAATGGAATTGGCATGGAGTTCCTTTTTGTAAGGCATTTCACTTCGGGCAAATCCCGGCTCTATCTTCGTAATCTGTATGCCAAGGTGGCTCATCGCCCCATCATTTGCCGTACGAAATGCTTTTAGTTTGTCAAAATATTGTGTCAGATCGCCATCAGAGTTCCCGGCAGCTGCTTTGATGCAGGTATTGTTTTCCAAATTTTTTTTATCGTTCATAATTACCAAACCCTTTTATGTCTTTCCAGATGTTACCATCGGTGTCTGTGGAGCTGTCCCTGCAGTTCCAGCTCCTGAAAGCCCTGCTGGCGCAACGCTTCATATAATATGATCGCTGCCGAATTTCCCAGATTCAGGGAACGGATGTCTCCCAGCATCGGGATACGCACAGCGGTCTCCTTATAATTCAGAAGGATTTCTTCCGGAATGCCGGCACTTTCTTTTCCAAACATGATATAACACCCATCTTCATAGGTGACATCTGTGTAGGTCTGTCTGGACTTTGTCGTGGCCATGTAGATTTTCGCCCCCGGATTCTTTTCCAGAAAGTCTTCAAAGTTGAGATAGGTGCGCACATCGAGCTTATCCCAGTAATCAAGGCCAGCCCGTTTGATCATTTTATCATTCAGCCGGAACCCTAACGGTTCGATCAGATGAAGGACACTGCCGGTAGCAACGCATGTCCTCCCGATATTTCCTGTATTCGCTGGCATTTCCGGTTCATGCAATACAATATTTACCACAGTCTACACACTCTCTTTCCGAAGTCGTTCGATAAAACGGGCCATACGCCCCAGGGCTTCTTTTAATTCTTCAATAGAATAAGCATAGGATATCCGGAGAAATCCCTCACCGGAGTCACCAAAGGCTGTTCCCGGAATGACGGCCACCTTTTCTTCCTGAAGAAAACGGGCTGCAAACTGATCCGATGACATGCCGAATTCTTTAATGCACGGGAACATATAGAAAGCCCCTTCCGGTTCAAAGCAAGGCAGTCCCATCTCATGAAATAACTCCAGGACAAATCGGCGGCGCTGGTTATAGGCATTCCGCATGATCTGCACGTCTTCTTCCCCATTCATCATGGCTTCCACTGCCGCATACTGACTGGTAGTCGGAGCCGCCATAATGGCAAACTGATGTATCTTTACGATCTGTTCCATGATCCGCGCCGGACCTGCCGCAAATCCCATCCTCCATCCTGTCATGGCAAACGATTTGCTAAAGCCATTGATAACGATGGTCCGCTCCCGCATTCCCGGCAAAGAGGCAATTGAACAATGCTCGGTTCCGTAAGTCAGCTCAGCATAGATCTCATCGGAAATGACATAGAGGTCTTTTTCTTTGATGATCTCTGCAATCGGCTCCAACTCTTCTTTTGTCATGATGGCCCCGGTCGGATTATTCGGATAAGATAAGATCAGAATTTTCGTTTGATCGGTGATGGCATCCAGAAGTTCCTGAGGCTGCAACTTAAACTGGTTCTCCTCTTTCAGGGAAATGATCACAGGCACACCGTCTGCCAGTTTAATACATGGAGAGTAGGACACGAAAGCCGGTTCGGGCAAGATAACTTCGTCCCCGGGATTTAACATCGCACGAAGTGCCAGGTCAATCCCCTCACTCCCGCCTACCGTCACAACCACTTCATGTGCCGGATCATAGGAAAGGTCATATTTCCGATACATATATTGGGCGATCGCCTGCCTTAATTCTAGGAGCCCCGCATTCGACGTATAGAAGGTACGCCCTTTTTCCAGAGAATAAATTCCCTCCTCACGGATATGCCATGGGGTATCAAAATCCGGCTCACCCACTCCTAAAGAGATCGCTTCCGGCATCTCCTGTACCAGATCAAAAAATTTACGGATTCCGGAAGGTTTGATCTCAACTACTTTCTCTGATAATGGATTTCTCATGGTGTCACCTTCATTCTGTTGTCTGGCTGTTTTTCGATTAAGATCATGCCATGGTCTTTATATTTTTTTAATACAAAATGGGTGGCAGTCCCGGAAACAGCTTCTAACGTGGACAGCTTTGTGGATACAAACATGGATACCTCTTTTAAGGTTTTTCCTTCCAGAAATACGGCAAAATCAAAAGATCCTGACATCAGATAGATGGATTTCACCTCCGGATAGTTTGTAATGCGCTCTGCAAGCCGCTCAAATCCCTGTCCTCTCTGCGGAGTGACACGCACTTCAATAAAAGCGGTCACCTTCTCCGTATCTGTTTTATCCCAGTTGATCAGCGTAGGATAGCCACAGATAATTCCTTCATTTTCCATTTTTTCAATTTCTTCCAGAACCGTTGCCTCATCTGTCCCCAGCATGATTGCCAGATCGTGTAAGTCTATTTTGCTGTTATTTTCCAACATTCTTAAAATTTCATGACGCATCGTTTTTCCTCCAGCTATTTTTTATTGTTTTATAGTACTCATCGGTTTTCGGTGGCTCCAGAAATCGGATTTCTTCATCATACCGAATGACCCGGTCATTCCCTTCTGTGGTTTCCCCCACAACGGCTGCCGTAATTCCTGCCTTGTGGAAAGCATGAACCATATGCGGCCCATTATGGCAGGCGAGAAGGAAAGTTCCTCCAGACCGCAGCATATAAGGGTTTAAATTAAAAAATTCACAGACTTCTATGGTGTGCTGTCGGATCGGTATACTCTTTAAATCGACTGCAAGACCCACCTTGCCGGCGGCAGCCATTTCCCAGAGACCGGCAAACACGCCTCCTTCCCGGATGGCATGCACTGCTTCCGGCTTCTCTTTTTGTAAAATTTCTGCTGCTCTTTTCATCGAACCATCTTCAAAGAAATGTTTGGCTGTCTCAATATAGGAAGGGGCATATCTGTTTTTTAACCTGTCCGCCTGCTCGGTCGCGATCATGGCGGCTCCCTCCCGTCCAACGGTTCCTGCGACAACCAGATCCAGTCCGGGAGAAAGCTTTGATGGTATCTCTATTTCCCGGCGGATTCCCAAAGCGGTAACCGCAATGATCAGTGTCTCTACATATGGAGAAACTGCTGTATGGCCGGAGAGCAGTACAATCCCCTCCTGCGCACACAGGCGGTCCAGCTCCTTCATCAAAGCCTTCAGCTGGGGTTCCTGTGTCTCCTCCGGCATAAGGATTGTGATGGAAATGGCTTTTGGTACCGCCCTGGCTGCGATCAAGCTGTTGACCGCCCCATATACCGTCCGCTGCGGTGCGAGCGTCCAGCCTTCTACCGGATGAACCCGGAGCGTGACTCCGGCCTCTTTTGATAATTCCGGCACAAAAAGAACTCCGGCATCCTCCCCGGCTGCCGGAGGCCTAACGGTATCGCGATGGTGTAATGGTCTCAATACCGAGCGTTTTAAAATGCTCTCTTTTACTTTACCGATACGCATAATATCTTTCTCTCCTTCATTCCCTCTAGATTTCCTGTGTGAAATTACTGCGTCGGTTTTGTCTTTTCGGTCGTATTTTCACTGGACGGCTGCTCTCCCTTTTTCTCCTCGCCCTCTTTGTTCTCTTCTGGCTGTTTCTTCTTTGTTCCAACCCGTACTACCGTCGGTGTGGACATATAGGAGCTGGAATTCACCTGGGTTCTTTTCTCCTCTTTGCCATCAATGGATACCACCTTCCAGAGTCTGGCCGTATATCCGGTCCTGCCCTGGGATTCGACCTTCCGCTTTCCTTCGAGCATGGTCTTGTCTTTGATTACCTTTTCGGAAGGTTCCCTGACGGAGGTCGTTTCCGAAATAAATTCCACTTTCCGGTTCGACTTGCGGTATTCCTTCCCGTAAATGGTAAAGGTAATGCTGCTGCCTCCCGCCTGTCCCTCGATATAGATCGGCGTATCCAGGTTATTGGTAAATTTCAGGTCTTTATCCCTTCCGGAAATTGCCGCATCCGCAGACAGCTTCACATAATGTACGGTCATGGAATGGCTGGAGCGTTCCGTCACCTGAAGTTCCGCGCGCAGTACCGCATTATATAAAGTGGTGGACACCTGACAGATGCCTCCCCCATACGTCTGTATGGTCTGTCCGTTTTGATAGGAACCGGCCAGATAATATCCATTCACTGAATTAAACGGGGCAACTTTGTCATAGACAGAAAAAGACTCTCCCGGATAGAGCACGGAACCATTAATCAACCTTGCCCCATTTTCCACATTGGCGCATCGCCCGGATGTCGATCCGGCATAGGAGGTGGTAAACGTACCCAGGACATCTTTAATCGAAGAAAGCTCTTGCTTCGTATGTTTGGCCTTATCCATAGTATAGTCCATCGGAAAGACAACCGATTTCTGATTCCAGTCTTTTTGACTTAACTGGGACACCAGCTTTTCGGCATTGGCATCGCTGTCGATCGCTATCCCATCGACTTGTTTTTTAATGACAAACTTTCCATTGTTTCTCTGGATCGTGGCATCTTTTTTCTTCGCCAGGAATCCCTTTGCATACTTTTTCACTGTCTTTTTGGTCTGTGCCGTATCTACAGAAAATGTGAGAGGAATCTCTGTCCCCTCTTTTTCCAGCTTTCTTATCTGCATGACACGATGGATAATATTTCCTTCTTTTCCAAGATCATAGGCCTGATCTACCGCATCCATGTTCGTACATTGCAATTTTATCTCGGAAAGCGGAAACGTTTTTTCTTTTTTTTCCACCTGTAACGTGACCGTCTCTTTCGAGACCTGATCGACATATTCCTCTACGATTTTTTTGGCTTGTGCTTTACTCATATTGCCAACATCCATCCCCTGGATGCTCACTCCCGGATAGATGGCATCAATATCGACATATTTGGAATAGTAATAATAAAAATATCCCCCACCGCCAGCCATGGCAAGCAATAAGAGAATCAGTATGACAATCCCTGCTTTTTTCTTCATATTCTCCTCATTTCTAGCATTTGTTCTACTGGCTCTTTACATCCATGCCAAAATCTCCATCGTCATGACCGGATGGATATCCACTGTCATAACTCTGGACTTTACTTTACAGCAATGCCGGGATCACTGTCGTCACGACCATTGCTATAATTACTACGGCAACGATAATGGTTGCAATTCTCTGTCTCCGTCTGGTTCCTTTTGTACTCATATGCTACCTCTTTTCTATATTCATTACTATTATTTTAAGTCATTTCCTTCAGGCATTCAAGTTTCGATTGAATTTCCTGTTTCTTCATATTTACCCTTTTCCCAGATCACTGTTCTGGCAGAGTGGTTGAGCGGATTTCTTCTATGATAATCAAAAAGGCAGAAGCATTCTTTTTTCTCTACCTTCCCGGATGCCGCCAGTTGGGACATATCGATGGAAAACGGCTCGATATGGCTCTGGTTCGCCGCTTTTTTGGAATCATATCCATCTTCCCAGTCCTCTTTTGGAAAGAGTTCCTCTCCTCTTGTCCGGTACAGTGCTTTCCATTCTTTTTTGTAAGTCGAGGTATCCGGTGCCCATGCCGGCCTGCCTTTTACATTCTCTCTTAAGTACATATCATAAAGAAGGGCTTCATCGACCGTCCCCCACTCGGTTTCCTCAAGGGAGTCCCGCAGGAACACCCGCAAAATCTCATATTTTTCTATACGGCTGTGATTCATTTTATGGTAACCCTTTTTACGGTATTCTCTGGAAAACTGTTCAAAAAATTGGAACGGACCAGGAAAAAAAGGGACGGCATATTTCAGGACCGTACTGTACTGACCGCTATTATAATACTGTTCCACCAATTCTTCAATCCCTTTTAACAAAATAATCTCATTGTAAGAAATCCATTTCGTCTGCAAAACCTCATAAGGAGGCATTGTCCGATAGATGATCCCATAACGCTCCACATCCTGTTCCATCACGGTTCCCTTTAACACCTTTAAAAAACCAAGCTGCAGCTGATCCGGCTCATGGGCATACAGGTCGTTAAACGACCGGGCAAATTCCCCATACCCCTCAAAAGGCAGCCCGGCAATGAGATCGAGATGCTGATGGATATTTCCCAGTGCGTGCACGCTATCTACACGAGAGAAAAGTGTTGCAAGATCCATATGGCGGTGGATTGCCTCAATCGTCGGTGCGTGAGTGGACTGCACGCCAATTTCAAGCTGAATCAGCCCCGGCCGCATCCGGGAAAAAAGCTGCAGTTCCTTCTCCCCTAACAGATCCGAAGAAATTTCGAAATGGAAATTTGTGATTCCGTTGTCATGTTCTTCGAGATACTTCCATATATGATAGGCTCTTTCCCGATTGCAATTAAAGGTCCTGTCCACAAATTTCACCTGAGGAACCTTTGCCTCAAGAAAATGATCCAGCTCTTGTTCCACCAGGGAAAGGGAGCGCAGCCGCACCGTCTTTTCTATAGAAGAAAGACAGTAGCTGCATCGAAACGGACAGCCCCGGCTCGTCTCATAATAAAGAATCTTGTGGGAAAAGCAGCGGAAATCTTCGTAGACAAATGGAATGCGATCCATATCCATCAAAGGGGCCGGCCCCGTATTCACGATGCCTTCTGCCCGAAAGGCAATTCCCGGAATCCGGAAAAGCTCCTGCGGCTCTTCCCCCTTGACTCCACCTGCCGCCTGCCAGCGTACCAGCCTGGCAAATACCTCTTCTCCTTCGCCCTGCATCACCAGGTCGATTGCCGGATGCTCCAAAAGAAACTCCTCCACATGATAGGAAACTTCCGGTCCTCCCGCCCAGATCTGGGTCTCCGGACAAATCTTTTTCAATTCCCCCGCCAGCTCATTGACAAAAGTGATATTCCATATATAACAGGAAAAAATAATCACATCCGCATGGCATTCATATAAATCCTGCAAAATATCTTCCACATAATGGTTGATCGTGTATTCTCTTATCGCGATATCCGCCCCTGCAATTTTTTCCCGGTCAGCATAGGCTTTCAGGCAAAAAACTGCCAGATTGGAATGGATATATTTGGCATTGATGCCACATAATAAAAACCGCACAATAGCCTCCTGTTGTCTTGTTCTTTTTAACGCAGCCCTATTTCAAGCTTAATCTTTATCATACCTACAAAATACTACAAAGTCAATGGGGAAAAGACTCCTGCGGTGGGGTCTCCACGGAGCGTTTTTTGTAAGAGATTACACGAAACGCTTTATTTCTATGACAAAAAATAAAATTTTTATTGTAAAAAAGTTCTTGCTTTTTCAAAAGAATTATGATAGAATTAAATTCGTTGTAAAACATAAGATTTTTGCGGGTGTAGTTCAATGGTAGAACACTAGCCTTCCAAGCTAGATACGTGAGTTCGATTCTCATCACCCGCTTTTGCACGAGTGGCTCAGTGGTGGAGTATCGCCTTGCCAAGGCGAGGGTCGCGGGTTCGAATCCCGTCTCGTGCTTTTTTTGTGTCTTTTTATCACATACTTCCCATTCGCACGAATACGTATTTTAATGTCATAGACAAAAAAAGAATCCTGCTGCTCAGGATTCTTTTTTTATATTCATTATTTTTCTAAATATTTCATATAAAGATTTTCATATTTTAAGATGGAATCAATCAAGTCCTTCACCGTGGTATATTCATACCGTTCAAACATGATCCCCCAGTCGATCAGAAGAGATAAGGATGTCGCATGACGTTTCTTCTCCTCATCCACGATGACATCAAAATCCGGATATGGGATATCGCTGGCTGCCCGGAACCAGTTCACCATGCTGGCATATCCCGGAGCTGTCTGCATGACTTCCTCCAGTATACTGCAAAGCAGACCCTGCTGTCCCTGATACCGTTCTTTGGCATCTTTTTGCCAGCAGGCGGTAAACCGATTGAAGTAGGTCTCAAACAGTGACTGTATCGTTGCCAGAAGATAGGCTTTAAACTTCTGTTGTTCCTTCTTTGATGGAAATGGCTTAAAACAGGCGGCACAGTATTGTGAAATCAGGTTGCCCGTGAGATAACCGAGATCATATCCAAAAGGACCGACAAACGTAAATTCCATATCAATGACCTTCATCTGGTCCTGTGAAACAAATAAATTCGATGTATGTAAATCGGCATGGATCAGCGCATCGACATGGCTCATGAAATTCCTTCTTAATTTATAAAGCTCTGTCCGGTAACGCTCGTCCGTGCTAACCTGGCTGGCATATGCTGCAAATGCTTCCCCAAGTGAGGTGTCGATGTCGCATTGGAACCGATCCAGGAACATCCCATCCTCCATGATCTTGCGAAGCTCTGTATTTTCAAAACGCTGCTGGAGCCTTCGATACTCCTGCCTGGACAGATAATATTCCGAGGTATAGAACTCTGTCTTTGCCATAAATTCTCCACACTGGCGTCCGAGTCCCGGGAATATCTGATTTTTATTGAGCTGAAAGCGGGCAATGTGGAGATCCGAGACATCTTCCATTACGAAAAGCTGATTCTCCTGATCGTAAAATTTCAAAATCGGCACATATTCCGGCGTGATCGCAGAAAAAATCTTCATGCTGTCATATTCCAAATGGTTCCGGTAGGTAGCGATCTGCTGCTGGGATACTCGTGAAATCGAAGTAGCCTGTTTTAAGACAAGGGATTCCCTAGGCGTGCGGACGCGGTAAATGTAATTCACATATCCGTCCCCGTCTTCTTCCTCTGTCCCTTCTCCCACTGCATGGATCTCTACGGGAAGGCTGTCATCAAATTCCGGCATTTTCTCTTTTAAATATTCCAGGATATTCTCCTTTGTTATCTTCTTCATACCATTCCCCCGTTTTCGTGCAAAAACTGCATTAACTCCCTGCTTTCTCCTTTTTTCATTATAAAAGATTTCCTTTGGAAACAAAAGGAACATCCTTGTCACGGGAGGATAAAAAATAGTATTTTTTAACCTTCTTCCACATTCTCCGGATTATCATGGAAAATGGAATAGGCAATATTCGTGGAGTGGTCTGCGATCCGCTCTAATCCGATGACCATGTCGGTAAAGATCAGACCCATTTCCACACCGCATTGTCCCTTGGAAAGACGTTTGACCTGCTGATTCTGGAAATCAATCTGCATCTGATCCACTTTATTCTCCATGGCAATAATTTCATCAATATGCTCTTTTTTATCGGTCACGAACATTTCCACACTCTCATCAAATAAAGCCAGGACCTGTTTGTACATTCTCGTAAGCTCTTCTTTCCCTGCACCGGTAAATTTCTCATTGAGCTGATATCTTTTTTCCGCATTCTCTAAAATATTTTCTGCATGGTCACCAATCCGTTCCAAATCGATTACCACATGGAATAGAGCCCCAATTCGTCCGGTATCCGCTAACGGGAGCTCATATCGGTTTACTTCCACAAGATAATCTGTGATTTCTTTACTCAGATAATCAATGACCTGCTCTCTTTCATGGATCTCCTTCGACTGATCCAGATTTTTATCCGCAAGCGCACGCATGGCTGCCTCCAGGTTCTCCCTGGCAATCTTTGCCATTCTCTCGATCTCCTGCACGATATCTACCATGGCAGTAGACGGAAGGAACTTGTTGGTCGTCTTCCCAATATATTCGAGGTGCATTCCTCTGTCGTCGTCTTCTTCTTTCCCCCCTGGAATAAGCCGTTTCGTCAGATAGACGATTCCGGCAGAACACGGCAGGAAGATAACCGTCTGGAAAACCTTAAATAGGGTGTCTGCATTGGCAACAAACCTCTTCGCATTATCCACCCCTCCCAGCAGCGAGATGAGATGGATCACTCCGTTCCTGGCAAAAAACAGGATCGTCCCAATCACAATCATACCAAACACATTAAAGAGTACATGAACCAACGCTGTTCTCTTGGCATCCTTGTTGGCATTCATTCCTGCCATCAATGCCGGCGTACAGGAACCGATATTGGCTCCCAGGATAAAGTACAGACAGCTTCCCAGTCCGACCAGACTGGAATCGGCCAGCAATACCAGCACACTGATCGTTACCGAAGAGCTCTGTACCGCTACGGTAAAGATCAGACCGACAATCAATGCCACCAACGGATTCTTCAAATATGAAAACCAGTGCATGATCACCGGATAATCCGGGATCCTGCTCAGTGCACTCGTCATACTGTTGATCCCGAGGAACAGTGCACCGAATCCAAAAATGACTTCTGCGGCCTTCCTCGTCACCGGCCGGTTCCCAAACATCAGCATAGCGGCCCCAATGAAAATAATATACGGTGCCACGGCTGTCAGTTTCAAAGAAACAAGCTGTGCCGTAATTGTGGTTCCGATATTGGCACCAAAGGTAATTCCTACGGACTGCTCGAGTGTCAGCAGCCCTGCGTTAACAAAACTGACCTCCATAACCGTGGTCGCCCCGGATGACTGGATGATTGCAGTAAAGATCGCGCCAAAGATGACGGCGGTCACCTTATTCTTCGTGACCCGATCCAAAATCACACGCATCTTGTCTCCTGCAGCTTTCTGCAGGCCCTCGCTCATAAACTTCATACCGAAAAGAAATAACGCAAGTCCACTTAATAATTCTGTGAGCATAACTAACATGATCTTCTTGTCCTCTCTTTTTGTTCTTCTTTTGTTTTTTACAAAAACATCACATAATTTTTACATTCAACATTATGTATTCTAATATATTTTCTTTTAAAAAGAAAGTCCCATCTTTATTTTTCCATTGTTATTCCATTTTCTTATCCAAATCCTAACTTCATCCAACAATTTTTCCCATTTTCCCTTCCGCCGCAGTGTGATCCTTGCACAGCCTTTTTTATGGCATAGAAAAAGGCTGTGTCTTAACGACTTTCATCGTTAAGGCACAGCCCCATAAGAAAGAATGGGCGGAGGTGGATTCGAACCACCGAAGCAATTTGCAGCAGATTTACAGTCTGTCCCCTTTGGCCACTCGGGAATCCACCCATCTGGACGCATCTCATGCGTCTAACAGTTTTTTATTATATAGTATTTTGTTATAAAAAGCAAGAGTTTTTTTCTCTTTCTTTTATTTATCTCCTGACTGCCTTTAATAAGACGGCAGAATTGCCAGGCAGGATCATCTCAATACAGCCGGACTTTACCGGATGGGATGCCCCCTTCGTCTCATATCCTTCTTCCCTGCTGAACATCACTTCTACCATCTCCTCCTGGTCTGTTACCCCAAGCTCCCATACCGGTATTTTTGCCGTGGCAGCATCCGATCCGGCATGCACCAGAATCAGCATTTTTTCATTCAGGGTAAACCGTCCGTAACAGATGCCGTGAAAGCCGCAGGACAGATATTTTAAGGAACCTCTCATTAATGCTTCACTTTCCTTATGGATCCGGATGATATCTTTATGATACCGGATCAATTCCAGATCCTCTTTTCCCCACGGATAGGTTCGCCGGTTATCCGGGTCCGTCCAGCCGCAGAGCCCTGCCTCGTCACCGTAATAGATGGTCGGTGCCCCCAGCCAGGTCATCTGGATCATCACAGCGGCACGCATCACTGCCTTATTGATATTTTGTCCGGCTGCTTCCGGTCCCACTGTGGCAGTCCGTCCCACCATCTGATTGGTTCTGGTCAGGAAGCGTGAATGGTCATGATTGGACAGCTCGTTCATGGCTACCACAAGGGAAGGATATTGAAATCTGGATACATGGTAGCACATCGCATCCACAAAGGCCTGTTCATTCCCCAACAGATCATTTCTTTTTTCATCACTGTGCTTTTCCATCCCGGTCAGATACCAGCTGACCGGCTCCATAAAGGCCTGATAGTTCATGACGGTATCCCACTGGTCACCCCGCAGCCACGGTTCCGGGTCATCGTAATGTTCCGCGAGAATGATCGCATCCGGATTGGCCTCCTTGACTGCTTTTCGAAAATCTCTCCAGAACTGGTGGTTATATTCCAGGTTCTGTCCCAGGTCGGCCGCTACATCCAGCCGCCATCCGTCTGCGTTATATGGGGGCGATACCCATTTTCTCCCCACGTCCAAAATATACTGATACAGGGTATCCGACGCTTCATAATGAAGCTTTGGCAAGGTTTTATGTCCCCACCAGCCCTCATAATCTCCGTTATACGGCCAGCCATCCTGATGATAAAACTGGAAAAACGAACGATATGGGCTGTTGGCATCGTTGTAGGCACCCTTTTCATATCCCGGCTGATTTTCATAGATACGTTCCGCATCCATCCATTTGTTAAATGACCCGCAATGGTTAAATACTCCATCTAAGATCACCCGCATCCCCCGTTTGTGGACTTCTTCCACAAAGTGGATAAAAAATTTATTGCTGGCTTCCAGATTTCTCTTATCTGTCACCCGTGAAATATATTTGCTGGCCCTGCTGTTCTCTTTTTCGCCTTCTGGCAGGGGTTCTCCCTCGTCCACTACAATTTTTCCGAAATGAGGATCTACATAATCATAGTCCTGAATATCATATTTGTGGTTGGACGGGGAAACAAAAATAGGATTTAAGTAGATGACATCCACTCCC
The DNA here is from genome assembly GCA_963626755.1 of Bacteroidaceae bacterium. Taxonomy (GTDB): domain Bacteria; phylum Bacillota; class Clostridia; order Lachnospirales; family Lachnospiraceae; genus Anaerobutyricum. Next base: position 15,838 of record CAVFXN010000038.1, read on the forward strand.
AGATCGCTGAGATAATCCAGATGGTCAAGCACCCCCTGGATATCTCCGCCATAAAAATTATGGACGTCCATTGCTTCCGGATATTTCTCCCAGTCCTTCTCAAAATGAACCGGGCGGTCGATATAGATATATTCCCTGTCCACCACGTCATTGGCCGGATCTCCATTGGCAAACCGGTCGACATAGATCTGGTAAAAAATGGCCCCTTTTGCCCAGTCCGGCGTAGAAAAGCCCGGTGTCACTTTAAAGTTATAGAAAGGATCCAGCTGGAACGAAGGACCTTTTTTATTATAATAACAGCAAAGTTCTCCGGAATGAATTTCAAAATAATACTCGGCCATCTCTTCTCCCATCTGGAAACTGATCTGGTAAAAATCAAATTTCTCTGTCTGGGCGATCAGGCGCATTTCCTTTTTTTCCTCACCCATACATAAAAAAAGATGCTCCACATTTGCCCGCGCTGTCCGGAAACGCACTTTGACCGTGTCTCCTGTTTTTGGTTCCATCGGCATCATATAATTACTGCTTCCATCGGTAAAAAGGGCGGACTCATTTAAAGTGGGCTGTGTGTGGTATGTATGGAATTGCAGTCTTTCTGCCGCCGAAAGTCTGTGAATGATATTATGAACTGTTTTCATGAAAATCTTCCCCTCTGGTGTTTACCTCTATCAGAAAACTTCTTCTTTCGTATGTCTATACTGCTATCTATGCTGCTGTTTTATTTGCGATTGGCAGGTTCTACGTTAATTGATTTTCCTTTGATCTTTACATTTTTCATTGCCTCAAGGACATCGGAAGCAACCTCTCTTGGCACTTCCACAAAAGTATATTTATCATACAGATCGATTGTTCCTACAAGATTTCCAGAAATTCCGGATTCCCCGGCAATGGCTCCCAAAATATCTCCCGGCCGGATTCCCTGTTTTTTGCCGATATTAATAAAGAGACGAACCATGCCTTCTTCCGCACCGGTATCCCCAAAATTCTCTTCCTGGGTTTTGCCATTCTCTGTATTTCCCAGTAACTCTGCCAGGAAAGCCGCTGCCACATCCATTGCAGTATAGTCTTTCTCATTGACAAAGTTCTCTACCAGAGAAATGTAACGTTTCAGATTCTGATCTTCGATATATCCATCAATCCGGTTGAATATCTTCTCCACCCTCGTTTCGGTTACATCATCTAACGATGGGATTGGCTGGGCTTTAATCTTCGTTTTGCAATAGCGGCGGATATCTCTTAATTTATAGACCTCCCGTCCGACAACAAAGCTAAATGCCATACCGGACTTTCCTGCACGTCCGGTTCTCCCGATCCGGTGCACATAATATTCCTCATCCTGAGGGAGGTCATAGTTAAATACCGCATCGACATTGTCCACATCAATTCCTCTGGCCGCCACGTCCGTTGCCACAAGAATGTCTGTTTTCCCACTCCGAAAACGCTGCATGACCCGGTCACGCATCGTCTGCTTCATATCTCCGTGGAGTCCTTCTGCAAAATATCCTCTTCCTTTTAATTCCGCAACGAGTTCATCCACCCCTTTTTTCGTATTGCAAAAAACGATGGATAAGGCCGGATCATAGATATCCAGCAGTCTTGACAGGACTTCGCCCTTGTTTTTCGGGCGCACCTCATAATAATACTGCGTGATATTCGGGACAGTGAGTTCTTTTCTTACGACCCGGATCGTCTCCGGATCCTTTTGGTAAAGTCTTGCCAGCTCCATGATTGGTTTTGGCATCGTCGCGGAAAACAGCATCGTCTGGCGGTCTTCTCTGATATCTTTTAAAATCGTTTCGATATCGTCCCTAAATCCCATATCCAGCATCTCATCGGCTTCATCCAGGACAACCGTCTGAATCGTATCGAACTTCACTGTTTTTCTTCTCATGTGATCCATGATACGTCCCGGGGTTCCGATAATAATCTGCACACCGGCTTTCAGGGAACGGATCTGTTTGGATATCTCCTGTCCTCCATAAATTGGAAGGATCTTCACCGAAGGCATGTACTTTGCCAGCTTCCGGATTTCATCGGCAACCTGGATAGCCAGTTCCCTCGTCGGGCAAAGCACGATCGCCTGTGGTTTTTTCAGCTTGGGATCCACCTTCTGTAAAATAGGAATACCAAAAGCGGCTGTCTTTCCGGTTCCAGTCTGTGCCTGCCCAATGACATCCCTACCTGCAAGCTCCACAGGAATCGCTCTGGCCTGTATCGGAGACATTGCCTCAAAGCCCATATGGGCAATTGCTTTTAAAATTTCATTTTTGATATCGAGTTCCGTAAATTGAATTGTTTCCATGTAATGATATCCTCTTTCTCGTCTTTCACTTTTCTTTTGCAGCAAATTCATTCTTCGCAAGATCTGCATATTTCCAGGAAAATATAAGAAACCGCGTTAAAAAAGCCCTATTATCCCACAGGAAATAGAGCCAAACCAATTCTTATCCTGCATTATCATAACATAAGGAAAAAAAACCGTCAAATAAAACTTTTTTCTCATTTCCTGGTTTTTCTCCTATTTTCCATGTCTTCTCCGGGCATTCTCCCACAGTTTCCGATATAAATTCTCCCGCCTATCCTCTTTCATCGGGAAACCTTTCCGACTTTTTTTCACCTTCTCCAAATCCACTTCCCCTGTGATCAGGCATTCTTCTTCCTTTATTTCTGTCAAACACTCACCGGTAGGTCCATATATGACCGAATGCCCGTTATAATGCAGGCCATCTCCCTCACCGGTCCGGTTTACCCCTACCACAATCGCCTGGTTTTCAATAGCCCTGGCCTGCAGCAAAATCTCCCATTGTACGATCCGGGATCCCGGCCAGTTGGCGATCACAAATAACAGCTCACTTTCCTTCGAACATATCTGAAAAATCTCCGGGAAACGCAGGTCATAACAGATAAAAGGAGAGAACCGGATGCCTTTCCACTGCATGGAAACCAGCTCTTCGCCTCCCTGATAGTAGTCTCCTTCCAAACCATAGCTAAACGGATGGATTTTGGCATAACTTAATTTCATTCTTCCTCTTTCCGCAACACCCAGACGGTTGTGGAAAGGATTCCAGTCCGGATGTTCTTCCATCAGAACATCCGATAGCGGCATCGCATAGCCAAAAATGGTCATGATATCGTATTCCAAACTCATTTTCCTGAAAAAATCGACCTGTTCCCTCCATAAAACACCGGTTTTTTCTACATTCATGGAAAAGCCGGTGAGGGTCATTTCCGGAAAAACGATACAGTCTGTCTTTTCCTCTTTTGCCCTATCAAAAAAAGTAATGACCTTTTTTTGATTTTCTTTGATATCTTCCCAGGCAATATCCATCTGTGCCATTCCAATTTTTATCATGGTTTACTCCTTCTGTTTTTTCCACTCATCCCTTTTTCCAATCCTGTTTCCTTTTGATCAAAGAATATCATTTTTCCTGTTGCATATTGAAACCATTTGTGATAATATTCATATTATTAAGACGTGGTTTTGAAAACCATGTCACGTATATGCATGTATTTTTCGATTAAGGATTGTCCCAATCCTGTCGATATGATTCTTTTGATTCTTTTAAAGGAGGTTATCATTATGAACAAACGATTCAAGGATCCCGGCAGTGCCATTACACATTTGATCGCTATGATCGGTGCAGTTATCTGTGCCTTCCCTTTAATTACCAAAGCAATCCGGACAGAGAGTTCTCTGGTCGTGCTTGCGATGGCTGTTTTCATCTGCAGCATGATTCTCCTTTATGGAGCCAGTACCTTATATCATACCCTGGATATTTCCCAGAAAGTGAACCTGTTTTTTCGCAGGATCGACCACTCCATGATATTTGTACTGATTGCCGGTTCTTATACCCCGGTATGTCTTCTGGTTTTAAAGAAACAGCAGGGACTTCCTCTGCTTGCCCTGGTCTGGGCCACCGCTCTGATCGGTATTATCATAAAAATCTTTTTTATCAACTGTCCTCACTGGGTAAGTTCTGTCATCTATATTGCGATGGGATGGACCTGCGTCCTGGTTTTTAAACCACTCTTACACCAACTGCCTCCGGCCGCTTTCGGACTGCTTCTTGCCGGCGGCATTATCTATACCATTGGCGGGATTATTTACGGATTGAAGCTTCCCATTTTCAATAAATTCCCGAAAAACTTTGGCAGCCACGAGATTTTCCATCTTTTTGTCATGGGGGGAAGCATCTGTCATTTCATTTTTATGTATGCTTTTCTAATGTAGGGAATCCACGACGTGTTTCGTGAAGATCTTTTTGCTCGGGGAGGATTCCTTGTAAGGATTCACAGGTGTTCTTTCGCCTGATGAGGGCAAGCTTTTCCTCCCTTGCCATCTGCTTGATCTCATATTCTCTTTTCATCGCTTCCTGTTTCGTCTCATATTCCTCATAATATACGAGCGTTACCGGTCTTCTGCTTCTGGTATATCGGGAACCTGTCCCTTTGTTGTGGGCTTTCACCCTGTTTGTTAAGTCATTGGTCCAGCCGGTATACAGAGTATGATCCCGGCATCGTACAATATAAGTATAGTTCATTTTGCTCCCCGTCTGAATGCCTGATCTATGGAAATCTGCATTTCTCTGCGTTTTCGCATTTTTTCAGTAACAGTATAACACATTTTTATCCGGTTGGTGTTTCCTTTCTTAAAAATCACACACTTTTCTCACTTTATTTGTTGTGCATCATTTACAAAATCACAAAAGAATACTTGTCCTTTGCGTTGGATTTGCATTTACTTTCCCGAGACTCTCTTATATAATATATCTATATAATTAGGTGGTGAAGTCTGTCTTTTTTCAGATTTTCCACAAGACAATCCATAATAGATTGATGCATCGAACTCCGGCATCCAAAATATTTGTTGTACCGGGAGGAAAGGAGTTGTTATGACAAGAGATATGATAAATAACGGGGCGAATGCGGAAGATAAATCGCGTATGATCCAGGAATATGTACCTGGCAAACAGATTACTCTTGCCCACATGGTTACCCGGCCAAAGGCTTCTGTATATAAAAAGCTCGGTTTGCCTGACGATTACCATGATGCGATCGGCATTCTGACCATCACTCCATCTGAGGCAACGATTATTGCTGCGGATATCTGTACCAAAGCAGCGGCGATTAAGTTAGGATTTGTGGATCGTTTTTCCGGTTCTGTCATCATCGTCGGTTCCACTTCCAATGTGGAATCTGCCTTAAACAGTGTGATTACTACTTTTTATAATAAGCTTGGCTTCGACACAGTGGCCATCACCAAGACGTGATTCCTGTTTGACGTGATAAGGCACTTTGTTCCTGTCACATAAAAACGCTCCGCGAGGATGTACACTCGCATAAAGATAAAACATGTCGCAAGCGACCGCGCCCAGCGCGGGAATCCTGCAGGCAGGATTCTTTTTCGTATCATATGGAGACGATTCATTTATGAAAATTATGTTAATTGGTCCATCAGCAGCCGGTAAGACTACGTTGATCCAGCGTCTTATTGATCAGGAGATTAAATATGATAAAACACAGGCTGTAGAATATGTGGGGAATTTTATCGATACCCCGGGAGAATATATGCAGCAACGAGGCTATTGGGGATCCTTAACCATTACTTCGCACGATGCAGATGTCATCGGTCTGGTACAGGATTCCAGCAGTGAGGACTGCTGGTTTTCTGGAGGCCTGACTTCCAAGTTTGAAAAACCGGTCATCGGCATTATTTCGAAGATCGACCACAAGGACTCGAATCCGAAACTGGCCCGCTCTTATCTAGAACTTGCGGGCTGTCAGGATATCTATGAGGTCAGTTCCTATACAGGAGAAGGGATTGACGCCCTGGCCGAAGGATTCCATACCATTATCTCCCAATATCAAAAAGAGAACGCTTCTCGATATGCTGATGATTATTTCGATTAAAACAGGGGGTGACGTTCTTGATCACACTGACAAAAGAAAATGTGTCTGATTATGTGGCATCAAGACTTGATTTTTTTCATGTAACAAACAATATTACTGTTTCCGCGGTCGGAGAAGGCAGTGTGGAAGAAGACGGAGACGGTTTTATTAATTTTGTTTTTCGTGTATCCGACGGAGAGCATCATCTGATCGTAAAGCAGTCCACGGTAAACGCCCGTTGCGGCGGAGATTTTGCTCTGGATCTCAATCGCTATAAATTAGAGTACGATGCCATGAAAATTTGTGCTGCCATTGTACCTGACTTGATTCCGAAGATGTATGACTGTGATGAGGAGAACCGCGTCTTTATCACGGAGGACGTTTCCTATCTTCGGATCTCCCGCTTTCAGCTTTTAAAGGGAGTGGTTTATCCTAACCTTGCAGAGCAGATTGCACGGTATATGGCTGCTACCGGATTCTATACTTCCGAATATTATTTAGATACCAAATCATTCCGTGATATGAACATTCATTTTATGAATCCGACGATGCGCAATATCATGGAAATCGGTATGTTCCTCACACAGGTAGTTCCGGAGGATACCGTCGGACGGCCGTTAGATCCGGATTTCGTCACGTTTTCCCGGAGAATCTGTGCAGATCCGGCAGTTCTTCTCGCAAGGCAAAAGCTAAGGCATCTTTTTATGTCAAAAGGGGAATGCCTGATCCACGGCGATTTACATACCTCCAATATTTTTGCCAGCCAGACAGAGGCAAAGGTGATCGATATGGAATATGCATTCTTTGGACCTTTCGCCTACGATATGGGATATTTTACTGCCAACTTTATCGCACAGTATGCCGCCGCTACTTTCCGTCCATTTGAGACAGAAGAATTACGAAAAGAATTTAAAGAATACTGTCTGTTTATGATTCGCGAAACCTATATGAAATACTGCGAATATTTCATACAGTATTGTAAAGAAGATTCGAAGCCGGAATATCAGAATATTCCAGGGCTTGCAGAAGATTTTTGTCTGAATACCCTTCGTGAATTTATCGGTTTTGCTGCCAGTGCCATGCTTGGCCGTATCTGTGATGAGATTCCATATCCGGATTATGATGACATTGATGACTATGTCCAGCGTCATAATGCCAAGTGTTTTTCTATCATTTTAAACAGGCAGATGCTTGTAAAATGGGAGTCTTACCAGAACATCGATGAATTCATCAATGATATTCTTGTTGTGGAAGAGATCTATTGCAGAAATATTAAGGATTTAAAGTTATAAACGGGAAGGAGTGCGGATTATGATTGTTTTGACGAAGGAAAATATTGTTTCCTATATAAAAGAGCATGTGCCTTCTCTGGATTTAGAAGAACCGATCCATGTGTCCATGATCGGAGATGGCGATCTCGATGAAGATGTGGAGGGAGACGGCTATTGCAATTATGTTTTTCGTGTCAGTGATTTGCATCATTCCTATATTATCAAGCAGTCCACTGACCATTTAAGACGCCGTGGCCGGTCGTTGAACCCGGAGAGAAACCGGTTTGAATATGAGATCATGGAATTGCGGGCCAAAATTGTCCCACAGTATGTTCCTGCTCTTTATCTGTCTGATTTTGAAAATAATGTTTTTATTATGGAAGATGTCTCGAATTTAAAGTTGATTCGTTTCCAGCTCAATAAAAATCACCGGTTCCCGGAGCTTGCCAAACAGGCCGCACAGTACCTGGCTGCCACACATTTTTATACTTCCGAGTTTTATCTTCCTACGGAGGAATATCGCCGTCTGTTGACTCACTTTATGAATGCAGAACTCCGTGTCGTGATGGAAGATGGTATTTTCCTGAATATTTTTGGTGCGGATCACTATGATCCGGCCTGCGGCCCGGCTTTCGAATCCTACTGTAAATCGATTCGTTATGAGCCGAACCTTCAGTTCCAAAGATATAAACTGCGGCATCTTTTCATGAGTAAGTCGGAGACTTTAATCCATGGAGATTTCCATACCTCCAACATTTTTGCTGACGATACCCATCTGAAGGTAATTGATATGGAGTACACTTTTGGAGCACCTTTCTCCTATGATCTGGGATTTATTATCGCAAATATTATTTCTCAGATGTGTTCTGCTTCTTTCCGTCCGTTTTATACAGAGACCCATCGGAAAAATTATGTAGCTTATCTTCTTTCCCTGATTGAAATGCTCTACGATTACTATATTCAGTTTTTCTATGCATACTGGGATAAGGATGCCAAATTAGAATATAAAATTACACATGGTTATAAAGAATCCCTTGCTCTTGATATTTTGAGGGAATGTTTTGGTTTTGCTGCCTGTGTAAACTTCAGCCGTGTCTGCGGCGACATGGATACTGCTGATTTTGACTGCATCCAAGATAATGTATTGCGGACCAAAGCAAAGTTTGCTTCTATTAACATTGATGCCGTTTTATTTAAGAAATGGGATTCCTATCAATCGATCCAGGAAGTGATCCATGATATCATCACGATCCTCCATGACCGTATGGAGTCCGATCTGATTACAGAAAAATTTGAATTTTAATTCCTGCGATAATCAAAATTCCCACCCGCTCTAAAATTTAGAGGGTGGGAATTTTTTTGACTGATTTAAAAAGAAAAAATATTGAATTTTGATGTTTTGGTCTGCATTTCCAAAGTCTTGTTATCCAGTCGATAGGAATCAAGATAACAATAGGTTTCCCCTGCTTTTGCCGGGACATTATCATGAAAACGAACTTCGGTATCCACTTTTACTGTCATATTCCAGCCAGGTTCTTTCAGTCCTTTAAAACTGTAAAAGACGTCAAAGATTACGGTACCGATATCTTCCCTGATATCTTTGAAAGAAATGGAAGGTTCTGCACCTCCCTCCAATCCATTCATCCGGCACATTCCAATAAAGTTCAAAATACATTTTTTATTTTCTTCGGTGATCGGTATATAGGTCTTTGCCATGATTTCTTTTCTCCTTTTCCCCGTTTTTACAGGGAGATTTCCATATAGCCCAAAAAGGCTGCCCACAATCTGACCGGGAATCTTTCCCTCCTGGCCTTTACTGGTTGAGGCGAAAGCCTGGTCTTATGCGGACAACCTTCTATATTTAAGTTGATTATAACTACTATAATAACTTGTCACTCATGATAAAACACTTATTATTTTAATAAAGTTTCAACAATCTGTGGATGTGGACGCGGAATGATCGATGTAGATGTCACTTCTCCGCTGATTCCTAATTTTGCAAGACACGCATTAACTGCGGATCTTACGGATGATACCTCGCCTGTAATCACAAGGTATCCTTTACCGCCTAAACCTCTGGCAATTCTCAGGTCAACAATGCTGACTTTGGAAGCCTTCACTGCGGTATCGGCCGCAATAATTGCTGTTAAAGCGGAAATTGTCTCAATAGCGCCAACTGCCTGGATTTCCTGTGTTGCAACTACTCCGGATATTGCCGGAAGAACTTCTTCACGAATGTTATCAAGGATATGTGTATCAATCAGGTAAATTCCACTGACGAGCTCAGCTTTGCTCATTGCGGCTTTTACCGGACCTACATGTCCACCGATAATAATTACATATTTACCAGGACAAATTGGTGTTGACAGTAATATTTCTACATTACCTGCTTTTACCATTTCATCTGCTGTCTGGATTCCAACAGGAATGCTTTTAATTTCTACAAATCCAACTGCTTTTCTCACTGTGTAAACACCATCCTTTATTTTTCGATTGAGATACAACCGTCAGCGATTGCTTTGACTGTACCGCTGATACTAGCATGAATACAAGCACCTAATTTACCTTCTGCAGGCTGGGCAATCACATCGCCCTTTGTTACCGTATCACCAACATTTACGCACGGAACTGCTGGTGCACCGATATGCTGTCCTACAGGAATAGATACATGATCTATTTCTTTTGTTAATTCTGTCAGAGGAGCTGGCACATTATATTTAGTCAGTCCCAGACGTGCAATTAACTTCTTAATAGGGAATCGTTTGTATTCTCTCATTGGATGCACTGATTCTGGCTGATTATGCAAGGTACTCTTAATACCCTGTTTCGCCATAATACCTTTCAGTTCATGATTCACCTTCCAAGGCTGCAGGTTCATGATACATGCATACTGGCAAAGGCGGCATTCAGAACATAAGAATGCGATCATCGGGCTATCGGAACCATCACATAAGCTTCCATAACTTGCAAATCTAATCGTTTTATTTGGCTCAATTCTATGTCCGATCAGATGGCGTGGACAAACTTCTGTACAAAGGCTACAGTGGCAACAAGCAGTTTTTGCCATACGGAGCATTTTCGGAATTTCCAGCTTTACATCCTGAATTAACGGATGTGACTCCGGCAATACAATCAAACCTTTGGTTGTCTTTGTAATTTTAGAGTCTAATGGAACATGTTTGCCCATCATAGGACCACCGTTAATTACGACATACGGTTCATCTACGGCAACTCCTCCCGCAAGCTCTAAAGCTTCTTTGACCGTCATTCCTAATGGCAGTTTCAATGTAACATGATTCTTAACTTCACCTGCAAATGTTACATAAGAATCTGTAACAGGTTTCTCTTCAAAGTAAGCATTATAAATATTAAGCATTGTCTCTACATTAGAAACAATCACTCCGCACTGCAGAGGAATTCCACCTTCTGGTACAATTCTTCCCGTCACTTCATATACTGTAATCTGTTCATCACCAGCCGGATAAAAATTAGGAAGGAGATGAAGGCTGATGCCTTCATACTCTCCTAAGAGCTGGTTAAAACTGTTAATTGCTGCTTCATAATGACCTTTTAAGGCAATAACACCCTTGTCTGCACCTACTGCTTCCATACAAAGCTTCAATGCCTCAAGAATTTTCTTTGTCTCAACGGCCATGAGCTGTTGATCTACTCTCAATAAAGGTTCGCATTCCGCACCATTAATGATGACATATTCAGCCTTAGCATTCATTTTTACATGAGTAGGAAAACCTGCACCACCGGCACCTACGATACCGGATTTTGCAATGATATCAATAAGGTTTTTTTCCATTTAACTCACCTCTTAATTATTTCATTCTGATATGGAGACCGTCCTGTAATACACATCTTCTCTTTCGGCAGAATGATTTAGCAGATGTTAAACCTTCACCTGTAGGTCCGGCGATTGTAAATGTGGTATATCCCATTCCGCCTACACCGATACCTGCATAAGATGGGCCATTCTTTACGAAGATTGTTGTTTCAATCTCTTTTGCCATCCTTGTCAGTTTATCTACATTTTTAGAATGCATCATAGCTGTATGTCTGTTTCCATGTTCTACTTCTACTGCAAAATCAATTGCTTCGTCTACGTTAGGAACACGTACAATCGGAAGGATTGGCATCATTAATTCGATCTGTACGAATGGATGATCCTTTGGTGCTTCCATAATGATACATTTTACTTCTGGTCCAACTTTGATTCCCACTTTGTCGAGAATGTACTGAGCACTCTTTCCTACGAAATCAACCGCTGGTTTCTTTCTGTCTTTTGTTACCAGTTCAACCATTTTTTCAATGATTTCTGGATCCTTCACTTCGTATGCACCATTATTTTTCATGTTGAAAATTAAATAATCTGCGATCTGATCTACTGCGATTACTTCCTTCTCAGCGATACATGGAAGGTTGTTATCAAAAGAACATCCATTAACGATATCTTTTGCTGCTTTTTCGATATCAGCAGTCTCATCAACTACTACAGGAGGATTACCGGCACCGGCACCGATTGCTTTTTTACCTGTTGACATAACTGCTTTTACAATTCCAGGACCACCGGTAGCAACCAGCATACGAACCTTTGGATGGTTCATCATGATGTTTGTGTTCTCGATGGATGGTTCTTTTACTGTTACGATCAGGTTTCTTGGTGCACCAAGTTCTTCCAGTTTAGCGTTAAGCTTTTTGATCAGCCAGATGGAAACGCCTTTGGAACGTGGATGTGGGCTGAATACAACACTGTTTCCGCCTGCTAACATTGCGATGGAGTTACAGATAACCGTTTCTGTAGGGTTTGTTGTCGGAGCGATTGCACCGATTACACCAAACGGACAGTACTCAACCAATGTCAGTCCATCATCACCGGATAAAGCTTCTGTTGTCAAATCTTCTACTCCAGGAGATTTCATAGCTGCCAGACGGTTTTTGATTACCTTATATTCATAAGCGCCCATTCCGCTTTCTTCTACAGCTAACTGACTCATATATTCAAGATTCTCTTTATTACATACGACTTCACGGATACCTTCTACGTATCTCTGTCTGTCAGCCATGGAATGATTCATGTATTCTTTCTGAGCCTTTGCAGATGCTTCAATCGCTTCATCCATAGTATCAAAGATACCATAGCCGTAATCGTTTTCGCATGAGCCAGCCTCAACATCGTTTAAAACTTTTTTAACGACTTTTTCAATTAATTCAACATCAATATTCATTATGCTTTTCCTCCTTGCATTTTTTCTAATGCATATGTCGCTACTGCCATATCTTCTTCCGCGGTACCACCGCTTACGCCAATGGCTCCGATCACTTTGCCATCCACAGTAATCGGGTACCCGCCTCCGAAGCAAATAATTCTGCCATCGCCAGAATTATGAAGACTCCACAGGCTATCGCCCGGTTTCGTCACATCAGCAAGGTCGCTCGTCGGACATTTTAAAGCACAGGCAGTATATGCTTTGTCCTGAGATACTTTTGTACTGATCAAAAGAGTTCCTTCCATTCTCTGGAAATACAGGAGGTTTCCGCCTTCATCTACTGCTGAAAAAGCAACGGGAACGCCAAGTTCTTTCGCTTTCTCTTCTGCAAATCCAGCCATCTTCTTTAAACTATCCAAAGACATGTCCATTTTGCATTCTTCCTTTCCAGCAGTGCCAAGTGTTTTTACCACCTGTCTCACTGTCTCTTTCAGCTCTTCTATTTCCTGCTGCTGAGCTCTCGCTTCTTCCAAGCGAGCCATGGCAAAGCATGCATCGGATAAGCGATTGATATACTTACGCAGCTCTTCGCGAACAGGAACTTCCTTTGCCAATGTCGTAATCACTCTTTCTGCTCTTCTTACAACCGTTCTCGCAACATGTAAGGATGCAGAAGAAGGATTCACTCCAGGTATTACAAACTCCCGCATCGGACCGGTTATCTCTGTAGACTTGTCAATGACATTTTCCAGATAAGTAATATCTGTTTCACTGATCTTATCTTGCAGCATCTCTACTCCCCGGGCATCGCTGGCTAATTCTGCACCTGCCTGAAACATCCTTTTTTGAATATGATGAATATATGCTTTTATTTCCGGTGAATCTGTCAGGGCATATGCAACTCCCATAGCAGAAATCGCCTCGTCCAGTGTGCCGTAAGCATGTACATTTAAACTGTCCTTGTCGACTCTGGAGCCGCCATATAAGCCCGTTGTTCCTTTATCACCCGTCTTTGTATAAATATTCGGCATTTGTTCACATCCTTAACATTGTGATATTTCCACGGTATCTACGATACCCACAATAGCAGCATCCACAGGCAGGTCTTTCTTTCTACCATCCGACATACGTGCGGAACTTCCGCCAACAACAATTACGGTTTCACCATCACCGGCTCCAACTGTATCAACGGCAATTTCTGTTTGTTTCTTTGCAGTCAGATCCTGATTGATTTTTTCCACGATAAGGAATTTGCTCCCCTTCAGGCTGTCAACCTTAATGGTAGATACTACAGTACCAATCACTTTACCTAAATACATGTCTTCACCTACTTACTCTTTTACAATCGTGATTCCGCGATAATATGCCTCATCTTTCGCAAGTCCGGTAAGGAGTGCATCCGAACTTACAATGATGGTCTGATATTTCGCATTTTTTGCTATATCGACTCTGCCGATTACTTTTTTATTTAACTTTACACTGCCACCTGTCTCTGTTTTCACGACCGACCGATTTACGGACGGTTCCATTTTTGCAGAGACGATCCTATCCTTTTTTGCTGCTGGCTTATTGTCCAGAGCCGGAAGTCTCACGCTGGCAGAGAAAACTTCATTTACCTTTTGACACAGACTGTGATCTGTTGTCAATGTAATTCCATAAGTAACCAAATCTTCAAGATTCTGACGCATTTTTGCTTTATATGCCTTTGTGACCTTAAAGCCTATCTGCGCCCTAACCTTGTTATCCGGGCAACATCCGTCGATCGCTGCCACCACCGGCTTTCCAACGGACATCGCTCTGGAAATCATATTCGTCACTAAATTATCACTGATACAATTTGCTACTTTTGCAGCGGTATTGATCGTCAGTGATGGGATAATGACGAACTGACTCTCATCTATAATCTGTCTGCCATTAACCGGAGCGCCTTCAACATAAATGGCTTCCGGACCAATGTCATTTTTGATACGCTCTTCCGTCAGGACTTCCCCTGCAGCCTTTGATAAGACTGCTGTCAGGTGCCATCCGTCTTTTTTCAGCTCATTTAAGGATGTGACTGCATCCTGATAGCCGATCAGAGCACCGGTAAAAAGAACGGTTGCCTTTTTACAGGCTTCCATATATCTTAAAATGACCTGGTCTGAAATATAATCCACAATGGTTGACATAAGCGCATTTTCAAATTCTTTTCTATTCATTATGCCACCTATTGCTTTTTGCAGTTCATGGCAATTCCTAATGGAGTAACCAGTAATGGTTCTTTTGGCTTAATTGTTTTTATGCCTGTTTCCTTTTCAAAGACACTTTCAAATTTTTTAAAGCTGCAGGCACCACCTACAACATAAATCACATCGACATCGTATCCTTCAATAAAACGGGCAACAATGGCTGCCATCTTCTCTATTACCGGCTTAACCACAGGAAATACCAGCATTTCCTGTTTCGGATCCTTCTTGATTCTCTCAGCTTCCTCAAAGGTACAGCCAAGGCTTCCAGCCAGAACCAGTGTCATATGTGTACCACCAGTAGGCTCATCTGCCGTAAAGACCACTTTCCCATCTTTCAAAATGCTGATACCGGTTGTTCCACCTCCGACATCCACAACTGCCCCGTCTGTAATCCCCAGAACGGAGGCTGCTGCCGTAGGTTCATCAATGACATTGATCACATCCAGTCCAACAGATTCTACGACATTGGAAATCACCTTTACATTTCCGGAAATAATTCCCGGTGGAATTGCGGTGGCAGCTTCATAAAACTCCACTCCCATCATCTCTTCCAGCTTTGCCTTCATATTTCTGACTGCTCTCGATGCACCCATGAAATCGACAACAATTCCATCCCTTACCACTGTGGATGGGAAGGAAGCTCCGGCAATCGGTGTATTATTGGAATCCACGACGGATACTACAATATTTGCAGTTCCCAAGTCCACACCCAATCGCAAATCACCTTCATAAGGATGAAACTCTTCATTTTTGATAAGCTCTGAAAAACCAACTAAAACGTTATTGTAATCGTTCATGTGATCCCCTTACTATTTCTTCATGTTCCGTATGGAATCATTATTCATCGGATTATCTGTGCTTGTCTCGGTGTACACAGGAATCCATTGAGTATTTTGTCTGTATTCTAATGAATACAATCTATTATTGATACCGTACAGGAAGGCCATTCGCCTCTCCTGCGAGGATGTATCCCCTGTCATGATCACAATGATATGACAGGGTTCACATCTCGCAGTAAGAACTTGTCATCGTTCTTCTTTCTATTCTCTTTGATTATCCAGAATGGATCAATCCCTCTTATTTATCGGTATGATCTGTATTCTTTTTCCTTCTGGATCTGCTTCTTCTATTTCCTGTTGATGTCTTTCCTTTCGAAGTCTCTGCTTTTTTATCAGAAGCCTTTTCTTCTTTCGGTTCCTCTTCCTTCGTCTCCTCTACTGGAGCTTCCGGTGTCGGTTCCTCTTCCTTTACTTCCTCTACTGGAGCTTCCGGCGTCGGTTCCTCTTCCTTTGCTTCTTCTACTGGAGCTTCCGGTGTTGGTTCCTCTTCCTTTGCTTCCTCTACTGGAGCTTCCGGCGTTGGTTCCTCTTCCTTTGCTTCCTCTACTGGAGCTTCCGGCGTTGGTTCCTCTTCCTTTGCTTCTTCTACTGGAGCTTCCGGTGTTGGTTCCTCTTCTTTTACTTCCTCTACAACAGCAGATGTCTCTACAGGCGGTTCAGGCGCTTTTTCAGTTTGGTTTTCTTCTTTCTTTGGCTTCCAGTTCTTTACAAGCACCGGTTTCTTGCTGTCTCCCTTCGGGCGGTAACCTTCTGCAAGAGCAATTTCTCCTCCAACGGTCTCTCTGTTATCTACGAGAAGTTCCCGCATTCCATCTGCAGGTCTTCCCTTTAACAGGACACTCTTAGTTCCGCTTAAAGATCCATTGACCGCTTCCGCTGCTTTTTTACCTGCTTCCACAGCTGCCTTGCACGCCCCAACGTTTCCTTCTACTTTGACGGTACACATTCCACCGCCTCTTGCATATTCAAAACCCAGAAGCTTTACATTTGCAGTTTTCACTGCTGCATCGGCAGCCGCCACACAGGCAGCCAAGCCAAAGGTCTCAATAAAACCAAGACTTTTTTTCTCAGACACCTTTACACCTCCTCACATTTCAGATTTTTGTGCAACAACAGTTACTCCAGTACTTTAAAAGGCATTTTTTTAACCAGCCTTGCCGCATTCGCGCCAATTTTCCGGAATAAATCTGTCTGGTATAATTTAATTTTAAAAAGAGGGGCCGCTTGATCTAGCTTTTCATACTGAAGAACAATACCTTCTTTGCTGATACCAATGCCCACCCCTAATCTTGAATTCAGACTGGCATTATGTGCTAGCTCTAAAACATCACTGCAATGCTCTGCCTGAACATCATAGGGAATTCCTTCTTCCTCAATCCCAAGAAGAACACTGATAAAATCAGCTTCGGAAAGATGGTCACAGTCATAAAAAACTTTCACTGAAGGTTTATTCTCCATTGCTGTATTGTTTCCTTCCATAATTGATCTCCTATATTTCGGCACAAGACATCGCAAGTCCTGTCGCTACTGCATTACGAGGTCCCTCGCATCCACGAATATTTCCCCGACCAGCCACTATATTATATTGTGATAATGCATCGGTAACAAGGTTTGGCACCTCGAAATCAAGAGCGGAACCTCCTACCAATACTACGAATTCTATATCACGCACATTTCCGGAAGGACTCACCTTCGCCAATGAGCGGATTGCATTTGTTACAAATACTTTTTTCTTTGCATTCGTTCGTACCATCTTTACTTTTTCCATGGAATCCTGTCCCTCAAGCGGTGACATTTCTCCATCTTCTTTGATCAGCACAACTTTTGCAAAAATCTTAGGGTCTAACGGTTCTTCAAAGAACTGGACTGTTCCGTCTTCATGACGAATGTGGAACAGACTTTCCACCTTTGCAAGAGAATATTTCTTTATCTCTTCCGCCGTATTAAAATCCTCAATTCCCAGTTCAGACTGGATCAGTAAAGTAACCATATTTCCGGCTCCTGCCAGATGTACCAGTTTTACTTTTCCATCTTTATCTATAATTGAGGCATCTGTTGACCCTGCTCCCATATCTACTATGGCAAGAGGTACATTCGTACCCGGTGTTGTTAACGCTCCCTTGATAGCCATATCTGCCTCAACACCACCAACATATACAGGCATTTCCAAACGGTCTGTCAATTCTTCTGCAATCATCTCCATCTGGAGTCTGTCTGCTTTTACCATTGCGGCAATTCCGACAGCACTTTCCAGTGAAAATTCATTTGCCAGTCCACCTTTCACCTTCTGCGGGTTAAAGGTATCTACGGCTAAAAGATCCTGAATTTTAATATCTCTTGGATGTTGGTTGGTAAGATTTGACATGACCTGACGAACTTTTTCAAGCATTCCGCCGGCATTGGTTCCAGGCTCCCCTTTAATATCCTCGATGACCGGAATACTGTTTACTGCTTCCATCATCTTGGCGGCCCCTTCATCAACGCCAACCCTTACTTTCTTTTTCTCGCCAATAATTTCAATAGATCCGGCCGGAATCCGTCTTTCTTTTACGTCTCCTTCCGGTGTTTTAATGACAACAGCTGAACGGTTTCCAATTAACGCACGGGCAATCGGTACCACCTGTTTCGTGTCTTCGGATGACAGTTTAAATAGGGTTGCAATGCCGTATGGATTCGACAGAACTTCTACTACGCCTCCAACCGGCGCAACTTCCACTGCACATAACATTCCCAAAGGCACTTTATCAATCATTCCTACCTCATCAACGATAGGAATTTTCGTTTCAAGCCTGTTGTTAATTAAAACGCCATCATCGCGCTGGACAATGGCACCTGTAATGTTTAATATTTGATTATATCGGTTAATGAGTGAAGCCGCAGCTTCAAAAGATATCTCGGACGGGATTACTACAATCACATCGCTGTTTTTTTCAATGCCATCCAGCTGATCAATCCTTTGCGATGTTCCAACACCAATCCCAATACCCCCCGGAGTATTGGGATTGTGTCCAATCATAGTAGATTCTGTGATGATCGTCTCGGTGATCGTCTCCATAGCGACATCACCGATTACGGGAGCTGCTTCGTTCACACGGACTTCGTCGAGATCATGGATATCAAGACCAACTTTGTCCAGGGCTTTCTTCAATGACCGGAAAACGCCGTGTATGTTCTGCTTCGTTCCTTTAATTCCTGTAGTCTCTGTGATCCCACTGGAAAGGAATGTCACATTTTTTCCATCAATTCTGGCAAGTGCTGACTCTGTCGTTGCATTGCCAATATCAACGCCCGCAACTAATCTCACTTCTATACCTCCGTTGAATTAATTCAACTTTTTATTTTTTTAAACGGTTACGTTTTTCGTAAATGTCAGCAGCTTCTTTTACAAAGTTACCACTTACGGTTGCACCGTATTCGTTGATTAACTCATCACCGATTGCATATAATTCAGCTTTTGTTGAACGATATGGTCTAAGAGCATTATAAATCTCAAGAAGTCTTGCATCTGGTACAGGGATTAACTCACCAGCTCTTCTTAAATTCACTGCGAAGAAACCACGTCCTGCAGATTCAGCAACCTGAGCCTGTAATTCAAGAGTCTCTTTTGTGATACGGAAATCTTTTGCGTCTAACTTACCATCGATAACGCCCTGTAATGTTAATTCGTCTAAAGATTTTCCAGAAGCACTCTTGATCATATGAGGCTGTTTCTCTCCCAGTGGGTAATCTTCAACAGTAACCTTGCCTTCACATTCGCAAGCTGCGGAAGAACCCTTCATATTTTTCATTACTTCCTGCATAATCTGTCTTACTAATAATTCCTGATCCACGATTGACACCTCCGTTTATTTAAATACAACTTTAAGAGCTTTAGGAGCCTTATCTCTATCTGCATGTTCTGTCTCTTTCAGATGCAGTACAGCGGATAAAGCCTGATATTTAGGCCTTGCCATCTGGTCATTCCTTACAGGTACCGGATTTGGAGATTCTCCCTTTGCATACTGAGCAGCGTTTTTACCGATTGCTCTGTATGTGTCAAGGTCGATCAACGGACACTGTGGGAAAAGTTCCAGGTTAGACAGCGGCGGAAGGTCTTTCTGATGGATTACAGTCGTACCTTTGGACTGAATTCCGATACCAATGCCTGAGCCGGATAATTCTGCTGCATCATGTGCAATAAAGGATACATCAGATGTTCTATATACTTTAACGATTCTACAAGAAACACCTTCTTCTTCCAAACCAGCCATGATTTCTTTTACGATATCTGCATGAGGGATTCCCAGGATATTTGTAGTCTGAGATTCTCCAAAAGCAGGAGCTAAACCTAAAACAACTTCGTTAGGATTGGTACCTTTTTCTGCATCACCAATTTCTGTGATCTGCATTCCGGCACATTCATAGCTTTCGCCTTCCACAGCTTCTGCGGAAGAAGCAGTATTCATTTCTCTAAGAACTTCAGCGATAACACTTTTTAATAATTTTTCATCAATTGCCATTATGGTTCACCTTCCTTAGTCGATCAAATCTTAGCCGGATCTACAGCAGCACGAATATCAGACATCTTCTCCCAAAGTTCTGGGCTGATCTGATAACCTGTCATAGGTCCTTCATAACAGTTAGGGCTGTTAACAGCAGAAATTACATGGAACTTGTCATCAAGCATGGAAGCAGTATGTAAGTAGTCACCAACCACTTTTGCTTTCTGAATGTTGAAGATGGACTCAGCAACATCTTCGAATCCACCCTTGTAAAGAGCTTTAACGAAGTCAATACCTGTTACTCCACGATCAAGCATATCTGTGGCAGCTTTAAGGTCAGCTACAACATCACGGTCAGGCATATCCTGAGATCCGCGTGCATAGGTAGCAGCTTCCACTTCTTCATCAGTAATTTCAGGTAAACCTAATTCACGGAACAGTGCCTGAATTGCTTTTGCAGCTTTATTACGTGCTGCAACAACTTCTTCTTCTCCTGCCGGAAGCAGACCTGCATCTACTTTTAAGTCACGCTGGATTGCGCACCAGTCATCATAATCATCTGCATCCCAGTTGGAACCAGCGAACATGTTGTCGTAGTTCGGAGTTGCAGAATATCCGGAACAGATGTAGTCAGTTCCAGGGATAAACTGAGGAATGGAACGAGCAACTCTACGAAGATCAGAATGTGTAAATGTCTGGTCATTAGAAGATGCGTTCTCAAGGTCGAGCATAGCAGCAATCAGGTTCTCACATGCGATTGCACGAACACCACCAGGTACAGCGGCAGGTACACCAACGCAGGATACGGAACCATTCTGTGTTCCCTGAACACCAGCACCACGGGTAACACCGAGACATCTTGCCTCAAGATAGAGCATGGATTTTCCTTCTGCCATACCCATCTGAACTTCAGAACCGGTACCGGATGTAAATCTCATCTTAACACCACGGGATGCGTAGCAGGAAGCGAGGAATGCTTTGGACCATGGAGTGTCATCACCATCCATAAATACATCTTCTGTTCCGTATACGGAAACGGTTTCAGCATATGCGGTGTAACCTCTCATACCAAGGTCAAGCTCTGTAGCTTCTTCTACAGCACACTGTGTCAGGATACCAGGACGTCCAACGTTTGCACCTAACATGATAGCAACTGCGTTAAATGGAGCGTAACGAACGATACCAACGGTTGTTTCCATCTCAGCAAATCCACGAACAGCTGCTTCTGCTGCATCTGCTGCGATCTGAACCATGTTATCTTTTACGTTTGTAACGTGGCACTGGTTCGCCGGTTTCAAACGACATCTCATCTTGGTAATACCCATCATAACTTCGAGTACATTCAGGTTACCAACGATTTCTACTAACTTAGCAGGGGTAACTGCTGTTGTATATTTCAGGCATTCTGCTCTGTTGACATTGATGTCAACCAGCATACGTGCGATCTGCAGGGAATCTGTAGCCATAGCTTCCTCTGCAAAATCAAGATTAATGGCATATTTTGCGATGAATGCATCAAGCATATCGAATTCATCTTTTGTCTTTCCATCCATCTCAACGACTTCGCCGTTTACGATTTTGATCGATGGAGTTGGGTCAAACGGGCTGTTCATGGCAATAAAGCCAACTTCTGGCCACTCTTTCGCATAACCATCCTGATTAACAGGTCTTTGATCTAAATATTCAAAACGTTTACTTCTCACGGTCTCAACACCTCTCAATTTCTCAATTAAACTATCTTTTATTATAATAATAAAAGTTACGGTAATATCCAGCATCGCTGCAGACTCTCATCTCCGCAGGCCGGACATTCTATGATGATTCCTTCATACAGCTCTCACTCTGTATGAAGACTTTTCAAAAATCAGAGCGTTATCTTAGATATATGGAACAGTACCGGATTCAAGCGGTTCATTCGGCTCTAAAGCTTTCAGTAACTGTTTACCAACTTCTCTTGCACCGATGATTGCCTGTCTAACTGCTCCGGAATCTCCTGTGAAGAAGAAGTTAACCTCGTTAGAGAAGGATGTTCCGCCGTTGCCAGGTGTAGCGATAGCGATTGGATCAATTGTAGCTGTCTTGGAAGCTGTATCGGCTAATACGATACCAATACCGGATGGAGCACCTACGGTGATACCAAATGCTTTACCAACAACTGCGCCAAATGCTTTCTCTAAGCAGTAAGAAGCACGTGCTGTGTACTGGAACTCAAGATGTCCTGCAGAGTTTCCGTATACATCGCCGAAGTGTTTTCCAACGAAGCTTAATGCAACTTCTACAGCTCTTCTTGCATCAGAAACGTCCTCTGCACCAAATACAACTAAACATCCATGTCCAGCGCCGCCTTCTGTATCACGAGGGCATTCAATCATGCAAATTTCTGTGTTTGTAGCTTTAACAGCTTCGTCACATGCAAAAATCTGTGGGCCAGCACCAGTACGGTCTGCAACGATACCAATTGAACGGTATTTCGGGTCAATTTTTAACAGTTCATGAACGCTGTAGTCAAGGTTAGCAATTACTAAGCCGATGGTATGTCCCATAGCTGTTCCAACATATTCTGTTAATCCACAAAGGTCTTCGTTGATTCCCTGAGGAGCTTCACAAGCCATGCTTTCAGCAGCAGGAGCGTCTGTGCCACCCATTTTTTTCATAACTTCGTCCATGATTTTAGCCATCATTTCATCTTTCATTGAATTCTACCTCCATTAATAATTGATCAGACAAGGACAAACTCTATTGTGGTAAGATCTTTTCTACGTCTGTATGTGGTCTTGGGATAACGTGGCTGGATACAACCGTTCCAACTTTATCTGCAGCAACTGTACCTGCGTCTACAGATGCCTTAACAGCTCCTACGTCTCCT
Organism: Bacteroidaceae bacterium; assembly: GCA_963626755.1. Classification (GTDB taxonomy): domain Bacteria; phylum Bacillota; class Clostridia; order Lachnospirales; family Lachnospiraceae; genus Anaerobutyricum. Next base: position 38,628 of record CAVFXN010000038.1, read on the forward strand.
CTTACCATTACTGTAACTAAACCGGATCCGATCTTTTCGTATCCTACCAATGTTACGTTTGCTGATTTAACCATGGCATCAGCTGCTTCAATCGCGCCAACTAAACCTTTGGTTTCAATCATTCCTAAAGCTTCTTTCTGCATAATTGACCTCCTTATAAAATTCTTATCTGCCTGTGGTTGATAATTAAGCAGACTTTATTTGGTTGATTTACAGGATAGTATCATTATATAGCAATTTTCACAAAATTACTTGGCTTGTGCCTATAATTTTTAGTTTTTAAACACATAAAAACTCCGGCATTTCTCCCGTTTCATGATACTTTGTTGCCATGCTGCACACAGACAACAAATCATTCCGACACCTGACCTTCCTATTTTGCGATATGGTCCAGAATCTTATGAATATCCTCTTCTGTCACCTTTCTCGGATTGGCCTGTGTGCAGGCATCGGCCAGTGCCCGGCGGATAATCTCCGCTCTGTTGGCCTCAAATTCCTCCACGCTGACACCACACTGTGTGATGCATTCCGGACGATCCATGTATTTTAACAGACGGTGGATTTCCGCGATCAGGTTCGATACCCCGACTTTTGGAGTGGAAGCAGGAAGACCAATAATTCTTGCCATCTTCTGGTATTTTTTTGCCGCGCCATTGCTATGTTTTGCACCTTCCCGTGCCATATCTGCGTTAAATTCAATGACATAAGGCAGTACCAGCGCATTGGCCCTTCCGTGTGGAATATGGAAAATTGCACCTAATGCATGGGCAATTCCGTGGTTCAGTCCAAGGTTGACCAGGTTAAAGGCCATTCCTGCCAGACAGGATGCCCGGTGCATTTTATCCCTTGCCTTGATATCATAACCGTTGCGGTAAGCTCTCGGCAGGTACTCAAATGCAAGCTCGGCAGCTTTTTCTGCCAGGCAGTCCGAACAGTCACTGGCAGTTTCCGACACATAGGCCTCCAGGGCGTGCGTGATGACATCCATTCCGGTATCTGCTGTAATAAACGGCGGGGCCGATTTGACAAGTTCCGGATCAAGGATTGCGATATCCGGCATCAGGCTCTCGTCGATTAACGGAATCTTCACCCCTGTATTGTTATCTGTCACGACAGCAAACTGTGTCACTTCGGAACCGGTACCACTTGTGGTCGGCAGCGCGATCAACCTTACTTTTTTCCTGTCATCCGGATTTTCTTTTTCCCGGATCTTCTTTGCCATATACACGATTGCCTTTGCCGCATCGATGGAAGAACCTCCTCCGAGTGCCACTACCACGTCGCAGTCTTTGTCCTGCAAAAAAGCAATCCCTCTCTCAATGAGATCCATTGGCGGATCCGGTACTACTTCGCTAAAAACGGAAACTTCTTTACAATTGGACAGCTTTTTCAAAATAATATCTGCCATGCCGGAATCTACCATAAACTGATCTGTGATCAAGACCGCATTTTCATCTTTTTCCTCAAGAAGTGCATCGATTGCATCCTCACTGAACAGTACCTCGGTAGAAAGTTTAAACCGTTTCATTTTCGTCCTCCTTTCTGTTTCTGTGCTTTTCTCTATACTCAGACGGCGTCAACCCTGTTTTTTTCTTAAATGCTTTACTAAAGTAGTTTGCTTCGTTGTACGCCAGGTCTAAGGCAATATTCAATACCGGAATATCTGTGTTGACCAGCATTTCTTTTGCCAGGTCCATCTTCCGATCTGTCACATAGGTAATGAAATTCACACCCATCTCTTTTTTAAATATTTTGCTCAAATAATAAGTGCTGATATTCACATGATTCGCAACATCCTCTAAACTAATTCCTTTTTTCAAATTTCTTTCAATGTAATCAACCACAGCCTTCATGCCGCCATCGGATAATTTCCCTTTAATATTCATCTTATCAAAAAGGATATCCACCATCTTGATCATCTCATTATAAGCATCGTGCTTGTTATTATACAAAAGGTACTTTATCTTCAGTTTCTCCATCTGGACAACCAGTTCGTTGGTATCATTTACGCCCAGTTCCTCACTGATGCGGACAATCGTTTTTGCTACTTCCTGTAAACGTTTGGATATGACATTGACATCATGTTCTTCTAAATATAGCTGGTCAATATACTCTCTTAAAATGTCTACAGAAGCTTTATATGAGCATTTTTTTAATTCGATTTCAAATTTAGAAAGCAATTTATTACTCTTGCCCGTCTGATGGCCTTCCCCAAGACGGCTCCCGAAGGTTTTCACCGCATCAAGAAGCACTTCTTTCCTTATTGGCTTCAGTAAAAAATCATCTACTTTCAGCTTGATCGCCTTGTGGGCGATGTTGAAGTCATCATAGGCTGTGGTTATGATGATCACCGCTTTCGGAAGCTTCTTTCTGGCATATTTGATGACCTCGATCCCGTCAAGTCCCGGGATATTGATATCCACAAGCATCATATTGATCTCCTTTGTATCAATCATCTCCACCGCTTCATAGCCGCTTTTTGCCTCTCCTACGATTTCCGCATCCAGTAAATTCTCCTCCAGGAAAATCTTCATAGAGGTTCTTTCTAATTCTTCGTCTTCTACAATTAATATTTTATACAAGATTACTCTGCCTTTCTATTCCTGAACTACAGGAACTTTTAGTATGACTTTCGTCCCGAGGGAAGGTTTATTTTCACTTTCAATGGAAAGAGCATAGTCATTTCCAAAATAATGAATGAGCCTGGAGTTAATATTATAAAGGCCTACCGACCCTTTTGCACTGTTTTTATAAGCATCTCCCCGGAGAATACTCATAATTTTTGACTGGGAGATCCCGTCTCCGTTATCGATAATCGCAATGCACAGATCCCCGTTCTGCTCTTTGCAGCTCACTTCGAGCATCCCACCGTATGCCTTGTTCTCCACCGCATATTTGATCGCATTCTCTACAAGGGTTGCCAGAGACAAAAATGGCAGCTTCACGTTGTTATATTTTTCAGGAATGGAAATGGAGTACTGCAGCCGGCTGCCCAGACGTATTTTCTGTATTTTCAGATAATTTTGCACATGGGTCAGTTCATCTTGAAGAAGGCTTAACGGATCGGCACTCTTTCTCAAAATGTACCGCATCATGTCCGCAAAAGCATAGACCACATCTTCTGTCATTTTGGCATTTTCAAAGAAGGCGAGTCTTCCGATGGTATTGAGGACATTAAAAAGAAAATGGGGATTGATCTGATAGTGAAGGGCTTTCAGTTCGATATCCCGCAGAGATTTTTCCATTTCAATACGGAGCTTTTCTTCCTTCATCAGCTTATAATCTTTTTCCCGGAGCTCTGCGTTGACCTTGTTCGCATATTCCCTTTCTACGGAATAGTTATAACTGTCACAGATGATCTGTGCCACGGCCTGGATTTTTTCCACGGTCATCGGCTTCACCTGCCTATACAGATCCACCAGTTCCTTGTCTTCTTTCCAGCCGGCACTCATCGTGGTAATCTTTCTTAAATCCGCAAAATCCGTACTCGTCACCTGCCCGGCAAGAAACGCCCCCACATACTGCCCCTTGATCATGATTGGAATCGCAAAATCAATCAGTCCCGCATGACATATGTAGACATACGCTTTTCCGATTCTTCTCGCCTTACGCCCTCCACAGGCATCACAATAGTAACACCTCTCCCGAAAAGCGTCTTTCTCCCTTAACTTTTTACAAAAAGGGGTGAAATTACTTTGTTTTGTAATCGGAGTCCCATTGCAGTCTACCGTAATAAAAGCCAGGTCTGTCGCCTTGGCCCAGTTATCCTGCAGCGTCTGCAACTCTTTTACGTTTATGACATCTTCAATATAAATATTATTTCTTTCTGCCAATGTTCCATCCTCCAAACATCATTCCACCGCACATCACAGAGCAGATTACGCACAAGGCAGACGGCAGCCAGGCCCTTTCGAACCTGCACGCTGCCATCACCTCTTTTTTCTGTCTTTTCTGGTCAAATACCGGCAGGCCTTTTCTGCACAGTTACACGCGTCTTCTGTGTAGCAGTCTGCGCCGATCTCTTTTGCCTGCTGTTCGGAAAGGAAATAACCGCCTATCATAAAATAAAACTGGTCACGTACTCCCCGCAGTTCAAATTCTTCCACCACAGCACGCATATCCTGTTCGGAATGGGGCATAATGCCGCTCAGGCACACAATCTGGGCATGACTGCCCAGTGCCTCGTCCAAAAAGCGTCCCGGGGAAACATCTACCCCGAGATCCACTACCCGGATATTTTTACTCTCCATCATGATCTTCACCAGGTTTTTCCCGATATCATGCAGGTCACCTTTGACTGTCCCGATCACAACCGTTCCGATTTCTTTTTTGGCATGGCTGCCTCCATAGTGGCGCAATGTGGAAACACCTCGTTCCAAAGCGCGGGTAATGCTCAAAATCTCCGGTACACCGACTTCTTCTTTACGGAATTTCTTCGCTACCTGTTCCATGCCAGCCAAAAATCCTTCTTCCAAAATCACCTGCGGGGGCGTTCCTTCTTCCAAAGCCATTTTGACTAAATCGGATACTCTTTTTCCTTGCCCTTTTTTCAGGGAATCAATAATCTCGTCTATTGTTGCTCCCATTTTGCCCTCCCAAAACCAACCAGAATATTTCTATGTTTTTATTCTATACTTTTTTGTTTCAAAAAGCAAATTTTTATCGTACATTTCACAATTTTTTTTGTTTTCTGATAATCTTAGACAATTATCCGGTGTAAAATACATTTTTTTTATATATTTAGGCAGAAAATACGAAAAAAAAATGCAAAAAAAAATGTCTTTCCCAAGAATACAAAAAAGTACTCATAGGAAAGACAGTTCTGTTTATATACGATTCGATCAAAGAAAAGGCTTACAGGGTTACTTTTTCCAGATGCCAGATATCTCTTACATAGTCCTCAATCGTACGGTCAGAAGAGAATTTACCACAGGATGCGGTCTGAAGCATTGCCATCCGCGCCCAGTTCTTTTCCTCGCGATAAGCGGCATCGATCCGACGATGGGCTTCCTTGTAGGAATCGAAATCCCGTAAGGTAAAGTAGGTATCTTTTTCCAGAAGCGCATTATACAGTGCACGGAACAGTTCCGGGTTCTCCGGAGAATAGTATCCGTTCACCAGCTGAGTCAGCACCTGGCGGACATCCTGATTGTTGTTATAGATATCCCTTGGATAATAATTGTGGTTTTTCTCAAATTCCATGACCTGCTCTGCAGACAGACCAAAGATGAAAGCGTTCTCTTCGCCTACCTCTTCCACAATCTCTACATTCGCACCATCCATCGTACCTAAAGTAATGGCACCATTTAACATGAACTTCATGTTTCCGGTTCCGGAGGCTTCCTTCGATGCGGTGGAGATCTGCTCACTGATATCCGCTGCCGCAAAGATCAGTTCCGCATTGGAGACACGGTAATCTTCAATGAATACCACCTTAATCTTCCCGTTAATCGAAGGGTCATTATTGATTTTATCGGCCACGGAATTAATCAGTTTAATGGTCAGCTTGGCCGTATAGTATCCCGCTGCCGCCTTGGCACCGAAGATAAAGGTTCTCGGGATCATATCCATATCCGGATGTGCCTTTAACTCGTTATAAAGGTACATAACGTGGAGGATATTCATCAACTGACGCTTGTATTCATGCAGACGTTTCACCTGGCAGTCGAAGATGGAGCGCGGATCGACATCGATTCCATTATGTTCTTTGATATATTTTGCCAGGCGCACCTTGTTCTGGTACTTGATATTCATAAATTCCTGCTGGCATTTCTCATCATCCACATAAATTTTCAAACGTTCAATATGGGACAGATCTGTAATCCAGTCATCCCCGATCTTATCGGTAACCCAGGATGCCAGCAGCGGATTCCCGTGAAGAAGGAATCTTCTCTGGGTAATCCCGTTCGTCTTATTATTAAACTTCTCCGGCATCATGTCATAGAAATCTTTCAGCTCGCGCTTTTTCAGGATTTCTGTGTGAAGGCGGGCTACCCCGTTGACCGAATAGCTTCCGGCGATGGCGAGATGTGCCATCCTCACCTGTCCGTCATAGAGGATCGCCATACTGCGGATCTTATCCTGGTCTCCCGGATACTGATTCTGGATTGCGATCACAAAGCGTCGGTTGATCTCTTCTATAATCTGATATACCCTAGGGAGCAGTCTGGAGAAAAGCTCGATCGGCCATTTTTCCAGTGCCTCCGCCATGATCGTGTGGTTGGTGTAGGCACAGGTTTTTCTCGTGATCTCCCACGCTTCATCCCATTCCAGTCCCTCTTCATCGACAAGGATCCTCATTAACTCTGCCACCGTTACGGTCGGATGGGTATCGTTTAACTGGAAGGTTACTTTTTCATGAAGTTTATGGATATCGTCATGGTTTTCCTTATATTTGGCCACGGCTTTCTGCACCGAAGCAGAAATAAAGAAATATTGCTGTTTCAGACGCAGTTCCTTCCCTGCCATATGGTTGTCGTTCGGGTAGAGTACCTCACAGATCGTCCTCGCGAGATTCTCCTGCTCGACTGCTTTCTGGTACTCCCCTTTATCAAAGGAATCCAGGTTAAAATTATCAATTGCTTCGGCATCCCAGATACGCAGGGTGTTGACGATATGGTTGCCATATCCCACGATCGGCATGTCGTACGGTACGGCACGCACACTCTGGTATCCTTTCTGAATAAACTTCGGTCTGCCGTTTTGCATTTCTACATCAACATATCCGCCGAATTTTACTTCCACGGCATATTCGTCTCTTCTGATTTCAAAAGGGTTGCCATATTTGAGCCACTCGTCCGGCACTTCCACCTGATAACCGTCCTCAATTTTTTGTTTAAACATTCCATAACGGTAACGGATACCACAACCGTATGCCGGATATCCGAGGGTTGCCAGGGAATCTAAAAAGCAGGCAGCAAGCCGCCCCAGTCCGCCGTTACCCAATGCGGCATCCGGCTCCTGGTCCTCGATCAGGTTTAAATCAATCCCCAGCTCGTCTAACGTTTCCCTCACGTCATCATAGCAGAGTAAATTTATCATATTATTGCCCAATGCCCTTCCCATAAGGAACTCCATGGACATATAATACACCATCTTTTTATCCTGTTTTTCGTAAGCTTTGTGGGTTTCGATCCAGTTGTCAATAATATCGTCTTTGATGGAATAAGCAACCGCCTGATAAATCTGCTGCGGACTTGCCTCTTCCAGGCCGCGACGAAACAACATACGGACATTGGCTTCCAATTCTTTTTTAAAATTCTCTTTGTCAAAGGTATCCCTCTTAATCAATGAACTGACCCTCCTATTCTCTTTTTTCAACGCCTAACTTCACTTTTTCTCCATTGATATTCCAATCTTTGGCATATCCACCCTCTGCATCCAGCTGCATTTCGTCCGCCAATACATCATGTTTAATTGCCGCCGTATGTTTTGACATGATTTCCTGAATCCGGTCATTTCCTTTTTCAAAAACCGTGATATGGTCTGTCACTTCAAATCCGGCTTCTTTTCTCATCGTCTGGATCTTACTGATGATTTCTCTCACAAAACCTTCTTCAATTAATGCCGGGGTCAGATTGGTGTCGAGCACAACCGTGATCCCATGATCTGCCTGGGAAACATAACCCGGTTTCTGGGCCATATCCACCAGCAATTCTTCCGGCATCAATTTTATTTTAGCATTATTGATATCTATTGTCAAAAATCCGTTGGCATCTAATTCTTTTTTCGCTGCGCTTCCATCAATTTCCGCTAATGTCTGACGGATTTTTCCGAGATCCTTTCCATATTTCGGTCCAAGGATCTTCATCTGCGGTTTGAAGGTGTAATCTGTCAGATCCGAAACATCATCTTTGAAGATGACTTCTTTGACATTTAATTCCCCTTCGATAATCTGTTTGTAATATCCGCTTAAATCCTCTTCTCCCTGTACGAACATCTGACCGATCGGCTGACGGTTCTTGATACCGGAGGCATTACGTGCTGCACGTCCGAGCACAACAATATCAAGCACTTCTCCCATATCTTTTTCCAGCTCTGCATCGATCCATGCCTCCTCCACTTTCGGATAATCACATAAATGAATGCTTTCCGGTGCATTGGAATCGAGCGTTTTTACCAGGTTTTGGTAAATGTCTTCTGTCATGAACGGAATCATCGGTGCCGCTGCCTTACAGAAGGTAACCAGGGTGGTATATAAGGTCATGTAGGCATTGATTTTATCCTGTTCCATTCCTTTTGCCCAGAAACGCTGGCGGGAACGGCGGACATACCAGTTGCTCATGCCATCCACAAAGCTCTGCAATGCCTTGGTTGCCTCCGGGATCTTATAATTTTCCAGACAATTGTCCACTGTTTTTACGCAGGAATTCAGCTTCGATAACAGCCAGCGGTCCATTACGCCCAGCTTGTCATATTCCAGTGTGTACTTCGTCGGGTCAAATTCATCAATATTCGCATACAGTACGAAGAAAGCGTAGGTATTCCACAGAGTTCCCATGAATTTCCTCTGTCCTTCCGTCACCGCGTCGTCATGGAAACGGTTCGGCAGCCATGGGGCACTGTTCGAATAGAAATACCAGCGAATCGCGTCTGCCCCGTGTTTTTCCAATGCGTCAAACGGATCTACGGCATTTCCCTTACTCTTGCTCATCTTCTGTCCATTCTCATCCTGCACATGTCCGAGAACGATAACATTTTCATATGGTGCTTTGTTAAACAGCAGAGTCGATTCAGCCAGCAGGGAATAGAACCATCCTCTGGTCTGGTCTACCGCTTCGGAAATAAACTGTGCCGGGAACTGCTGCTCGAACAGCTCTTTATTTTCAAATGGATAGTGGTGCTGTGCAAAAGGCATCGCTCCGGAATCAAACCAGCAGTCGATTACTTCCGGCACCCTTTTCATTGTCTTTTTACATTCCGGACATTCCATTGTGATGGCATCAATATATGGTCTGTGCAGCTCTACTTCCTTCGCTTTTGGATTTTGGCTCCGCTCGAACAGCTCTTCCCGGCTTCCGATACATTCCATATGTCCGCATCCCTCACACTGCCATACATTCAGAGGCGTGCCCCAGTAACGGTTGCGGGAGATACCCCAGTCCTGGATATTATTTAACCAGTCCCCAAATCTTCCTTTTCCGATGCTTTCCGGGATCCAGTGGATCGTGTTGTTGTTTCGGATCAGATCATCCTTGACCGCTGTCATCTTGATAAACCAGGATTCTCTTGCATAATAGATCAGCGGGGTGTCGCATCGCCAGCAGAACGGGTAATCATGCTCAAATTTCGGTGCAGAAAATAAAAGTCCTTCCTTATCAAGGTCAACTAAAACCTTCGGATCGGCATCCTTGACAAAAATACCGGCATAAGGAGTCTCTTTGGTCATATTTCCTTTTCCATCAACAAACTGGACAAACGGAAGATCATATTTTCTTCCCACCTGTGCATCATCTTCACCAAAAGCAGGGGCAATGTGAACGATACCGGTACCATCCGACATGGTAACAAAATCTGCACAGGTCACAAAATGGGCTTTCTTATTCTGTTTTTTGGCTGCTTCCTCTGCACCTTCAAACAACGGTTTATATTCCTTGTACTCCAGCTCGCTTCCCTGGTATGTTTCTAAAATCTCATAAGCCGGGGCATCCTCTGTGGCCAGTTTCCCGAGGACCGTATCCAAAAGAGCCTCTGCCAGATAGTAGACATAGCCGTCTGCCGCTTTGACTTTACAGTAGGTTTCCTTCGGATTCACACAAAGTGCCACGTTACTTGGCAGAGTCCACGGTGTCGTCGTCCATGCCAGGAAATATGCCTCTTCTCCGATCACCTGGAAACGGACGACTGCAGAACGCTCTTTCACCGCTTTATATCCCTGTGCCACCTCATGGGAGGAAAGTGGTGTCCCACAGCGCGGGCAGTACGGAACAATCTTAAATCCTTTATAAAGAAGACCTTTCTCCCAGATCGTTTTCAGAGCCCACCATTCCGATTCAATAAAGGAATCCTCGTAGGTGACATACGGTTCGTCCATATCGGCCCAGAAACCAACCGTTTTTGAAAAATCTTCCCACATTCCCTTGTATTTCCATACGGATTCCTTACATTCGCTGATGAACGGATCCAGGCCATATTCCTCGATCTGCTCTTTTCCATCCAGGCCCAGTTTCTTCTCCACTTCCAGCTCTACCGGAAGTCCATGGGTATCCCATCCGGCCTTTCTCGGAACCATATATCCTTTCATTGTACGGTAACGCGGGATCATATCTTTGATGACACGGGTTAAGACATGGCCGATATGCGGTTTTCCGTTCGCCGTTGGCGGTCCGTCATAAAAGGTATAGACCGGATCCCCCTCCCTTGTTTCAATACTCTTCTCAAAAATATTATGATCTTTCCAAAACTGTGCAGTTTCTTTTTCTCTCTCAACAAAGTTGAGATTCGTGGACACCTTCTTGTACACGTTCGTTTCCTCCATTTCTAAAATAACTTTTGTCTCATCTTGTTTCATTATTAATTATGATTTTCTATTCGCACGAGTGCACATCCTCGCGGAGCATTTTTATGCAATAAAAACAAAGTTTCTATTATATAAAAAAGACTTCCATCCAGTAAAAGGATGAAAGCCTGTGCAATCATTATACCACCTGTACATACTGACATATGCTTCTCCGCTAACGGTGAGATTCCGTCACTGCTTACTCCGGTGCGCATCGTCTGGCATATTTCGGCAGTGCAACTCAGGAGTGATCTTCAGATATTCCCTAATGGCAACGGGTTTCCACTGTCTCCGTCTCACTGGAACTTTCAGGAATTCTTACTGTCTCCATCAACGTTTTTTCAAGTAACAATCATATAACAGACCCGGTCAATTGTCAACAGGATTGTTTCTTGAGTTTCCGCAGTTTTATCCACAGCTGTATCATTTTCCATATGTTGTTATCCACAACTTTCAAAAAATGACCAAAATATAAGGAATCTTCTTCCTTTTTGATGTAAAATTAATTCACCACAAAAAAACATTACTAAACAAAAAAGAGGAGGATTCCCTGTGGTTAATTTTACATCAAATACATATATATTGAAAAGAGAAATTTTAAATTTTTCAAATAAAATTTCCAAACAGCTTCCGAAACCCAATCGCAAATTTACTGCGGATATGACTTACGGAATGCTTGCTTCTGGAAGCTGCCTTTTGACAGACATTGTCGACCAGCTTCATGAAGATTCAAAGAAGATCAATGTTGTAGACCGTCTTTCAAGACATCTCGATCGAGGGGTCCCCGCACAAGCGAAAGCTTCTTATCTTCAGCTGATCAAAAAATGGGTTCCATCTGATCCGGTCATCTACATGGATGACAGTGACATTGTAAAACCAAACGGTTACCGATTTGAATCCCTTGGCATCGTTCGTGATGGTTCGGAAAGCACCTCTGCAAAAAATGTTTATAAAAAAGGGTACCATGTAACAGAAGCCTGTGTCCTTACCACCAGCAGCCATCCTGTCAGTATCTTTTCAAGGATACATTCTTCTGCGGAAAAGGGTTACAAATCGGCCAATACCATCACTTTTGATGCCATGGAACAGGGGGCAGCCCTCTTTGGAAAAGCAACCTTTTGCATGGACCGTGGCTATGATGACAACAAGATGTTTCTAAAACTGGATGCTTTAAAACATTCTACAAAGGAAAAAATCATGAGGCATACCTTTCCCATGTCAAAGTCCAGATCACGGCTTCCAGAAAAGATATCTATCTGGTACTGGTTTACGGCATCACGGAGCATCCAATGATGCTTGCCACAAATAAAGAGATCAAGTCCAAAGAGGATGTGATCAAGGTGGCAAGAACCTATTTCTCACGATGGAAGATTGAGGAATACTTCCGTTGTAAAAAGCAGAGGTTCCAATGGGAAAACTTCCGTGTACGGAAGCTCCGTGCAATCAATGCACTTAACTTTTATATCACCTTATGCATGGCATTTCTGGCAAATATATCTATGAAAGCAGAAACCAATGCACTTAAGGTTTCTATTATACAAAAAGCAGATCCGATAAAGGAAAAAGTCTCCTTCTGCTATTACCGACTGGCAAAAGGTATCCGTGGCATACTTTCGTATGCAAAAGAAGGCGTCAGGTTCTGGTTCCGGACAAAACGTCCGAGATACCGTCAACTTTGCCTTAAGCTGGTCGTCTGAATAGATAAAAGAATAATTCTCCCAAAGTCCGGTCTTTGCGGGGCTTATTAAAGTGCCTCTCATCTTGGTACTGTCGTTCTTGATTCTCTAAAATCTGGCAGATTGGCACTTTAGTTAAAATCATTCATTTTTAAATTGCATTTTGCGGAAACTCAAGGATTGTTTGCTTGAGTTTCCGCAGTTTTATCCACAACTGTATCATTTTTAATGTTTTTCCAGTTCTTCAACTTTCTGTTGATAAAGCTTCATGAGTTCTGCAACACAATCCGCCTCTGTCATCTTCAAGCTGAATCCATAAGCTGTCATAACTGCCTTATCATTGGCTGTATGCGCTCGACGAAGCTCGATCGGCATAGTCAGCGGATCATAGAGATCTGCAAGGCTACTGTCCGAATATAATGCTCTGGCATCAAGAATGCCTTGAGCGGTTTGCTCGATTTTGGCTTTCTGGGATTCTGTTGGTTCTGGCCATGGGAAGTTATTATAAACGATATTAACAGAATACCTAAAATCACTTTTTATTCTTCCACATACTGTTCGCATCCATGCATTATGAACATTCGACATCATGATGCCAAATTCATAAATAGAAGCATTTGGCATAAGGAGATTCGCATCGCCACATATGATTTCCGGATTTATAAAACCAAGTGGAATATATCTTCGATTTTCTGATGAATGCCTCGGAATAATAATATATTGAGTATCTGGTTGCCTAATTTCTCCAAATAGCATTGGCATTTCAGCCAACTTCCTTGTAGCTTCACGATTGCTGTTTTCCCGATTAATTCTAACCTCTTCAATTGCATTCATTATTGGTGGAATCGATTTTAACTCCGAAGGTGAAACGTCCTTCAGCCATAAGCACCACCGTTCCTTATTATGCAAGAATTCTGTTGCACCTAAAAAGCGTTTAAACATTTTCTTGGAAATAGGATATTTATTTGTAATCGCCATCATTTCTTCTCTAGAATATCCACTTAGTATGCCTCCATCATTTGGCATGCTTCCAAAAACCACAGATGGCACATCAAATATTGGTTTTTTTCTGCTTTGAATAAATATATTTGGAGCATCTATCAAATACCCATTAATGTTATCAGCTGGTACACTTTTTTCTTGAAAATAAATCACCCTATTTTTACTGTTTGAAACATATGAAAATCCTATAATTACGCAATGGACATGCGCCTTGATTTTTGCCTCACTGTCCCAACGAAATGTTTTGTAGGCAAAATTAATTTGTATTCCCGAACCAAATAATGGCTTCCAAAGTGTTGCAACGCTTTCTCCCTGTGAAACAGAATTTGTAGATACTAATGCACTACGAATCTTGGTGCCTTGCATGATGTCAGCGCATTTCTTATACCAACAACAAACATAATCAAGATTTCCTGCATTTTTCCATTTAGGGAATGTTTTGCTCACATCCTCCTTTTGTAATTTATCCATTAGTCTCGCCCCAACAAAAGGCGGGTTTCCCATGATATAGCTCAACTTTTCAGCCGGAACCACATCATTCCAATCAATCCTCAGTGCATTAGCCTCTGTTATATTTACATAGGTCTTGAGCGGTAAGAAATCATCATTAAATCCATAGACGATACTCTTGGTTTCTTCCAGCATCTGAGATTCTGCTATCCAAAGTGCTGTTTTCCCAACAGTAACAGCAAAGTCATTGATTTCAATACCATAAAATTGCTGAATGGATACTTTGATAGGATTATGCACCTCTCCTATGGTCATCTGGCCGCCCATCTTTTCACGGATCACTTCATTTTCCAATCTTCTAAGTGAAAGATAAGTCTCCGTGAGGAAATTTCCAGATCCACAGGCTGGATCCAAGAATGTCAAAGATGCCAACTTATCCTGAAAGGCATCTAATTTTGCATCTTTTGTTTTCTTAACTTTCAGCTCCTTGATAGCCTCAAATTCCTGTTTCAACTCGTCCATGAACAATGGATCAATCACCTTGTGAATGTTTTCAATGGATGTGTAGTGCATTCCTCCAGATCTTCTGGTCTCCGGATTCAATGTGCTTTCAAATACTGCACCAAAGATGGTCGGTGAAATATCTCTCCAGTCAAAGTCCTCAGAAGCTTTTATAAGAAGCAGTTCCTTAATCTTCTCTGTAAATGGCGGAATTTCAATATTCTCATCGGCAAACAACCCTCCATTCACATACGGAAACTGTGCCAGATCTTCCTCCAAGTACTCGTCTCTTTCTGCTACTGGTGTATCCAGTATCTTAAAAAGCTCGATCAAGGCTCTTCGACAATTCTTCACATCATAATTTTCCAGATAATCATGGAACATATCCCGACTGCCAAAGATACCAGCATCTTCTGCATACAAGCAAAATACCAGACGGACGCACAGAGCATTCAAACTCTTAAGCTTATGCTCTCTCTTTTCCTTTTGTTCCGGTGTTTCATCCTTCTCTTTGATATCCGGAATACGATACTGTTCCAAGAAAGCATCATAAATAAGACCTACGATGTCTCCGGCCTGTATGGATATTTCCATTTCATGGGAAATTTTCTTTACATCCTTCTTTACAAGGAAATTCAGAAGAACATATTTCGTTTGAAGCTCATCCAAAGTAATCTTCGTAGGTTCCGGCTGCTTTTCATTCATATCATAAATCCAGATTTCTGCAAAATTGCTTGTGACAATCCATCTGGCTCTCTCATCAAATGTCAGCTTACTATTATAACGATCAGCCTGTTCAAATGGTGTCAAATTAACCTCTCCAGAATTTCGAATTTTCTGATCCAATGTCTTTCCAAGGCTCTTCTGTTCGATGATTACTCTGGTCTCCGGAATATACACATCAATTCTCTTGGTATTTCCGTCTATTACAACCTTTTTCTCAAAATTAAGTCTTTCGGTCACATTGTCCATTCCAAGAACATTTGTCAACAAGTCAATCCAATAGGATCGGCCATCTTCATCTTCTTTTCCTTTTCCCATCCACCGTTTTATAAACTGACGGGCTGCCTCTCTTTGCTCTGCATCAGTCATTTATTCTCTCCTCCCTTTTCTCAGAGAAATTTCCTTCACAATTAATAAAACAAACAATACGATACCGATATATCCTGCAATCGGGAATACATAGTTCAGCAGACGGTCAATCGGGATCACAGAGCCCACGCAGCAGCCAATCACAGCCATAAGAATCACGATCAGTCTCTGTTTTATTGTCTTATCCTCCGCAAACCTTCTTCCTACCACCCAGAGGTAGCCGCTGATTGTATTAATCACGCCCAAAAAAATGATGATAGTATAAGGCAGTTCCATAAATGGTATTTTATGCGCTACTACTGCCAGCATCGGCACCTTTGCACCGGTCTTTCCTATATAATCCAGATCCCGTAACATGGAAAACAATACCATCAAAATTCCCCCGACATAAAATACGGAGGCACAAACAGAGGAGGCGACGCAGGTTTCGATATTTTTACACTGTTCTCCCAGTGCAATATTGAAAGTAAAGGCAAGACATAATCCAAGACCCATAAAACAGATGATGACCAGAATCGGATTATGGCCGCCAAATGCCTGTGCCTGGAGAATAATTCCATCATTTACATACTTCATGACATTCTTCTGGCCTTCCATAATGGAATGATCTGCGAGTACAAATGAGCTGATCCCTGTCACTACAATCAGCACGATAATCAAAATTCCACATCTGCAAAGAATATTGGATAAGCTTTTCAAACCCAGGCATACAATACTTACCGAAAGAATCCCGACAGCAATGGTTCCAACATATACAGGAAGTCCCAGGTATTGATTGACAGTAGCTCCCGCGCCGGCGAACATTACCAGCGTACTCAGGCCAACCGTCACATTGCTAAAAACATTGATCACCTTGCCCAATTTGGAACCACAATAGTAATCGTAGGCCTGGTTTGGATCCTGAAACTTTTGTGTGAAGCCAGCTTTATACTGACTGATATTAATCATAATCCACATAACAAACAGCAATGCCGGAAGAATGAACGGCCAGTGGCCTCCAAAACTTCCTATGTACTGCAGTGATTCTTGACCTGTGGCAAATCCTGCTCCAATCTGATATGCCGCGTGGGCTCCACCAATTTTCCACACGACTTTCCAGTCAATTTTTTTATTTTTTATCATACGTACCTCCGTGTCTCTTCTGCTGTATTATTAAAATAAGTATAGTATACCACAAAATACCGCGTTTATTTCCCTGACATATGCCATTCCTCACTTTTATTTTAGACAAGATTATGCTACAATACTTTTTAACCAGAAAGGAGCCTTTATGTTAAAAAAAATCATTGTATCTTTTCTTTGTGCTTTTGTAGTTTCCGGTATGGTTTTTGCTGGTTTCTGCCTGCTTTATTTTGCTCTCCCGAGCCAAAAAGCAAAGACATCCATCTCACTGCCTTCTACGGTAGAAGACAGCAGCACGACATCAAAAGAGGCAACGACACAGGCAGATTCCGAGAGCCGGGATGTTTACGTGGCCGATGTGTACCAGTCCCTGACCCTCCGCTCCGGAGCCAGCAGTGATTCCGATGCCATCACAAGCTTAGAACCGATGACACATCTGGAACTTCTTTCCTCTGACACTAATACGGATTATGCTTATGTGGAAGTGGTCAGCGGGGATAAGAAGGGATATAAAGGATACGTAAACTGTGATTATATTACCAAGTTGGGCGAGCCAACAATACGTATTGGTACAGAGGAGTAAAAAATTATGTTTTCTAACAATTTAACCATGATGACCGACCTGTATGAACTGACGATGATGCAGGGATATTTTTTTGAGGGAAATGAAGACACCGTTGTCTTTGATGTATTTTACCGCACGAATCCTTCCGGCAGTGCCTATGCGATTACCTGCGGGCTGGAGCAGGTCATCGATTACATTAAGAATTTATCTTTTTCTTATGAAGATATCGACTATCTGAGAAGTCTTGACATATTCCAGGAAGAGTTTCTCTCCTATCTGGCAGGATTCCACTTCAGCGGAGATATTTACGCGATTCCGGAGGGAAGCATTGTATTCCCGAAAGAACCCCTGGTAAAGGTCATCGCACCGATTATGGAGGCTCAGCTTGTTGAAACAGCGATTTTAAATATTATCAACCATCAGAGTCTGATCGCAACCAAGGCCTCCCGTGTCGATTATGCCGCAGGCGGCGGTGTGATGGAGTTTGGCCTGCGCCGTGCCCAGGGACCGGATGCCGGAACCCTCGGTGCCAGGGCGGCTGTGATCGGCGGCTGTACCGGCACTTCGAATGTGCTTGCCGGGCAGCTTTACGGCATTCCGGTACAGGGGACTCATGCCCACAGCTGGATTATGAGTTTTCCGGATGAGCTTACCGCTTTCCGCTCTTATGCGAAAATGTACCCGGATGCCTGCATTCTTCTGGTGGATACCTATGACACATTAAAATCCGGCGTCCCGCATGCCATCCAGGTCTTCCAGGAGATGAAGGAGGCCGGGATCACCTCGAAACTGATGGGCATCCGCTTAGACAGCGGGGATATCGCCTACCTTTCGAAAAAGGCCCGGAAAATGCTGGATGAAGCAGGTTTTACCAACGCGATCATCTCTGCTTCGAGTGATCTGGACGAATACCTGATCAACAGTTTGAAAACACAGGGAGCGACGGTGACATCCTGGGGTGTTGGCACGAACCTGATTACCTCCGCGGATAATCCTGCCTTTGGCGGTGTGTATAAACTGGCAGCCATTAAGAAACCGGGAGATACGGAATTTACTGCGAAGATTAAAATCTCTGAGAACCCGGAAAAAATTACCAACCCGGGGAATAAGACAATCTACCGGATTTATGACAAGGCAACGGGTAAGATCAAGGCCGATCTCATCTGCCTGGTTGGGGAAACCTACGACCCTTCCCAGACATTGAAGATTTTCGATCCGATTTCCACCTGGAAAAAGTCCACCCTTGCCGCAGATAGTTACACGATGCGTGAACTTCTTGTGCCAATCTTTTTAAATGGCCAATGTGTCTATGAATCGCCTTCTACGATGGATATCAAGGCATATTGCCAAAAAGAGCTGGATACGCTCTGGGATGAAAACCGGAGACTGATGAACCCGCAAACTGTCTATGTTGATCTTTCCAGAAAGCTGTATGACTTAAAGCATAAGCTTTTAGGAGATGAATAGTACGGTCTGACCATTTTTTATCTGAATCATACGAACCCCTTCTGAATTGCGCTGCGGCAATCTTTTGATAGCCAACGGATGCAGCCAAAACAGGAGGGGTTTTTTTACATATTATGATAACAAGTGTCTTGTCAGATGTAAATTCAGGTGATATAATATGCCAGATACTATAAAAAAAGAGCATGGTACCTGTTATCGGCCTGCTCTGAAAAAGTTCCGAAACAGGAGGTTATCCTATGACGATTGCAGAAGAGATTCATCAGTTAAAAAAAGAAAAAGATGCGGTGATCCTCGCCCATTACTATGTGTGCCCGGAAGTACAGGAGATCGCTGATTATATTGGAGATTCTTTTTATCTCAGCAAAATCGCAACCACATTAAAAGAAAAAACCATCGTTTTCTGCGGCGTTTCTTTTATGGGTGAGAGTGCCAAAATCCTCAGCCCGGAAAAAACCGTTTTGATGCCGGATTCCTGCGCAGACTGCCCGATGGCACACATGGCAGATGTGGAGTCCATCCTTGAGATCAGAAAACAGTACGACGATCTTGCCGTGGTATGCTATGTCAATTCCACCGCAGAGCTGAAAGCACACTGTGATGTCTGTGTTACTTCTTCGAATGCGGTGAAGATTGTGAGATCTTTGCCTGAAAAAAATATCTACTTCCTTCCGGACCGTAATCTGGCACATTATATTGCCAGCCAGGTACCGGAGAAGAATTTTATATATAATCCTGGTTTTTGTCCGACACACGAGCACATCGAAGCAGAGGATGTCGCCCATGTGAAAGAGCTCCATCCGGCCGCAAAAATCGCGGCACACGGGGAGTGCAGGGAAGAGATCCTTCTGATGGCAGATTATGTCGGCAGCACTTCCGGCATCATCCAGTATGTCACCGAGAGTAGTTCCCGTGAATTTATTATCTGTACGGAAGAAGGCGTGGGATATCAGCTGCGCAAGGAGAACCCGGATAAGATCTTCTACTATCCGGACAGAGTGCCGTTATGCCCGGATATGAAGAAGAATTCCCTGGAAAAGATCCTCCATGTCCTTCAGACGGGCGAAAATGAAGTGTTCATCCGTGAGGACCTCAGGCAGCACTCGAAAAAATCTCTGGAAAGAATGCTCGAACTGGCATCGAAATAAACCGTTCTTACCAGGCAGCAGCAAAAATAAATTACCCGAACAAATGGGAGAAAGGGGAAATCCAACCCGCATGCCAACGCAGGGTCCGTACACAAAACCGTGCGATACCGGATTGGATGATATATGACAAAATGGAATTAAAAACAGATGTTGTCATTGTCGGAACAGGTGCAGCCGGAACATTTGCGGCTTTGAACCTGCCCGAAAGTACAAAGATTATTATGATTACCAAATCGGATCTGGAGAGCAGTGATTCTTTCCTGGCACAGGGCGGGATCTGTGTTTTGCGGGACGAAGAAGATTACGAAAGCTATTTCGAAGACACCATGAAAGCAGGGCATTATGAGAACCGGAAAGAGTCCGTTGATATTATGATCCGCAGCTCCCAGGAGATCATCCATGACCTGATCGCATACGGAGTCGACTTCGCCAAAAAAGACGGAAAGCTTCTCTATACCCGCGAAGGCGCACATTCCCGCCCGAGGATTCTTTTTCACGAGGATATCACCGGAAAAGAAATTATGCGCAAACTGCTCGCACAGGTAAAAACGCGCCCTAATGTCACCATATATGAATATACCACGATGACCGATCTCATTGTCCAAAATGGAAAATGCTGCGGCATCACTGCCCGTACGAAAAAGGATGAAGTCGTCCATATCCATGCAAAGGATACCATCCTCGCCAGTGGCGGGATCGGCGGACGCTATACCCATTCCACCAACTTCCCGCACCTGACCGGAGATGCATTGGACATCTCCAAAAAACACGGGATCCGGCTGGAGCATCTGGATTATGTGCAGATCCACCCAACCACGCTTTATTCGAAGAAACCGGGACGGAGATTCCTGATTTCGGAATCGGTAAGGGGCGAGGGTGCGCTCCTTTACAATAAAGACGGGGAGCGTTTTGTCAACGAACTCCTCCCCCGCGATGTGGTGACCAAGGCGATTTATGAGCAGATGGAAAAGGATGGAACTGACCATGTCTGGCTTTCCATGGAACCGGTCGGCAAAGAAACCATCCTGGGCCATTTCCCGAATATTTATAAAAAATGTCTGGAAGAAGGCTATGACGTTTTGACCCAATGGATTCCTGTCGTCCCGGCTCAGCATTATTTTATGGGTGGAATCTGGATCGACCGGGACAGCCGGACATCCATGCCGCACCTGTATGCCGCCGGAGAAACCAGCTGCAACGGTGTCCACGGTGCCAACCGCCTGGCCAGCAATTCCCTCTTAGAAAGCCTTGTCTTTGCCAAGAGGGCGGTGCATGATATCAGCCAAAAATACGCCTCCCCCTCCTTCGTAAGCTTCCAGCGTGAAAAAGCGGTATAATACGATTTGCCAAATCCGGTGCGCAGGACTCACAATCGGGTCTTGACACCGAAATCATATTCACCATGAAACAGATTCTGTCAACTACCACCACCGAAAGATCGTGGGGTTTTACCCATGACAAACGAAAGGATTATTTTATGAATACAATTTCTATGACATTACATGGCGACCACTTAATCCGCGAGGCATTGCGGGAAGATATTTCCAGCGAGGATGTGACAACCAATGCGATCATGAAAGAAGCGGTTGCAGGCAAGGCCGACCTTCTTTGCAAACAAGATGGCATTATCGCAGGATTGGACATTTTCCGCCGGGTATTTGAACTGCTCGATGACAGGACACAGATCGATTTCTTCTGTCAGGACGGGGATGCCGTGAAAAAAGGACAGCTTCTGGGCACTCTGTCTGGTGATATCCGGGTGCTTTTATCCGGGGAAAGGGTGGCTCTCAATTATCTGCAGCGCATGAGCGGCATCGCCACTTACACGCATTCGGTTGCCAGTCTGTTAGAAGGCACCCATACCCGCCTTTTAGACACCCGGAAAACGACCCCGAACATGCGGATCTTCGAAAAATATGCCGTCCGTGTCGGCGGCGGTTTCAATCACAGGTATAACCTTTCCGACGGGGTTTTGATTAAAGAAAACCATATTTCAGCGGCGGGCGGCGTACGTGAGGCCATCCGAAGAACCAGAGAGTATGCGCCTTTTGTCCGCAAGATCGAAATCGAAGTAGAGAATCTGGAAATGGCAAAAGAAGCAGCCGAAGCAGGGGCGGATATTATCATGCTCGACAATATGACTCCCGACGAAATGAAAGAAGCCGTCCGCATCATTGACGGCCGCGCCCAAACCGAATGTTCAGGAAATGTCACAAAAGAAAATATTGACCAGCTGGCTTCCCTGGGAGTAGACTATATATCGAGCGGTGCCTTAACCCATTCTGCCCCGATCCTTGATCTTTCCCTCAAAAATCTCCGAGTATCTTCATGATCGGATCAGCGATCGCAGTTTGGAATATTGCGCCATTATTATACAAGGGAGAGTGTAAAAAATGACTGGTACGAAACGAAGAGAAGAAATTATCAACCAATTAAACCGTATCGATACTCCGGTTTCCGGAAAAGAGCTTGCCCACAGTTATCACGTCAGCCGTCAGGTGATCGTACAGGATATCGCTCTGCTTCGCACAGCCGGACATGACATTATCTCTACCAACCGAGGATATTTACTCAACAGCCCACATAAAGCGACCAGAATTTTTAAAGTCAGCCATACCGATGAAGAGACCGAAAAAGAATTATATTCTATCGTAGATTTGGGTGGAACCGTGGTCAATGTAATGGTGAACCACCGAATCTACGGTCATTTGGAAGCTCCTTTGGGAATTTCATCCCGAAGAAAAGTACAGGAGTTCATGGAAGATCTAAACAGCGGGAAATCCCGCCCATTAAAAAATATCACCTCGGATTACCATTATCATAAAGTCGAAGCAGATTCCGAACACACGTTAGATCTGATTGAGGATTCCCTCAAAGCACAGGGGTATTTGATCACCCAATTATAATGCCTCTTTTTACTTTTTCTCCATTACAAAAAATACCGCATCTTCACAGAGCGGTTTCCTGTCACAGGAACAAAATTTCCTGTGACAGGAAAAAGACATAAAAAAATGAGAGCAACCTGGAAAGTTGCTCTCTTTGGAGAAGGTATTCTTGTTACATTAAATGCAACAAAACTTATAATGTATTGGGGGGGGTTACGAGTATTATAATAGCATCCTTTCCACTTAAAGTGTGCATAAACATTGTCAATTTATACAAAAATTTTTATGCATTTTGTGCATATTTTTCGACCGCGTTTCCGATTTCTCAGAAATTTCTTTGTATAATTATAACAAGAACACAACAAGAAACAAAAAAAGATGACCAACGGACGGTCATCTTTTCGGAGAAGGTATTTTTGTTACTTATTGGGTGTAGCAAAACTATATAATGTATTGGGGGGGGGTTACGAGTATTATAATAGCATTGGGTCACCAAAAAGTGTGCATAAAGATTTCATAAAAACCTGTTTTTTTTTGTGCATGATATATCGGATTTCTTTTGGACTTGTTATTTTGTCCGATGAAATCTATATTCTACTACTTTCCTTCGTTATTTTTAAACAATGCCTCGAATTCCTCCCGGTTAATCCGCTCTTTTTCGATTAAAAGATTAGCACAGGAATGAAGAATCTCCATATTTTCCTCCAGGATCCTTTTCGCATCGGTGTAACAATCGTCCACAAGCTTCTTTACTTCCTGATCGATCATCTTGGCCACTTCTTCACTAAAGCTTCTGGAATGGCCCAGATCTCTTCCAAGAAATACTTCATCACTGTTTTCTTCATAATTGATAAAACCAAGTTTCTCTGACATGCCATATTTGGTGATCATATTCCGTGCGGTTTCGGTCACCTGTTTGATATCCTGGGACGCCCCGGTCGTCACGTCAGAAAAGATCAGTTCCTCGGCAATCCTGCCGCCCATTCCCACTTTGATATCCTGAATCATCCGGCCTTTCGTCTCAAAGACATTATCATTTTCCGGAAGAGGCATCGTATATCCTGCCGCTCCGACGCCGGTAGGGATGATCGAAACCGTGTATACCGGCCCGACATCCGGCAGAAGATGGAAAAGGATCGCATGTCCGGCTTCATGGTAAGCGGTGATCTTCTTTTCCATCTCCGGAATCAGGCGGCTTTTCTTTTCTGTTCCGATTCCCACTTTGATAAAGGACTTACGGATATCCTCCATCCGGATAAAGTGGGCATTATTCTTTGCCGCATGGATCGCTGCCTCATTCATCAGGTTCTCCAGGTCTGCCCCGGAAAATCCCGGAGTCGTCCGGGCAATCTGATGAAGATCGACATCTTCTGCAAGCGGCTTGCCTTTGATATGGACTTTCAAAATTTCTTCCCGGCCGCGGACGTCCGGTCTTCCCACTGCCACCTTGCGGTCAAAACGTCCCGGCCTTAGGATCGCCGGATCCAGGATATCCACACGGTTTGTCGCTGCCATGATGATGATCCCTTCATTGACGCCAAATCCGTCCATCTCTACAAGGAGCTGGTTTAATGTCTGTTCTCTTTCATCATGTCCCCCGCCAAGTCCGGTTCCTCTCCGTCTTGCTACCGCATCGATCTCATCGATAAAGATAATGCAGGGAGCATTTTTCTTCGCCTCTTCAAACAGATCTCTGACACGGGAGGCACCAACGCCGACAAACATCTCAACAAAATCCGAACCGGAGATACTGAAAAACGGAACGCCTGCTTCCCCGGAAACTGCCTTTGCCAAAAGTGTCTTGCCGGTTCCCGGAGGGCCCACTAAAAGTACTCCTTTCGGAATTCGGGCACCGACCTCAATATATTTCTGCGGATTCTTCAGGAAATCGACAATTTCCTGTAATTCTTCTTTTTCTTCCTGCAGTCCGGCTACCTGGTTAAAACGAATATTCTGGGCGTTGGGATCCTGCATTCTTGCACGGCTCTTCCCAAAATTCATCATTTTATTGCCACTTCCATTCGAACCGGCACGGTTCATCATGCCAAACATAAACATCACCACCGCAGCAAGTATCACCCACGGCAAAATGACAGAAATCCAGTTACCCGTACTGGAGGATTTCACATCATCGATCTGATAATCCACATTCTTATCCTTTACCAGCTGGATTACCTCATTGACATCTGAAACATGAAACGTTTTTTTCTCACCGTCTTTTAATTCTACAATCGCTGATCCTGTCGGCACCTGGGAGTTTTGTACAATCTCAACCGAATCGACTTTATCTTTTTCGATGTCGGAAGCCATCTTCTCATACGAATAGGAATAATTTCCTGATCCCGACATTAATGATTTCTGGGTAAAATAGTTTCCAAATCCATAAAATGCCAGCAGGACTACCAGCAGTATGATAGCATTTCTAACACTTCTATTCAAAATTCTCTCCTTTCTTCTACTCGTCGCATCCTTCGCTTTCTTCCTCTTTTTCTTTGTTCTTTTCCAGCGAATCCTCATCCGGTTCTATGATACCGATAAAAGGAAGATTTCTGTATTTTTGTGCATAATCCAGACCGTACCCTACCACAAATTCATCCGGTATATCAAAACCAAGATAGTCGATCGGTACTTCCACCTCACGGCGATCCGGTTTATTTAACAGGGCACACAGACGGATGCTTGCCGGCTTTCTCTGTTTTAATACCGGGATTAAGTAATGAAGGGTCTGTCCGGAGTCAATAATATCTTCCACAATGATCACTTCTTTATTCTCCATCGAATCATCCAAATCCTTTTTAATTCGGACAATCCCGGAAGACTTGGTGGTATTTCCGTAACTGGACACCTGCATAAAGTCCAGGGAAACCGGTATGGTAATTCGTTTGGCCAGCTCACAGGCAAAGAATACGCCTCCCTTTAAAATACAGATCAAATGCACTTCCTTCCCTGCATAATCTTTACTGATCTGCTCCCCGATTTCCTTAATCTTCGCATCTACCGTCTCCTCCGGTATTAACACTTTCACTACATCTGACATGTCAACATCCTCCATCTATCTCTTTTTCTGATTACTTGACTGATTCTATCGATACGGAAAGTACGGTCTTCGTCCCGCTGTCTACTTTGTAAAATTCACTGATTCGGCCGTCGAGAACCCACATAATATGCGCCCCGTCTGCTAACAGAAGCTGTTCATCCCGTCTGTCTGCCGGAATTTTCGTATCAATAAAATAGCGTCCCAGTGATTTCCGCCGTCCTTCTTTATCCATAATAAAATAATCTCCGGCCAACCGGGTTCTTACACAAATTTTACATTCTATTTTATCATAATCGAAGTATTTCACACAATCCTTTTTTACAATTTCCCGGTGATCCCACGCAAAAACAGCAAATGTAACCTTGCGGTTCTGGTTTGGAAGAAAAATTTCTGCTTTTCCTTCCTGGAATACCGGCCAGATCGGTTCCGGTTTCTTGGGACCTTCCTCTGCCTTCCGCTTTTTCTTCCCTGCTTTGGATGCGGAGTGTTCCAAAACGATTCCTTCCCGAACCCTCCGTGCCACCACCCCATAAGGGTAATTTTGCATTTTCCCTTCTTTTTTATCCATCAGGGACAACAGCTGCTCTACATGTACCGATGAAATATCCTTCCTGTGCCCGGATTCTTCAAAAAGCATCCGGCGCAAAATCTCTTTTTTTTCAAAGCGGGACAGCCCCAGAAAATCTTTCCGGGATAAAAAAATCCCGGCTTCACTTCCCACACAGACGGCATGGACCACCTTTTCTTTGTACAAAGCCTCCATCTGCGGTTCGAGGAATTCCAGCATATCCTGCACCTGTTCCCCTAAGGACCGGATATGGCCTGTCGCCTGCGGATTTAATTGTTCCATTTCCGGTAAGATGCGGTGGCGTATGAAATTCCGGCTGTAATTCTCACAGGTATTGGTGGCATCTTCCATATACTCCTGCCCCATTTCCCTCAAAATCTCTGTAATTTCCTCTTTTTTCATGTCAAGGAACGGGCGTATAATCCGGCCGTTTACCGGCAAAATCCCTGCCATCCCCCGGATGCCTGTCCCCCGCAGCATCCGGAACACTATGGTTTCCGCCGCATCTTTTTGGTGATGGGCAATCGCAATCTTCGTGCAGCCATATTTTCTGGCATAGGTTTCAAAACAGTCATAGCGGGCGTTCCGGCCGGCTTCTTCCAGCGAGCATTTATTTTCCCTGCTTTCTTTTTGAATATCCCGACAGATCGTCTCCAGCACAATCCCATGTTCTTCACAAAATGCCTCAACAAACCTCTGATCCCTCTCGGCTTCTTTTCCCCGCAGCATATGGTTGACATGTACTGCATATAATTTCAGGGAAAATTCATCCTTTTTTTCGAGAAAATACCGGGCCAGACAGATCGAATCTGCTCCACCGGAGATTCCGAGCAAAACCGCATCCCCCTTTTCTAACATCTTCCATTTTTTGAGAAGTCCATCTGCCTTTTTCCATTTTTGATTCCACATTTTTATGCCCTTTCTCCCATTCTGCCGCAGTGCGATCCTCGCGGAGCGTTTTTATGTAGCAGGAGCGAAGTTTTCTATTACAGAAGTTTTCTATTACAGAAGTTTTCTATGTATAGAAAAAGAAAAAGAAAAAAGGTCCCTTACAGGACCTTCACTTAAAAAAAGAAATAGCGGGAACTGGATTTGAACCAGCGACACCACGGGTATGAACCGTGTGCTCTAGCCAACTGAGCTATCCCGCCACACTCAACGAGCAATATCATACCACGAAACGCAGGCACTGTCAAGACATTTTTTAATTTTTTTCTGTCGTAGCCATAGTTTTTTTCGTTTTTGTCGTGGCTGTCGTTTTTTTCGTGGCCGTACTGCCTTTTGTTTTTGCCTTGGCTGTCGTTTTTTTCGTAGCCGTACTGCTTTTTGTTTTTGCCTTAGCTGTCGTTTTTTTCGTGGCCGTGCTGTCTTTTGCTTCTGTCGTGGCTGTCGTGGCTGTGCTGTCTGTCGTCTCTTTCGAAGCTTCTGTCGTAGCTGTCGTGGCCGTGCTGTCTGTCGTCTTTGTCGTGGCTTCTGTCGTTTCTGTTCCCTCTTCCTGCGATTCTTGCAGGGAATATTCATCTTTTTTCACCATGCCTAGCCGTTCTCTGGCCATACGTTCTTTAAACTCATCGGTATCGAGACTCTTCTTCTCTTTTTCCAGTGTTTTATTTTCCTGCTCGATCTCTTTAATCTCCGTACTCAATTCCGTAATCGTCTTATGATATTTCTGTGCCCTTTTTTCCAATTTCTGATAACCAATTCCTATAATGACAAGGATGACCGCGGTACACGCCATGACCGTCATTGATTTTCTGGAAAAAAATCTCTTTTTAAACTTTTTATTAAACTGTTTGCTATTCTTTTTTCTGTTCTTTTTTTTACCCTTCATGCTCCACCTGTCTCATTTTTCCTATCATTTTTCACCTTTTTTTATTGTAATCGTTTTCTGTATTTTTTTCAACAAAATCACATCATTCCATCCGAAAGATTTTTGGGCAAAAATTATGTGAAACTCCTTGACAAATGCCCTTAAAACCGTTATAACTATTGAAGTAAACGCGCTTTTATCAGGGGGGTTTACAGGGTTTATTGTTAAAGTTTCTATCGAAGAATATCAGGAGGAATTTACCATGAATAAAACAGAATTAATCGCAGCGATTGCCGAAAGAACCGAGTTGACAAAAAAAGACGCTGATCAGGCTTTAAAAGCATTTATCGATGTAGTTGGTGACGAACTTAGCAAGGGCGAAAAAATTCAGTTAGCCGGATTTGGTACCTTCGAAGTAACAGAAAGAGCTGCCCGTGACGGAATTAACCCACGTACCAAAGAGACGATCCACATTCCGGCATCCAAAGCTCCGAAGTTCAAACCGATGAAGTCTTTAAAAGAAAAAGTAAACAACTAGTCCGATAAACCTCATGAGACTTGATAAATTTTTAAAAGTTTCCCGTCTGATCAAACGCCGCACCGTAGCGAACGAGGCCTGTGATGCCGGTCGGGTTCTTGTGAACGGTAAGACCGCTAAGGCCGGTCTCAATGTGAAGAATGGCGACATCCTGGAAATCCAGTTTGGCAATAAAACGGTCAAAGCAGAAATCCTTGATGTGAAAGATACGGCAAAAAAAGATGAGGCAAAGGAACTGTTTCGGTATTTATAAGAAAAAACGAACGGCCACTGGTTTTCCAGTGGCCGATTTTTTTTTGCATGTCCGGACTCGCCCGGAGAAATCTCTCCTAAAGATGGAATTTCCTTTTCATTTCATTCTCAGCTTTCCGATCTCCGATAATCATTGTCCCACTCCACAGCAAGACAGAGATGCCAAGGGCGACCCAGCCCAGGACGATATCGTGATGAATGCATCCGGCAAAGTGAAGGACAAGATCCAGGATGCTCAGTCCAACGGCTGTCATCTGCATCAGGATATAATTTTGCCAGTGGGAGGAATTGACGCACATACAGACAATGACCGCCACGGCCATCCCATAAATGATGCAGGGCAGACCAATGGCTACCGACCATCCCCTCCATCCCAGGGCCGCATCCATTAACAGCAAAAGTCCCTGCACGATCACAACCTGCATATATATTTTTCGTATATGCCCCTGCCGCCGCCTGACCAGATCCCATACCGTAAAAATGAGATAGGCCAGAACCCCGCCTGTGACAGCCGACCAATATTTCGGGACACTGGAAAAGGTGAGAAAGTTGATCAAAACCAGAATTGCTTCTACTGCCAGCAACAGAAAGAACAAAATGCTGCCCGCCTTGTGGAAACGTCTGGTTTTTCGTTTGACATCCGGATAGGAACTTCCTTCTCTTTTCCCGTCCGTTTCCCCGGCAGGGATCTGCTGTGTCAGGACGCCATGGCATAAAGGGCAGAGAAAGGTGTCATCCATCACTTCAATGTTACATCGTTTGCATCGGTTCCTCGTCTCACTCATAATACACCCCATTGGTTTCTATTGTTACCGGAATTCCATCTTCTGCCAGACTTTGAAAAAACGTTCTCTGTATGGAAGTGTCCTTTAACAGAGAACTGAATGTCACGGTCATTTCCTTTCCATAGGAACAGACGGCCGCTTTCATATTCTGCCCTTCCGATGCCGATAACATGATCTGGAAACGCTGAATATAAGGACGGTAGGGTTCTTTGACGGTAAAACATCCCATGTTCGTCATCGTCGTCGTCGTTCCCCTGGTTCCATTGGAATAGACCATTTTCATGACTGGTTTTTTCAGAAAAAGCGGCACCGCCCGCAGGGCATAATTTTTCTGGTTTGAAACATTGTAGGAAATCAGCCTCTCCAGGTTTTCCCGGGTGATCTGCTGTTTCAGCCCCGCCTGCACCTCAGTCATAACTTCCATGCGGCACTCTTTTTCTTTTTTCGGATAAAAAGGGCTGCTGACCATAGCAAAAAAATTTCTTGTCGTTATCGAATCAAAAAAGGGTCTTAAATTGACTGGCACACATAATACAATGGGTTTTTTTGAGATATTTTCCTGAAGGTAACCCCGGTAAATACTGTAGACATAGTTGCCGGCAAGATATTCGTTAATACTCATCCCCAGGCTTTTGGCCTGTTTTTTTACCGCATCTAAGGGCAGATACCCATGGATGATCCCCAGCTCACCGGCAACCAGCTTTTCTCCCCTGATATGCACTGCCGGTCTGGAGCGATATCCTTTTTTCCCGCTCTTCCGGTAGTTTTTTACATAGCTGTCTTCCGTGTCCAGGGAAGTATCATCCGATAACCGGTCTGCTGTTTCCCCGGATAGTTCCGGATGGCAAAGGCGCAGATATTGATAGGTCAGCTCCCTTAGAAAGGTCAGTGCCCCCATGCCATCCGCCAGAACATGAAATACTTCCAGATTGATTCGTTTTTTATAATAAGTCACCCGGAAAAGATAATTCTGGTTTCTGTGCGGTTCGATATACTGGCAGGGGAACTCCGTTTCCTCCCTTACGACCGGTCTTCCGCTGGTGTTGGTCTCAAAATAATACCAGAACAGGCCAGTCCTCATCCGGACATTCATCGAATGAAACCAGGGAAGAACCTGTTCCAGTGCTTCCTGGAGAGATTCCTGCCGGATCTCTTCCGTAAGCAGGATACTGATTCGATAGACGTTGGTCATCGTTTCGTTGGCGATCACCGGAAAAAGATTCGCCGTATTATCCAGTTTTGCCCATCTTATCTCTTTTTTTCTGACTCTGTTTTCCATAAATTTTCCCATTTTATCCATAGAACTCGTCAATACGCTCTTCATCCACCCCAAAGAACCAGGTGAGCACGAAGCCTGCCACGTAGGAGACGAGTATACACAGTATGAAACTTAACTGCTGGCCAGATTTCACGATCAGCAGGCCAAAGAGCCCGGACACTCCCTGGGAAACGGCACCCAAATGAAAAAGTGCTGCCAGGGCACCGCCAAAGCCTGCTCCCAGACATGCCGTAATAAAAGGGCGGACCAGCGGAAGGGTCACGGCATACATCAGCGGTTCGCCTACGCCCAAAATAGCAACCGGGATCGACTCTGCCACAAATTTCTTTAACTTTTGGTTTCTGGTTTTTACATAGAGAGCCAGACCGGCACCTACCTGGCCTCCGCCTGCCATCATAAGAATCGGGAGCAGGTAGTTGATGCCTTTTGTGGCCCCGTCCGGATTATTTAACATGGCATGGATCGGTGTCAGTGCCTGGTGTAACCCGACAGACACTAACGGCAAAAATCCTGCAGACATGAGGTATCCGCCGAAGATTCCCATCTGTTCATACACAAAAGAGAGAACGATGTAAATCCCCTTCGTAAGGACTGCAGAGATCGGCTGGATGATGAGCGTCAGTGCAAAAGCACCGATCAGCAAAACCAGGAGCGGTGATACAAACGTATTAAGAATATCCGGAATCACCTTGCGAATCTGGCGTTCGAGTACTGCAAAAAAGGCTGCCGCGATCAGTGCGGCAACCAGACCACCTGCCGCAGGATTATATTCCGCGTGGGTAAGTGGCAAAAGAATCGCAGAGGCAGCGTCTTCTGCCCCTTTGGCAAGCAGCGGCATCTGCGCGTTATATATACACATCATGCCGGCAATGCCTCCAAGAACCGCAGAGCCTCCGAATTCACGAGCCGTATTATAGCCCACAAGAATGGGCAGATAAGCCGAAAGGACCCAGCCAATTGACTGGATCGCCTTGTACCACCAGACGCCGGAAAAGGCATCTCCTGTGGCGATATTGATGACATTGCACACGCCGATGATCAAGCCGGCGGCAACGGTACCTGGCATCAGAGCGACGAACACATTGGCGATTTTTTTCAAAAAAGTCCTTGCCGGATTGCTCTTTCGCACAGTTTTGGGTTCCGGCTTCTTCTGCCCTGCCGTGTCGGAAACGTTTTCTGCTACCGTTCCTGGGACAATACCGGTTAGTTTGGAAAACTCTTCCAATGCCCTGTTGACCTTGCCCGGTCCCAGCACGATCTGCATGGTTTCATCCTCGATCACACCCAGTACGCCGTCCACCTTTTTGATCGCGGCGACATCCACCTTCTTCCTGTCGCGCACACCTACCCGCAGACGGGTCATGCAGCAAATGTTTGTCAAAATATTTTCTTTCCCACCCAAAAGCTCTAGCAGGATCCTGCTTCGTTCCTTCTCTGTCATACTTCACCTCTTCGACGGCTTTTTCCATAGAAAATCTCTGCCAGCTTTCCTGTTGTCATTGCTTTCCTTGCTTCGCCGGACAAATCCATAACTACCTTCCCGGCATCCAGCATCACCGTCCTGCTGCCGTACTCCAGGGCATACTCCATGTCATGGGTAATCATTAAAGTCGTAATCTTATTTTCTTCCACAATTTTTTTGGTCAGTTCCATGACCTTCTCTGCCGCACCGGGATCCAATGCTGCCGTGTGCTCGTCAAGAAGCAAAAGTTCCGGCTTGGCAATGGTTGCCATCAGCAGGGAAGCTGCCTGACGCTGCCCTCCGGAGAGCAGGCCGATTTTGGTTTTCATCCGGTCTTCCAAACCCATGCCGAGGGTGGCAAGTACTTCCCGGAAATAGGCACTGTCTTTTTTGTTGAGTGCAAAAAAGGACGGGGACGCCTTGCGGGTGTAGGCCAATGCCAGATTTTCTTCGATCGTCAGGTTCGGTGCGGTTCCCCGCAGCGGATTCTGGTACAGACAGCCAATGTTTAAGGCTCTTTTATAATCTTTTTCCCGGGTGATATCCTTTCCTCCCAAAAAAACACGACCTTCATCTGGAAAAATGCTTCCGAGAATCACATTAAACATGGTAGATTTCCCGGAACCGTTCGAGCCGAGCACGGTGACAAACTGTCCCGGTTCCACGGTAAGATCCAGATGATCCAGTGCCACTTTTTCATTGATGGTGTCTGCCTCAAATTTTTTTGTAATATGATCCAGCCGTAATTCACTGCTCATCTGGACTCCTCCTTCCCACCTGCTGGCTGTTTTCTCACAATGGATGTTTTCTTTTTCTTTTGCAGCCACGGAATGACCAGGGCAAAGATGACAATGATCGCAGATAAGAGTTTCACTGCATAGCTTGGCATATCGATCTTATAGGCTGCCTGGATAATGATCCGGTATAAAAGGGAACCGAGTACTACGCCGAAGGCCTGCACGGTGACGGAACAATTCCTGAAGAAGGAAATGCCGATAATGACAGCGGCAAGACCCATGACCAGCATTCCATTTCCACAGTTTAAATCCGCATATTTCTGGTAATTGCACAAAAGCGCACCGGAAAAAGCGACCAGGGCATTCGCGAGCATCACCCCGCCGATCCTTGATAGATCTGCATTGATGGAGGAAGAGCGAACCATCTCCTCGTTATCTCCTGTTGCGATCATGGCGATCCCCGGCCTGGTCCGGAAAAATACCACCAAAACGATACAGGTGAGTACCACGATCACCATCGTCAGTAAAAAGGCAGCCATTGTGGAAGACATATCCTTTCCAAAGGCTCTCTGGAACATTTTATAAACAGTATCTGACGGCTGGTTTACCTTGACTCCCAGTTCGTTGAGAGTCTCGTACTGCAGATACCGGTTGGACTGACCGCCTAAGATTGCATAATTTACGGTGTATAGGCCTGTCATGGTCAAAATTCCCGATAAGATCGGGTCGATTTTTAATTTCGTCTGTAAAAGGCCTGTGCACAGCCCGGCCAGCGCACCTGCCAGGGTTCCAACCACCAGCCCAAGTACCGGATGACCTGCCACGGTGATTCCCACACAGGATGTCATACCAAAAACAAAACTTCCTTCTACGGTAAGATCCGGTGTCTTTAATATACTGAAGGTCAGAAAAACACCCAGAGCCATCGGGGCATATAGGAACCCCTGCCCTAAAGCAGAAACTAACATACCTGCAAATTCATTCATCTCTCGTCCTCAATTCTATTCGTTGAAATGGCTGGTTCCGTCTTCTTCTACCAATACCTCAAATCCATCGAAGGCCTTTTCGTCAAAGTTGCCGCCAAACTGTTTGACTGCCTGCATATTGACATATTTCGCATAGTTGGAAATGGTCTCGTACGGGATGTCGGATGGTTTTTCCCCTCCGGCGATTTTTTCTACCATGGAAGCAACCTGCTTTCCAAGCTCCACATAATTTACCCCAACCGTAGCAAATCCTCCGTCTGCTACCATGGAATCTGCTCCACAGTAGATCGGTACCTTTTTCGCATATGCGGCATCGCAATACGTTGCCATGGCAGAAGCGATCGTATTGTCATTTCCTGTGTACAGTGCGTCTACCCCTTTGGCGATCAGGGATTCTACTGCGGTCTGAAGTTCCGAAACATTGGAAATTGATGTCTCCTCATAGGCGATTTTGTTTTCATCACAATATTTTTTGGCTGCAGTGATCGTGGAAACCGAATTGGTTTCACTTGAGGTATATAAGAAACCGATCTTCTTGTAATCCGGCTGGAAGTTCGAAATCAATTTGACGATCTCATCCGCTGGGATGTTATTGGAAACACCGGTAATATTCGTGCAGTCTTCTCCCACCAGTCCGGCTGCCTCCGGATCCGATACGGCTGCAAATACGATTGGGGTATCTTCTCCCTCATAAACGCTCTTTGCAGTCTGTGCCGTCGAGGTTGCGATTGGAACCACAATATCGACTCCTTCGGTTTTGTAATTTTCAATAATGGAATTCAATGCGGTCGTATCCCCGTTGGCATTATCTGTAACCACTTTGATATTGCTATCTTTGCCAAGCTCAGAGACGATCGTATCCCGAATCTGGTCCAGGGAGGTGTGGGACATTGGCTGTACCACAGCCACCGTAACCGTATCCGCAGACTTTTCCTGCGTACTTCCACTCTCCGCCCCGCTTCCGGAACCACATCCGGTCAGACAGAGGGTTCCTGCCATTGCTGCCATCACAAGGATACTTACCATTCTTTTTACGTGTTTCATCTTTCTCATTTTTCCTTCCTTTCTGCTGTTGATACAGCGGGAATGCCTCAGGCATTCTTTGTGATCATTTGAATATGTTTACGGATAATTTCACAGGAATAGTCAAACATCTCCTTTTCTTTCTCTGAAAGTGGAAGTTCTACAATCCTTTCTATTCCATTTTTGCCAATCAGGCAGGGTACGCCGCAATGCAGGCCTTCCTGCCCGTATTCTCCTTCTAACAGAACCGATGCCGGCATGATTTTTTTCTCATCCCGCAAAATGCAGGCTGCCATTTCCGTCAAGGTACGACCAATCCCAAATTCTGTGGACTTTTTCCCGTCAATGATGACCATCCCGCTCTGCCTGGTTTCCTCTAACACCTGTTCTTTAGATAGTGAATAGGAGTCAAACGGCAGACCTCCGATTGTGACTGCTGAAAAAGGGATCATGGAGGAATCTCCATGTTCTCCCATGGAAAATGCGCTGATGTTTCCTCTTGCCACACCGGTTTTTTCACTTAATACCCGGATGAGACGTGCCGTATCTAACAAGGTCCCTGTGCCAAATGCCCGGTTTTTTTCGAGGCCAAGCCCTTTCCGGATCAAGTCTGACACGATATCGACCGGATTTGTGATGGTGATGACGATCCCCGGAATGGAATACGGTTTCAGCTGTCCAAGCAGCTCCTCCGCCATCCTGGCAGAGCTTCCAAGCAGGTCAAGCCTGGTCTGTCCCGGCTTTCTCGGCTCACCGATCGCAATGACCACAATGGAGGCATCGGCACAGTCTGCATAATTCCCGCCTCTTACCAGGGTCTCCCTCTCACAAAAGCTGACACTGTCTGCAATATCCAACGCCTGCGCTCTTGCCTTTTCCCGATCGATATCTACGAGGACGATCTCTTCGCAGACTCCCGCATGGGCCAGGGCATATCCACAATGGGAGCCCACATGCCCCGCTCCAATAATTACTATTTTTCTCATAGATTACACCTCCATTTTGTATCAAATACCCTATAACAAAAATATTTCTATAACTGAAAAAATCCCTGGCAGATAAACTATCTGCCAAGGACGGGTCAAATCAATCTTTCTTCCCGCGGTGCCACCTTGCTTCATGGAACCTTTCTGTCTGTTCCATGCCCTTACAGGATACCAGTCATATCCCTGACAACTAACGTATGTCTTCACGTCAATGCTAATAGGTAACCTGCTGGTCGCCGTTCACACTGCCCTCCATGGCCCACTTGACAATCTGCGTTCTGTCCGGTTCTCAGCATCCCGGTCTCTCTGTAAGTGCATCAATCGCCCTAACTTCCATATCATCGGTTTCTTTTGCGTGTCCGCTGTATTTCGTTTGAAACTGTGTTTGATTATATACCTGTTTTTCTAAAAATGCAACCTTAAATTATCATTTCCCATTAGTAGGAAACAACCGTCGTTCCCTTCGGCATCTTGTCATAGACATATTTCGCGTCAGAATTGTAACACCGGACGCATCCATGGGAGGCCGGCTTTCCGATGGTCGCATCCTGCACGGCACCGGAATTCCATAACGGGCGGGTATGGAAGGAGTTCCTTCCGGAATAATGGGTGACATACAGTACCTTGGTACTCGTATAATACCATCCTTTCTCTTTGTAGGAAATCTTAAATACCCCTCTTGGAGAATGTCTTTGTGCCGTTCCTGTTGCACACAGGAATGTGCGAATCAGCTTCCAGTTTCCTTTTTTTCCTGTAAAAATACTCACCTGCTGTGTGTAATGGCTGATCCAGATCAGATATTTCGTACTGCTGGAGTATCCCTTATAATTTACAAATGCTGTCTTGACTTCTTTGGAATATTTTTTGGTCGTATAGACACATTTGGAACCAACATACCCGATCGTTCTTACCTTGCTTGCAAGGAGCCTGTTATAATTCTTATTCATATACTCTCCCGGCGAGATCGTATAGGCATTCGAAGACTGGCTGGCCAGATAGGTCTTGCCATTGACCGTCGTGTAAGCCCGGACATTCAACTGGTATTTGGTAGAGGAATTCAGGTCACTTAAATTATAAATGTTATTTTTGGTGTAACCGAGTCTCTTGTAAGTCGTCTGTCCGGCCTTGCGGTAGTAAATCCGGTATCCGGTTGCATTCTTCGTCCTTGTCCAGGTCACTGCCAGCTGATTGCTGGAATCGAGGGTAAACTTGACTCCGGTCACCTTGCCCGCAACCAGCGGTACTTTTGATGTGACAATCGAGGAAGCTGTCCCCGCAACCGTTTTCGAACCAACCCTGCTGACTGCCACTACTTTATAATAGTATGTCTTCCCACCGGTAAGCCCGGTCACAGTCAGGGATGTTCCCGTAAGATTGGTCTTCACTGCCGTATATCCGCTGCTTTTCTTCGTGCTCTGGTAAACGGTATAGTACGAAGCTTCCTTTACAGACGACCAGCTGAGCTTGACACGGTTGGCATTCGGATCGGCAGTCACTCCGATCACCTTGCCCGGTTTTTTCACGTAATCTATGGAAGCATTCCTTCCTTCCCCATAATATGTCACACCCTTGACGCTCTTACAGCCAATCAGATAGGTGTAATATCTGGCATTCTTCAGGGAAGAGGACGCAATACTTTTCGTGGTCGTTTTCGCATCCGCTGTGACCAGCTTTTGTCTGGTGGCAGCAGAAGATCCGGTATACACACCGAACGAATAGCTGGTGTAGGTTGTTTTATTTGATATACTCCAGGATGCCTTCAGGCTGTCATCGGAACTTTTCCCCAGGGAATAGCTTTTCAGTACCTGTCCGGTATAGTAATAGGTGGTCAGCTTCTGCTTTTTATCTTTTCCGGTCAGAACCAGCTTATAGCGTGTATTTTCTTGATAAAAATCATGGTCCTTCAGAGAATAGGAAAGCGTCCCTGACCCATAATTCACCGTGCCGCTCTGTGTTGCGGCGGTGTCGATATTGGTGACCCGATAAGTATATCCGCTTTTACAAAAATCTGTAAATTTTAAAATCAGTTTTCCGGAAGTATTCACATATGCAATCTTATTCACAGTCGTCTCTGTCGGCGCAGAGGCCGCGAACGCTTCTTTTCCCGTGAATACAAAGGAAAAACAAAGCAAAAATACAGTGAACCTTTTCATCCATCTCTTTTTCATACTTTTCCTCCATCTGTGTTGAACATTATATACTGTAACGAGTCAACTACCCACCACCTAAAGCCAGTGGGCTTCCTGCTTCTCAGACCTCATAACCTACGATCTCCACAGGCTTCCAAGCCATACCAAATTACTTTCTGCGAACAGGGTTCTGACTGGTTACAATTTTTTTAATATTGTAAATGTTTTATTATTATATAATTAAATACTTTGTCCGTCAAGGAGCAAAATCACTATACATCCCTTCTGATTTTTGCTATAATAGAAAGGAAATTGTCAACTTTGCAGGTGCCAACGCCTGCCTTTACTACAAGATGAAGAAGGAATTTATATGATTAATTTTAATATTCCCCCTTTTACGGGAAAAGAAACCGAATATATGGCAAAGGCCATAGCCAATCACAAGATCAGCGGTGACGGCGAGTTCACAAAAAAATGCAGTGAATGGATTGAAAAACAGACCGGAACATCCAAGGCCCTTCTGACCACTTCCTGTACCCATGCGACCGAAATGGCCGCACTGCTCGCACAGATTCAGCCTGGGGATGAGGTGATCATGCCTTCCTATACTTTTGTTTCTACTGCGGATGCTTTTGTTTTAAGAGGGGCAACCGCCGTATTTGTCGATATCCGTCCGGACACCATGAATATCGATGAGACCCTGATCGAAGGGGCGATTACGGAAAAGACGCGGGCCATCGTCCCGGTACACTATGCCGGTGTCTCCTGCGAGATGGATACCATTATGGATATTGCCAAGAGACATGACCTTCTCGTAATTGAGGACGCCGCCCAGGGTGTCATGTCCTCCTATAAAGGACAGGCCCTCGGAACGATCGGCGACTATGGCTGTTTCAGCTTCCATGAGACGAAGAACTACAGCATGGGCGAGGGCGGATGCCTGCTGATCCGGGATCCGGAAAATATCGAAGAGGCAGAAATTATCCGGGAAAAAGGGACCAACCGCAGTAAGTTCTTCCGGGGACAGATTGATAAATATACCTGGGTGAATGCCGGTTCTTCCTATCTGCCAAGTGATTTGAACGCGGCATATCTTTACGCCCAGCTGGAGACTGCCGATACGATTTATGAAGACCGTATGGCCAGCTGGAACCTCTATTACGAACAGCTTACACCTTTAAAAGAAGCAGGGCGTATTGTGCTTCCATATATTCCTGAAGAATGTGTCCATAATGCGCACATGTTCTATATCAAGACAGCAGATCTGGAAGAGAGATCACAGCTGATCCGCTTCCTGAAAGAAAATGAGATTTCTTCTGTCTTTCATTACATTCCTCTGCACGGTGCACCAGCCGGACAGAAGTTTGGCCGTTTCCACGGAGAAGATATTTATACCACAAAAGAAAGTGAACGCCTTCTTCGACTTCCTCTGTATTACGGCCTGGAAAAAGAAAAAGTTCTCACTGTCTGTGATAAAATAAAAGAATTTTACGGGAAATAAGCGGGAGGACTTTGCTGTGTTACATTCGATTATCATACCTTGTTATAAATCGTCCCGGACCATCCGGAAAGTCGTGGAAATGACCAGTGCCGAACTTTGCCGTTTACACCGGACGGAATATGAATTTATCCTGGTGGATGATTATTCTCCCGATGACGGGGCTACTTTACGCGAATTGAAGGCCCTGGCCAGGGATTATTCTTTTGTTAAAGTCATCTCCCTGGCGAAAAATTCCGGCCAGCACAACGCGGTAATGGCAGGTCTGAATTATGCACAGGGGGATCTCCTGATCGCTATGGATGATGACATGCAGACGCATCCCTCCCAGCTCCATTTTCTTTTGGAAGAGATTGAGAAAGGATACGATATTGTCTACGGGTATTATCCGGCAAAAAAACATACCGCTTTTCGCAATTTCGGCAGCTATTTAAATTACCTGACGGTTCGGATCCTGATCGGGAAACCAAAAGATATGAAGACTTCCAGCTACTGGGTTATCCGACGCTTTGTCCGGGATTACGTGATCCAGTACCAGAGTCCTTACACACATCTTCAGGGGCTTTTTTTGCGCACTACCCGAAATATCAGCTGTATCCCGATCCAGCATTTTGAGCGGGAGGTGGGGCAGTCCGGATATACCTTCCGGAAGCTGGTACAGCTCTATTCCAATATTATGGGGTATTCTGTCGTTCCGCTGCGCCTCTCCACCTACTGCGGATACTTCTTTTCCTTACTGAGTATCCTCGGTGCACTGGTGATTGTGATCCGAAAGCTGATCGATCCCGGAATCGCTCTTGGCTGGCCGTCCATGATGTGCGCCATCTGCTTTTTCTCCGGCCTGATCATGCTTTTTATGGGTACCATCGGGGAATATCTGGGACGGATGTTCCTGGGAATGAACCGGCAGCCGCAGTTTGTTGTCCGGGAAGTCATTACGCAGCATGAGATCCCGTCGGATACCACTGTCCCATCCGACCAGCAGACCGACCCACCTGATGTTGCAATGCATTCTTAAGAAGAGGCTTCATCGCCTGCCCATCACTGAAACATTAGGAAATTGCCGCTTATCATCAATGAAAGGATTGATTTTATGAAAAAAATTATGATTCTCGGAGCCGGGATTTATCAGGTTCCTTTGATTCAAACCGCAAAAAAAATGGGATTATATACCATTGTTGTCAGCATTCCGGGAAATTATCCGGGATTTGCCTTGGCGGATAAAGTATATTATGAAAATACCGTAGATGACGAAAAAATCCTTGAAATCGCCAGGGAAGAACAGATCGACGGCATCGTTACGACCGGAACCGATGTCTGCGTGATCACCATCGGAAAAGTCTGTGATGCCATGCATCTTTGCGGGCTTTCCTACCAGGCGGCTCAGATTGCCGTTGATAAAATGCTGATGAAGACCCGCTATGAACAGCACGGCGTGCGCACCGCACGTTTCCGCAAGGTTCTCTTCTCCGATCCGGATATCCAAAAAACAATCGAAGGGCTGATGTTCCCTCTGATTTTTAAATCCGTTGACTCTTCCGGAAGCCGTGGCATCACCCGCGTGGATTCCTTCGAAGAATTCCCTTCCGCCATGGCCTATGTCAGAGAGAATACCAGAAAAGATTATTTCCTGATTGAAGAATTTATCGAAGGGGAAGAATTCGGCGCACAGGCTTTCGTTTACCACGGAGAAGTCCAGTTCATCCTTCCTCACGGGGACTACGTATTCCACGGGGATACCGGCGTCCCGATCGGGCATTTTGCCCCTTACCATCTGGATCCAGAAGTGATCGAGGATGCCAAGGAGCAGCTGCGCCATGCCGTTGCGGCCATGGAATTAGATAACTGTGCCATCAATGCGGACTTTATCCTGAAAGATAACAAGACGTATGTACTCGAGCTGGGCGGACGCTGCGGAGCCACCTGCCTTGCCGAGCTGGTTGCCATTTATTATGGCTTCGATTACTATGAGAAAATCCTGAAGACCGCATTGGGAGAAGATCCGGACTTTTCTTTTAAAGAGCCATTCACCCCGAATGCCAGCCACCTCCTCATGAGCGAGAAAGACGGCATCATCGAATCACAGACCGATCACAATGCACCGAATGAAAAGATTTACGAAGTTACCTTTGATTACAAACCAGGTGACGAAGTACATAAATTCCACGTAGGTCCGCACCGTATCGGCCATGTCATTACCAAAGGAGATACCCTGGAAGAAGCACAGGATCTTCTTTTTAAGGCGATGGACCAGATTGAGATTGTGGTAAAATAAAAAAATAGGTGCTGCCATCACAGGGCACACAGCGTGGGGCTGCCGCTTTACGAATCTCTATTTTCGTAAAGCGGCAGCCCCCTTTGTTGCTTTGATCTTTTATTTTTTAAACAGCTTCATGACTGCCTTAATCCGGCTGCGCATTCCAAACATCATAGCCAGGGTCACGATGGCCAGGATTCCATAACGACAGTACCATGGAATCTGATATAATCCCATGGAAGCGAGGTTGATCACGCCGTAAACGATAGCGATCCCTACGGTTTTATGGAGAGGTACGATGACCATTCCCGTGATCTTATGTTCCAAAATTCCCTGGACAATCAGCAGAACCACATAACTGAATGCCGTAGTATAGGCGGCTGCCATATATCCAAAACGGGAGATACAGATATAGTTCAGTGCCACATTCAGCACCATCGTGCTGATGGTCCCGGCAGCGACATACTGCGTTCTCTTATAATAATTTTGCAGGGCGGAATAGCTGTAACTGAAAAAACGAAACAGCGTTCCGGATACCATCGGGGCGATCAGCCAGACCGCCATTTTATACTTGGCGCCCCCTAAAATGAGGATCTCTTCCGGGGCGAGCATGACAAGGATCCAGGAGAGAAGGCCAAACAGATGCATAACCGATGTCCACGGCTTCTCAACTTCATGTTCCGCCCCCTCGGAAATCTTCGCATACAGCCAGGGGATCCAGGCATTCCACACGGAATCTTCGAGAATCCAGATGACGAAAGAAATCGTCGTCGCGATTGCAAACACACCGGCCGCTTCCTGACTGATCATTTTCTGGATCATAATTTTATCTGACTGGTTCATGATCTGGATGGACAGGGCTTCCGGAATCAGCGGCAGGCTGAAGGCCAGCCCGTATTTCCAGTATTTCCAATGGAAAAACTTTCTTCCCTGGCTCCAGATGACCAGCGCAACCACGGCTCCTCCGATGATCTGCGGCACATAGTAGCCGATCACCCGGCGGTCTACCAGCTGGCTGATGTGTCCCTCTATCCGGCCTCTGTAGATAAGCCAGATGGAAAGAAAGGTTCCCGGCACGATCGTGAGCAGGGTCGCCATGGTGCTGAATTTATAGCGGAGGACCTGTTTATCCCTTCTTTGCACATACAGCATACTGGTGTAAGTAAAGACATACAAAAAACAGGTGTAAAA
The DNA here is from genome assembly GCA_963626755.1 of Bacteroidaceae bacterium. Lineage (GTDB taxonomy): Bacteria > Bacillota > Clostridia > Lachnospirales > Lachnospiraceae > Anaerobutyricum. The sequence continues at coordinate 81,569 of CAVFXN010000038.1, forward strand.
CATCAGGTCGTCCATCTGGCAAAAATCCTGCACCTGTGTCTTAAAGATCAGGCAAATGCCAAAAAATACAGCGATTGCAATATAAGAGAGGGTATGTACGCTGGATACATACCCATTATAATCATCTTCAAAATCATTTTTTGCCACGTCCACGCTTCGCCACAGGCACAGGGACATGATGGTGTAGGCAATGAGAAGCCATGATTCATAGGTCCTCACCACACCATACTGCGCTTTGGTCAGCAGTCTGGAATACACCGGTGTCACGACAAAGGTCAGTCCCCTTGCAAAGAGCTGTGCAAGGACAAAAAACATTCCTGAGGTGAGTGCCCTTTTATTCAAAGAGGCATCTTTCACTTTTTCCGCCATCACTTATCCCTCCATCACTGTGCCACTTTGCAGACGATCATGCGCAGCTTTCCATTTTGATCCGGCGGGATCGAATCCATCCATTCATAGCGGATGTTAAACGGATGCTTGAACTTCCCATTCAGTTTTTCCGTAAGGGACTTCTCGACTTCTTCTTTGGTCAGCCGGGATTCCGCCGTATTGTGGACACATTGGATGCGGAGCTGCTGATAGGTTTCCTGGATGAAACGGATCTGCAAAATATCCTCGCAGTGGGCGATGATCGGGGCAATTTCAAAGAAAGTGGTCACTTCTCCGGTATCATACCGGAAAAAGTCATTCATCCTGCCCTGCACACTCGTGACATAGCGAACCCCATCGCGCATCTCGCACACTCCTCTGTCCCCGATCGCATAATTAATCAGCGGGAGGTCTGTCTTATAAAGAGGGGTGATCACGATATTACCTTCTTTGGCCGGGCGGTTTTTTTCATCATAGATATTGACCACAAAAGAATCGTGGTGGATCACGTATTCCTTACTGTCAAAAAGCCGTATCATTGCCGCACCGGTCTCCGCAGTTCCGTAGGAATCAATGATTCCCGGGCCGAGAATCTCCGCAAACAGCTTTCGTGCGGTATCGTCGATCTTTTCGCCGGTCGGACAGTAAAATTTCGGCTTGGCCAGTGGAACCTGATTCTTTTTACAATAGAGGCAGATCCTCATAAATTCACTTTTATTCATATAAAGGAAATCCGGCTGATAGGCATTGATCTGCTTTACAATTTCCGGTTCCGGATCGTACTGCGCCACAAATCCCCGGCGCAGGATTCCAAAATGCTGCAAAAAGGTATCGCTTCCCCCGGAAATACTGTGGGCACTCTTCCGGCTCATGGTCTTTCCAAAAAATGGCTGATATCCTGCACACATCATGACACGGAACCAGTTCGCCATATTATATGCTTTCTCTTTTGGGGAAACCAGGAGCATCAAAGGGGTGCCGGAAGAGCCACTGGTTGTGTCGTGGAACCAGTTCTCATATCCCGGTTTTTTGGCCTCCTCGTTCATCCATGCCCTCAATTCATCCTTGGTAAGCAGGGGCAGCTTCGATAGGTCGTCCCCCGTCCGGATATCCTCCGGCTTGACACCCGCTTCGTCAAACCGTTTCCGGTAAAAAGGTATCTGATATGCCTTTTTCACCAGTTTTTGTACTCGTTTATCCTGCGTCTTCATCACACGATGAAAATCTTTGGGTATCTTCGTTTTCATCTTGAACAAATCAAAAAAAAGCAGTAAATTTACCATCTTTCTTTCTATCTTCTCAAACATCGCTTCTCCTTTTCTTCCATATTCCCGGCTCCTTCCCTGTTTGGCAGCCATGTGACAGGAATACATACTTCTTTTTTACCATGATACGTGACCACTGTGATACTGAACATTGTATAGAAGAAGAATCATTTTGTCAACCGTGCCACGGCAAGGCCGATCAGACAACCGCATGGAGCACAATGCCCCACAGTGGTGTGGTGATCAGTGACATGACCGTTGAAAATATGACCAGCTTTACTGCAAATTCTTCTTCACAGTCATACTGTGATGCAAGGATCGTTGTGGTCGCTCCTGCCGGCATCGCAGCCAAAATCACGCTGACTCCAACCACCGTGGAATCCAGCTTGAAAAAACAGCAGGGCAGCAGGACCGCAAGAGGGATGACGACCAGACGGACCAATGTATAAAACAGGATTTCTTTATTGATCAGGGTTCTCGGATCCGCATCAGATAAAATCATCCCGATAACCAGCATGGAAATGGCCGTATTGCAGTTACTGAGTGAAGTGACGGCATCATTGAAAAAGCCCGGAAGGCTCCAGCCGGTGACCATCAGCACCAGGCCGATTTCACAGGCAATAATGCAAGGATGGGAAAAAATCTTTTTCAGTATTTCTTTTTTGCCCGGTGCCTCCGTAAAAACAGAGACACCCTCGGACCACATCATGATCCTTTGCGGAATCAGATAGATGGAGGCCAGCGTCAGACCCATATTCCCATACATTCCCAGGGCAATCGGATTTCCAAGAAAGCCCGCATTGGAACAGATGGTTGCATAGCGGAGGCATTTTTGTCTCTGATAGGATGACCTCCGGTACAACAGGTTACCCAGCAGCACACAAAAGAGCTGCAGTATCAGGGAAATGATAAGGATATCGGCAAAATTCCGGAGAATTTTGTGGGAAAATTTTACCATAAAGGAACAGATAATGTTACACGGAAGAATCAGATTGATGACGATACTGGTCAGGTTTTTCTGTCCGGTCTTTCCTACCATCTTGATTTTCCTCAGAATCAGTCCCATACTAATCAGCAGCAGCATCATAAGCTGCAGGTTTATTAATTCTTTCAATTGATTTCATCTCCTAGGCGAGCAGGGCCTTAACATTGATAGCCCCGCGGATTTTTTCTCTGCCAGTTCCAGGTATCCCGGCACATATCTTCCAGGCTCCGTCTGGTTTTCCATCCGAGCACCTTCTCTGCCTTGGAGGCATTGGCCCAGAATTCCGGCAGGTCACCGGATCTCCTCGGTCCGATCTCATATTTTACCGGTACCTGATTGGCTTTTTCGAAAGCATGCACAATTTCCAGTACGCTGTACGGGGTTCCCGTTCCCAGATTAAAGACTTCCACCCCTTTGTGGGCGACGGCATATTCTACGGCTTTTCCATGTCCGGCTGCCAGATCCATGACATGGATATAATCCCGCCGACAGGTGCCATCCGGTGTCGGGTAGTCTCCCCCGTAGACGGTGAGGTGGTCTCTTCTCCCTACGGCCACCTGTGCAATATAAGGCATCAGGTTATTCGGGATTCCCTGGGGATCCTCCCCCATCTCCCCGGATTCATGGGCACCGATCGGGTTAAAATACCGCAGCAGCACCACGGAAAGTTCCTGATCTGCCGCAGCGGCATCTTCCAGGATCTCCTCCATCATTACCTTGGTCCACCCATAAGGATTCGAGCAGCTTCCCCGTTTCATCGTCTCCACATAAGGGAATGCATTTTCCTCTCCGTAAACAGTTGCCGAGGAAGAAAATACCAGATTCTTCACACCGTTCTCCTTCATGCATTCCAGCAGCGTCAATGTGGTATCCAGATTGTTTCTATAATATTCGATCGGCTTTTGTACCGACTCCCCTACCGCTTTCAAACCGGCAAAATGGATGACACAGTCTATCTGGTTCTCCTCAAAAATCTTTGACATGACCCTGGTGTCTTTGACATCGGCCTGATAGGAAGCCACATGTTTTCCGGCCACCTTCTCCACACGGCGGACTGCCTCCGCACAGCTATTGCAGTAATTATCCACGATGATTACCTCATGCCCTTCCGACAGCAGCTCCACTGCAGTATGGGAACCAATATATCCCGCTCCTCCCGCTAATAAAATATTCATAAATATTCTCCATTCCTTCCTTTTACCAATAGCCGGACAACACGGAAATCCTGGGACACTTCCCGGATTCCGGCTGTTTTCCGGCCGTTTTCATCAATTTATCAAATATACGTAAAAAATTTTACTCTGATTTTTCTTAGAATGCAATACCGGATTTTTTCTTTCCCTTGCAATTCCCTCCTCTCGTATGATAACTTAAACTTAACTTTCCTGTGTTTTCCAGATAATTTATGCTGCCGGATATCGGCGGCAGAGTGGAGGTGCCTATGAAAAAAGAAGGATATTATTCTTCCGGCCAGTTTGCCCGGATGGCCCATATTACGAAAAAAACACTGCGCTATTACGATGCCCACAATATATTAAAGCCTTCCTACCTGACACCTTACGGCGCCCGGTTTTATTCGGATGAAGATTTTGCACGGCTGCAGCAGATCCTTCTCCTGAAATATCTCGGTTTTTCCCTGGAGGATATCCGGGAGATGACCATCAACGACTCCGATTACCATTTCATGGCCGATGCCCTGCGCCTGCAGCGGAAGCTGGTACAAGACAAGATCGAGCAGCTTTCACTGGTGGAAAAGGCCATCCAGGATACTTCCCTTGCCATCGAAAAGGAACACAGCGTCAATTGGAGCCAGATGCTCAACCTCATCCATCTGACCGGAATGGAAAAAAGCATGAAAAACCAGTACCAAAATGCTTCCAACTTATCCGCGAGAATCCAGCTGCACAGCAAATACGGACAAAATAAACAGGGCTGGTTTCCCTGGCTTTTTGAGCAATGCCAGCTGGAACCCCGTCAGAAAATCCTGGAAATCGGATGTGGCGACGGCTCCCTCTGGTTAGAAAATACCGCGCGAATCCCCTCTGGGCTCTCCGTCACCTTATCGGATATCTCCGTAGGGATGATCCGGGATACCCGGCGGGCCATCCAGGACGCGCTGCAGCAGAGGCCGCAGACCGATACGAAGGACATCCGTTTTGACTTTCTGGTATTTGACTGCCATCAGATCCCTTATCCCGACCATAGCTTCGACCGGGTTCTGGCAAACCACGTTTTGTTTTACTGTGACGATCTCCCCGCCGTCTTCCGGGAAATTTCCCGGGTGTTAAAGCCAGGCGGCGCACTGATTGCCAGCACTTACGGTGCCGGACATATGAAAGAGATCAACGAGCTGGTGTCCCAGTTTGACGACCGAATTACCCTTTCTGCCCAAAAACTTTATGAAAAATTCGGCAGGGAAAACGGTCTGTCCCTTCTGTCCCCTTTTTTCCAGGATGTCCGCTGGATTCCCTACCAGGATTTTTTACATGTGACAGAGCCGGAAGCCCTGATCTCCTATGTCCTCTCCTGCCACGGAAACCAGAACCAGTATATCATTGACCGGTATCAGGATTTCCGGGCATATGTCCGAAAAAAAACAGTAGATGGCTTTGACATCACAAAAGATGCCGGTGTCTTTTACGGGACAGCACCATCTTTGTAAACCCTTCCGCCCCCGGAAGAATTTTCCAGCTGGAAAATTTTTTTAAGAAAATACAAAAAAGACTTGAAGGTGCCCTAAGGGCATCTTTTATAATAAGAAAAAAGGAGGAGATTACATATGAAAGGTATTATTTTAGCAGGAGGTTCTGGTACCCGTCTATACCCGCTTACCATGGTCACTTCCAAACAACTGCTTCCTATTTATGACAAACCGATGATCTACTACCCGATGTCCGTCCTCATGAATGCGGGCATCCGTGATATTTTAATTATTTCTACCCCGCAGGATACTCCGCGTTTTCAGGAGCTTTTAAAAGATGGAAGCCAGTTCGGCGTCCACCTGTCCTATGCCGTACAGCCAAGTCCGGACGGTCTGGCCCAGGCTTTTATCATCGGGGCGGATTTTATCGGAGACGATACGGTAGCCATGGTTCTCGGCGACAATATTTTTTCCGGACACGGCCTGAAAAAAAGGCTCCGCACCGCGGTAAAAAATGCCGAATCCGGCAACGGTGCTACGGTATTTGGCTATTATGTCGATGATCCCGAGCGGTTCGGCATCGTGGAATTTGACCGCAGTGGAAAAGTCATTTCTATTGAAGAAAAACCAGAGCACCCAAAGAGCAATTACTGTGTCACCGGCCTTTATTTCTATGACAACCGCGTGACAGAATATGCCAAAAACTTAAAACCAAGTGCCAGGGGCGAACTGGAGATCACCGACCTAAACCGTATCTATCTGGAAGCCAATGCGCTGAATGTGGAACTGCTCGGTCAGGGATTTACCTGGTTGGACACCGGAACCCATGAGAGTCTGGTCGATGCCACCAACTTTGTCAAAACCATGGAGCAGCATCAGCACCGCAAGATTGCCTGCTTAGAGGAGATCGCCTATTTAAACGGGTGGATTACCGAAGAGGATGTGCTCCACGTTTATGAAATTTTAAAGAAAAATGAATACGGACAGTATCTCAAAGATGTCCTTGACGGAAAATATCAGGAAAATCTGTACTGATTCCTTTTCCGTACCTTTCCCCGAAAATCAAATTTACAGAATGGAGATCGTATATTATGACAATTCTTGTTACCGGCGGTGCCGGTTTTATCGGAAGCAACTTTATATTCCATATGTTACAGCAGTATCCGGAGGACCGGATCCTCTGTCTGGACTGTCTGACCTATGCCGGCAATCTTTCCACACTGCAGCCGGTCATGGAGAATCCCAACTTCCGTTTTATAAAGGAAAGTATCACAGACCGCAAGGCCGTATATCAGTTATTTGAAGAAGAGCACCCGGATATCGTAGTCAATTTTGCTGCGGAAAGCCATGTAGACCGCTCCATCGAAAATCCGGAGGTCTTCCTGGATACCAATATCAAAGGAACAGCCGTCCTCATGGATGCCTGCAGAAAATACGGAATCCAGCGGTACCATCAGGTAAGCACCGATGAAGTGTACGGGGATCTCCCCCTCGACCGGCCTGACCTGTTTTTTACCGAGGAGACACCGATCCACACCAGCAGCCCCTACAGTGCTTCCAAGGCATCCGCAGACCTTCTCGTCCTTGCCTACCACCGCACCTACGGCCTGCCCGTGACCATCAGCCGCTGCTCGAACAACTACGGCCCATACCATTTCCCGGAAAAGCTGATCCCCCTTATGATCGCCAACGCCTTAAATGACAAGCCGCTTCCTGTCTATGGCAAGGGAGAAAACGTCCGGGACTGGCTCTATGTGGAAGACCACTGCCGTGCCATCGACCTGATCATCCACAAGGGAAAGGTCGGGGAAGTGTACAATGTCGGAGGACATAATGAAATGCGCAATATTGATATCGTCAAGCTGATCTGCAAGGAGCTTCACAAACCGGAAAGCCTGATCACCTATGTCGCAGACCGCAAGGGCCACGATATGCGCTACGCCATCGACCCGACAAAAATCCACAATGAGCTTGGCTGGCTTCCGGAAACCCGATTTGCTGACGGAATTAAAAAGACGATCCAATGGTATCTCGAGAACCGGGAATGGTGGGAAACCATTCTTTCCGGAGAGTATCAGGATTATTATGAAAGAATGTACAAAAACAGAGGGTAGTAAGCGCATAGTAATCGTAAAAGCATAGTAATAGAAAGGATTATGTATTATTATGAAATTTTTTGTAACAGGCACCGGCGGCCAGCTGGGGTACGATGTGATGAATGAACTGGCCTCCCGGGGACATGAGGGGGTGGGATCCGATCTCGCTCCCCAATATCCGGGCATAAAAAACAACACCCCGGTATCCCGGATGCCCTATGTCTCACTGGACATTACCGATTCGGAAGCGGTATCGAAGGTCCTTACCGAAGTATCCCCGGATGTTGTCATCCATTGTGCCGCCTGGACCGCAGTCGATCTGGCAGAAGACCCGGATCAGCAGGAAACGGTCCGGAAGATTAATGTGGAAGGCACCAAAAATATTGCGGACATGTGTAAAAAGCTTTCCTGCAAAATGATCTATCTGAGCACAGATTACGTGTTTAACGGCCTGGGAACCCTTCCCTGGGATCCGGACTGCAGGGAATTCGCCCCTCTGAATTTTTATGGCCAGACCAAGCTTTTGGGGGAAGAAGCCATATCCAAAACCCTGGACCAATATTTCATCGTACGGATCTCCTGGGTGTTTGGAACCAATGGAAATAATTTTATTAAAACAATGCTGAAGCTTGGAAAAACCCATCCTCAGCTTACCGTTGTCAATGACCAGATCGGCACGCCGACCTACACCTTCGACCTGGCCAGGCTTCTGGTGGATATGGCCGAATCTCAAAAATACGGCTACTACCATGCCACCAACGAAGGGGACTTTATCAGCTGGTATACCTTTGCCAAAGAAATTTTCCGCCAGGCAGCCGAGCTGGGCCATGCAGAATATGAGAAAGTCGCCGTGACCCCTGTCACTACCGAACAGTACGGTCTTTCCAAAGCCGCCCGGCCTTTTAACAGCCGTCTTGACAAAACAAAACTGAAACGGGCCGGATTCACCCCTCTTCCTCTGTGGCAGGACGCCCTCCACCGCTACCTGAATGAGTATTTTACTTCCGACGGGCAGTAGGAAAGGGAATTTCTCCGACTGAATGAAATAAGAAGATACAGCAAAAGGAGTTTGAAATCATGGGACAGATTAAAGTACAAAAAAATGTTGGCGGTATTGAAGGATTATGTATCATTGAACCTGCCGTCCACGGGGATTCCCGTGGCTATTTTATGGAGACTTACAATAAAAAAGATATGGAAGAGGCCGGACTGCACATGGAATTCGTGCAGGACAACCAGTCTTCCTCCTCCAAAGGTGTCCTGCGGGGGCTCCATTTCCAAAAAGAACACCCGCAGGGTAAGCTGGTCCGCGTGATCAAGGGCGTCGTTTTTGATGTCGTCGTCGATCTCAGAAGCCAGTCCAACACCTACGGGCACTGGTTTGGGGAAATTCTTTCTGCTGAAAATAACAAACAGTTCTACATTCCAGAAGGATTTGCCCACGGATTCCTCGTACTGTCCGATTATGCGGAATTCTGCTATAAATGTACCGATTTCTACCGTCCGGGCGACGAGGGCGGACTTGCCTGGAATGACCCGGAAATCGGCATTGTCTGGCCGGAAGTCATGGGAACCTATCCGGGCGGTCCGCAGGCTGATGGCTATCATTTATCCGATGGGACCCCTCTGACCTTGAGCGAAAAAGATCAGAAATGGCTGGGAATCCAGCAGACATTTCGATTTTGAACATAGAGATTTTTCACTTTTGTCTCACTTTTACGACCACATTCTACGATGAAATTTTGTAGAATAAAAAAAGGATCCTGCCTGCAGGATTGTAACTCAGCCGGAGAGCAATCTCCGACTGAGTTTTGACAAGTATCCAAATACCGTCTATACAGAAAGTGAGAAATTATGCCGAAACCAAATATCGCCACCGGAGACAAAAATCTCATTGGCTCCAACCTGATCTCTTTAAGAAAAAAACACCATTTATCCCAACGCAGCCTGGCTCACGAACTGCAGCTGGCTGGCTATGACATGGATAAAAATGTCATTACCCGTATTGAAACCAGACAGAGATACGTGACGGACATTGAGATCAAGGCATTGTGCGAACTATTTGGCGTCACTTTTGAAGAACTGATTCAGAAGGACTGATTCCATAGAAAAAATCATTTTCCGCACGCCGGGTATAATTCTTCTCCAGCATCGCAACATGAGATAAAAAGGCCGGATCGTCAAAATATTTGGCATCGACCGGGCAGCTTCTCACGCAGACCTGACATTTGATACAGATGCCGGTTACCTCTGATGGGTCATCATAACCGATGGATCCCATCGGGCAGACTTTGGCACAGATTTTACAATCAGTACAGTTCTCCCTTGTTTTCGGCTTTGCTTTTAAAAATTTGGCTGGTTGGCCATCTTCCCCAAGCGGGGTATAATAAGCAGGAATCGGCTCGATTCCCTTTACCGCCACTGGTTTCGGCCAGGTCATTTTCCCTTCCCCACCCGGAAACTGTGCTGCCAGTTCCGTAACTTTCTCTGCCGCATTTTGTGCAAATTCTGACAGCTGCCGAAAATCTTCTTCTCCGGGACGCTCTCCGGCGAGACGATCACTGAATGCATGCCGGGCAGCCAAAGCCGCTCCGGCGATCGTGTGGAATCCATTCTTTTCCAATTCATTCCGAAGCTCAATCAGGGCATTATCATAGCTCCGGTTCCCGAAGGTAACCAGAGGAATCGCCAGCGTATCGTTTCCCCGAAACATCGTCTGCACTACCGGAAGCATCTTATTGGGAACCCTTCCGGCATATACCGGCATACCAAAAACTGCCAGCTCATTTTGTGTGAATTCAACAACCTGCTGCCTGGCTTTTGGCAAGGTAAAATCACAGACCTCCATCTCCGTACCAAGCCTTTTTGCAATCTCTTCTGCCACCGCTTCGGTTACTCTTCTGGTATTTCCTGTTGCACTAAAATAAACCGCTTTTATACAAGTAATTTCCATACCCTCCTCCTTTCAGCCGACTTTTGTTGTTATGCTTCCCAAATTTTATCCTTGATTTTTTTTAAGTGTTACCATATTATTAAAACAGAGCAAATATGTAATAATATACTCCCGAAATTTTCCTTTATGGCTGAGATTCCGAGAGTATATCATCATTGACAGGAGGGCTGTTCCATTGATCACGAAAACAATCAGTATTAATTCTATGGATAAAATTAAAACTTTTGTAAATATTATGAATCAATTTAATGGACGTTTTGAGCTGGTTTCCGGCTGTAATGCCGTAGATGCCAAATCCATCATGGGAATTTTCAGTCTCGATATCTCCCGTCCTGTCTATCTTTATATTTATAATGAAGAAACAGCCGACTCCGTATCTCAGGCGATCGCTTCTTTTGAAGTGCAAGCTCTCCAGCAGAGCCTGTAATCCCTGCGAACAGAAGACATGTTTCTAAGGCGTGCCAGTGTGCGGTCATATCGTTTTTTACTCTACATAATGCACACGGGCTTCTTCATAACGATTTTGCTGTGGTCTTTCTTCTGCCGGATATCCGCATGGCACCAGAGCAAATGCTTTTAAGTCTTCTGGCAGATTTAATATCTTTTCCACCTTATCCATCCGATCTTTCTCCGGGGAGACTCCCATCCATACGGTTCCAATCCCAAGCTCATCCGCTTCTAATAAAAGATTCTGTACAGCTGCACTCATATCCAGGTTGAAATACTCCGGGACAATACCTTTCGTCCGAAAACATGGCACAATGACCAGCGGCGCATTTTTTGCACAGCCAGAATATTTAGAAATCATAGACAGCTGCTCTATGATCGTTTTGTTTGTCACGATATAAAATTCCCATGGCTGCTGATTGCAGGCAGAAGGAGCCGCCATCGCTGCTTTAAGCATCAGCTCCACCTTTTCTGCCTCGATCGGCCTGTCCTGGTATTTTCTCACGCTGATTCTGTGAAAAATACTGTTCATAATGACCTCCTGTTATTTTTCAATCTTTTCCGGTTCCGGATATTCTTCTCCCTGTGTGTCAACCGTAACGGATGCCATCACCTGTTTCTCATAAGGGCTGTCCATAAATGTCTTTACGGATGCGATTTTATCTACGACATCCATTCCCTCAGTTACCTTTCCAAAAGCTGCATACTCGCCGTCCAGATGTGGTGCCGCTTTATGCATGATAAAAAACTGGGAACCAGCAGAGTCCGGCATCATAGAGCGGGCCATGGAAAGCACACCTGCCTCATGTTTTAACTGGTTGACAAAACCATTGCTCGAAAACTCCCCTTTGATGCTGTAACCAGGGTTACCGGTTCCATTTCCCAAAGGACATCCTCCCTGGATCATAAATCCCTTGATCACACGGTGGAAGATCAGTCCGTTATAAAATCCCTTATTGATCAGTGAAATAAAATTATTTACCGTATTCGGTGCTGTCTGCGGGAAAAGTTCCGCCTTGATCACGTCTCCGTTTTCCATTGTAATTGTAACGATTGGGTTTGCCATTTTTTATTCGTCCTTTCTATCATTTTTCTGTCATTCTTTCAGGAAAATCTTCCTGGAAAAAAGTATCTGTATTATAACATCTTCTTTCTTTTTTTTCTATGCTTTCAAGAAAGATACCTCTTTTTGTGATCAACAGCAGTTAAGAATCTCAAAAATTTCTTTGTATTCCTTTCCACCTATGGTAAAATAGTTTCGAAACCGAAATCAGAAGAATATTATGAAAGGATGATTGAACTCATGGATAGAAAACTGCTTTTTTTTGATATCGACGGGACATTGCTGGCGGGAGGTCTGCCTGGCTATATCCCGGAAAGTGCGATAGAGTCTTTAAAAAAGGCACAGGAAAACGGTCACTATCTTTTTATCAACAGTGGGAGAACTTATGATTTTATGCCGAAACTGATTAAAGATTTTCCTTTTGACGGTTATATCTGCGGCTGCGGCACACATATTATTTTCCACGATGAGGAGCTCCACCGCCATATTCTTTCGGAAGATGTGAAGCAAAATCTGATTCAGATTCTGGAAGAGACCAGGATACAGGGTGTTTTTGAAGGACCGAAACATTGTTATTATAATGAAAAAATCGAATCATTCCCTCCGGTCACCGAGATGCTGGAAGCATATAGTGCTCAGATTACCCCGAATCCTATCCGATTTTTCTCCGATCCCGTTTTAGATTTTGATAAATTTGTTATACTCATGGATGAAAATAGCAATTTGCCTCTGTTTAAGGAAAGGATTGCTGACGATTTTGGCTATATTGAAAGGGAAAATCTCGGCTCTTATTCGTTCGCGGAAATTGTACCAAAGAATTATTCGAAAGCAAGCGGCATTGATTTTCTTGTCAATTATTTAAACCTCTCCTTAGATGACTGCTATGTTTTTGGTGACAGCACGAACGATCTTTCCATGCTGGAACACGTGAAACACAGTATCGCCATGGGCAATTCCTTTCCGGAGGTTTTAGAAAGGACTTCCTATGTTACGACCCCGGTTGACCGGGACGGGATCCGCAATGCATTAAAACATTTTCAGTTGATCTAAAAAAACGGCAGGAGCATCCGGGAAATACGGATGCTCCTGCCGTTTTCGTTTTGAATTTATGAAGGGAAAGACTGCATGACAGCTGCCTTTTCTATGATTGTGTATGATTAAAATTCAAATCCTTTGATCGTAGCAAAGTAATCTTCCGGTGTTTCGGCACGCCGGATCATTCTTGTTGTGCCATCTTCCTGAAGAAGGATTTCTGCACTTCGCAAACTTCCATTGTAATTATATCCCATAGAGAAGCCATGGGCTCCGGTATCGTGAATGACCAGATAATCTCCGATATCAATTTTTGGAAGTTTACGGTCAATCGCAAATTTATCATTGTTTTCACACAGGGAACCAACCACATCATACACATGGTCGCAAGGGGCATCTTCTTTTCCCATGACAGTGATATGATGGTAAGCTCCATACATTGCCGGGCGCATCAGATGAGTTGCACAGGCATCCACCCCGATATATTCCTTGTAGGTGTGCTTCTCATGGATTGCCTTTACGACGAGATGTCCGTGCGGTCCTAACATGAAACGTCCTAATTCGGTGAAGATCTTGACATCTCCCATGCCTGCCGGTACGAGGATCTCCTCGTAAACCTTGCGCACTCCCTCTCCGATCGCGAAAATATCATTCGGTTCTTTGTCCGTTGTGTATGGGATCCCGATTCCTCCGGAAAGATTGATGAAACCGATATGGACTCCCAGATTTTCTTTTAATTCCACTGCCAAATTGAAGAGGATGGCTGCCAGGGCAGGATAGTATTCATTCGAAACGGTGTTGCTTGCAAGGAAAGAGTGGATACCAAATTCTTTCACCCCTTCGCTTTTTAAGCGTTTAAATGCCTCAAACATCTGCGGCTTCGTCATGCCATATTTTGCATCCCCGGGATTATCCATAATATCCGTTCCCAGAGAGAAATATCCGCCTGGATTGTAGCGGCAGCAGATCCTTTCCGGAATTCCGCAGGCCTCTTTCAGAAAATCAATGTGTGTGATATCATCCAAGTTAATAATGGCATTCAGTTTCCTTGCCAGTACAAACTGTTCTGCCGGTGTCTCATTCGAAGAAAACATAATAGAATTTCCATCGGCAAATCCGCAGCGGTCACTCATCATCAGCTCAGTTAAAGAAGAACAGTCCGTTCCGCATCCTTCTTCTTTTAAAATGTTCAGGAGTGCCGGAGTTGGTGTCGCTTTGACAGCAAAATATTCTTTAAAGCCCTTATTCCATGAAAATGCCTTATATAAATCCCTGGCTGTCTGCCGGATTCCTTTTTCGTCATATAAGTGAAATGGTGTCGGATATTTTTCTACAATTTTATCCAGCTGTTCTTTTGTAATAAACGGTTTCTTTTCCATCTTCGTCTTCCTTCTTTCCGTGAATCGATATTCTGTATTCTTCGTTGTCTTCCTGATTTTAATCCTGTTTGTTTGGTAATTTCTGCTGTTTTCCAATCTGAATCAGCTGAATTTCATTTGCCAGGGCGTCTTTTAACAACCTGACCAGGTTCGGATTGGCAGAATACAGACAGGCACTGTCCCTGTCTTCCCTCATCTCACCGGTAAGGGCATAGCTGGAGTCTGTGATCAAACGGATCTGTCCGTCTTCCCTTTCCGTATAGTAAACGGTGGCTCCCTCTAAAATATAGGGATACTGCGTCAGGAGAACTACTTTTTTCCCGTCTGTAGTCAGGCGGAGTAATTCCTCCTGGAATAAATCTGCAACGGATGGGGATACCGCGAGATATACCCTTTCTTGGGTCTGCTGTAACATATTCCGAAATTTATCCTCAATATGCTGCCTGCCCCGGATGGTCAGATAACTCTCATCCCGTAAGATTTTTTCGGGGATCTGACGCTCAAGGCATGCGGCAAGCTCTTTGAGATAATGAAGTTTGTTATGGCAAAACTCCTGAATCGCAACGGCATGGTACCGTACTGCCTGTTCTTCTGCGACATAGGCAGCCCCCTTATCAACCAATGCAGCCAACGCAGCATAGGCATTGGAGCGGGAGATCCCGATCCGTTTTGCCGCCTCATATCCACTCAGTGCCCCTTCCGTCAAAAGAAGAAAATATATCCTCGCTTCCTGCCTGGTGAGCCCAAAATTCATGAGCAGCTCTACATGATCCATTTGCATCTACCCGCGCCTCGCCTTCTTAAAATCATTCAGTTAAAATCATTGAGTAGTATTGTTTGGTACTACTATAATTCAGTGCCTGATATTTGTCAACCGTCTTATTACAAAAAAATTATCATCTGTCACAAGGAAGCTTCACGGAAAGAACAGCTTCCTGTGACGAATCCCTCTCCTTCTTTTTATAAGTTGGAATATCCCATCAATGCGGTATCCACTTCTTTTGCACAGTCGCGTCCCTCGCGGATCGCCCACACAACCAGGGACTGTCCTCTATGCATATCCCCTGCGGTAAAGATTTTTTCTACGTTGGTTTGATAGGAACCCGATGCGGTTTTTACGTTCGTGCGCTCGTTGACTTCCACTCCAAACGCTTTGGTAACATAAGACTGGCTTCCCAGGAAACCTGCAGCGATCAGTACCAGATCCACCGGAACTTCGTATTCGCTTCCTGCAACTTCAGCCATAATGTTTCTTCCTGCTTTTTTGTCAAATTTACTTTCAAGCTTGACAAGCTTTGCCTTGCAAAGCTCCCCTTTTTCGTTGGCAATAAATTCCTTGACTGTTGTCTGGTATACGCGCGGATCTTTTCCAAAGACAGCGATGGCTTCCTCCTGGCCATAATCTGTTTTACAGATTTTTGGCCATTCTGGCCATGGGTTGTCCGGCTGGCGTTTGTCCGGGAGTTTCGGCATCATTTCCAGCTGGATCAGGCTCTTGCATCCCAGACGGATGGATGTTCCCACGCAGTCATTTCCGGTGTCTCCTCCGCCGATTACCATCACATTTTTGTCTTTGGCATCAATATAGGTTTTGTCTTTGAGATTGGAATCCAAAAGACTCTTTGTCGCTGCTTTCAGGTAATCGACCGCAAAGTAAATTCCCTTACTCTTGCGTCCCGGTGCCTTGATATCCCTCGGGTTGGAAGCACCGCAGCACAGTACGATGGCATCGTATTCTTTTTTCAGTTCTTCGGCTTTGATATCGACACCCACATTGATACCGGTTTTGAAGATCACGCCTTCTTTTTCCATCAGCCGGACTCTTCTTGCAATATAAATCTTTTCCAGCTTCATATTTGGAATCCCGTACATGAGAAGTCCGCCGACACGGTCCGAACGCTCATAGACGGTGACGGAATGTCCGCGGCGGTTTAAATATTCCGCCACACAAAGTCCCGATGGGCCGGAACCGACGATCGCCACTTTTTTCCCTGTGCGGATTTCCGGAGGGTTTGCTTTGATCAATCCTCTTTCATAGGCCCGTTCTATGATGCTTAATTCTTTTTCTTTGATGTTGACCGGATCCCCGTTGATATTGCAGGTACAGCCTACCTCGCAAGGGTGCGGGCAGACACGTCCTGTAAATTCCGGAAACGGATTCGTCTTTTTCAGACGGTAATATGCCTCATCCCAGTTTCCCATGTAGGTGGCGTCATTCCATTCCGGAATCAGGTTATTCAGTGGGCATCCCGTTACCATTCCCTTGATCAGTATGCCGGACTGGCAGAATGGGACGCCGCAGTTCATGCATCGTGCGCCCTGTTTCTCCTGTTCTTTTCTGGACAGGGGAGTGTGAAATTCGTTAAAATGTTTGATTCGTTCTAACGGTGTTTCACCCACGCTTTCTTTTCTTTCATATTCTAAAAATCCAGTTGGTTTTCCCACAGCGTTCTCCTCCTATCCTCTTTTAATTTCGTAAAATGCTTCAATCTGTGCCTGTTCTGCACTTAAACCTTTTCCTTCCATTTCAGAAATCTTCTGAAGCATCTTCTTATAATCGTGTGGTATGATTTTCTTAAATTTCGGGAGGTATTCGCTGAGATTATTCAGAATTTCCTTCCCTTTGGCAGAATTGGTATATGCGATATGTGCCGTGATCATATCCTTGATTTCCATAACATCATATTTGGAAATGATCGGTTCTGAGTATACCATTTCCCTGTTGAGTCTCAGATACAGGTCGTTATTTTCATCTAGCACATAGGCAACTCCACCGCTCATTCCGGCTGCAAAGTTCTTTCCTGTTTTACCAATAATTAAAACTTTTCCTCCGGTCATATATTCACATCCGTGGTCACCGACGCCTTCAACGACTGCGGTTGCACCGGAATTACGTACGCAGAAACGTTCTCCTGCCACTCCGTTGATGTAGGCCTGACCGCTGGTTGCGCCATATAATGCGACATTACCGATGATAATGTTTTCTTCTGCCTTAAAGCGGATTCCTTTCGGCGGATAGACGATCAGCTTACCACCAGACAGTCCCTTTCCGAAATAGTCATTGCTGTCGCCGATCAGCTCTAAGGTCAGTCCCTTTGGAATAAATGCCCCAAAGCTCTGTCCGCCAGCACCGGTACACTGTACGGTAAAAGTATCTTCTTCCAGAGTATTATAATATTTCTTTGTGATTTCCGAACCGAAAATAGTACCGAAGGACCGGTCTGTATTTCCAACGTCGATGGCAATGCTTCTCTTTTGGCCTTTTTCAAAGGCAGTCTTGAATTTTGTCAGAAGCACTTTTTCGTCCAATGTCTTTTCCAGTTCAAAGTTATATTCTTTCTTCTTTTTGTAACAGATCGGATGTTTCTTATCCACAAATGGATTATTTAAGATTGCGGATAAATCCAGGTGGTATTCTTTGGCTTCCGGCCGCTCTTTCAGCAAGTCGGTACGTCCTACCAGTTCATCCACCGTCTTCACACCGAGTTTTGCCATGTATTCCCGCAGTTCCTGTGCGACAAACTTCATGTAGTTGACAACATATTCCGGTTTTCCTTTAAAACGCTTCCGCAGTTCCGGATTTTGTGTGGCAATACCGACAGGACAGGTATCCAGATTACATACCCTCATCATGATACAGCCCATGGTGATCAGCGGACCAGTGGCAAAACCAAATTCTTCTGCGCCGAGTGCTGCCGCGATCGCGACATCTCGTCCGCTCATCAGCTTTCCATCTGTCTCAATAATTACTTTATTACGAAGGTCATTCCGGATCAGGTTCTGATGTGTCTCCGCCAATCCGAGCTCCCATGGAAGTCCTGCACTGTGGATTGAGGAATTCCGAGGGGCCGCACCGGTACCTCCATCATGACCGGAAATCAGGATGACCTGTGCACCTGCCTTGGCTACGCCGGCTGCGACGGTTCCCACGCCGGCTTCGGATACCAGTTTTACAGAAATACGGGCATCTCTGTTTGCATTTTTTAAATCATAAATTAACTGTGCCAAATCCTCGATACTGTAAATATCGTGATGCGGTGGCGGTGAAATCAGGCCGACACCCGGTGTGGAATGTCTGGTTTTTGCAATCCACGGGTATACTTTCCCTCCTGGCAAATGTCCGCCTTCTCCCGGTTTTGCGCCCTGTGCCATTTTAATCTGGATTTCCTGTGCGCTTACGAGGTAACGGCTCGTTACACCGAAACGACCGGAAGCTACCTGCTTGATTGCAGAGCATTTATTCAGGCCGTCCGGGCCGACCGTCAGACGTTCTAAGTCCTCTCCACCTTCACCGGTGTTTGATTTTCCATGGATCATGTTCATGGCAACGGCCAGTGTCTCATGTGCTTCCTTGGAAATCGAACCATAGCTCATCGCTCCTGTTTTAAAACGGGTGATAATTGACTCAACTGGTTCTACCTGGTCAATCGGGATTCCCTTGGACGGATATTGAAAATCAATGAGTCCACGGAGGCTGATCGGAGCCGTCTCTTTATTGATCATCGAAGTATATTCTTTAAACAGGTCATAATTGTTCGTCCATGTCGCCGTCTGCAGTGTGTGGATGGTCAGCGGATTATACAGATGTTCTTCTTTTCCACTTCTATATTTATGGAATCCTTCACTCTCCAATCGAAGATCCGAATCCAGCCCTAACATATCAAATGCTTTCGAATGGTGGTAATCCACATCTTCCGCGATATCTTCCAATGTAATTCCCTCGACGCGGCTTACGGTATTGGTAAAGTATTCATCGATTACTTTTTTGCTGATGCCTACGGCTTCAAAAATCTGGGAGCCCTGGTAGGACTGCAGGGTGGAAATTCCCATCTTGGATGCGATCTTTACAATGCCATGAAGGACGGCATCGTTGTAATCGGATACTGCGGCATAATAATCTTTCTTTAACAGCCCATCCTGGATTAATTTTTTAATACTGCCCTGTGCCAGATACGGATTGATCGCACAGGCACCATATCCTAACAAGGTCGCAAAATGATGAACTTCCCTCGGTTCCCCACTTTCTAATACAATGCTGACAGACGTACTTTTCTTTGTCTGAATCAAATGATGGTGGACAGCGGATACTGCCAGCAGTGACGGGATGGCTACATGGTTTTCGTCAACACCACGGTCTGTGAGGATGACGACGTTGGCACCGTTTTTATGCTCCTGATCCACTGCGATACAAAGACGATGAATGGCTTTATCCAGCGGTGTTCCCTTATAATAAGTGATCGGGACATCTTTTACCACGACGTTATGGATTTTCGCATGGCGGATCTTCAAAAGATCCGTGTTTGTCAAAATCGGGTTGTGTACCTTTAATACATGGCAGTTTTCCGCTTTTTCTTCCAGGACATTCCCTTCTCCTCCGATATAGATCGAAGTCGATGTCACGATTTCTTCCCGAATGGCATCAATCGGCGGGTTGGTTACCTGGGCAAATAACTGCTTGAAATAGTTAAATAACGGCTGATGTCTCTTGGATAATACGGCAAGCGGTGTGTCGGTTCCCATCGCACCGATCGCTTCACTTCCATGTAATGCCATCGGAAGAATGGAGTCCTTGATCTCCTCATAGGAATAGCCGAAGGCTTTCATCAGACGGTTACTTTCGGTATAATCATATTCTTCTACGGCAACGTTTGGTATCTTTAAATCTTTCATGAATACCAGGTTGTCAGAAAGCCATTCACCGTATGGCTGTTTTTTGACATAGTGGTTTTTCAGAATTTCATCATCGACCAGTTCTCCTTTGACTGTGTCAACCAACAGCATCTTGCCCGGATGCAGTCTTTCTTTCTTTATAATGTGGGTGGTATCGAATTCCAGTACTCCGACTTCCGAAGAAAGAATCAGCTGGTCATCATCGGTAATATAATAACGGGAAGGACGAAGTCCGTTACGGTCCAGAACTGCCCCCATAATATCTCCGTCAGTAAACAGGATCGAGGCGGGACCATCCCACGGTTCCATCATGGTCGCATAATATTGATAGAAGTCCCTCTTTTCCCGGCTCATGCCTTCATTATTTTCCCATGGCTCCGGAATGGTGATCATCATTGCCAGCGGAAGCGGCATTCCACTCATCAGCAGGAATTCCAAGGTATTGTCCAATCTTGCCGAGTCCGAACCTTCCGGATCCACAACCGGTGTCAGCTTGATCATCTCATCTTTCAGATATTCCGACTCCATATTCTCCTCACGGGCTAACATCTTATCGGCATTACCACGGATCGTATTGATCTCCCCGTTATGTACGATATAACGATATGGATGTGCTTTTTCCCAACTTGGTACGGTGTTTGTCGAGAAACGGGAATGCACCAGTGCGATAGCAGATTCATAATCCGGATCCTGAAGATCGTTATAGAACTGTCTTAACTGACCGACAAGAAACATCCCTTTATATACGATGGTCCGGCTGCTTAACGAGACGACATAGGTCGAATCGTTCGACTGCTCGAACACCCTTCTTACGATATAAAGACGGCGGTCAAAATCCAGTCCACGCGGAACATCAAACGGTCTTTTTACAAAGCCCTGCATAATGCATGGCATGCAGTCTGCCGCTTTTTTCCCAAGAATCTCCGGCTGGATCGGAACTTCCCTCCATCCAAGGAAATTCAGGCCTTCTTTTTCCACAATGATCTCAAACATTTTTTTGGCACGGTTTTTCTGCAGTTCATCCTGCGGCATGAAGAACATACCGATTCCGTAATCCCTTTCCTTACCAATAAAAATACCGAGAGTATTGCAGGCTTTTTCGAAAAACTTGTGGGATATCTGTACTAAGATTCCTACTCCATCACCTGTTTTACCCTCGGCGTCTTTGCCGGCTCTATGTTCAAGATTTTCAACAATTTTCAAAGCATTCGATACTGTCTCATGGCTCTTAAGACCTTTGATGTTTACTACAGCACCAATACCACAGTTATCATGCTCCAGACTTGGATCATATAGACCCTGTCGCACATTGTCCTGATACATGGTCTCACCCTTTCTTCATTCACATTTTCTATAATGCATTTCATCAAGTAGTTTTCATTCAGAAGCTTCATCAATGCATTCTTGCATTTTCTTTTCTGATATCATCTTACAATATTTTTCTCCCTTTGTAAACACAAACATTTTAATAAATTATCTAATAATTAGTCTTTTTATATTTGCAATATATTTTATCAGAAAATTTATTTTTATTTTGTGTTTTGCAGTTTCATTTTCTGTTTTTTTCTCACTCCATTTCTGTGTCAAAAAGACATCCGGAAGAATTTCTTTTTCAAATTCTTTTTTCGTCTCCGGTTTCCTCCATCTGTTTCATACAATTAGCACAATTCAAAACACTCTCCTCCGATTCAAAAATGTTATAACAGCGAACCCTGCCTGCAAGATCCACGTTTCAAGTGCGGTCGATTGTGATATCTTAAAACTTCCCTTACTCAATATCAGCTTTCGCATCGCTTCCAATGTCTTCCCTGTCAGAAAGGGAAAAAACTATCCTTGCCCAATATCAGCTTTCGCATCGCTTCCAATGTCTTTTCTATTAAGAAGGGAGGCCATGCGCCAGCATAGCTGACACATGGCCTCCCTTTGGTTTATGTCTT
Organism: Bacteroidaceae bacterium; assembly: GCA_963626755.1. Classification (GTDB taxonomy): domain Bacteria; phylum Bacillota; class Clostridia; order Lachnospirales; family Lachnospiraceae; genus Anaerobutyricum. The sequence goes on from CAVFXN010000038.1 coordinate 103,406, forward strand.
ATTTGATTTACAAATTAGTTATTCATTATTTGTAAAGTTCTACCAGTTTCTGCAGGTGTTCATAACGAGCCTTTGCAACTTCCTCTGATTTATTGAACAGTTTTTCTGCTCTTTCTGGGAATGGTTTGATCAGACGGGTGTAACGAGCTTCGTTATTCAGGAAATCCTGATAGGTTCCATCGCCTGGTTTAGATGTTAAAGTAAATGGATTCTTTCCTTCTGCTTTCTTCGCTGGATCGAAGGAGAAGAGGTTCCAGTAACCAGCTTTCACCGCTTTCTTCATCTCATCTTGACAATGGTTCATTCCACCTTTGGCAATTCCGTGAAGTTCACATGGAGCATATCCGATAATCAGGGATGGTCCGTTGTAAGCTTCTGCTTCTGCGATACATTTCACTGCCTGGTTCATGTTTGCACCGAGAGCGATCTGTGCAACATATACATAACCGTAGCTCATTGCGATCTCAGCAAGGCTCTTCTTACCGATTTCTTTACCAGCAGCTGCGAACTGACAAACTTCACCGATGTTGGAAGCTTTAGATGCCTGTCCACCTGTATTGGAATACATCTCTGTATCAAATACCATAACGTTTACGTTTTCGCCGGAAGCTAATACATGGTCTAATCCACCGAAACCGATATCATATGCCCATCCGTCACCACCGAAGATCCATACGGACTTCTTAGCAAGGTACTGCTTCTTATCTAATACATCTGCTGCATCCGGGCATCCTTCTGCTGCTGCCTTCTCTACTTCTGCAATCAGAGCCTTTGCATCCGGTGTATTTTCTCTGGTATTTTCTTTGGTTTCCATAAATTTAGCAAATGCTGCCTTAAATTCGTCAGTTGCCTTATCGGAAGCTGCCATCTTCTCTAATTTAGCGATTGCCTGGTTACGTAAGGTCTTCTGTCCAAGATACATACCAAAGCCGTGCTCTGCGTTATCCTCGAATAAGGAGTTCGCCCATGCCGGTCCCTGCTGGGAATCTTTATTTACTGTATATGGAGCTGTTGCAGCAGGTCCACCCCAAATGGAGGAACATCCTGTTGCATTGGAAATGTACATATGCTCACCAAATAACTGAGTAATCAGACGAGCGTAAGATGTCTCTGCACATCCTGCACAAGATCCGGAGAACTCAAGCAATGGCTGGTTGTACTGGGATCCCTTGACTGTGGTGTCTGCGAATCCGCTGTCTTTCTTTCCAACGCTTGCTACCAGATAATCGAATACTGGCTGTTCTTCTGTCTGGCTTTCCTGTGGAACCATCTTGATGGCATCTTTTGGACAAACAGTGATACATTCTCCACATCCCATACAGTCTAAAGGAGATACGCTCATGGTATATTTAAATTCACTTGCTTTTGGCTTCGTATCTGCAAGCTTAATGTTTGCAGGTGCTGCCTTTACTTCGTCTTCACTTAATAAGAATGGACGGATTGTAGCGTGGGAACATACGAACGCACACTGGTTACACTGGATACATTTCTCAGCATCCCATTCTGGAACGGATACTGCAGTACCACGTTTTTCGTATGCGGAAGCACCAAGCTCAAACTGACCGTCAGCAATATCTTTAAATGCAGATACTGGAAGGCTGTCTCCATCCATCATTCCGATCGGTTCCATTAAGGAACGAACCAGCTTCACAGTTTCCGGACGTCCTACCAGCTCTTTTGCAGGTGCGTCTGGTTCAGGGTTAGACCAAGAAGCAGGAACCTCTACTTTATGAACCGCATCTACACCGGCATCGATTGCCTTGTAGTTCATCTCTACGACAGCGTCACCCTTCTTGCTGTAGGATTTCTTTGCTGCTGCTTTCATGAATTCAACGGCATCATCGATTGGCATGATGTTGGCAAGTTTAAAGAATGCAGACTGTAAAATCGTGTTGGTACGTTTACCCATACCAATCTCGATAGCCTTATCGATGGCATCGATGGTGTATAACTGAATGTTATTATCTGCAATATATTTCTTTGCTGCTGCAGGCATATGATGATCTAATTCTTCGTCAGACCACTGGCAGTTGATCATGAAAATTCCGCCTGGTTTTACATCCTGAACCATCTTGTATCCTTTAACAACATAAGATGGGTTATGGCATGCTACGAAGTCAGCCTGGTTGATGTAATATGGGCTTCTGATCGGGTTATCACCAAAACGCAGATGGGAGATTGTGATACCACCTGTCTTCTTGGAGTCATACTGGAAGTATGCCTGGATATATTTATCTGTGTGGTCACCGATGATCTTTGTGGAGTTCTTGTTCGCACCAACGGTACCGTCTCCGCCAAGACCCCAGAACTTACACTCTACAGTACCAGGAGCAGATGTGATCGGAGCAGGTTTTACTTCCGGCAGGGATAAGTTAGTTACATCATCCACGATACCGATTGTGAAACGGCTCTTCGGTGCATCTTTTTCCAGCTCTTTGTAAATAGCAAATACAGATGACGGAGGAGTGTCTTTGGAACCTAATCCATAACGTCCGCCAGTAAGGATAATGTCGTTGAGACCTGCTTCTCTAAGAGTGGTAGCTACATCAAGATACAGAGGATCTCCCAGTGCTCCTGGCTCTTTGGTACGGTCAAGTACGGCAATCTTCTTTGCGGTCTTCGGAATCACATCTACTAATGCAGAAGCAACCCAAGGACGATACAAACGAACTTTGATTAAGCCGACTTTCTCACCTTTTGCGGTCAGATAATCGATGACTTCTTCTGCTACGTCACAGATGGAACCCATAGCGATGATCACGCGATCGGCATCTTCTGCACCATAGTAGTTAAATAAGTCATAATCTGTTCCAAGTTTTTCGTTAACTTTTGCCATGTATTTCTTCACAACAGCTGGCAACGCGTCATAAACAGAGTTACATGCCTCTCTGTGCTGGAAGAATACATCACCATTTTCGTGGGAACCACGCATGGTCGGATGTTCCGGATTCAACGCATGTTCACGGAAAGCCTTAACTGCATCCATGTTGCACATTTCTTTTAAGTCAGCGTAGTCCCATTTTTCGATCTTCTGGATCTCATGAGAAGTACGGAAACCATCAAAGAAGTTGATAAATGGAACCTTTCCTTCAATAGCACACAGATGTGCTACCGGGCTTAAGTCCATAACTTCCTGTGGGTTGGTCTCTGCCAGCATAGCAAATCCTGTCTGACGGCAGGCATATACATCACTGTGATCACCAAAGATGTTCAAAGACTGTGTTGCAACGGTACGTGCGGATACATCAAATACGCACGGAAGCTGTTCAGCAGCAATTTTATACATATTCGGAATCATCAGAAGAAGACCCTGAGACGCTGTAAATGTTGTCGTAATCGCACCTGCGGCAAGAGAACCGTGAACGGTACCTGCGGCACCTGCCTCGGACTGCATTTCACTGACAACTACCTGGTTTCCAAAAATATTTTCTTGTCCTGCTGCTGACCACTGATCAACGGAATCAGCCATCGGACTGGATGGTGTAATAGGATAGATTGCTGCAACATCCGTATAAGCATATGCAACATAAGCTGCTGCAGTATTTCCATCCATGGACTGTTTTGCTCTAGGCATTGATTATTCCTCCTTGTCAAAAGTTGTGGTTAATTTTAAATTCGACATAATATTATCATTTTTTCCCACTAATGTAAAGCAAATTGCGAACTGTTCCTACGAAAATACAAAATCTTTTCTCTATACAGCTTTTTTTGCCAAAATTTCCCCTTGACAGGTAGTTTCTCCAGGGGATTTTTTCGTTATTTTCTCTTTTTATCAAAAAAATGAGCATCCAGTCACAGCCGCAGCAGGGAAATGGCAATCCCCGCGCATAAAAAGGGTCCCATGGCAAAACTGTCCTTTCGCCCGGCTTTTCCGCTGCATAACAAAAAAAATCCATAGCATCCTGCCAATGCAAATCCACAGAAAGCAGCCAAAAAATTACCATTCATTCCGAGAAGCATCCCGCTTGCCGCCATCAGCTTGATGTCTCCTCCCCCAATTGCCCCGTCGGAAAAAACAGCAGCCAGGAGCAGCGGCAAACTGACACAGAAAACCGCAATCAGCCGGCTGGAAAACGAGACGTCCCTCATGAGAAAACTACTGCAAACTCCCAAGAGAAACAGAAGGAAATTCCATGTGTCAGGAATCTTTCCCGTCCGGTAATCTGTGACAGAAATCACTCCCAGGATACACAAAACCACACTGTACAGGCACATCTTCATCCACATACTTCCTCCCTCGCCTTCCCTCTGGCTTTGATCCGAACTTTTTGTCTGATTTATCTATGTTTTCTATATTTTTACAATATACTTATTATCAATATATCATAATTTTTTTCGGTTGTAAACATTAATTTCTGTTTTCACCCATGTTCTGCAGTATCTCCCCCAAAAAAACGCATGAACCCAGCCTTTCCTGACGGATTCATGCGCCCTATTCCTGTAAACGGTAACAGGATTATTTCTTTTCCTTCACTGATTTTTTCTTCACTTTTTGTTCTTCCGTTGTCGCCGAGGCGGCCTGATGCTCTTCGTAGGTTTTGCTGAAAAGATTGGAACCGTCACTTTTGGTCTGATCTGTCTGGAAATACAGGTAATCGTGCTTCTCCGGATTGAGTACGCCGTCGATCGCCTCCTGATCCGGATTACAGATCGGTCCGATCGGAAGCCCTTGATACTTATAGGTATTATATGGGGAATCGATCTTCAAATCCGAATACAATACGCGGGATTTTCCAAACATCCCTTTTGTAATCGCATAGACGGCGGTTGAATCAAATTGCAGTTTCATTCCCTTGTCCAGCCTGTTTTGGATCACTCCGGCAATCCTTGCATATTCTTCCGGTTTTTCCGTTTCCTTTTGTACGAGAGAAGCCCGGATGAGGACTTCTTCTACAGAAAATCCCAGCTGCTTCGCCTTTTTCTTTCGGGATGCATCAAACTTTTTATCAAACTCTTCCAGCATCATCTTAACCAGCTGCTCGCCTGTCATATCATCGGACAGATAGTAGGTGTCCGGATACAGATATCCCTGAAGCTGATAAAATACCTTGGTTTTATCCGGGAGAATGTCTTTATATTTGAACGTATCGGCAGCGTTTTCTACCGCAGTCAGGAATTCCTCCGCGCTCATAATTCCCTCTTTTTCCAGCTTCGCCGCTGTCATCTCGATCGTGTAGCCTTCCGGCATGGTAAATGTCGTTTCTTTTTTCTCTCCGGTTTGGGTTGCCAGTTCCTTAATGACCTGATCCAGGCTCATCCCGTCATTTAATTCGAAGGTTCCGTAGCGGAGCTTGCCTTTATAATCAGAAAAATATAATTTCAGTAAAAAGGCTGACTCATACTGGATGACTCCTTTTTTCTTTAAAATCTTCCCCACTTCCCGGGAGGTGCTTCCTTTGGCGATCACAACCTCAACATCCTTGCCTGCGACGGATTTCTGCCGGAAATATTCTTTTCCAATCGGATATCCGAATATGGAAGCCGCTGCGATCAAAAGAACCAGAATTCCTAGCAAGGTATTGCGGACACAATGTGCGGGATGCCTTGACTGTGCTTCGCCGGTCACCCGGCGGGCAACCGCTTCCTCCGTTTTTTCTTTTCTGCCGGCTCTTCTCTTTTTTGAGACTTCCGGTTCCCGGGCTGCCGGAGTTCCTTGCGTTTCTGCTGATTTGGCGGCTGCTTCTTCCCGGATCGGTTCGATGGAATCCGCTGGTTCCGGCTGCTGCGGTTCTCCCCGCAATTCGCAGGCTTCTTCGGATTCTTCCACGTTTTCTATAAAATGCACTTCGAACTTGCGCTTTATTTCTGTCTTATCTGTCTTTTCTTCTTTTTGCATGAGCCCTCCCAAACCGAACTTCTTTACAAGTTCCCTCTGATTGCGTATGATTAGATCAAATGGCATCTGCAATGCCTGTGTTGTATTCAGAAAGGAATCCTGCTATGTTTACTCTTTTTCTTATTATGGATCATTTTCGGGGACAAAATGTCATCCGGCATTTTTCCAAGCATTATCCTAACTATATCATAGATTGCATTATTTCTAAAGACTTTCCTTCCCTGTCCCCTTTTCCGGATTTTTCTCTCGCACTCTGTGACCGCGACCGGGAAATCCGTCGCGCCCGACAGGCCAACATCCCGGTCATTGCGCTGGCACACGAATCGAACCGACAGGAATCCCTGATGGGTACTCCCTGGCTGGTTCTTGATATGGAAGCACTGACCCCCGATTTTTTAAAGGAAGTATACTGTCGGTTTTTCAGGCTTCCGCTTAGAATTTTAGAAACCTGCCGCTGCCTTGTCCGAGAACTTCACGCCCCGGATCTCCCCTTTCTCTGTGCGCTTCAGGAAGAAAATGCCAACAATCCGGAAGGCTGTTTCTTCCCGGCTTCCTGCCCGGATCCGGCATCTTTTCTGGAAGAATATACCGCACATCAGTATGCTTTTTATGGATATGGGCTTTATGGGATTTTCAGCAAACGATCCGGAGAATTTATGGGAATTGCCGGGTTTTCCCCCTTAGATGGGGAACAGGTGGAAATCGGGTATTCCCTCTTAAAAAAATGGCAGGATCAGAAAATTGCTTCTGAAATCCTGCCACCGCTTCTTTCCTGTGGAAGAAGAGATTTTGACTTTCAAAATATTGTTGCCAGAATCCCGGAAGGCAATCTCGCTTCCAGGAAGCTGGCACAAAAAAATGGTCTGAAGATCATAACAGAGACTTCTGATGATAGCAAAAAGGATAGCAAGAATTCTTCGCATCCCCAGAAGTCCTGAAATCATCTGCGGCTTTTGTTCATGTAGCTGATGGAAGAAAGCGTAGGCAGATGGGCCGGGCAGATATCCCGGCAGGCAAGGGATTTCGAACATCCCCGCGCGAAATGCTTCTGATACTCCTTCCGGATTTCTTTTTTGCGGTCTTTGGAAGAGGAATGGAGCAGGTAGGCACTGTTCGCAAAGGCCGCTCCAAAAAATTGTTGGGAAGATTGGATATAATTAGGGCACACTTCCAGACAAAGACCGCATTTCAGGCATTTTGCCACCGAATACTGATGCGCATACTCTTTTTGTTCCGGGGTTTCCCGTTTTCCAAGATACATCTTTGCTTCTTTCTGATATTCCTGAATGATCGAACGATCTGTGACCAGGTCGGAAATCACCGGGAACTTTGTCAGAGGCTCCAGCACCAGCTGTTTCGCCTTGTCGGTATCGATAAAAACCCCACAGGCCAGTGCGGGAGAACCGTTGATCACCATCGCACAGCTGCCGCACATTTTCTGCATACAGCTGCATTCCCATCGCACCCGGCGGCAGGGTGTCCCGTTTTCATCCATCAGGTCATCTCTGTAATTGAGTTCATCAAGAATTCCCGCTACCGTCATCCGGCCGCAGGATTCCCAATCAAATGTCTGCCAGTATGGTGCGGTATCACGGGCATCCTGCCTCCTGATTTTTATTTTCATGCCACATCACCGCCTTCCTTTTCAAAACGGATGAGAATCTCTCCATCCTTCCACTGTGCCACGGAACACTTCTGGTATTCTTTTTTTGTTTCCGGATAATCCTCCCGGAAATGGGCACCCCGGGATTCTTTCCGCTCCTGTGCCGACAGGAGGATCGCCTTTGCCAGAAGTGCCATATAGTAAATTCGATAGTTTTCGTAAATCGAAACATCCGGATCAAACTGCAGGGATTGTAAGACTTTCAGGTAAAAATCCATCGATTGGATTCCCTCGGCAAGCTCTTTTTGTGTCCGGACAATCCCGAGATCCCGATTCATCACTTCCGCCAGATTTCTCTGGATGTAGACGACCGGATACTGGCTCCGGCTGTCCTTCATCTGATCGAGTTTTTCCTGCTTCCTGGCAATCCATTCCCAAAACAACCCTGCGGCATTTTCGCAGGACTCTTTTTTGTTTTTTTGTATACTCTGTGCTGCCGTCCTCCCGGAATATACCGCAGCCATCAGGGAATTTCCTCCCAGCCGGTTGGCTCCGTGATATTTGGAGGCGGCCTCACCGACTGCATAAAGGCCGTCGATATTCGTTCTATGTTCGCTGTCTACCCGAATCCCGCCCATGAAAAAATGAATGGACGGCTGCACCGGGATCGGCTCCTTTGTGACGTCTAACCCAAGATAATCCTTACACAGCTGATAGACTTCTTCCAGCCGCTCATGGATCACTCTTTCTTCCAGAAACGAAATATCCAGGAATACCTGAGATGGACAGTGATACATTTCCCTTGACACGATATCCCTTGACAGAAGATTTCCCTTGCTTCCATATTTTTCTTCCATGAAATAAACCGGTTTTGTCCCGTCAAGGTAATAGAGACGGCCTCCTTCTCCCCGCGCTGCCTCCGTGATCAGCATACGCTTGTGATCGGTTTCTATGGTTGTGGGATGATACTGCAAAAATTCTAGGTTCCGCAGCAGCACTCCCTGAGAAAACAGCCTGCCTGCCACATAACCATCGCACAATTCGGAACCGGTCGTTTTTCCAAAGATTTTATTCTGTCCGCCCGTAGCGCAAATCACTGCATCGGCATAAATCGGAACCAGCTTCCCGGTTTCCGGCTGGAAAAACAAGGCACCGTAACATTTTCCCTGATGGATCAGTCCGGAATGAAAGTACAGTCCGAGCTTCGTTTCGATCCTGCCCTCGATTTCATATTCCAGACATTTTTGTGTGAGTGCGGTGACGATCTGTTTTCCGGTAGAGGAACCAGCATAGATTGTCCTCTTCCGGCTCTGTCCGCCAAATGCCCGGGTGCAGTATTCCTGATCTCCCTTACGGCGAAACATAACTCCCATACGATCTAACCATTGCAACATCTCCGGTGCCTTCCGACAAAATGCCAGTATATCCTCTTCTGATTCCAGAAAGCAGCCGCTCTTTATCGTATCCTGTGCGTGGATTTCGAAAGAATCTTCTTCCCCATCCGCGCCTACCGCTGCATTGATGCCTCCGGCTGCCATCACTGACTGCGTCCGCTCTGACGGAAACGGGGCAGCCAGAATGACCTGCCCACCGATCGAAGCCGCCTCGATTGCTGCGGATAAACCTGATATTCCATTTCCTATAATTAATATTCTCATAAATGTTACCCACCAAAATCTATCTGAAATTATGACATCCAGCCAAGTAAAAATTGCAACAGGGATGCTGCCGTCCCTGCAAAGCAAAGGCCGCAAAGGATCCAGATTCCCCTGTCAATCCTCCGTTCGAGCGTATCGGAAGAAAGCCATCCCATCGTGATCAGAGAACGGCTAAAAGATACTCCCAGGTGAAGAAAGATTGCGGCGAAAAAGAGGAACTCCGTCAGGAAAATCCACAGCTTTTCCGAACCGGAAAGAGCAGCTCCCTGTACGATAAAGCCAAAGGCTTTCACATGCAAATGGAGAAGTGCAATAATGACCAGGCCACTTGCCCGCTGTAAAATCACGCGCAGATTCCGCCTTGGATACTTTCCAAGATCCGTTCCTTCATTGAGGAACAATAAAATCACCATACTGATCACAATATGGAGCACGGCAACTGCCGCTGTCCCTCTCGCAAGCATTTTGCAGATGGCATAATCGTACCATCCGGTGAGCATGGAGTACGACATGGAAATGAAATGTCCTGCCAAAAACAGGGTCAGTATCCATGAACAGACTGCATTACATTTTTTTATCATGATAATCTGCTACTCAAAATGTGTTGAAATATACTCAAAACACATCGAGAATTGAAGTC
>CAVFXN010000039.1:0-95688 GCA_963626755.1 Bacteroidaceae bacterium
GATGTATGGAGCTGACTGTTACTAATCGGCCGATCGCTTGACCTTATTGACTTTGGATGGGATCTGTGATATAATGTGTGCGGTTTTTAGGGTATATCTAATGATATATTTTATACAGGGGATTGGTCAAATGGTATGATAGGGGTCTCCAAAACCTTTGGTGGGAGTTCGATTCTCTCATCCCCTGTTGACTGGAAGGTCAGGAACTTTGAATTTTCAAAGTTCCTGGTTTTTTTATGTCATAGGAACAGAGTTCCTATGACATAAAAAAGCTCCGCGGGGATTGCACTGCGGCGGAATGGACGATGTCGCAGTGCGACCTGCCGCAGGCGAAGAAGGAGAATCCTGCAAACAGGATTCTGGAAAAAAGGACAACATCTTAATAATCTCAGAAAAAGTACGGAATAATACAATAAAAAAACAAATTTCAAGAAAAAGGGCAGGGGATATATTTTGTTGCTAATGATAACAATTTGTTTCATGCTCGAAAATGCAATTCATTGTCATTACAAAAAAATACAATAACAAGATATTTTTTTGTGATAATCGTCACGAAAATGTAAAAAAATTCCAATTGATAATTGCCATATAGTGACACGGATATTCCTAATTTCCATGAGGATTTTCTTGTATAATGCAGGGTAGATGAAAGCTCAGTAGTGGTTGATTTACAGGATTTATAGGATAATTTTGAGTTATCATCTCTCAAACATTTCATTGCACATTGTTATGTGTCAGTAAGAAGGAGGAAAATCGTAATGATTGCAAAAGGATTTACAGAACCAACCGCACGTATCAAAGCCTTAAAAGCAGAAGTTGTTAACGCAGTACCTGAAGTAGAACCGTACAGAGCCGTATTGATTACAGAGTCCTACAAAGAGACAGAGGGTATGCCGGCTGTTATGAGAAGAGCGAAAGCAAATGAGAAGATTTTTAACAATCTTCCAGTTGTGATTCGTGATAACGAATTGATCGTTGGTGCTCTTTCCGTAAAACCTCGTTCAACGAACCTTTGCCCGGAATTTTCTTATGACTGGGTAGAGAAAGAGTTTAAAACAATGGCAACCCGTATGTGTGACCCGTTCGTAATCACAGAAGAGACAGCAGATATCCTTCATGAAGTATTTAAATACTGGAAAGGAAAAACAACCAGTGAATTAGCTACTTCTTATATGAGCCAGGATTGTCTGGACTGCCAGTCCGGTGGTGTGTTTACGGTAGGTAACTACTACTTTGGTGGAATTGGACATGTGTGTGTTGATTACGGTAAAGTATTAAAAGTTGGTTTTAAAGGTGTCATTGCAGAAGTTGTGGAAGCAATGAACAAACTTGACCGCAATGATCCGGAATATCTGCAGAAGAGAACGTTCTATGAAGCAGTAATTATTTCTTACAACGCAGCAATTAATTTTGCAAAGAGATACAGCAAAAAAGCAGCAGAAATGGCAGCTACATGTTCTGATCCGACAAGAAAAGCAGAATTACTTCAGATTTCGAAGAACTGTGACCGCGTTCCGGAAAATGGAGCAACGAACTTCTATGAAGCATGCCAGGCTTTCTGGTTCGTACAGGCATTAGTACAGATTGAAGCAAATGGACATTCCATTTCTCCAGGACGTTTTGACCAGTATATGTGGCCATATCTTGAAGCAGATAAGAATATCTCCAAAGAATTTGCTCAGGAATTAATTGACTGTATCTTCGTATTATTAAACCATGTAAACAAGACCCGTGATGATGTATCAGATCAGGCATTTGCAGGATACGCAGTATTCCAGAACTTTGGTGTAGGCGGACAGACAGAAGATGGTCTTGACGCTACAAACCCTGTTTCTTATATGTGTATGGACGCAGCTGCTCATGTGAAACTGCCAGCACCTTCTTTCTCCATCCGTGTTCATAACCAGACACCGGATGAATTCCTGTTAAGAGCTTGTGAGCTTGCAAGACTTGGAATGGGTGTTCCGGCTATGTATAACGATGAAGCGATCATCCCGGCTTTGTGTAACAGAGGATTATCTCTTGCAGATGCTCGTAACTACTGTATCATCGGTTGTGTTGAGCCACAGTGCCCACATAAGACCGACGGATGGCATGATGCAGCATTCTTTAACGTTGCTAAGGTATTTGATATTGCGATCCATGGTGGAAAGAACCGTGACGGCAAACAGTTAGGCCCGGTTACCAAACCAATGCCAGAATGGAAATCTATGGATGATTTATATGAAGCATATGAGACACAGATCGCTTATTTCGTAGAGAAATTAGTAGAAGCAGATAACGCAGTTGATATCGCTCACAGAGAAAGAGCTCCACTGCCATTCATGTCTGCATTAGTAGATGACTGTATCGGAAGAGGTAAGACAGTTATGGAAGGCGGAGCAATCTATAACTTTACCGGACCACAGGCATTTGGTAACGTAGATACTGGTGATGCAATCTACTGTATCAAGAAACACGTATTTGAAGATAAAGACCTGACCATGGAACAGATCTACGATGCAATGGAGCATAACTTTGGTGCAGAGCTTGGTGCTGGATGCTATGATGGACCATTTGTAAAATTGAGCACAGACTGTGCAGACTCAGCAGCCGCTTCTATGGAAAATGTATCGGTTTCTTCCGAAGACAGTATGGAATCCATTATTAACGCAGTCGTTCAGAAGATTCTTGCAGAAAAAGGTTCTTCCCTGAATATCAGCATGGATACCAAAGCTGCCGCATGCGGAACATGCAGCGATGCTCAGAGAGCAGAATACGACAGAATCAGACATATCCTCGATGCAACTCCTTGCTTCGGTAACGATATTGATGAAGTTGATATGTGTGCAAGAAAAGCAACCCAGGTTTACTCCTACGAAGTAGAGAAATACATCAACCCACGTGGTGGCCAGTATCAGGCAGGATGTTATCCGGTATCTGCTAACGTATTATTTGGTAAAGATGTACAGGCACTTCCAGATGGACGTTACAGCAATGCACCTCTTGCAGATGGTGTTTCCCCTCGTCAGGGTCATGACGTGAAGGGACCTACAGCTGCAGGTAACTCCGTAGCAAAACTGGATCAGTTAAATATCTCCAATGGTACCTTATACAACCAGAAGTTCTTACCTTCCGCAGTAGCAGGAGACCAGGGACTTTTGAACTTTGCTGCAGTTGTTCGTAATTACTTTGATAAGAAAGGTATGCACGTACAGTTCAACGTAATTGACAGAGAAACTCTGATCGATGCTCAGAACCATCCGGAAAATTACAAAGACCTGGTAGTACGTGTTGCTGGATACTCTGCTCATTGGACAGTACTTGCAAAAGAAGTACAGGATGATATCATCGCACGTACAGAGCAGTCATTCTAAAATAATGATTCAGGAAAAATCATATACGGATAATAAAAAACCGAATAAATTACCTGGAGGAAGTACCTATGAGTAATATGGAACCAAGCTGCGACATTAACAAAAAAGGTCTTGTATTTAACATACAGAGATTTTCTGTTAATGATGGCCCAGGAGTCCGGACGATCGCATTTTTAAATGGATGTCCACTCCGTTGTAAATGGTGCTGTAACCCGGAGTCACAGGAGCTGAAGCCAGTCGTAATGTTTAAAGCACAAAATTGTGTTGGCTGTGGTAATTGTGAGATTGTGTGTCCAACTGGTGCTGCTAATTTAAACCTTCCTGGTAAAATTGATCATACAAAGTGCATCGCTTGCGGTAAATGTATTGAAGTTTGTTATCACAGAGCTCTGGAAATGTCCGGAAAATGGATGACAGTGGAAGAGCTTATGAAAGAGCTTTACAAAGACCGTATCACCTATAGAAGATCTGGAGGCGGAATTACCGTCTCCGGAGGCGAGGCATTGGTACAGCATGAATTTTTACTGGAATTATTAAAAGAATGTAAATCGTTTGGATGGCATACTGCCATTGAAACGACCGGTTGTGCTTCCGAAGAAGTCATAGAAAAAATCGTTCCATGGTTAGATCTTGTTATGATGGATATCAAACATATCGACCCGGAGGTCCATCAGGAATATACAGGAGTCCGCAATGAAAAGATTCTGGAAAATGCATTGCTGATTTCCCATCTCGCAAAAGAGATGATCATTCGTGTCCCTGTCATTCCTGGATTTAATGCCTCTCCGAATGTCATTGCAGGAATTGCGAAGTTTACAACATTCCTTCATGGAGTCAAAGAGCTTCATCTTCTGCCTTATCATGATCTGGGTAGTAATAAATATGACATGCTTGGAAAGGGATATGAACTTGAGGGAGTAAAAAAACCGGATGCAGGTTTTATGGAAGAATTAAAAGCAATAGTAGAAAACGAAGGATTGACCTGTAAAATCGGAGGATAGATCGATACAGGAAATCCTGATGTATCCCTTAATCGATGCCTGAGAAGGCAGGGAGGTATCAATGAATCAAGATATTATATTATACACTTCCGAATCAGTCACAGAGGGACATCCGGATAAAATGTGCGATATGATTTCTGATGCTTTGCTGGATGCCTATTTGGAAATTGACCCTTCTGCCCATGTTGCGCTGGAAACGATGGCTTCCGAAGATATCGTTTTCATCGCAGGAGAAGTTGCTTCTTTCGCAAAGGTTGATGTTATAAAGAAGGCAAGAGAAGTCATTTGTGAAATAGGTTATGACAGCAAAGAAAAAGGAATCGACGGGAAAGAATGCCTTATTCTTACGAATATCGGCATACAGTCCTCTGATATTGCCCAGGGAGTGACCCAGTGTAACGGAGTCATCGGGGCAGGCGACCAGGGGATGATGTATGGATATGCCTGTGATGATACCAAAGAGTATATGCCTCTTTCTATATCACTGGCACATAAGCTGGCAATTCAGCTTACGAAAGTAAGAAAAGACGGAATCCTTCCTTACCTTTATCCAGATGGAAAGTCACAGGTTACAGTAGCATATAATCACCAGGGAGAAGTCCTTGGAATAACAGATATCGTTGTTTCTGCCCAGCATAAAGCAGAAATTTCTGTAGCAGAGCTTCGAATGGATATTGAGGAGCATGTAATAAATAAAGTAATCCCTGAAAGCTTACTTTTACCGGATACAAAGATCCACATCAATCCTACAGGCCGTTTTGTTATTGGCGGTCCTGCGGGAGACGTTGGTCTGACCGGAAGAAAAATTATAGTCGATACCTATGGTGGAATCGCTAGGCATGGCGGCGGTGCTTTTTCGGGCAAGGATCCGACAAAAGTTGACCGTTCTGCCGCATACATGGCAAGATATGCTGCAAAGAATGTCGTTGCGGCAGGCCTGTGCAGAAAATGCGAGGTCAATCTTGCGTATGCAATTGGAGTTCCTCAACCGGTATCAGTAAAAATAGACACCTTCGATACGGAAGAAGTTCCGAGAGAAATGATAGAAAAGGCAGTAAAAGAAGTCTTTGATTTCAGCGTGGCAGGCATTATAAAGAACTTATCTCTCACTAAAGTGACTTATAAGCCAGTTGCGGCCTACGGGCATTTTGGAAGATCAGATTTGGATCTTCCATGGGAAAAGACGGATAAAGTTGCTGCCCTTCAGGAAAAAGCAGCTGCCTGCCTGGCAGAGGCAATCTGTAAAAAAAGCTCATTACGTTAATTTAAATACAACAATAAAAAGAACTGATTTAAAAAAATATCATTTATGATATCATAATCAAGGGGTCATTCGAGCATAATTGTCCTCATCGGTCTCAACACTCTCACAATAGATGATAAAGACAAAAGCTTGATCCACATACCAGGAAGGGAAAGTAATTTTCCCTTCCTGCTTTTTTTGACATAATTGCATCAAAACGTTCCGTTTTCAGAAAGAAACTCACAGGGAAAAGTTAGAAAATCGAAAAGGCATGCTGATTGTAAAAAGCAGAGGTGCGGATAGGCACTAAAAGCTATTTTTTTCTAGAAAAAAGCTATAAAATTACGATGAAAACATGCTGTAAAGCAAAAAGAGGAAAAAATTGATTTTTTTCAATGAGAGCACAACAAATAATGCAACAAAAAATTTCATTATTTTACAAAAAAATTCCCTATCTTCGAGAAAGTACACAAAAAACCCAATTTATTTTTTTTATAAAAATGATAAAATATATGAAAAGGGATTCTATGAAAAAAAACAAAAGAATTGATGATAAGAAAAATAGGATTCCATTGGAGGTGAAGATGGACACGGAGATGAAGAGAACCAGAGGGAAAAAAGAAGTGAGCTTTCTGGGATTATTCGGAAAAAAGTTCCTGGAAGAAACCCAGCAGAAACTCAAAGAGGCAACAGGGGTTTCTTTTTCGATTATTGATTATAAAGGTGATACGGTTACAGAGGGAAATGAGGAAGAAAAGTTTTGCATCAAAAGAAAAAAAGAAGGGGAGCGCTGCAAAGAATGTCAGATGTCCAGGGCTTTTGCGGCAGCCAAAAGTGCAATTAAAAACTTTCCTTATCTTTTTTCCTGCCCGGAGGGGATGATGCATATGGCGATTCCGGTAGTCGTGAATAATCAGTACCTTGGCGCAGTGATCGGAGGCCCGATTCGCTGTGAGGAGAGAGCGGGTTCTGGTGATTTAACAAACGAAGATAAGGAAATATTGAAAAACTATTCCCAGGAAAAAGAATACCAGCTGCTTCCGGATTTTACCATGAAAAAGTTAAATGCTTCTGCGGATATGGTTTTTCTCCTGTTTAAAGAAATGGCGGAAAAAGAAACCATAGCACTCCAGGTAGGAACGCTGGAACATAAAGAAGTACATCTCGCAGATATCCGAAGAAAAACCAAGGTGTTGGAGGAGAAACTGCATCGGATGGAGCAGGATAATCTGATCGAGCGGATGCCAAAACAGCTTCTTCTCAATCTTCTGACCACGATTTCGAGCTTTGCCATTCTGGAAAATGCGAGAAAGACAGAAACGGTGATCGCAGAGCTTTCTTCTGTTTTAAGATATTATCTGGATGCCGCCGAAAGGATGGTTTTCCTGCATGAGGAACTAAAGCAGGTGAAATTATATCTGGGGATTTTAAGGGAACAGTATGCCGATCGTCTGGAATATAAAATCAATTGCCAAAAGGAGGTAGAAAAACAGGAAATACCAGTCTTGAGCATCCTTCCTTTTGTGGAGCATATGGTTGATTTTGGCATTATCGCAGGACATTTTCGAGGGACAGTATATATTGATGCCGAGAAATATAATGAATATTGTAAAATAACAATTCAGATGGAGAGTTCCGGGCTGCCACTGGGACATTTTGGTTCCGGCATTACGGACAGTCATTTTATGAATACACAGACACAAAATATCGAAAAAAGATTTCGTCTGGAATACGGTGAGAATTTTGAATTGTCAGTAGCTCCCGGAATCACAGTTTATCAGATTCCATTTGGGGAAAGCAGGAAGAAATGAGGTAGTTATGATTAATATTTTATTAATCGATCAGGAACGTTTATTTCAAAAAGCATTTTCAAAGATGATTAGTGAAAAGGAAGATTGTCATTTAATTGGGGTTGCAGAAAACAGTACGCAGGCCCTGGAATTACTGAACAGGTATCATCCTCAGATTGTTTTTGCGGACGCATTGTTAGGTAGAGAGAATGGCATTGCCATATGTCAGGGAATTAAAGAACGGTTTCCGGAAACGGTAACCTACATTTTGTCGAATTATTGCAATTTTGAGATGATCAAAAGTTCTATGAAGGCAGGTGTGGAAGAGTATCTCTACAAACCTCTTTCCCGAAAGAAATTTTCAAAGATTTTGGAGATGAGCAACAATCTGTGTCCGGATGATATGGAAAATTTACAAACCGAAGCATTATTTGCGGCAGTGGAAGAGAAAAATTATAAAAAGTCATATGATATTGCAAAAGAATTAGTGGATTACCTGTTTGAAGAGTGTGACAGAAAAGAACGAAAAGAAAAGCTCTATTCCATCGAAAGTAATCTGTTTTATATGATTCCGGGGATGGATAATATTCAGAAAAATTATTATATCCAAAAGCATGAGATTACGACAAAGATACTGAATAAGGGATTGCTGTGCTACTGCTGGCTGATCCAGATCATTACGGAAGTGTTCCGCCAGCTTTGTACGATGAAATACTCCCATATGAATCAGGTCTTTCAGTATATAGAAAAAAATAAAAACAATGAGGTTTCCCTGTCGGAGCTGGCTGCGGAGGCCGGGATCAGCAGTGGCTATTTAAGTCGTATTTTCAAGAAATATTACTCGATCAGTGTCGTGGATTATATTCATTTGAGAAAGTTGCTTATGGCAAAATATTATATGGCAACCAGTGAGATGAATATTTCAGATATCTCTTTTCTTCTTGGATACAGCGAAGCGGGATATTTTTGCAAAATCTTTAAAAAATATGAAGGTCAGACGCCATCTGCCTTTCATCGCAGCAAACAGAGATTAACGAGCGAAATTGTGACAGGAAGCCGGAAAGGTAATGTCATATAAAAAGAAAGAATTACGGGGGAGCAAACATAGTTTTGCTCCCCCGTAAAAAGAGAAAGGAAAAGAAAACAATTAAGTTTAAAGTCCAATACACCAGAAATCTTTCTGGAAGAGATCATCTCCGCTCTTATCACGCAGGACCGGGTGGAAATCAAAATGAACCGCACCGACAGGGATCTTGCGTTCCACTGCCTTGCTTACGCGGGCAACCCCCTCATTTCCAAAAGCCCCGCACAGATCGATTGCGGCGCATCCAATTTCAAGCATCTCCTGTGCGGCGGTTTCTGCCTGGTTATAATCCGAGCAGCCGACAGTGTACAGGATAATTTTTTTTGATTCGATGATAGAACGGTCTTTTTTGGGATTACATCCCTCATTAATAAAGATAAATGCAACTTTAAATTTTTCTTCGTTTATTTTTTTTGCCATTTCGCTAATGCCTCGTCTAAGATATCCATTGCCTTTTTGCCATCAGCTGCGGTAATGAGCTGTATGTTATGGCTGCGGATCGTTTCATAGGTTTCTAATAACAGATCGATATCCGTGGATATTTTGTCTAAAGTAATGACGGCAACCACGTCAATCTGTTTTTCTTTGATTGCTTTCATCAGACGCTTGAATCCAGGCCGGTTCAGATGATCCGAGGGATAATCCCCCAAATCAGTAAAATTCAAAAATTCACAGTTTTCCCCGTAAATTCCTTTAGCACGTGCCTGGCATTTCATAGCATCTTCAATCATTCCTCTGACATAAATCTGAGAGCAGCCTGGACAGCCGCCTCTTAAGTGCTGATGGTTATAAATTCCGATGCGCATAATGTCTCATACCTCCTGTCGTAGTTTAGGTGTATCACTGTTCACAGGTCATATTCCGCGAGGTCGTTTCCCTGTATTACAATATAGTAATTTCTAAGTATAATTGTAGCAGATATGACAAAGAAGACAGGGAAGATACTGAAATAATTATGGGAAATTATGAATATTGAGGTGACTATTTTTGCAAGGATGGTATATTTCCATATATCGGGTGTGATACTTCCAAAAAAATGGCGGTAAAAATGATAAAATAAACTTAAAATGTAACGATTCAGAGCCATGCAAGGCAGAGATTTTGCGAAGGGGGTGCTGAAGCGTTATCTGGAATTTTAATGGAGGTGAAATGCATGGAACGCAAAGACCTGGAAAGAGAGATTGTGGAAAGAGAATGGGATATGTTCCAAAAGGTACAGGGAATCGATGGAAGGGCAGCCTGCCAGGATGACTGGAAGACATTTCTCATTATGCGGCTTAGCCAGTTTGAGGGATGGGACATGGAAGTACTGGAGAGCTATTTTCATGATGTGGAAGAGGCAGCCGCGCAAGAGAGAAATTTAATCACGGAAAAATATGCGTACATGATGGAAGAAACAGATCCGGTTTACTTTCTCTCCATCAAAGCACTCCTGCCGGAAGTCAGCCAGGAAAAGGCTCTTATGGCAGAAAAGATCGCCTCTCACTATATGATCTGGGAAAAAGAGGCGGATCTGCTCTATCCCAATCTGAGAAAACACGGCCGTCCGGCAGAGAGTACTTCAATCGATGGGACAGTCAGTGTACATAATTATTTGAAATGTGAACTATATACCTATTCCGAAAAAACCCTGGCTCTTTTCATTCTATCCATTGAACGGAATCCGGAATATAACCGATATCTGGTGACAATGGAAAAAATGGTACAGGCATATGGATATGCTTCCTTACAGGAGGCGGAAGACGCATTGGGATAGTCTGGACAGCGTATACATTTGATGATTTTTATAAAAGAAAGGAAGAGAAAACGATGCAGAAGATTTTATTACTGGCAGGAGATTTTACGGAAGACTACGAAACAATGGTACCTTTTCAGGCATTATCCATGCTGGGATATCAGGTAGACGCAGTATGTCCGGACAAAAAAGAAGGCGAATTCATCAAGACAGCAGTCCATGATTTCGAAGGGGACCAGACATACACGGAAAAGCCGGGACATCTTTTCCGGATTAATAAAACGTTCGATGAAGTGGAGTTTGATGATTATATCGGTTTGTTCATCACTGGGGGACGCGCTCCGGAATATATACGGATGAATCATAAGGTGCTTTCGCTGGTGAAGTGTTTTATGAAAAGCGGAAAACCGGTTGCGGCCATCTGCCATGCAGTTCAGGTACTTACTGCTGCAGAAGTCGTGTGCGGCAGAACGATGACCTGTTATCCGGCACTGGCAGCAGAAGTAAAACTTGCCGGAGGAAATTATGTGGAAGTGCCTATGGACGAGACTGTGATCGATGGCAACCTGATCACGGCACCGGCATGGCCAGGAAATATAGCAATTCTGCGAGATTTTGCTAAAGCGTTGGGATGCGAATTTATCTTTCGCCCATAACGGAGGTAGAGCACTGCAGACATAAGAAACGTGGCTATATTTTTGATAAGGCGAAAGGAGGGAAGCCTTTTACGACGCTGTTACATTGTGCTGTCTGCGGTATGAGACAGCAGCAGTTTGTCTGTAAGAATGAAAAATATGATGAAAGAAACAGCCGCAGTGATTCCAAAAACAGGAAGGACTGCGGCTGTTTTCTGAATAGAGGATTTGTAAAATTTTGCTTCCGAGCCAAATAGCGGGTATAAAAAAGAAATGAATTATGATATAGTAATAATTGAAAAAGAAATGCAAAAGACCGATACAACATTTTTGGGGTAAGAAGATCTATGAAAGAAGAAAATAACGGAATAAACCAGGATGTAACGGATAAAAAAGAAAAGATGGAAGACAATGCGGCAAAACAATCGGGGGGTCCCGATTTTGGAGATAGAATACTTAACAGGATACAGGAATCCGTAGAATCCATGGATTTTGCCAGCCTGAGTGATGATATTCAAAAGACGGTGGATCATGCCAGGGAGGAAGTGATGCATCAGGTGGAGCAGATGGTCAGGCCTAAGACACAAGATGCACCACGCAGACAGGAAGAAAACAGTTCTGGCAATCCGGCGGGGCGGTGGAGTGATAAACGAGTGGATGCCTGGCGGGGAAGAACCAATACAGGCGTTCGCAGAGGAAGAAAGTGGGAACCGGGAAGACTCCGGAGAAATCCCGGGATTTACAGCGGACCGATCGAGATCGGTCTGGGAGTGCTGGGACTGGCATTTTTCGGAGGACTGGGCCTTGGTGTCGGAGCCTCCATTGTTGCCGATGGCCAGCTGGCTCTTGCCACCTTTTTAACGGCGATGTGGGGGCTGGTTCCCCTGACTGCGCTGGGGGGATTCCTGCTGGGAAAAGGAATTTATGATAATAAAAGGGCACGGAGAATCCGGGATTATGCCCGCATATGGAAAGGGAAGTCCTACATTATGCTCGAGGAGTTGCAAAAAAGAAGCCGCACAGATTCCAAGCGGGTCATAAAAGATGCCCGGTTTCTTACCAGCCATAACCTGGTGCCGGGAGCTGTCTTGGATGAAAAAGCTACATGTCTGATCTTTACCGAGGAGGCAAAACAACAGTATGAGGCGGCACTGGAATCCCACAGGGCCAGACAGGAGCAGGAGAAGGAACGGCAGAAATTAGAAGAAGAGATGAGCCAGGCTTCTTTTGAGGAAAGGGAAGTCTACCGGATCCGGAAAGAGGGCAGGCAATATTTAAAACAGCTATCTGATTTAAAACAACAGATCGAATCCCCGGTCATGCAGGGGAAGATTGCCCAGATGGAGATGCTGGCTGCCCGTATTTTTGTCTGTGCAGCAGAACATCCGGAAAGTATTTCTCAGACAGACAGGCTGTTTCGCTACTATTTTCCTTCTGTCATAAAGCTGATCCAGGTTTATGAAGATATCGAGGAGCAGCCGATCCAGGGGGATACCATAAAAAAAACGAGAAAAGAAATCGAAGATTCTATGGATACAATGAACACAGCACTGGAGAAAATGTTTGATGAAATGTTTCAGAGTGTTGCCATGGATATTTCGTCCGATATCCGTGTGTTGGAGGTTATGCTGCGTCAGGATGGTCTGACCGATGATGGAATGCACATCTGAAAAATACACGTCGGAAAATGAATGAAATGAAAAGAAAAAAGGAGCAGAGGCATATGGATATTCAGGAATTATTAAAAGAAGGACCGTCCCTTACCCTGACACCGGAGGCAGAGCCGGAAGTATTGGCAGAACAAAAAAAGGCAGAGCCGAAAGTTTATGAAGAAGAACAGTATCTTACGGAGGAAGAGAAAAAACAGGTAGAAGCTTTTGTAGAGCAGATCCACCTGGAGGATTCGACTTCCATTTTGCAGTACGGTGCAGGAACACAGAAAAAGATGTCCGATTTTTCTGAGGGAACCCTGGAGAAAGTGCGCTCGAAAGATCTGGGAGAAATTGGGGAACTGCTCAATGGAGTGGTGACAGAACTGAAAGGATTTGACGAGGAGGAAGAAAAAGGGATTCTCGGTTTCTTTAAAAAGAAAGCGGCCAAAGCACAGGTTTTGAAGCTGCGCTATGGCAAAGTGGAGGCTGGGATCGATGATATCTGTAAAAAATTGGAAAGTCATCAGGTACAGCTGTTAAAGGACAGTGCGATGCTCGATCAGCTGTATGATTTAAATAAGGTTTATTTCCGGGAATTGACGATGTATATCCTTGCCGGAAAGAAGAAGCTGGAAAAAGAAACAACAGAAGTGATTCCTGCCCTGAGGAAAAAAGCGGAGGAAAGCGGCAGTCAGGAGGACGCACAAAATGTCAATGACAGGGAAGCTTTGTGCGGGCGTTTCGAGAAAAAAATACACGACCTGGAGCTTACCAGAATGGTTTCCCTCCAGATGGCCCCGCAGATCCGGATGGTGCAGTCGAGCGATATTACCATGTCGGAAAAAATACAGTCTACCCTGGTCAATACGATTCCACTGTGGAAAAGCCAGATGATCATTGCCCTCGGTGTCGAACATTCCAGGGAAGCAGCGGAGGCACAGCGCAAGGTATCCGACCTGACCAATGATCTTTTGAAAAAGAATGCGGAGAAGCTGAAAACGGCGACGATCGAGACAGCGAAGGAAAGTGAGAGAGGTATTGTTGACATGGAAACATTGGTTGCGACCAATGAAAGTCTTATGTCTACCATTGATGAGGTCATGCGGATCCAGCAGGAAGGACGCGAAAAAAGAAGAGAAGCAGAAGGACGTCTGGTAGAGCTGGAAGAGGAATTAAAGAAGAAATTACTTCAGCAACACAGTTGAAAATATGTCTGAAAAAACAAAATTCTGGCAAAAAGTATCGAAATTAGAGAGTATTTTATAAAAAAACAGCGGTTTTTTCGGTGGATATTACGGTTTTGTTAAAAAATATTTCGAAAACCACATTTTAAACACATTCAGCGTATATAATTACACTCAGTTAGGTAATATGTATGAAATAATTATGTACAAAATAACATGGAGGTATGGGAGATGCTGAAGACTTTAAAACGACTGGCAATCAGTTTTTTCGTTGCTGTTTTTCTTTTAAATATTTCTTTACTGCCGGGAGCAGAAAGCCTGGGGAAGGTGGAAGCCAGCACACTGGTAGCAACGAAAGGAAGGGTAAGTTCTTCGATATTGAATATCCGTAAGACGAAGAGTACGAAGGCAAAGAGAATCGCACTCTTACATAAGGGAGATAAAGTTACCCTGCTTACCAACAATACAAAGTGGGTTACTGTAAAGGTTAATGGAAAGATTGGCTATACACAGGGTAAATATATTAAGACATCCTATGGAAATGCTTCCAGTGTTTACGCAGATACAATTAAGGGAACGGTAAGTTCTTCGATATTAAATATTCGCAGTGCGAAGAGCACATCGGCAAAGAGATTAACTACCCTGAGAAAAGGAGCTAAGGTTACCTGCCTGACAACAGACCAGAAATGGGTGAAGGTTAAGGTGGGAAGCATTGTTGGTTACACACAGGGACAGTATATTAAGACAGCGAACGGTGGAACCGCTTCCAGTACCGCTACCAAGGGACAGCAGGTTGTGAATTATGCATTGAAATTTGTGGGCAACCCATATCGCTGGGGTGGAACCAGTCTGACACATGGTGCAGATTGTTCCGGTTTTGTCATGAGTGTTTACCGTCATTTTGGTAAATCCTTACCACATTCTTCCTATGCACAAAGAGGCTGTGGCAGAAGGGTAAGCAGCTTAAGCAAAGCAAAACCTGGAGATATCATTTGCTATAGCGGCCATGTTGCTATTTATATGGGAAATAATAAAGTGGTTCATGCCAGCAATCCGAAGAGTGGAATTAAGATTACCAAAGGGGCAGCATACCGCTCTATCGTGACAATCCGAAGAATCTTTTAATTCATTCGGGATACAGGCTATAACTAAGTGAAATGCTCCGTGCGAAAGGTTCGCGGGTGCGTCTTGACTTTTACATAATTTTTATGAATGAAGAATGAAAAAAGCAGTTTCTGTTACTCATCAGAAACTGCTTTTTTGCTATTCTTTTTTTTGGTTATTCATAGATCGCGATGTAACTCTTCGGATTGTAGAATGCTTCTTCATTACGGTGGTAAATGCGTCGGCCTTTATCAAACGAATCCGGAATTTCTCCCTTAAAGAGAGTGTCTTTCCATGTCGTTTCCAGATAAAATATGGTATCAGATCGCGTTTTTCCATTATCTCCTAGGACATAACGGATTTGTTCCATATCACCGTCAAACCATTTTTCCAGCAGCGGAAGAAGCTGTTCCCGGAAGACACGGCTTAGGGAGATAAAGGCATCCTTATCCGGGGACTGAAGGAAAAATCCTTCTCCCAGCTGATAATCTGCTCCGAGAAAATAGGAGAGACGTAAATTCAGGGTGGTCATCAGGCGTTGGAGGGAGATCCCTTCAATCCGCATACCGTGAAGAATCTCCGGTTCCGGTAATACCGGATGGATAAAAAAGTCGAGATCGATTGCTTCTGAGATGGTCGTTTCGCAAACGAGGGAATCGCAGGTGGCCACAAGATAGAGATTGGAAGGAAGCCGGAATTTTTCTTTGGAGAGAGAAAGGGTGACCGCAGTTTCACTGCTGGTACCTTCCCGTCGGTTTTCCCTTAAGAGGACTGTAGTTTCCCCGAATAAATGTGACCAGTCCAGGTCTACTTCTTCCATCATCACCACATAACGGCCGTCACTGCACTGATTGGCAAATTCTTTAAAAATTCCATCTTCTACGGCCGTTCCCCGCATTCTTTCAATGAATCCGGCATATCCGAGATCATCAATATCCGGACAGGCAATATGGAGGATGCGTCCCTCTTCACTGTATTGCTGAAAATGTTCCAGAACATCGGGAACAGGTTCGATTTTCATCATGTTCGGGTCTTTTCCCTCAATAATGCCGACAGCAGTCATGATCGCCTCGTGGTATTTTCCTGTTTTCATCGGGCCTTTGATCAGGATATTTTTGGGATAGAGCCGGAACCCCTGCTCTTTCCGGTCGGGGTGAACCGATACCGGAACCTTCGGCGCGATGGATGGCAAAGCTTCCTCGAAACTCTCTTTTTTTACAAAGTGTGACGGGCTGCTTTCTTCTTTTGGCGGTGCCTCCCTTTTTGTTGATGGGGTATCGTCCTTTAATGCACTGTCCTGGGAAGAATTGATATTACCATATCCCTGAAGTGCCTTCGTGATCGAATCAGTTGTGGGTGAGTAACCTCCTTCTTTATAAATGATTGGCGGGTCTGGAACATCAGCCTTAGGGCGGTAAGACAGCTTCGAGCCGAGTGCCTTTGCCAGAGGGTCCATTTCTTCCTCAGGAACAGCCCCATCTTCGTGAGCAGCCCTTTCCTCGGAAGAGAGATCCGGATAATAATTCTGGCAGATATCTGTATAATAAGAAGCAAAGATTTCCAGGGAAGTAGAAAAAAGAGTGAGGATGTCTTCTTCCGGCATGGCTTTCCATTCATCGTAACGATAGAGAACGGATGCCTTGATTTTCTCACCAGGGCAAAGGTCATCCGGTTCTGCCGGAACGAGATTTACCTGGAAAGGTGCTGCGGTCATCAGGGTCAGCATGTTGCATTTGTCATGGATATCCAGCATGATCTCTTCGTTCGGGATGCAGGGGAGATTCAATGAGGTCTCTATGTGGAGAGAATCTCCGTCTGTGACCGTCTGGATCCCGATAAAAGCATGGTGTCCGACATAGGAATCAATCAGGAGGATGTCCTGTAATTTGGTGTTGATCACAGATTCTTTGTCAAGATACCAGTTTCCACGTTTGGCATAAGTAAAATTCGGATATTCTTTACAGAGAGCCTCTCCAATTTTGTGAAAGGATTCCGTACCATCGTCTCCGAGAGCCCGGAGGTTTAATGCATGTTCCGAGGTATCTTCCATGGAAAAAGGCTTTCCACCCTGTCGGGTAAGGAAGGTGGCCAGACGGACAAATCCGTTGGCATTGGTCAGCTCCACATACGATTCATCCATCAGATGTTTATATTCGTGATCGATAAAATCACAGACCGTCGTGAGGGGGATATAACCTAAGATCGAATAGATGTAGGCATGATAGTCTATCTCCTCCGGATCCGGACGTTCCCTGTCCCACTCAAATTCTCCGGGATAGGACACCCGGTAATATTTATAGATATCCCTGAGATAATTAAAATGGTGTCCCCGCTCATCGGCATTACATACCTGGGTGATCGTGTTGGTGTTCACATCCTGTCCGTAAACCTTTTGGGAACGAGTCTGCACCTCGTATTGCATGAGGAGAATGTCATCTGCGCGGATCTCCGGATTCTGGCAGTATTTTTCATATAGGAGGACTGCGGCGGCAATCCATACGGCATCTTCCTGACGGTAGCGGATCTGGAGGCTCCGTTCCACATCACTCATAAAAGCATAGTAGGCCTCTTCCAGCTCGGGATACAGAGCACCGATGGCTTCGCTCAGTTCGGGATGCAGCTTCAGTTCCAGCATCCGCCCTTCGGTATATTTACCCCAAAAGAAAAGATACCACCAGTATTCCTGTCCGTCATAATCCACTTCCGGGTTGAGCTGGTTGGCTTCCCCAAGAACCTGTCCGGCATCATGAAAGCAGGAAAGGATTTCCTCCTGGGGCGTATGTTCCTGAAAAGAAAGCTGAAGTAAGGTGGCCGCGTGGTTAAAAGAAGAATAAACTTCCTTCAGGCGTGCAAGAACTTCTTCGGGAATCTGGCCGGATTTTAAAATATTGGTCCACTGCTCTGCCGTATAACGGCTCTTTGACTGATATTCGGCTTCATATTCGTAATCACGTTGTTTTTGCTTGTCCGTTATCATGTTACGTATCCTTTCTTAGTATCATTACAAAAAAATCCGGATAAGTCTCCAGCGGGAACATTATCCGGATTAAGATATCGTGTATCTGAAAGCAAGTACACCAGACAGGGAGCCAAGACTCGTGGAGTATTTCACTTCGTCGAAGCCTGTGCCCCGGCCAAGTTAAACATTCTCTGGGCCTGCCTGCGTTTCATCAGCGGAATGATCTTCAATCTGCAGATAAACAATTTCTACACGGTTTTTATCCATTCGCTTAATGGAATAAAGGTAATTACCTTCTTTTACGGTTTCTCCTTCTTTCGGGAGGTGATCGAGAAGTTCGATCATATGTCCGCCAATCGAGTCATAATCATCCGATTCAATATCGGTACCAAGGGTATCATTCAGATCATCCAGTTTCATACTGCCTTCAATCTCATATTCATTCGTGCCGATACAGCGAATCGATTCTGCCTCCGATGCATCAAATTCATCCTTGATATCACCGACGATCTCTTCAATCAGGTCTTCTAAGGTGACCAGGCCGGCAGTCGAACCGTACTCGTCCAGAACAATCGCAAAACTGATGGAATTGTTCCGCATCTCCTCCAATAATGTGGAAGTCTTTTGGTATTCGTAGGTAAAGAAAGGCTTCCGGAGAACTTGGTATATGTCGAAGGCTTCATTTTTATGAGTTTCTCTGTAAAAGAAAAGATCTTTCAAGTTAAGAATACCAACAATATCATCCTGGTTATCCTCATAAACAGGAAGCCTGGAATATTGCTCTTTCAGGAAAACATCAACCAGTTCGTCATAAGACATATCCACAGAGGCAAACGTAACATCGATTCGTGGGAGCATAATGTCTTTTGCGACAGAATCACCAAAATCAAACACGTTATTGATCAGTTCTTTTTCTTCTTTTTCAATGACACCGCTTTCCTGGCTCACATCCACGATCGTCCGCAGTTCCAGCTCCGTCATGGTCTGATGCTCTCCCGGTTTGATACCAAAAAGCCGACATAAGAGATTACTGAAAAGATTTACAATATAAATGACAGGAGTAAGTACAGTGGTAATCACATAAATAATGTGTGAATAGGCCAGGGACATTGGCTCATTTTTCTTGGTTGCGATCGTTTTCGGGGTAATCTCCCCAAAAATCAAAATCAGAAAAGTGAGGATACCGGTAGCAATTCCAACAAAAGTACTGCTGTTGTTATCAAAATTCATATCTTTTGCCAGGTTCATTGCCAGGGTGGTATTCAATGAGGAAGCGGAAAGGTTGACAATATTATTGCCGATTAGCACGGCACTTAACATCTTTTCCGGTTTCTCAACCAGGGCAAGGACGCGGGCGGCTTTCCGGTTTCCCTGCTTAGCCAGGGCACGCATCCGGTGTTTATTTACGGTAGTTAATGCGGTTTCTGCAGACGAAAAAAATGCAGATAACATTAAAAGAACAATTACGACGAGGATCTGTCGTATATAACTGGGGTCCAAAACATCATCTCCTTTTAAAATAAATGGTTTCATTTTCCTGTCAATCGGATCCAGAGTATCCATAACATATCAGGCGTACCTGAATGGTTTCTGAACTTCTGACCCTGATAATATATATTGCTCTTATTATATTTTATAAGGCATAGATTGTCAATCGAACTGTAAAAATATATCCGGGGTGTGATATCAATTTTTTTCTTGACTTAAAGTTAACTTGAAGGAGTATAATGAAAAAACAATCAAGAACAGAAAGGAAGGAAGAGGTATGTTATATAATAAATTTCAGGACTTAAAATTATCTGCGTTAGGTATGGGAAATATGAGAATGCCGGTCATTGACGGGAAAGAGGATCAGATTGATGTCAAGCTGGCAGAAGAAATGTTTGCTTATTGTATGGAGTCCGGTATTAATTACTATGACACCGCCTATGGCTACCATAATGGACAGTCCGAGTTGGTTGTGGGGGAACTGCTAAAAAAATATGACCGGGACAGTTTTTATCTGGCTTCCAAATTCCCGGGATATGACTTGAGGAATATGCCGAAGGTCAAAGAGATTTTTGAGGAACAGCTGAAAAAATGCCAGGTGGAATATTTTGATTTCTATCTGTTCCACAATGTCTGCGAGATGAATATTGATGCTTACTTAGATCCAAAGTATGGCATTTATGATTATCTGATCGAACAGAAAAGAAATGGTCGAATCAAACATCTGGGATTTTCTGCACATGGTGACATTGACTGCATGAAAAAATTTTTAGAAGCCTATGGCAAAGACATGGAATTTGGGCAGATCGAGCTGAATTATTTTGATTACAAATTCCAGGATGCAAAAGGCAAAGTAGAATTGCTGAAAGAATGGAATATCCCAATCTGGGTTATGGAGCCGGTGCGTGGCGGACAGCTGGCAGAACTTTCGCAGGCAGAGCAGGCAAAGCTGGCAGAAAAACGACCGGACGAAAAAGTACCGGCATGGGCCTTCCGTTTCCTGCAGACGATACCGGAGGTAACCGTGACCCTGTCTGGTATGTCAAATATGCAGCAGTTAAAGGACAATATTGCAACATATGAAGAAAAGAAACCGTTGAATGAAGAGGAGATGGAGTTGATCCTCGGGATTGCAGATGAGATGATCCGCAAGACAACCGTGCCGTGTACTGCCTGTCATTACTGTGTATCCCACTGTCCAAAGGGGCTGGACATTCCATTCCTGTTAAAGCTTTACAATGAGGCCATGGTAGCCGGTTCCGGAGATTTCATCGCGCCGATGGCTCTTTCTTCGGTAGAAAAAGACAAAAAGCCGGAGTGTTGTATCGCCTGTCATAGCTGTGAGAAAGTCTGTCCACAGCAAATTGCCATTCCGGATGTGCTGCATAGTTTTGCAAAAAAAATGGGCCGTATCTAAACGGTACATAAAGAAAATAGGGCATTGCTTTTGTGAAAAAGGAGAGAGGACCAACGCGAAAACGGTGGTTCTTTCTCCTTTTTTATAGAAGGAAAAACAAAAGACTATATTTTTGGTGAAATACATGATATCTTAAGATAAAAAGACTATATTTTGGAAAGAGACCGAAGGAAGGGGGAAACAGATATGGTGCGATTTGGTGTGATTGGGACGGGAAAGATTTCAGAGAAGTTCTATCAGGCGAATCGTTTTGGGAAAGGGTATGAATTGACAGCAGTCTATTCCCGCTCGATAGAAAAGGCGAGGCAGTTTGGGTTTCGAAAAGGAAATCTTCATTATTATGACGATCTGGAAGCCTTTGCCCAAAGTGATGCGTTTGATGCTGCATATGTCGCCAGTCCGAACTGCTGTCATTATGAACAGGTTATGACGTTGCTTCGAAATGGAAAACATGTGTTATGTGAAAAGCCATTGGCATCGAATTTTCGGGAGGCGGAAGAAATGTTTCAGACTGCCCGGGAGCAAAACCGGGTTCTCATGGAAGGAATGCGTTCCATCTATACCCCGGGATTTCATAAGATGGCTTCTTATATCGGCAGTCTCGGTAAAATCAGACGGGCAACCCTGCAATACTGTCAGTATTCCTCACGTTATGACAATTTTAAAAGAGGGATGGTTGAAAATGCATTTCGTCCGGAATTGTCGAACGGGGCACTGATGGATCTGGGGGTATATACGGTGGCCTGTATGCTCCGGCTTTTTGGAGCACCTTCGAATATCAAGGCCTCGGGAATCCGGCTGCGTAACGGAGTCGATGGTGCAGGCACGATTTTGATGGAGTATCCGGATATGATCGGGGAAGCGGTCTATTCTAAAATCTGTAATGCCGCGACACCAAGCCAGATTCAGGGAGAGGATGCAGAAATGCTGATCCAGGAGATTGAAAATGTCAAAGATCTTCGGATTACCCGCAGAGGCGTGGTACAGGCAATTCACTTTGAACAGTCGGATAATATTTTGAATTATGAGACGCAGGTGTTCATCCAGATGGTGGAGACAGGAGCCAAAGGAGAGGATGCCGCATATGTCACGTTGGAGACGATGAAGGTGTTGGATGAAGCACGCAGGCAGCTTTCCATTGCTTTTCCAGCGGACGAGGAGCAGGCACAGTCTTAATCAACATGTCATGAAGGAGGATGCCAGATGGCAGGACAGGAAAAATTTTTGCAGGCAGTCAAGGAATTGGAACGGCTGGGGGAGATTAATGGAAACCAGCTGTCTATGGAGGAAATTTCCTCCTATTTTTCAGATATGAATCTGGAAGAAAAACAATTGGATTTTATTTGCAGTTATTTTGAATCTCATGGGATCAATATCACAAATCGGATTCTGTCAGGGGAGAAAACAGCGGAGACAGAGGAAATTCCGATGAAAGAGGATCCGCTGGATGCAGAGATGGTAGCGATTTATTTAGAGGAGACCAAAAGGGCAAGCCAGCTTTCCGGGGAGCAGGAACGGCTGATCGCGAAAAAGCTGCTCAGCGGGGATGAGAATGCCAGAAATCTTTTAATTGAAGCGAACCTTTCCCGAGCAGTGGATATTGCGAGGGAATATCAAAATCAGGGACTTTTGCTCGGAGATTTGATCCAGGAGGCCAACATCGGATTGATGACCGCCGTGAATGATTATGAGACGGAATTACACGGGGATTTTTCTGATTTTACGGATCGGATCATCCGGGAGCATCTACAAAACGCATTAGATAGCTATCGTTCTTCGACCCGCTCCGCAGTCAAGATGGCAAATAGGGTGAATGAACTCAATGAGATTGCCTCTGCGTTTGCCAGGGAATATGAGAGGGAGGCCAAACCATCCGAGCTTGCGGAAAGAATGGGGATTTCGGAAGAAGAAGTCAGGGAGCTGATGAAGGTTTCCCTGGATGCCATTGCCGTCTTAAATAATGATAAATATTAGGTGAGACCAGAGAAAGGATAGAAAGGAAGGAAAGAGACGATGAGGTATGAAGAAGACCTGATTGCTGAGGTCCGGGAGAGAAATGATATTGTAGACATCATATCCTCTTATGTTTCCTTAAAAAAGAAAGGTGCAAACTATATGGGACTTTGTCCTTTCCATAATGAAAAGACCCCTTCTTTTTCTGTCAGCAGAGAAAAACAGATGTATTATTGCTTTGGCTGCGGGCAGGGCGGAGATGTCTTTCAGTTTCTGATGGAATATAACCGCCTTTCGTTTGTCGAGGCCTTACAGGAATTGGCCGGGAAAGCCGGGATCGCACTTCCGGAAGGGGAGCAGAGTGCTGAAGAAAAGAAGGAAGCGGATGCCAGGACACTTCTGAAAGAAATGAACAGGCAGTCCGCAGTATATTTCCATTATTTATTGAAAAGCCGGCGGGGAACCCAGGCAATGCAATATTTAAAAAACCGGGGACTTACGGAAGAGACGATCAACCATTTTGGACTGGGATATGCGGATATCTACCGGGATGACCTATATCAGTATCTGAAGAAAAAAGGATATACCGACTATCAGATGAAGGAATCTTCCCTAGTAACGATCGACTCGGTGAAAGGGAGCTATGATAAGTTTTTTAACCGGGTGATGTTTCCAATCATGGATGGAAATCAGAGAGTGATCGGCTTTGGCGGAAGGGTCCTGGGGGAGGGGGAACCGAAATATCTCAATTCCCGGGAGACCATTCTTTTTGATAAAGGGAGAAATCTTTACGGACTCAACTACGCGAAGCGTTCCCGGCGGAATTACCTGATCTTATGCGAAGGATATATGGATGTCATTTCCCTGCATCAGGCAGGGTTTACTAATGCGGTGGCCCCCCTTGGCACAGCATTTACCCCAAACCAGGCGATGCTTTTGAAAAGGTATACCAAAGAAGTGATCCTGTCCTTTGACAGCGACAGTGCCGGGATCAAAGCTGCCCTGCGCGCTTTGCCGATCCTAAGGCAAAATGGTCTCCGGGGGAGGGTGCTTTCCATGAAGCCCTATAAGGATCCGGATGAGCTGATCAAGGCCGAAGGGGCACAGGGATATGAGAAGCGGATCCGTGAGGCGGAATCCGGATATATGTTTGAGATGCTGGTATTGTATTCGGAATTTCACCAGCAGGATCCGGAAGAGCGGACGCAGTTTTTCCACGCCCTGGCTAAAAAACTGGCAGAAATTGAGGAACCGCTGGAGCGCAGGAGCTATCTGGATGCGGCGGCGAACCGCTTTATGGTGCGGAAAAATGATTTGGAGAGCCTGGTGAACCGTTATGGCCTCGGTTACCAGTATGAAAAAGTCAACGCCCAATATAAAAAACCAACGGAAACGGAAGAAAAAAAGAAGGCCGAGAAAAAGGAGAAAAAAAACCAGCCACAAAGGCTTCTCTTGACCTGGCTGGTGGAACATCCGGAATGTTATCCACTCATCCGTCCGTACGTCGGGCCGGATGATTTCTTCGAGCCTTTATACCATTCCGTGGCGATGATATTGTTTTCCCAGCTGGAGAAAGGGGAAACGTTCCAACCGGCAGAGATTTTGAACCGTTTTCATGACGGGGAAGACCAAAAGGAAATTGCCGCAATTTTTAATACACATTTGCAATACGGACTCACCCCGGAAGAGGAGGACAAGGCATTGTCCGATGTCGTTCGCAAGGTGAAACTGGCGGGAATTGAAGAAGAAATGGCACATACGGGAGATATTGTGCGCTGGCAGACACTGCTATCTGAAAAAAATAAGGTGCAAAACCTTAGCATTCACCGTACGGGCCGCTGAAAAACAGTGGATTAAGAAATAGTGGATTCAGGTCGCAGCGGAGAAGAGATTGGCTTGATCCAGGCCGCAGGAGAGCACATTTCGGTTGGATTCAGGCCGCGGGAGAGCACATTTCGGTTGGATTCAGGCCGCGGGAGAGCAGATTACAGTAAGAGGAAGACAAAAGACAGGAAGAGGGAAAAGAAATATGGAAATTTCAAAACGATTGCAGGCAGTGGCTAACGCCGTTACACCGGGAAACCGGATTGCTGATGTGGGGACAGACCACGGATATATCCCGATTTATCTGGTGAAAAATCAAATTTGTCCCGGGGGAATCGCTATGGATATCCGCAAAGGACCGCTTGGTATCGCCAGAGAACATATCCGGGACGAAAAACTGGAGAAAAAGATTGGGACAAGGCTGGGCGATGGCCTGAGACAGGTAGAGCCGGATGAGGTGGATACGGTAGTGATCGCCGGTATGGGAGGCAGTCTGATCTGCCAGATTCTCGATGCAAGACCGGAATTTTTTGCAAAAGGGAAAGAATTTGTCTTGCAGCCGCAGTCCGAATGGTTTAAGGTGCGCCGTCTGCTCGCCAGATATCACTATGAAATTCTTCAGGAATGGTTTGTAAAAGAAGAGGGTAAATATTATGTGGTGTTAAAGGCAGTGCCGGCACCAAAAGAAACGATGTTCCAAAAAGAAGAAAAAAACAGGGAGGGCAGTGTGGGCCAGACTTTGTATGAACAGTATGGAGAATACCTGATCAAAGAAAAACATCCGTTATTAAAAGAGTATCTGGAAAAAGAAATGGCCAAAAAGGAAGAGATTGTGGAAACGCTGCAGCAATCACTTCCACAGATGCCGGATGAGGAAAGGGCGACATCCGAAAAGGAGAGGGAGAATATCCAAAAAAGGCAGGAAAGATCTCAGGAACTGATCAAAGAAATCAAAGAGATCCAAACCTGCCTCAGAGAACAGTTTGATAATGATCCGCCATCAGGCATCTAAAATCTTCCCGTCAATCGAGAAGGTGATTACCTGGCATGTAATGTCTTTTCCACTGTTTTGCAAGGCTTTCGCAACCGCGTGTTCCAGACCGCCGCAGCAGGGAACTACCATGCGGGTGACCGTCACCTGTCGGATATCATTTTGCCGGATGATTTCGGTCAGCTTTTCACTGTAATCGATAGAGTCCAGTTTCGGACAGCCAATCAGCGTAACCTTTCCCCGCATGAATTCCTCGTGAAAACTGGCATAGGCATAGGCCGTACAGTCAGCCGCAACCAACAATGAGGCATCAGCAAAGTACGGGGCAGTGATTGGGGCCAGTTTGATCTGTACCGGCCACTGGGCAAGCTGCGAAGGTCTGGAAACAGGAGCTTCGGTCTTGGCAGCATTGTCTGTCATCTGCTGCAGCTTCTTTTGGTTTGCCAAAACGGCCGCTTCGTCATAAGCAGCTGCCTCCCGCTCCTCAAAAGAAATGGCTCCGGCAGGACAGGCAGGGAGACAGTCTCCTAGGCCGTCACAATAATCATCACGCAAAAGCTTTGCTTTGCCATTGACCATCCCGATGGCATTTTCGTGGCAGGCGTTGGCACAGGCACCGCAGCCATTACATTTTTGTTCATCAATCGTTATTATTTTCCGTATCATGCAATATTCCTTCTTTATTCCTTGGTTTCTTCGTTACTGTCCTCTTATTCTACAGGTGTCGTAAGGGTCTCTTCGGTCTCTTTTTCTTCCGCAGATGCCGTAACGGTCTCTTCCGTTTCTTTTTCTTCTGCAGGGTTCTCCTGGACATCTTTCTGCACGTCAGCAGACGGGCCTTCCGAATCGCTGGTGTCTGAAGAGAGAGCCTGTAACGCGTCTTCCTTCCAGGCGATCGCCTTCTCCATGGAAGAGATGGTCTGGAAACAGTCTTCATATACTTCTTCATAATCCGTTGGATGAAGTTCCCGGTAAATCTTTCCAATCTTGTAAGTGGCAATGCGAATCTCTTTTTTGTCCTGGCGAATCTGGTCTTTCAGTTTCAGGATTTCTGCAGTGGTTTTGGCCTTATCCATGGTCAGATGGCCGACTGAAGTCAGATTTTTCTTTAAGGTGTTGAAAAAAGCCATAATAAATACCTCCTTTGTTTGATACAAGCACACGGTGATGTCCTTGTTGTGGGATGATGTATCATGCTCGCATGACAGGTTTCCGGTATGTTAAAAAAGGTCTGCCTGAACAGACAAACCTTTTTCCGATAGTCGATAGGGGAATCGAACCCCTGTTTCCGCCGTGAGAGGGCGGCGTCTTAGCCGCTTGACCAATCGACCTTTTTATTTGCAACACGATTACTATACCACAGACAAAAAGGAAAAGCAAGTACTTTTTTCTTGAAAAATAAAAAGACTTATCCTATAATGATTTTATCTGTAAAAAAGAATCTTGTTTGCGGGATTCTCGCGCCGGGCGCGGTCGTTTGCGACATGACGAACTTGGAGGTTAGAATGAATAACAATTATAAAGAATTTGACAGCACCGCTTTGGTACCGACAGAGGAACCGGCCAGACAGCGGTATTTTATAGCAAAATGCAGGGAGTTAGTCCGGGAAAGGGCAAAACAGGCAGGAAGACCGCTGACTTTTTATGACCAGACCTTTGGCTGCCAGATGAATTTTAAAGATTCTGAGAAGCTGAACGGAATTTTGGAAGAGATCGGTTACCAGAGAGCAGAGACGGAAAATGCAGATTTTGTTTATTACAACACCTGCACTGTCCGGGAAAATGCCAATATCCGGGTTTATGGCCGGCTGGGAACCTTGAAGACATATAAGAAAAAGAATCCGGATATGGTGATCGCTATGTGCGGATGCATGATGCAGGAGCCGGAAGAACAGGAAAAAGTGAAAAAAACATTTACTTTTGTCGATGTGGTATTCGGAACTCATAATATTTTCAAATTAGCGGAATTACTATATGAATGCCTCTCCCGGAAACAGAGGGTGTTTGATGTGTGGGATAAGGCGGAAGGAATCATTGAGGATCTGCCAAGTGACCGAAAGTTCCCTTTTAAGGCAGGCGTCAACATTATGTTTGGCTGTAATAATTTCTGCAGTTATTGTATTGTTCCCTACGTGAGGGGAAGGGAGCGGAGCCGGAAACCGGAAGATATTGTGGCGGAAGTGGAAAAGCTGGCGAAAGAGGGCGTGGTGGAAGTCATGCTCCTTGGACAAAACGTGAATTCCTACGGAAAAAACTTAGAAGAGCCGATCAGTTTCGCCAAATTGCTTTCGATGGTTGAGAAGGTGGAGGGGATCGAACGGATCCGTTTTATGACTTCCCATCCGAAAGACCTGTCGGAGGAATTGATTGAGGTTATGGCACATTCCCAGAAGATCTGCCGTCATCTTCATCTGCCGGTACAGTCGGGAAGCAGCCGTATTTTACAGTTGATGAACCGGAAATATACCAAAGAGCATTACCTTGACCTGGTAGAAAAGCTCAGGGAGAGGGTAGAGGGCATCGCGATCACGACCGATATTATCGTAGGCTTTCCGGGCGAAACCGAAGAGGATTTCCAGGAGACACTCGATGTCGTAAGGAAAGCAAAATATGACAGTGCATTCACCTTTATTTATTCGAAGAGATCCGGCACACCGGCGGCCAAAATGCCGGAACAGATCCCGGATGATGTGGTCCATGAGAGATTTGACCGGCTCTTACAGGTGGTCAATGAAGTGGCCAGGAAACAAAATGGAAAGTTAGAGGGAAAGACAGAGCTCGTTCTTGCAGAAGAAATTGATGAAAAAGACCCGACGATGATCACGGGAAGATTATCGAATAATTATGTTGTGCATTTCAAGGCAGATCCGTCAGTGATCGGCAAAATCGTTCCGGTAGTATTAGAAGAATCCAAAGGATTTTACTATCTGGGGAGGTTGAGTGAAAATGGCTAAACTGACCCCGATGATGGAACAGTATTTTCAGATAAAAAACCAATACAAAGACTGCATTTTATTTTACCGTCTGGGAGATTTCTATGAAATGTTTTATGATGATGCCCTGACGGCTTCGAAAGAGCTGGAGATCACCCTGACGGGAAAAAACTGTGGCCAGGAAGAAAGGGCACCCATGTGCGGCGTACCCTTTCACTCCTGTGAGCCGTATATCCATAAACTGGTCGAGCGGGGATTCCGCGTGGCAATCTGTGAGCAGGTAGAAGATCCGAAGGCGGCAAAAGGCATTGTAAAAAGAGATGTGATCCGGATTGTTACCCCGGGAACCAACGTCATGACGCAAAGCTTGGATGAGTCAAAAAATAATTTTATTATGAGCGTGTTTTGTGAGGACGATCAGTTTGGGATCGGCGTCTGTGACCTCTCCACGGGAGAGTTCCGGACGACACAGGTAAAATATCAGGACGCACTGATGGATGAAATCAATAAATACCAGCCGTCAGAGATTATCTGTAACGACGCCTTCTGTATCTGCGGCATAGATTTTGATGAGGTCAAGGAGAGAATATCGGCGGTCATCACCCCGGTAGCGAGCTATTATTTTGATGCAGGACATTGCAGACAGTGGATACAGGAACAGTATGGGCTCTTACATCTGGAAGGGATCGGCCTGGAAGATTATCCGTTTGCCATCATTGCCAGCGGTGCACTTTTGCAATATCTCCACGAAACCCAAAAGAATTCCCTCGCCCATCTCCGGGAGCTGATTCCTTATGCTACGGAGAATTATATGGTTTTGGACAGTTCGACGAGAAGAAATCTGGAACTGTGTGAAACGATGAGGGAGAAGGCCAAAAAAGGAAGTCTCCTGTGGGTTCTGGATAAGACAAAGACAGCGATGGGGGCACGGATGCTGCGGAAAATGATCGAGCAGCCCCTCATCCATAAAAAAGCAATCATGGAGAGACTTGACGCGGTGGAGATGCTCAAGGATAATTTGATGGCCAGGGAGGAACTCCGGGAATACATGAATTCGATTTATGATCTGGAAAGGCTGACAATGAAAGTCAGTTACCGTTCCGCCAATCCCCGCGATCTGATTTCTTTTAAAACTTCGATCCAATATCTTCCCTATATAAAAGATATCCTCGCTCAGTTCAGCAAAGGCATTCTTTGCGGGATGGCAAAAGACATGGATCTGTTAGAAGATCTCCACGCGCTTTTGGAAGAAGCATTGGAAGAGGATCCGCCGATTTCGGTCAGGGAAGGTGGAATAATCAAAGAAGGCTATCATGAGGAAGTGGACCGTCTGAAAAAAGCCAAGACAGAAGGGAAAACCTGGCTCGCCCAGATTGAAGAGCGGGAGCGGGAAAAGACCGGGATTAAAAATTTGAGAGTGCGGTATAATAAAGTATTCGGCTATTATATTGAAGTGACGAATTCGTACAAAAACCTGGTTCCGGATTCCTATATCCGGCGGCAGACACTGGCTAATGCAGAGCGTTATGTGACCGAGGAACTGGCAGAACTGGCAAAGACGATCCTCGGTGCGGAGGACCGGCTCTGTGCCCTCGAATATGAGCTGTTTACTGCAGTTCGGGAAAAACTGGCGGACAATATTGACCGGATTCAGAAAACCGCACAGCAGATCGCACAGCTGGATGCCCTAGCTTCCCTGGCAGCTGTGGCGGAGGCCAATCATTATGTCAGACCGTCCTTAAATCAGCGGGGTGTGATTGATATCAAAGACGGACGGCATCCGGTCGTAGAAAAAATGATGTCCACAGAACTGTTTGTGGCAAACGATACCTTACTCGACCATAAGAAAAACCGGATGAATATTATCACCGGACCGAATATGGCAGGAAAATCCACTTATATGAGGCAGACAGCCCTGATCGTCCTCATGGCACAGATCGGCTCGTTCGTTCCGGCAAAATCAGCCAACATTGGCCTGGTAGACCGGATCTTCACAAGGGTGGGCGCATCGGATGACCTGGCATCGGGACAGAGTACCTTTATGGTAGAAATGAGCGAGGTAGCCAACATTCTCCGGCATGCCACCCAGGACAGTCTGTTGATCTTAGACGAGATTGGAAGGGGAACCAGCACGTTCGACGGCTTGTCCATCGCCTGGGCAGTCGTGGAATATATTTCCGGTTCCGCCCTTTCGGGGGCTAAAACGCTGTTTGCCACCCATTATCATGAACTGACGGAACTGGAAGGACAGCTTTCGGGCGTCAACAATTACTGCATCGCAGTGCAGGAAAAGGACGATTCCATTATCTTTTTGCGTAAGATCATCAAGGGAAGCGCAGACCGCAGTTATGGGATACAGGTGGCGAAACTGGCAGGAATCCCCGATGCGGTCATCGACAGGGCCAAAGAAATTTCCGCAAAGCTGGAGGCATCCGATCTTGCTTTCCATCACAGGACACCTGAGAAAAAATCCAAGGCGGAACCGGTACAGCTTTCCCTTTTTGATACAATGGGAATGGTGGCGGAACAGCCGAAAAAAAGTGAGGTGGAAGAGACCTTAAAACAGCTGGATCTCAATAACATGACTCCAATGGAAGCAATGAACCAGCTCTTTGCCCTACAGAAAAAATGTCATTAGACAGAAAGGAGAACGCATGGCGAAAATCAGGATTCTTGATCAAAATACCATTAACCAGATTGCAGCGGGGGAAGTCATTGAACGTCCCTCTTCCATTGTGAAAGAATTAGTGGAAAATGCCATCGATGCCAATGCGACGGCCGTGACGGTCGAGATAAAAAATGGCGGAATTGATTTTATCCGGATTACGGATAATGGAACCGGCATTGAAAAGGAACAGGTGCACAATGCGTTTCTCCCCCATGCCACCAGTAAAATTTCTACGGTCAGCGACCTGGAATCGGTATCTTCCCTCGGCTTTCGCGGGGAAGCGTTATCCAGTATCGCCGCTGTCGCGAAGGTGGAAGTCGTCACGAAAACCGATGAGGGAATCTCCGGGGTCTGGTACTGCATCGAAGGCGGTGAGGAAAAAGAAATGAAGGAGGTCGGATGTCCGGAGGGAACGACCTTTATCATCCGGAACCTTTTTTTCAATACCCCGGCGCGCAGGAAATTTTTAAAATCAAAAATGACCGAGGCGGGCTATGTGGAAACCTTTATTCAGAGACTGGCCCTCAGCCACCCGGAAATCTCCTTTCAATTTATTTGCGATAACAAAAACAAAATTTCTACCTCCGGCAATGGCAGCTTGAAAGATGGAATCTACCATCTGTTTGGAAGGGATGTGGCGAAAAACCTGTTAGAAGTCCGGGGATCACAAAATGGGATTTTGGTGGAAGGATTCATCGGAACCCCCGTCATTTCCAGGGGAAACCGGAATTATGAGAATTATTTTGTCAATGGACGCTATCTGAAAAACCATATCA
This sequence comes from Bacteroidaceae bacterium, assembly GCA_963626755.1. Lineage (GTDB taxonomy): Bacteria > Bacillota > Clostridia > Lachnospirales > Lachnospiraceae > Anaerobutyricum. The sequence continues at coordinate 31,794 of CAVFXN010000039.1, forward strand.
TCCGCTCTGCCATCGAGGAAGGCTACAAAGGACATGCCATGGTGCATAAATTTCCATTTACCGCATTAATGATTTCCATGGATCCACGGTATATTGACGCCAATGTCCATCCGGCAAAAATGGAAATGCGTTTCAAAAACGGGGAAGAGCTGTATTCAGCCATTGTGAGTGCCGTAAGGGAAAGCTTCCAGAAAAAAGAACTGATTCCTGAGGTGGAATTAGGAGAAAAAAAGAAGGTAGGAAGAAAAACCGCAGCACTGCCGGAACCCTTTGAGAAAAAAAGAAAAGCGATTGAGGCGCGTTTTGCCAATTTATCTGAAGAAAGAATTCGGGAAATCCAGAAAAAAAAGGAAGAAGACGAGCCGGAAGAAACCGGGAATATCCCGGCACAAAATATCCCGACACAAAATATCTTAGAACAAAATATCCCAGCACAGAGTGGGCCGGCACAGGATCCGAAACACACGGGATTTTTGAAAGAGACCAAACCTTACGGGCAACAGATGAGTTTTCAGGATATTCCCCTGTTATCGGAAGAAGCCCGTCCGAAACACCGCCTGATCGGCCAGGTTTTCCGGACGTATTGGCTGGTAGAATATGAGGAAAAACTGTTTTTCGTGGATCAGCATGCTGCCCACGAGAAAGTCATGTATGAAAAATTAAAAAAAGACCTGGAAAACCATACGATCGTGCAGCAGATGATTGCACCGCCCATTGTGCTTTCCTTTACGATCAAAGAACAGGAGATTTTTCACCGATGTGAGGAATCCTTTGCAAAACTGGGATTTCTGATTGAGGAATTTGGAGGGAAGGAATATTGTATCCGGGGTGTTCCGGCAAACCTTCTCGGACTGGATCCCAGGGAATTATTTATCGATATCTTTGATCAGTTAGAAGAAAGCAGCGGGAAGATGAATGGAAATATGATAACGGACCGGCTGGCATCCATCGCCTGTAAGGCAGCGGTAAAAGGAAATCAGACCTTATCCTTCCAGGAGATGGATGCCCTGATGGATCAGCTTCTTCAGCTGGAGAATCCATACCAATGCCCTCACGGGAGGCCGACGATCATTTCCATGACAAAATATGAACTGGAAAAGAAATTTAAACGGATACAATAAAGAGGTGGAAAGAGTGGAAGAACAAAAAAAACGTCCCCTGGTCATCCTGACAGGGCCGACAGCCGCAGGGAAAACCAGCCTTTCCATTTTGCTGGCGAAGAAAATCAATGGGGAGATCATCAGTGCGGATTCGATGCAAATCTATAAAAAAATGGATATCGGCACCGCAAAGATCCGCTCGGAAGAAATGGAAGGAGTTCCTCACTATCTTGTGGATGAGCTGGATCCGGCAGAGAAGTTCCATGTCGTACTGTTTGCACAAAAAGCACGGGAGGCGATGGAACAGATCTATCAGCGAGGACATATCCCGATTCTTGTGGGCGGTACTGGATTTTATATCCAGGCCGTGCTTTACGATATTGATTTCTCCAATCATGAAGACGGGGAAAGCTACCGGAAGGAGCTGGAAAAAATAGCCGAAGAAAAAGGCCGGGAATTTCTCTATGATATGTTAAAAGAAAAGGATCCGGAATATGCGCAGACGGTGCACTACAATAATGTAAAGAAAGTGATACGTGCGCTGGAATATTTTCAGGAAACCGGCCGGAAGCTATCGCAGCATAACAAAGAGCAAAGAGAAAAAACTTCTCCCTATCAGGCGGCCTATTTTGTCCTGTATCATGACAGGGAGATTTTATATGAACGGATCAACCAAAGGGTTGACCAGATGATGGAAGACGGACTTTTGGAAGAAGTCTCCGATTTGGTCCGGCAGGGATACGGGCGAGACCTGGTATCGATGCAGGGACTTGGCTATAAAGAATTTTTTGATTATTTTGACGGAAACGCGTCTTTGGAAGATACCGTAGAGCGCATTAAGCGTGATACCCGGCATTTTGCAAAAAGACAGCTGACCTGGTTCCGGCGGGAAAAGGATGTAATCTGGATCAACAAAAAGGATTACGGCTCCGAAGAAATCCTTTTGGAACACCTGCTTGAGCTGCTAAAAGAAAGAGGAATCTGGAATGGATGATAAAGAAAAAATATTGGAAGATTATTATGTCCGGATGGGGATTTCCCGTCCGGTATACCGCTTTTGTACGGAAATAGAAAAGAAATTGAAAGATCGATTTGAACAGATCGATCAAATCGCGGAATGCAACCAGATGAAAGTGCTGGAAGCGATGAGAAAAAACCAGTTGAGTGAGGCATGTTTTGCACCGACGACCGGTTATGGATACAATGATATCGGAAGAGAAAAACTGGAAAAAATCTATGCCGATGTCTTTGGCACGGAAGATGCCCTGGTGCGGGCACAGATTACCTGCGGGACCCATGCGCTGGCACTGGCACTGATGAGCCAGCTGCGCCCGGGGGATGAGCTTTTATCCCCGGTTGGAAAACCCTACGATACACTGGAAGAAGTGATTGGGATTCGGCCATCAAACGGCTCGTTAGCGGAATATGGCATTTCCTACCGTCAGGTCGATCTGCTTGCGGATGGTTCCTTTGACTGGGAGGGGATTGCCCGGGCTTTAAATGAAAAAACAAGGCTGGTAACGATACAGCGATCGAAAGGATACGCTTCCCGACCGACATTATCGGTAAAACGGATCGGGGAATTGATCCATTTTATTAAAGAAAGAAAACCGGATGTTCTGTGTATGGTGGACAATTGCTATGGGGAATTTGTAGAGCTGGAGGAGCCGTCCCAGGTAGGGGCGGATCTGATCGCCGGTTCTTTGATCAAGAATCCTGGTGGAGGGCTGGCACCCATTGGAGGTTACCTGTGTGGAACGAAGGAATGCATTGAACGGGCGGCTTACCGCCTGACTTCCCCGGGACTCGGAAAAGAAGTCGGTGCCTCTTTGGGAGTCACGACCACCCTGGCCCAGGGGCTTTTCCTGGCACCATCCGTTGTAAAAAGTGCGTTAAAAGGAGCGATTTTTGCGGCAAATATCTATGAGGAACTGGGATTTACGGTGATACCGGACGGAAAAGAAAGCCGTCACGATATCATACAGGAAGTGGAGTTCCATGACCCGGATCTGATGGTAGCATTTTGTGAGGGAATCCAGGCAGCGGCACCGGTAGACAGCTTCGTGCGCCCGGAACCGTGGGATATGCCGGGATACGATGCACAGGTGATTATGGCAGCAGGAGCCTTTGTTTCCGGCTCTTCCATCGAGCTGAGTGCCGATGGTCCCATGAAAGAACCCTATGCCGTCTATTTCCAGGGAGGACTCACCTGGGAACATGCGAAATATGGAATCATGATGTCCCTGCAGAAAATATATGAGACAGGAAAAGTTAAGAATATTGTAATAAAAGACACAAAAAGTTAACGGTCCCTTTTTCGAAGACTATATACAAAATATTGTTTTTATGTTAAAATATTCATCAATCGGCGTGCCTGTGTCTGGAGAGACATAGAGGAGGGAATATGGAAAAGAAGCCGATCACAATGAAAGAGCGCCCGGCAACAGAGCGCCCTTATGAAAAATGTCTCGAATACGGGGCGGAGAGCCTGACAGACGGAGAACTTTTAGCAGTGATCTTACGTTGCGGAACCCGGAAATATTCTGCGTTAGAGCTCGCTTTTTTACTGTTGGACCGTCATCCGGTCTGCAAGGGGCTGGCCGGACTGTACCGTATGGATTTCGAGATGCTCCAATCCATTTCCGGGATAGGAAAGGTAAAGGCAATTGAGATCTTGTGTGTGCTGGAGCTGTCCAAACGGCTGGCAAAAGCCTCCCTGTCACAAAAGAGCGATTTCAGTTCGCCGGATTATATTGCCGCTTACTATATGGAAGAGATGAGACATCTTTCCGTAGAAAAAGTAAAGCTTTTGCTACTGGATGGTAAATATCGTCTGATGAAAGATATTTATCTTTCCAAGGGCACGGCAAACAGTGCCTGGGTACCTCTGCGGACGATTTTTGTAGAGGCGTTTCGCTATGAAGCAGTCTATCTCATTTTGATCCATAACCATCCATCCGGATGTCCGGAGCCAAGCAGGGAAGATCTGATTCTTACAAGACAGGTAAAAGAAGCGGGAGAGCTATTGGGCATCCCTCTTTCCGACCACATCATTATCGGAGACCAGTGCTTTACCAGCATGAGAGAACAAAAGATGATGTGAATAGATAAAAATGAATGCATTTGTAAACGAAAGGAGACATATCCATGTCTGAAAAAATATACGGAATCGATATGGGAACGAATTCCATTAAAATCTATCAGAAAGCTGCAGGAGTTATTTTACACCAAAAGAATATGATTGCCATGGTGAAGAAAAAAGAGCCTCTGGCCCTTGGGGACGAAGCCTATCTGATGTATGAGAAAGCACCGAAGAATATCGAAGTGAAGCAGCCGATCATCAATGGAGTGATCGCCGATTTCACGGCAATGCAGACGATGATCCAGATTTATTTTAAAGGAATGCACGGGAAGAAGTTTTCGGAAGGACTCTCGGCCAATGGCAATGCAGAGTTCTATATCGCGGTTCCTTCGGACATAACCGAAGTAGAAAAAAGAGCATTTTACGACCTGATTGCGAGTTCCTCACTGAAAACCAAAAAGATCCGTATTATTGACAAGCCAATTGCCGATGCCCTCGGGGCGGGACTCGATGTCATGGATGCCACGGGACGCCTGATCGTCAACATTGGTGCGGATACTACAGAGATCAGCCTGATCAGCCTGGGCGGAATTGTGCAGAGTCGTCTTTTGAAGATCGGCGGAACCAAGTTTGACGAGGCGATTCAACAGGCGGTCAAGAAGAAACATAATCTTGTCATCGGAATGAAGAGTGCCGAGCGTTTAAAAATGCAGCTGGCGAGCGGAATTAAAGAAGACGAGGAAGTCACCTACGATGTCATGGGACGGAATCTGATCACAGGCCTTCCGAACCGGGTTACTGTAACGAATCATCTGATTTTCGAGGCCATGTCCGAGAGCCTTTCCTCGATTATCGATGCGATCAAGTTCATCCTGGAAAAAACTCCGCCGGAACTTTCCATGGATATTATGCATGATGGTGTCTGCATGACAGGTGGTTCGACCTGCATTAAGAACCTGAATCTGCTGATCCAGCAGGAGACCGGTCTGTCTATCATGAATATAGAAGAACCGGAGCTTACGGTAGTAAAAGGTCTGGGCATGATCATGGAGACCCCGGATTACGAGAGACTGGCTCATAGTGAGCAGGGATACGATTTCCATTAATCAGGGAGTGATTTTATGAAAAGTCATCACAAGTTTGAATTTTCCCCGAAGATGCTTTTGATCGTGCTGACGGCAATCTGCATTCTGTTATTAACGCTGAGTGCCGTATTTAAAAACACGGCAAAGCCTTTTTCTGCGATCGCAGGTACCGTTGTTGTCCCGATGCAAAACGGGGTTAACTCCTTTGGCATATGGGTCGGGGATCATGTGGGTTCCCTAAAAAGCATGAAGGAATTAAAAAAAGAAAATGAAGCACTGACCAAAAAAGTAGAAAAGCTTACGGAGGAAAATGAAGCACTGAATACCGATCAAAAGACCTTGGATGAGTTGAGGGCTCTTCTCAAGCTGGATAAAGAATATTCCCAGTACAAAAAGGTGGGAGCCAATGTAATCAGCAGAGGCAGTGGAAACTGGTATACCACCTTTGTGATCAACAAAGGCTCCAAAGATGGGATCAAAGTGAACATGAATGTCCTGGCCGGTACCGGCCTGGTCGGAATCGTCACCGAAACGGGAAAGAATTATGCCAAGGTACGTTCCATTATCGATGACGACAGCAGTGTCAGTGCAAAGTCACTTACTTCCGGGGATACCTGTGTCATCAAGGGAAATAGCGAATCCATTCAAAAAGATGGTACGATCGATGTAACCTACATCAGCAAAGATGCCAAACTGAAAGAGGGGGAGGAATTGGTGACATCCCATATCAGTTCCAAATATCTCGCCGGGATACGCATTGGTACGATCGGCAAGATTTCCATGGACTCTTCCAATCTGACAAGAACAGCAAAGGTCACACCGGAGGTCGATTTTGAGCATTTGGAGCATGTCCTCGTGATCACTCAGTTAAAAGAAGTTCCCAAGGACAGCGAGAGTGCAGATTAAAAAACTGTTTGCTTTGGCCTCGTGATGGCTGTGTGGACAGTAACCAGATGAATACAGTCCGTCTCCCGGCAAAAGGGGGCGAGTGGCTGAAGAAGAAAAAGAGGCGGAAAAAAGCTATCACAATGATATGTTTATTTCCGCCATTTGTATAGGAAGGGATGGATTATGAAACGAGTTGTGCTAACAGCGATTTCCGTGGTGCTGTGTTTTGTCCTGCAGACATCTGTGTTTGAACTGATCCAGCTGGCGGGGGTCACACCCAATATCCTTCTCATCCTGATTTCCTCGATTGCGATCATGCGCGGACAGAAGGAAGGGATGATAGTCGGATTTTTCAGCGGGCTGCTGATGGATATTTTTTATGGCTCCATGTTGGGAGGATTTGCATTTTTGTATATGTTATTCGGTTTTTGTGATGGATTTTTCCACCGCATCTATTATTCCGATGACAACGTCCTGCCATTGCTGCTGATTGGAGGAAATGATCTGGTATACGGCCTGATTATGTATGTTCTGTATGGCCTTTTACATAACCATCTGCATATCTTTTCTTATGCAAAACATATTATTTTACCGGAAATGGTCTATACCATTGCCGCAGCATTGCTGCTCTATCAGATTTTACTGCGTATCAATGACTGGCTTGAGAAAAACGAAAAAAGGGGTGCAGATTTTGTTTAAGAAACCAAAAAAAACCGATCGGGTAAAAACAGATAAAGCTCGGATAAAAAATATAGCGGGAAGCCTGGCGTCCAACCGGATCTTTATTGTAGGGGCATTGCTTATCGCCTTATTTCTGATATTAATTTATCGATTGTTTGTCCTGCAGATTGTCGAAGGGGAGGAACATCTGGCCAATTTTAATTATAAAGTAAAGAAGACCATTGAAACCAGCGGTACAAGAGGCAATATCTATGATTGCAACGGAAAAGTACTGGCGTACAATCAGCTGGCATATACGGTCACCTTACAAAGTACAGACCGAACGAAGGAGATTGCCAGTGAAAGACAAAAACAGACCGGAAAAAAGGTTACAGAAAACGATGTAAAGAACGAGATCATCTATAATCTGATCAAGGTCCTGGAAAAAAACGGGGATGAGATCAATTATGACCTGCCATTAAAGGTTGACAGCAAGGGAAATTTAAAATTTACGGAATCTGGTTCTTCCCTGACACGTTTTAAAAAGGATATTTACGGTATTGTCAAGCTGGACAGCCTCAGCGGCGACGAAAAAACACAGGCGGAACAATGGCTGAATTCCACTCCGGAGCAGGTATATGAGTATTTGAGATCCGGAAAAGACGGTCCATCCAGTGTGGGAAGCATGTTCGGGATTTCCGATGAGTATTCTGTGGAGGATACATTAAAAATCATGTCGATCCGTTATGATGTTTTTATGAACCGCTATTCCCAGACCACACCGATCACGGTGGCATCCAATGTCTCTGACAAGAGTATTGCCGCAATTTCAGAAAATTCGGACGACTATCCGGGAGTCAATATTGAAGCAGATTCCCTCAGAAAATATAAAGATGCCAAATATTTTGCTTCCATCATCGGATATACCGGTGTCGCTTCGGAAAGCGAACTGAACGAATTAAATGACGATGGAGGCGATTATGTAGCCAACGATGTCGTGGGAAAGACCGGCATTGAAAAAACAATGGAGAGCACGCTGAAAGGGAAAAAGGGGAAACAGGAGGTCCTGGTTGACAATCTTGGAAAAGTGATCAAGGTAGTAAAGACGACAAAAGCTTCTGCCGGAAACAATGTCTATCTCACCATTGATTCCAAACTGCAAAAATATGCCTACAATATACTGGAGCGCCGTATTGCGGGAATTATCCTGGCCCATCTTACCACCAGTGGGGAATCCGGAACGAACAAGATGATCCCGATCAAGGATGTCTATTACGCCCTGATTGATAATAATATTGTCAGTATCACGAAGCTGAACAGAAAAAAAGCTACAAAAAATGAAAAAGAAGTCTATAAGATCTATCAGAACAAACAGGAGAGGGTGCTGAATTCTCTTCAGAAAAATTTGCGAAGCGGAACGACTTCACTGAAAAATTTAAGTGATGAACAGAGGGACTATGTGGATTATATCTATGATATGCTGGAAGAAAAAGGTATTCTGGTCTCTTCGTCCATTGATGAAAATTCTCAGGTATATACGGACTGGAAGGCAGAAAAGATCAGTTTCCGGAAGTTTCTGCGCTATGCGATCAATAATGAATGGATCGATATCAGCTCGTTTAATATCAAGTCAGATTACTATGATGCGGATGAAATTTATGAGGAATTGATCACCTATATTACCGATTCCCTGAAAACAGAAGAAGACTTTGATAAGATTTTATATAAATACATGATAAAAAACGGTGAATTAAGCGGAAAAAGGGTGTGTTTGCTTCTTTATGACCAGGGAGTCCTTGATAAAGCGAAAGATAAGGATTATAATAGTTTGTATACAGGAAGTATGTCCGCCTACAGCTTTATGTATAAAAAAATTAAAAACATAGAGATTACCCCGGCACAGCTGGCATTAGATCCGTGCTCCGGTTCCGTCATTATCACCGATCCGGATACGGGAGAAGTCAAAGCGATGGTCTCTTATCCATCTTATGATAATAATAAGCTGGCCAATGGAATCGATTCATCCTACTATGCTTCTCTCAATGAAGATCAGTCTTCTCCGATGTTAAATCGGTGTACCCAGACCAGGACAGCACCCGGTTCAACCTTTAAACCGATTTCTGCAACGACGGTTTTGGAAGAAGGCGTGGCGGATGAGTCTACTTATGTAAAATGTACCGGAATTTTTGACAAGGTTTCTCCGGCTGCGAAGTGTTGGATCTACCCAAATGCCCATGGGACATTAAATGTCAGCGGTGCGATTGCCGTATCCTGTAACTTCTTCTTTTATCAGATGGGCTATAACCTGGGTACAGTCAATGGGACTTACAACAGTGCACGAGGCCTTGCAAAACTGAAGAAATATGCTTCCATATATGGTCTGAACCGAAAATCCGGTGTGGAGATCACGGAATATGAACCGCGTATTTCTGACGAGGATGCGATCCGTTCGGCAATTGGTCAGGGTACGAACAGTTTTACTCCGAGCCAGATTTCAAGATATGTGACATCATTGGTGAACCAAAAAGAATTAGTGGATCTTTCCCTTCTCGAAAAAACAACCGATTCTTCCGGAAAGACACTGAAATCTTACAAAAAGAGAACAGAAGAGAAATTAAAGATCAAAAATACGACATTCCAGTTAATTAAGAAAGGAATGATCGAGGTGGTCAATGGAAAAAACAGCTCGATTAAGTTCCTGTATAAGAAACAGGGAATGAAAGTAGCTGGAAAGACCGGTACTGCCCAGGAGAACAAAAAACGACCAAACCACGCATTGTTCATATCCTATGCTCCATATAATGATCCTGATATTACGATGACGGTTGTTGTACCGAATGGTTATACTTCGACAAATGCAGCAGAGATTGCCAGGGATATTTATAAGTATTATTTTGGAAAGACAACCAAAGCAGAGCGCAAATCGAAAACTGCACTTTTGCCTACAGGATCCGATGGAAGTAATGATTAGGAAACAGGAGGAAAGATGAAAAGTTCCGTTATTATTAAAGGAAATAAATATGGATTTCAGGTTGTATTGAATCCGACACTTTCTTTTGGGGAACTGCTTCGTGAGGTGTCCATCAAGTTTAAAGAGTCCACACACTTTTTTGATTTGAGCAAGCCGATCGCCGTGAGTTTTACAGGAAGGAATCTTACATCAGGAGAACAGAATCTCTTAGTGGATACCATCAGCGAAAACAGTGGATTGAATATAAGCTATGTGATTGATGGCGCAAAAGAATACGAAACACAGTTTGCACAGGTACTGGCAGATATGAGAGAAAAAAGGACAAACGAGAAAGAGAACAGCCCGGAAGAATTTCCGGAGAACCGCATTGGAAAAAACGGGCAGTTCTATCGTGGGACACTGCGTTCCGGACAGACGATCGAAGTGGAGGGCAGCATTGTCATCTTAGGAGATATCAATCCGGGGGCGCAGGTGATCGCCGGGGGAAATGTCGTTGTACTGGGATGCCTGAAAGGCACCGTACATGCCGGTTATCCCCATGATGAAAAATCGTTTGTCGCAGCACTGATGATGGAACCGATGCAGATACAGATTGGGGAATATATTGCACGGTCGCCGGATCAGAAAAATAAAATTTCCAGGAGAATCACACGAAAGAGGATACAGCCGGAACTGGAAGCCAAGTTGGCATTTGTGGAAAATGACAATATCTTTATTGAGACGATCACGAGGTCGTTAATCAGTGAGATTAGTACGAGTGAAGAATAATAAAAAGGAGAATAGAAATGAGTGAAGTAATTGTAATTACCTCCGGAAAAGGCGGGGTGGGAAAGACCACAACAACAGCGAATATCGGGACCGGACTGGCAAAGCTTGGGAAAAAGGTGGTGTTGATCGATACGGATATCGGATTGCGTAACCTGGATGTTGTGATGGGATTGGAAAACCGAATTGTATATAATCTTGTCGATGTGGTGGAAGGAAACTGCCGTGTCAAACAGGCAATGATAAAAGATAAGAGATATTCGAATCTGTTTTTACTTCCTTCAGCACAGACAAGAGATAAAACCGCAGTCAGCCCGGAACAGATGAAAAAACTGGTGGACGGACTGAGGGAAGATTTTGACTATATTCTCCTTGATTGTCCGGCAGGCATCGAACAGGGATTCAAAAACGCCATTGCCGGGGCAGACCGGGCACTGATCGTCACAACACCGGAAGTGTCAGCGATCCGTGATGCCGATCGGATTATTGGCCTTTTGGAAGCGGAAGGATTAAAGAACATTGACCTGGTAATCAATCGGATTCGAATGGATATGGTAAAACGTGGGGATATGATGTCGGTAGACGATGTCATTGACATTCTTGCCATCGATCTGATCGGTGTGGTTCCAGATGATGAGAGCATTGTAATCGCAACGAATGAAGGGGAACCATTGGTAGGTTCTAACACACAGGCAGGCAAGGCTTTTGCTAACATCTGCCACCGGGTGCTGGGAGAAGAGGTACCTTTTATGGAGTTTGAAGCGGAAGGAATTTTGAAGAAGATTGCAAATATTTTTAAACGCGGTTACTAAAGGGGGAAAACCGAATGGGATTCAAGGATACATTTCTGAGAAAAAAAACTTCTGGAAATACTGCAAAAGACCGATTAAAACTTGTTTTGGTTTCGGACAGGGCAAACTGTTCTCCGGAAACCATGGAAATGATAAAAAACGATATCATACAAGTAATTTCAAAATATATGGAGATTGACCAGCATGGACTGGATATTCAGATTACCCAGGTAGAATCTGAAGGCGGGGATGGAAATGTTCCGGCAATTTATGCGAATATCCCAATCAAAGAAATGCGATTTCAGAGATAACAGTGCAGGAGGAAAGGCATGTTCAAGCAAAAATACCAATTGAAAAATTATAATTGGGTGTTGACGGTGGCAGTTCTTGTGTTGAGTAGTCTGGGCGTGGTTTTCATTAACAGTGCAGACAGCAGTTATACCAAGAAACAGCTGGTAGGGTTGATCGTATGCATCGGCATCATGTTATTTTTATCTGTCGTTAATTTTAATTTTATCTGTGATTTTAACCGGATCCTGTATCTGATCAATATAGTGCTTCTTGTGATTGTAAAAGTAGCAGGCACCAGTGTAAACGGGGCGCGAAGATGGATTAACCTCGGTTTTACCAGATTGCAGCCCTCGGAGCTCACAAAGATCATCATGATTATTTTTGTTGCGGTATACATACAAGAGCACGAAGAAGATTTTATGGAATGGAAAGTGCTGGGAAAACTGGCACTGCTTTGTGCCATACCCCTGTTTTTGGTGCTCGTTGAACCCAATCTGTCTACGACACTGGACATTACCTTTATTTTGCTGGCGGTCATTTTCGTAGGGGGACTGAACGGAAAGCTGATCCGGAAATTTTTCATGATCGCAATTCCGATCATTATACCGCTGGGAGCTCTTTTTATCTGGTATATCCAGACACCAAATCAGATCTTGTTAAGACCGTACCAGGTGACCAGAATCATGACGTTTTTGGAACCGTCAAAATACAGCTCGACCACAGCGTATCAACAGGATAACTCGGTCATGGCAATTGGATCCGGGCAGCTTTATGGAAAAGGGCTGAATAATAATACGATTGCAGATGTATCGGTCACAGATACCGGATTTGTATCCGAACAGCAGACAGATTTCATTTTTTCGGTTGTCGGAGAGGAGACCGGATTTATTGGAAGTGTAATAGTGATTGCGTTATTAGCTATTATAGTGATAGAATGTTTAAAGACAGCATATCTTGCAAAGAATATGAGCGGAAGGCTGATCGCTCTGGGAATGGCGGCACTTGTGGGATTCCAGTCGTTTATTAATATCGGCGTTGCCACAGAACTGCTGCCAAACACAGGGCTGCCGCTCCCGTTTGTGAGTTATGGTCTGACTTCCCTGCTAAGTTATATGGCGGGAATAGGGATAGTATTGAATGTTGGTTTACAGAGGCATTATTAATTAGGAGGAGATGAATATGAATATTGGACTGATTGCGCATGATGGAAAGAAAAAGCTGATGCAGAATTTATGTATCGCCTACAGGGGCATTTTAAACAAACATGTACTGTTTGCCACTGCCACGACAGGAAGACTGATTGAAGAGGTGACGAATCTCACGATCCATAAATATCTGGCCGGCCCGCTTGGAGGAGAGCAGCAGATGGGATCGCAGATCGAACATAACCTGATTGATATGGTGATTTTTTTAAGAGATCCGCAGAATCAGAAGGTTCATGAACCAGATATTTTTAATATCATGCATTTATGCGATGTACATAATATTCCACTTGCGACGAATCTGGCCACGGCAGAATTACTGATCAAGGCCCTGGAAAGAGGAGACCTTGAATGGCGTGAAATGTATCGATAGCGATTGGAAAATAAGAGAAAGAAGCATTATGAAAAAAAGAATCATTGTTAGCATAACTACCATACTGCTTATCATGACCATGTGCAGTGGGTGTGCAAAAAGTCCTTTTCAGATTACCGATTCCTTTGCCTCGTATTATGCACAAAATAAGGAGAGCAGCGGTTCCAAGGTAGAAGGAATGGCACATAACCTCGCTGTTTTGTCACAGGGGGAAGCGACGGATCCGGATTATCAGAGTAAAGATTATGCGGATCTGGTGGTGAATGACAGCACAAATGAAGTAGTGGAATCCTACCATTGTTTTGATAAGATCTATCCGGCCAGTATTACAAAGGTAATGACAGCCCTGCTGACGTTAGAACATGGAAATATGGACGATGAGATCACATTGAAACATGATATCGTATTAAATGAAGACGGAGCGGTGATCAGTACCCTTACGAAAGGGGATACGGTCACAGTAGATCAGGTCTTCCATACGATGCTGATTAAATCGGCCAATGACTGTGCGGTTATCTTGGGAGAATATATCGCAGGCTCCGAAAAGAAGTTTGTGGAAATGATGAATGAAAAAGCCAAAGAACTGGGAGCAACGCATACTCATTTTGTCAATACCAATGGTTTGCATGATGATAATCATTATACAACCGCATATGATCTGTATCTCATTTTCCGGGAAGCAGTGAAATATGATGCTTTTGTTGATACCGTATCTTCGAAAGATTATACGATGACCTATGTCACTTCGAAGGGATCCAAGGTGAGTGAATATATGGAAAGCACCAATTATTATCTGCTCAACGAATTTCCGGTTCCGGAAGGAGTGACGATGTACGGAGGGAAAACAGGGACAACATCCCTAGCGAAATCCTGTCTGATCCTCATGACAAAGAATAAAAAAGGAGAGAGATTTATTTCTGTCGTACTTGGGGCAAAAACAAAAGAAAGCCTGTACCATTCCATGACACATTTGTTAGAAAAAACAGTGAATTAAGCGAATTAAAGGTTGTACTTTTATATGAGATAAATTATAATAGATTATATAAGACAGAAAGCAGAAGGAATGCTATCTTTATCTTAATATTACAAAAGAAGGGATTTAATCCAATAACATATTTAAAGGAGGATATTCACATGATTGATATTATTGCAGGTTCGAAAGGAAAAGGAAAAACAAAAATTTTAATTCAGCAGGTGAACGATGACATTAAGCTTACCAAAGGGACGATCGTTTACCTTGACAAGAATAACAAACATATGTATGAACTGAGCAATCAGATCCGTCTGATTGTTGTTCCGGATTTTAACATTACAGACACAGATATGTTTATCGGTTTTATTGCGGGGATTCTCTCTCAGGATCACGATCTGGATAAGATCTATCTTGACAGTTTTCTTACCACAGCATGTATCGAAGATAATCTTGACTACGCTATCAATCAGCTGAAAGTTCTTGCAGATAAGTTTGATGTGGATTTCGTAATCAGTGCTTCTATGGATAAGAGTGAGATGCCGGAGGAAGTACAGCAGTTTGTGTCCACTGCATTATAATTCCAGGAAAGAAGAATCCAAAGAACAGAATGATCAATGGAAAGACATGATGGAATATCTGGAATTTGAATAGGAGAAATCATGAAAAGGGGATGTCATATTTTTTGTGGCATCCCCCTTGAATATGAGGGCTCACTGTTCACTTGGTTTATGGTAGTTTGCGGTAATAGGAGAAAAGGAACAGAATAAACTATGGAAAAACAGTATTACTATGCATATTCAAAATATTTAAAAGACAAATACGGAGAAAAAGTATATAAGCTTCCGATCAATCTTCCCGTTACCTGCCCGAACCGCAAAACAGGAACCGGGTGTTTTTTTTGTGCACAGGAGGGAACCGGTTTTGAATCCTGTGACAATCAGGTTCCGGTAAAAACCCAGATGTTTTTTGCAAAAGAAAAAATAGAAAAAAGATATCATGCCCATAAATTCATTGCATACTTTCAAAATTATACGAATACTTTCCTTCCACTGCATCAGCTCATGGCATATGTAGAGGAGGCGGGAAGCGTTGAAAATATTGTCGAGATTTCTCTTTCCACCAGACCGGACTGCATTCGAAGGGATTATCTGGAGGAACTGGACCGATTCCGGCAGAAAACAGGGATTGAAGTATCGCTGGAGCTGGGATTGCAGACAGTGAATTACCACACATTACAGAAGATGAACCGAGGGCACGGACTCGCAGAATTTATCGATGCCGTACTGATGGCAGCCCCGTTTCGCTTCCCGGTCTGCGTCCATATGATTTTGAATTTACCGGGAGACGAGAGGATAGATGTGGAAGAATCCGCAAAGATCTTATCTGTCCTGCCTGTCGCGATGGTGAAATTACACTCCCTCTATATCCCGAAGAAAAGCCGGTTGTATGAAGAATACAAAAATGGTAAAATAAAGGTGTGTTCGAAAGAAGAGTATTTGGAACGTCTGGTGAAGTTTGTATCTCTCTTGCGTCCGGATATCGCCATTGAACGCCTTTTCAGCCGGATTCCCGAAAAAGATGCTGCATTTTGTAACTGGAATACCAGCTGGTGGAAACTGTTGGACGAGTGGGAAGCCATCATGGAGGAACGGCAGTCTTTCCAGGGAAAAGAATATCATTATCTCAATGGGGCAGCATTAAACCGATGGGGGATGTAAGATGAGTGGAATCAGAAAAAAGAAACTGCATTTACATATAAATCTGGGCACCATTGTCTTTTTTTGCATTGTCATCTATCTTATGGCATATGTCATCAGCTATCTCGGAAAGAGCAAGCTGGCAATTTATGAAGTCAGTGAGAGTAATATCGTAGACAGTATCGAGGGCAACGGGGTGATACTCCGGAAAGAATCCCTGGTGAAGACGGATCAAGCGGGATATCTGAACCACTATATTTCGGACGGCTCCAAGGTTAGTAAAAACGGTATTGTCTATATGCTTGATTCCACGGGAGAAGTACAGGAATACGTACAGGAAGAGTTGGAAAAGAAAACGGTTATCCAGACCAAAGGGATCAGTCAGATCTTTGATGAATTAAAAGTGTTCAGTGAAGGGTACAGCGACCATAATTTTTACCTGGTATATGAAACCCAGAATGATATCAGCCAGGATTTATTCTCCTATACGGATGCCATTTTGACAGAAAAAAAAGAAGAGCTGAAAAAGAAGTACGGTCAGGATTGTTATACGGAGGTCACCAGCCCGAAAGAAGGACTGGTTGCCTTTTCTTATGACGGCCTGGAAGACTTAACCCAAAAAGAGGTGTCGGAACAGACCTTTCAGCACAGACCGAAAATGAAGATTTTAAGTTCGAAGAAAAAACAGAAGGCAGGTAGCCCTGCCTATCGGCTGGTCGAAGGGCAGGACTGGAAAGTCATGATCCCGTTAAGCAAAGATCATTATGAGCATTTGAAAAAGCGGGAAGAAGAAACGCAGAAGATACAGGTTACGTTTTATAAAGATAATTTCACTGCCACTGCGAAATACCAATGCGTAAAACAGGGCAAAGAATACTATGTGGTCTTATCCTTTGACAATTACATCCAAAGGTATTTAGACCAGAGATTTCTGTATGTCAGTCTTCTTTTGTCAGAAACGGACGGGTTAAAAATACCTTCCAGCTCACTGACAGAAAAAAAGGTATATAAAATTCCGGTCTCCTATCTCAATAACGGGGGAAATTCCGGAAAAAAAGACCAGCTCAATCGTCTAAAAACCAGCTCCAAAAAAGGACAGACGCTGACACAGATTTCGGTGACGGTATATAAGAAAAACAAAAAATACGCATGGGTTTTTGCAGACGGCCTGACCAATGGAAACGTCATTTCTGATATCAATAAAGAGAAGACATATACGTTAAAAAATACCACCAGCATACAGGGGGTATATATGGTGAATAGAGGATTTACCGTTTTTAAGCAGATACAGATGCTGAAACGTAATGAAGATTACTGCATTGTCTCTGCGAAAAACAGTGGAATTGAATTATATGACAGAATTATATTAAACAGCGATACGGTGAAGGAAGGCCAGGTGATTTATTGATGGTAAAGGATAATTTAAAAAAAGTACAGGAAAACATCTGCAGAGTCTGTGAGAGAGTCGGAAGAGATCCCAAAGAGGTCAATTTAGTGGCGGTGAGTAAGAAAAAGCCTCTCTCGGATATCGAGGAGCTTCTTTTAGAAGGGCAGATGGAATATGGAGAAAACTACGTACAGGAACTGTGCGAAAAATATGAGAAGATTTCCCGGCCTGTCCACTGGCATATGATTGGTCATTTGCAGACCAATAAGGTGAAATATATTATTGACAAGACGGTACTTATCCATTCCGTCGATTCGTTGCATCTGGCCGGACAGATCGAAAAAGAGGCGGTAAAAAAAGGTGTGGAAGCGGATATTTTAATCCAGGTAAATGTTGCGCAGGAAGACACAAAGTTTGGGCTGGATAAAGAAGAAGTGATCGGTCTGGTAAAAGAAATCAGCCTCCTTCCACATGTACATATCAAAGGTTTGATGACCAGTGCCCCTCTCGTAGGAGATCCGGAAGAGAATCGAAGCGTTTTTAGAAAACTGCATGAATTATTTATTGACATTGGAAAGAAAAACATTGATAATGTATCTATGGATATTTTGTCTATGGGCATGACAAATGATTATGAAGTGGCCATTGAGGAAGGTGCGACCATGGTTCGCGTGGGCACTGCAATTTTTGGAGCACGGGATTATAATAAATAGCAGGAGGTGGAAAGGGTGAAGTTTGCAGAGAAGTTCCTGAATATGATGAAGTTGAATGATATTGATAATGAAACCGAAGAATATGATGAGGAATATAATGAGATGATCGAAGACGGCGGCAATCCTGATGATATGGTGGAAGAAGAGGATGGGGAAGAAGAACCACGTAAACCGATCCTGTCTTTAAGACGCCGGAAAAAAGAGATGCCGGAAGAAGAACCCGAAGAAGAGGATCAGAGCAGAGTGATCCCATTTCATGGAAAAGAAGAAGGTGAAAGTGTGAAAGTGATCAAACCTCAGACATTTAATGAAGCACAGATTGTTGCAGATTTTCTGAAAGAAGGAAAAACAATTGTGGTGAATCTGGAAGGAATTGAAATTGGCCAGGCACAGCGGATTATCGACTTTATTGGCGGGGCCAGTTTTGCGGTAGACGGATCTCTGAAAGCGATTTCGAATAATATTTTTATCGTCGCGCCAGGAAATATAGAGGTTTCCGGAGATTTGAGGGATGAGATTGTCAGTGACGATGTCCTGTCACCGGAGCTGACGAAGTTTTAATATTAAAAAACAGAAGAAACTGGTATGTATGCGGACAGAGTGGATATGAGGGCGGCAAACGCTGATACGGTATTCACTCTGTATTTTTGTGTTACAGGGAGGTAACATTTCATGAAAGGGAAAAGACTGGAAGTAACAGCGGAAGGCAAAAAAATATATGATATTGTGATAGAGAGAGAATTTGATTCGCTGACAAAGGAACTGGAATCGTTTGATATTGCCAAACGAAAGCTCTGTATTGTCACCGACCGTCAGGTCGCTTCCTATTATCTGGAGGAACTCAAATCTGTTTTGGATGGGAAATGTGCTGCACTGCATGTTTTTGTTTTCCAGGAAGGGGAGGAGAGGAAAAACCTGACAACCGTAGATTCCCTGTATCATTTTCTAATCTCACATGAATTTGACAGGAAAGACATGCTGCTGGCCCTTGGAGGAGGCGTCGTCGGTGATCTTACCGGCTTTGCTGCGGCAACTTATCTTCGGGGGATTGATTTTGTGCAGATTCCAACAAGCCTCCTTGCCCAGGTAGACAGCAGCATCGGCGGAAAAACAGGGGTGGATTATCACTCTTATAAAAATATGGTCGGTGCATTCTACATGCCAAAGCTTGTATATATCAATATTAAGACGCTGCAGACACTCTCCGAAAGGCAGTACCACAGTGGGCTGGGAGAAGTCATCAAACACGGACTGATCCAGGATGCACAGTATTTTGAATGGATCAAGGAAAACAGGGAATGCATTGCGAACAGGGAAGAAAATGCCCTGGCATATATGATCGAGGGAAGCTGTAAGATCAAACGAAAGGTTGTGGAAGAAGACCCGAAGGAACAGGGAATCCGTGCCTTATTAAACTTTGGCCACACCTTTGGCCATGCGATTGAAAAGCAGATGGATTTTCAGCTGGCGCATGGGGAATGTGTGGGGATTGGCTCCGTTCTCGCAGCGAAAATGTCCTTTCAAAGAGGTTATCTGATCAAAGAAGAATATGAGGGGATCAAAGAACTATATGACTATTTTTCGTTTCCTTCCCTGCCAAAAGAGCTGGACCCGGAGGCGATCATTGAAGAAACACGCCATGACAAAAAGATGGAGCACGGAAGCATCAAGTTTATTCTCTTGAATCAGATCGGGGAAGCACAGATCTACCGGGATGTGACACCGGAAGAGATGAGAAGGGGACTGTGCGGGGAAACCCCGGATTCAATCTGTTTGTAAAAGGGGTAAAGGAGGATCATAGCCAGATGAAAATCAAGAAAAAATCGGTGGCAGGATTCATTTTACTGCTCCTTTTGGACCAATTGACAAAGTTATGGGCGGTTACTTCACTGAAATTTTCGGAGAGTATTCCCGTTATTCCGAATGTGCTGGAGCTGTATTATCTGGAGAACAGGGGTGCCGCTTTTGGAATGATGCAAAACCGGCAATGGTTTTTCCTGCTCATCACCGTTGCCGTTCTTGCCATCCTCATATGGGTTTCTCGGAAAATACCGGAAGAAAAACATTTTTTGCCCTTAAAAGCATGTATCTATTTTATCGGGGCAGGGGCAGCGGGGAATATGATCGATCGCGTCTTCCGTAAATATGTGGTGGATTTCATTTATTTTACTCTGATTGATTTTCCGGTGTTTAATGTGGCAGATATCTATGTGACAGGGGCTGCTATTGTGCTGGCCGTCCTTGTGTTGGTATATTATAAAGATGCGGATTTTGAAAGGATTTTTTCAAAGAAAACAGGAGGATGGCTTCATGGAAAAGACAGGAAATGAGCCTGAGATCCGAATATCAGGATATCCGGAGATCGGGGAACCGACCTCGTACAAAAAAGATCCCCAAAAAGAAGAAATCTATACTTACACTGCGGACGGAGAACAGGAAGGAATGCGTCTGGACCAGTTTTTAGCCGGGGAACTTCGTGAACATTCCAGATCCTATATCCAAAAACTGATCCGGGATGGGCAGGTAACGGTCAATGAAAAAAAAGAAAAGCCAGGACACAGGCTTCGGGCAGATGATCAGATTCTGATCCGTGTCCCTCCGTTAAAAGAGCTGGAGATCCTTCCGGAAAAGATGGATTTGGATATCCTTTACGAAGACGAGGATGTGATCTTGATCAACAAACCCAAGGACATGGTGGTTCATCCATGCCCGGGACGCTATACCGGCACGCTGGTCAATGGACTCCTGTACCACTGCCGGGATAATCTGTCCGGAATCAACGGAGTACTGCGGCCGGGAATTGTCCACAGGATTGATAAAGATACCACAGGAGTCCTAATTGTGTGTAAGAATGATATGGCACATCGAAAGCTGGCATTGCAGTTGAAGGAACACTCCATCACGAGAAAGTATGAGGCGATCGTCTGGCATAATTTCAACCAGGAGTCCGGAACGGTGGATGCCCCAATCGGAAGAAGCCCGTCTGACAGAAAGAAGATGGCAGTCGAACCCAAAAATGGAAAACGGGCTGTAACGCATTTCCGGGTGATCAATCATTTAAACCATCAATATAACCACATAGAATGTCAGTTAGAAACGGGAAGGACACACCAGATCCGGGTACATATGGCAAGTCTCCATCATCCTTTGCTGGGAGATCCGGTATACGGTCCCAAAAACACGATGCCGGGACTGTCCGGCCAGTGTCTTCATGCCAGGGTGCTGGGATTCATTCATCCGCGTACAGGACAGTATATGGAATTTCAGGCACCGCTGCCAGACTATTTTCAATCCTTATTAAAAAAACTGTCGCAATCTGCCACCTGATATAAAAAACGTTCTTTACAAAAAAAACAGATTATGATAGACTGGGAAAGAAATGCATTAGAACCTTTGCCAGGGTATGGAGTCTCCGACCATGTCTTCGTAAAGGTGATGAGATAATAGGAGGAATTGAAACATGATAACAAAAGAAATGAAACAGGAACTTGTTGAAAAATATGGAAGAAGCGAGGGAGATACCGGTTCACCTGAGGTACAGATCGCAATCCTTACCGCAAGAATCAATGATCTTCAGAACCATTTTAAAGCGAATCCAAAGGATCATCATTCCAGAAGAGGTCTTTTAAAGATGGTCGGCCAGAGAAGAAACCTTCTTTCCTATCTGAAGAGAAAAGATATCGAACGTTACAGAACATTAATTGAACGCTTAGGTTTAAGAAAATAATACCAGAGAGTATTCTAACGATTGCCGCAGGCAGGGGTTTTTCCGCAGGGATTACCCTGCCTGCGACTTTTTTAAAAGGAAAGGAGAGGGTTTTATGCGAAAGATTGTCGGAGGAGCGATCATAGCCATTCTATTTGTTTTAATACTTGCAGGGGCTCTCCAGTGGCATACCTACGAAAAAAAAGTGGAATACCGGCAAGAAGCACTGCTTTATTTTAAAGAAAAAGATTATTCCAAGACCATTTCTTATCTGAAGAATGCATTGGGCCAGTGGTCTGTTTTTGGGGGCAGACTGGACCAGGACATGAACTGTTATTTAGCAGAAAGCTATTATCAGCTCAAAGAGTATGGTAAAGCAGAAAAAATTTATGACAAGCTGATAAAAAAAGATGAAAAAAACATGCAGTATTATCTTTTAAAGGGTGAGTGTGTCGAAGAAACCGGTGAAGATGCCCAGGCAGTTGCCATTTATGAACAGGGATTCAAAAAAACAGAAGATACGGATTTTTTAAAGAAGATCTGTGAGTTATATACAGAGAAAAAGGATTATACCAACGCTTTAAAATATGCACAGAAAGGGGCAGACCAGGGCGGGGAGGTAAAAGCATCCTTTCTCTTCCAGAAAATCGTCATCTATGAGAAAGCCCAGGAATATCAGAAAGCTTATGAGATGGCTGGAGAATATTTAAAACTCTACCCGGATGATGAGGATGCCAAAAAGGAGTATACCTTTCTGGCTACAAGAATATAATTGACACTATATATGAAAAATGGTAAAATGATTTTTGCTAAAGTATTATATTAACCTATTAAGAAAAGGAGAATCACTATGGTATCACAGAACATTACAATTACAAATCCACAGGGACTGCATATGAGACCGGCAGGAGTTTTTGCAAAAGGAATGGCAAAGTTTGACAGCGACATTAAGATCGTTTTTAATGGCAAAGAAATCAATGGAAAGAGCCTCCTCAACATTATCGGTGCTTGTATCAAATGTGGCTCTGAAGTCGAGATTCAGTGTGATGGAGCAGACGAAAAAGAAGCCTTACAGGCAGCTGTAGATTTAATTGAATCTGGATTAGGCGAATAATCCGGTTTGGGAACAGGGGGAAGAGTATGTATACTGGTATTGGTGCATCAGCAGGAATTGGGATTGGTTCGGTCGTAATCGTGAAAGAACCTTCGCTTGCATACGAACATCATACGATCAGTGATGTGGATGCTGAAAAAGAAAGATTACAGAATGCCTTAGAGGAATGCATTACGAAAACACAGATCATGGCAGATGACATGAAGGGAAGAGTAGGGGAAAAAGAAGCAGAAATCCTGGAAGGTCATGTACTTCTTCTGATGGATCCGGAACTGACTGGACAGATGGACACCAGCATCGAAGAAGAAAAAATGTGCGCGGAAGCAGCTGTGGAAAAAGTATGCGATTTCTATATGGCGATGTTCTTGTCTTTAGAAGATGAGATGTATCAGCAGAGAGCAACGGATGTCTGTGATATCAAGACCAGATTGCTAAAGATACTCCTGAACGTGGAAGACGTTGATCTGGCGAAGGTGCCAAAAGGAACGATTTTGGTAGCGGAAGATCTGACCCCATCCATGACAGCAGGAATTAACCCTGAGAATGTAAGCGGTATTTTAACGGAAGTCGGAGGAAAGACTTCCCACTCTGCAATTCTTGCCAGAGCACTTGAAATACCTGCAGTACTCAGCATAGAAGGAATTACCGGCAAAGTTTCCAACGGGGAACAGGTTGTTTTAGATGGTTCAGAAGGAATCGTATATGTTTCTCCGGACGAGGCAGTTCTTGCCGAATATCAGGCAAAAAGAGAAGCCTATCTGGAAGAGAAGGCTGCTTTAGCCCAGTTTATTGGGAAAGAGACAGTGACAGCTGACAAGATCAAGGTAGAACTTTGTGCGAATATTGGAAAACCGGAAGATGCCCTGAAAGTAGTCGAATGCGACGGAGAGGGCATTGGATTGTTCCGTACAGAATTTCTTTTTATGGATCGTTCGCAGGTGCCGACAGAAGAAGAACAGTTTGAGGCATATAAAAAGGTTGCGGAAACATTAAAAGGAAAGCCGGTGATCATCCGTACCTTGGATATCGGCGGTGATAAGGAGATTCCATATCTTGGCCTGGAAAAAGAGGATAATGCATTCCTTGGTTTCCGTGCCATCCGTTTGTGCTTACAGAGAGAAGATCTCTACCGTCCGCAGTTAAGGGCCTTATTAAGAGCCAGTGCTTTTGGCGATATCCGTATTATGGTGCCAATGGTTACATGTCTTGATGAGCTGCGTGCAGTCAAGCAGATGATCGCTGAACTGAAAGAGGAACTGAAAAAAGAAAACATTGCCTATAATGACAACATCAAAGTTGGTATTATGGTAGAGACACCAGCTGCAAGCCTGATGGCAGACGTTTTTGCAAAGGAAGCAGATTTCTTCAGCATCGGAACGAATGATCTGACAGGATACACGATGGCAGCCGACAGAGGTAATGCGAACGTCGCTTATCTGTATTCCACTTATAACCCTGCAGTACTCCGTTCGATTGAACAGGTGATCAAGGCAGGAAGGGCAGAAGGAATCATGGTTGGCATGTGTGGTGAAGCTGCCGCAGATCCTCTCTTAACTCCGCTATTAATTTCCTTCGGACTCAATGAGTTCAGTGTGAGTGCTACTTCGATTCTGGCAACCAGAAAGGGTATTTCTCTTTGGACCAAGGAAGAAGCAGACGCAGTGGCTGCGGAGGCGATGTCCATGGCAACAGAGGCAGAAGTAAGGGAATACTTAAAGAGTGCTGCAAAATATTTGTAATGAATACAAAAGAGAAACCAGTTTTTGCATAAAGCAAAAATCAGGGCTTTTTATAAAAGGGCTGCTACAGAATCCTTATTATGGCAAACCATAAACAGGCATTTTGGGCAGCCTTCGTTGTGTCAGTGAAAATGTATCAGGGAGGATCGTGCAAAAATGAAAGGAACATTTAACGAAGGACAGGAGGAAGCAATTACACATAAACAAGGTCCGCTGATGGTTCTGGCCGGCCCGGGTTCCGGAAAAACCACGGTAATTACCTATCGCGTGAAATGGCTGATTGAGCAGGAAGGTGTCCACCCCTCCCATATCCTTGTCATTACATTTACCAAAGCCGCCGCTGATGAGATGAAAAAAAGATTCCGTCAGTTTGACGGAATGGAAAATGCACCGGTTACCTTTGGAACCTTTCACGCCATTTTTTTTATGATACTTCGTTATGCCTATCGACATACTGCAGGAAATATTATCCGGGAAAATGTAAAACGAATGTATATCAAAGAACTGACCGAATCGCTGGAGCTGGAAATCGAAGATGAAAATGACTTTTTGTCCGGCATTATCAATGAGATCAGTTATGTCAAAGGAGAAATGATCTCCCTTTCCTATTATCACAGCAGTAACTGCTCCGATGATATATTTGCCAGAATATATGAGGGATATGAAAAAAGGCTCCGCCAGGAAAACCTGATTGATTTTGATGATATGCTGGTCTTTTGCTATGAGTTATTAAAAGAACGTAAAGATATCCTGGAATTATGGCAGAGAAAATTCCAATACATTTTGATCGATGAATTTCAGGATATCAACAAGGTCCAGTATGAAATTGTAAAATTACTTACCGGAAAAGGAGAGCGGATTTTTGTTGTTGGGGATGATGACCAGTCCATTTACCGGTTTCGGGGAGCCAGACCGGAAATCATGCTGGGATTTGAAAAAGATTATCCAGATACCAGAAAGGTGATTTTAAACATCAATTACCGATGCAGCAAAGAGATTGTGGACAGTGCGGAAAATCTAATCTCTCACAACGAAAAGCGTTTTCCTAAACATATGAAGTCGGTCCGGCAGTCCGGAGTTCCCATCATTTTCAGGCAGCTCAAAGACAGCACAGAAGAATGCACTGATATTTTAAGGGGAATCCAGTTTTACCAAAAAAAAGGAATCCCACTGAAAAATATGGCAGTGATCTTTCGGACGAATACCCAGCCGAGGCTGCTGCTGGGACGAATGATGGAATATAATATCCCTTTTCAGATGCGGGATGTCATCCCGAATATTTTTGAGCATTGGATTGCAAGGAATATCATAATCTATCTGCAGCTTGCCATGGGAAAAAGAGACAGAAAGCTTTTTTTGCAGATTATGAACCGACCGAAGCGATATATTTCCCGGAATATGCTGACCGACCCTCAGATTGATTTTAAAAAGTTAAAACAGCAGACCTTTGGAAAAAAATGGCTTTTTGAAAAGATAGATAAACTGGAAATGGATTTGTACCTTCTAAAAAAGATGGAGCCCTATACCGCGATCCAATACATACGAAACGGGATAGGATATGAAGAGTATATTAAAGAATACGCACAGTTTCGCAGAATGAACCTGGGAGATCTGGAAGAAATCCTCAATCAGATCCAGGAAAGTGCCCGGGAGTACCACACCTTCGAAGAGTGGTTCGCCTACATAGAAACCTATGGGGAAGAACTGCAAAAACAAATGGAAGCCGGGAAAATGAAAGAAAAAGAAGGAGTGACCCTCACCACAATGCACAGTTCGAAAGGACTGGAATATGATGTGGTCTTTATTATGGATATCAATGAGGGTGTCACCCCGCATAAAAAAGCGGTCAAAGAAGCAGACCTGGAAGAGGAAAGAAGACTGTTTTATGTGGCATTGACCAGGGCGAAAACCTATCTCTTCCTCTATTCTGTAAAAGAGTTATACCAAAAAGAAACACAGATATCCCGATATATCGGGGAGTTAAGATATAATGAAGAACAGTTTCAAAAAGGGAAGAGGGTACGGCACAAAAAAATTGGTGAAGGAACGATCCTTTCCGTAAAAAATGGAAAAATAAAGATAAAATTTGACAAAGAAAGAAAGCCAAGGCTGTTTTCGATGAAATATTTGAGGGAACAGGGACTTTTGGAATTTTTGACACAGGAGGTAAACTAAGAGATGTTAATTGAAATGTGGAAAGTAATCCTGTTAGGAATCGTGGAAGGTATTACAGAGTGGCTTCCCATCAGCTCCACAGGACATATGATTCTGGTCAATGAGTTTATTCAGCTTGATGTCTCCCACGCATTTATGGAAATGTTTCTGGTAGTGATCCAGCTGGGAGCCATACTGGCAGTGTGTGTGTTATATTTTCAGAAATTGAATCCATTTAGTGCGAAGAAATCCGCCAGACAAAAAAAGGAAACCTTCCAATTGTGGGGTAAAGTCATCATTGGCTGTCTGCCGGCAGCGGTCATTGGGCTGGCATTAGACGATAAAATCGATGCCATCTTTTATAATCCGCAGACCGTTTCTTTTACGCTGGTTTTATATGGTATCTTCTTTATCCTCGTGGAAAACTACAATAAGCACAGAAAGCCACAGATCAATACATTAAAGGACATCACCTGTAAAACGGCATTGATCGTCGGATGTTTCCAGGTACTTGCCCTCATTCCGGGAACTTCCCGTTCCGGTGCGACCATTCTTGGGGCGATGATTATCGGAAGCTCCCGATTTGTGGCGGCAGAATATTCCTTCTTTTTATCCATACCGGTAATGTTCGGAGCCAGTCTATTAAAAATCGTAAAATATGGATTCCATTATACAGGAATGGAAATCGCCATTCTCATCGTCGGAATGCTTGTGGCTTTTCTTGTATCCGTCATTGCGATCAAGTTCCTGATGGGATATATCAAGAAAAATGATTTCAAGGCGTTTGGTGTATACCGTATTGTGCTGGGCGTGATCGTAGCCGCCTATTTCATTGCCAAACATTTCCTGTAAACAGTGTAAACAGGAATCCAGGCATAGAAATACAGGATGGAGAGGAAAGAGTGAAAAAGAGAATTGCAATCACCGGATGGTGCCATGACCGGATCAAAAGTCTTGTAAAGAATCCAGTGCTGTCGATCGATGCGACGGCGGGCACAGGAAGGGATACCATTTTTCTGTGTGAGCTGGCAGGCAGGACTGGAAGGGTCATTGCGCTGGATATTCAGCCGCAGGCCGTGGAACAGACGAAAAAGAGACTGATAGAAAATAAAATGGAAGAGCGGGCCGCTGTCTTTTTAGACAGCCATGAACATATCGATCGGTATGCTGAGCCGGAAACGGTTTCCCTCATCATGTTTAATCTGGGTTATCTGCCGGGAGGGGATCACCGCCTGGCAACCAAAGGACCGACAACGATCAGGGCATTGGAAAAAGGACTCAAACTCCTGCACGGAGGAGGAGTCGTGTCTCTGCTGATCTACAGTGGGGGAGACAGCGGATTTGAGGAGAAAAACCAGGTACTTGCCTGGATAAAAACATTGCCTCCGGATCAATATACAGTGATATTAGAGAGTTTTTATAATAAACCGAATCATCCGCCACTTCCGGTTTATATAATAAAAAATGAGTAAAAACAGAGGAGAACAGGTGCATATGATAAAAGAAAGGGCAGTCATTCTAAACCAAAAAGAAATTGACACGGACATTTTTGATATGGAAATATCGTTTCCCAAAGGGGCCGGCCAGGCACGGCCAGGGCAATTTCTGGCCATGTATTGCAATGACCAGACAAAGCTTTTGCCAAGACCGATCAGTATTTGCGGAATTGATCCGGAAAAAGGAAGCCTTCGGGTAGTTTACCGGATTGCCGGAGAGGGCACGAGGGAATTTTCCAAGATGAAAAAAGGAGATACCCTGGAAGTGATGGGACCTTTGGGCAACGGATTTACGATGAAAGAAGAGGACGCGATCCTGATTGGAGGAGGGATCGGTATTCCGCCGATGCTGGAGCTGGCACGGCAGCTGAAAGCGGAGAAGACAGTCGTGCTCGGATACCGCAACAGCACTTTTTTAAAAGAAGAATTTGAGGCGGTATCCAAAGTTCGGATTGCCACGGAAGATGGGAGCTGCGGCGTCAAGGGGACAGTGATCGATGCCATCAGAGAATATGGCGTGGAAGGAAAGGTCATATACGCCTGCGGGCCGATGCCGATGCTGAAAGCCATTGCCGCCTATGCCGAAGAAAAGGGAATGGAAGCCCAGATTTCTCTGGAAGAAAGAATGGCATGTGGAATCGGTGCCTGCCTGGGATGTATCTGCCGTTCCAAAACCAAAGATGCCCACACGAATGTAAATAATAAACGGATCTGTAAAGACGGGCCGGTATTTGATGCAAAGGAGGTGCTGTTCTCATGAATTTCGAAGTAAAGATTGCCGGAAAGACCTTTAAAAATCCTGTAACCACAGCTTCCGGAACCTTCGGTTCCGGTGCGGAATACGAGCAGTTCGTTGATCTGTCTGCCCTGGGGGCGGTTACGACAAAAGGAGTGGCCAATGTGCCGTGGGAAGGGAATGCGACCCCGCGTGTTGCGGAAACTTATGGCGGGATGCTCAATGCGGTAGGACTGCAAAATCCCGGTATCGATCTTTTTTGTAAACGCGATATCCCTTATTTAAAAGAAAAGGGGGCATCCATTATTGTCAATGTCTGCGGGAAAACGGTTGCAGATTACGAAGAAGTGGTAGAACGCCTCAGCGAGGAACCGGTAGATTTATTAGAGATCAATGTATCCTGTCCGAATGTAAAGGAAGGCGGGATTGCTTTTGGCCAGAATCCACAGGCATTATATGAGATCACCCGTGCCGTCAAGCGGAAGGCAAAGCAGCCAATCGTGATGAAATTAAGCCCGAATGTCACAGATATTACCGAGATGGCAAAAGCGGCACAGGAGGGGGGCAGCGATGCTCTATCCCTGATCAACACGATCACGGGAATGAAAATAGACATCCATCGGCGTCAATTCATACTCGCCAACAAGACAGGAGGCATGTCCGGCCCTGCGATTAAGCCGGTAGCTGTCCGTATGGTTTATCAGGTGCATCAGGCCTGCAGCCTCCCGATTATCGGAATGGGAGGGATTGTGACAGGAGAAGATGCCGTGGAAATGATGATGGCAGGTGCGACAATGGTTGCCATCGGAACCGCGAATTTCCACAATCCCCGTGCGACAATGGATGTACTGGAAGGAATCCGACAGTATATGGAAAGATACCATATCGATGACATTCATGAAATCATTGGCTGTGTAGAATAAAAAAATACGAGGACTGTTTGAAAATAAAAAAGAACTGTGTTAGAATCAGAGAAAACAGATAAAATCAGGACAAATCGGAGGCTGTTATGGAACAATACAAAAAAGAATTTATCGAATTTATGATCGACTGCAACGTGTTGAAATTTGGTGACTTTGTAACCAAAAGTGGAAGAAAGACTCCTTTTTTTGTGAATACCGGATTTTACCGGACCGGTTCCCAGTTAAAGCGGCTGGGAGAATACTACGCACAGGCAGTTTGTGATCAGTTTGGGCTGGAGTTTGACGTGCTTTTTGGACCAGCATATAAAGGGATCCCTTTAAGTGTTGCCGCCACGATCGCCATTTCTGAAAAATACGGGAAAGACATCCGTTATTGCAGCAACCGGAAAGAAGTGAAAGACCACGGTGATAAGGGTATTCTTCTCGGAAGTCCGATTGAAGACGGCGATAAAGTAGTGATTATAGAAGACGTCACCACAGCAGGGACTTCGATTAAAGAAACACTGCCAATTGTCAAAGCACAGGGGGATGTGGAAGTCCTCGGATTGGTTGTTTCGGTAGACAGGATGGAACGGGGGCAGGGAGAAAAGAGTGCCCTTGCGGAAATCAGTGAAACCTACGGAATGAAGACCACTGCGATCGTTACCATGGAGGAAGTCATAGAACATCTTTATAATAAACCATATAAGGGTAAAATCATCATTGATGATTCCATCAAAAAGGCGATTGATGCCTATTATGAGCAGTATGGGGCTAAATAGTTTCCGACCGATCATATCCTGATCTGTGATATTCTGAGTAGGAGGTTCTTATGAACGAAAAAATTTTTAAAACATTAGGGCAGATTGGTGCTTCCGGCATTGCGATTGGTATTATTATCACAGTAATCGGCATTACTGTGGGGGTGATCTCAATTGTAAGCGGTGCAAAAGCCCTGAAAGTAAAAAGCAAAATCATGATCTAAATACAGGAAGACGGCTGCCGGGCAGAAGAGCTCTCTGCCATGGCAGCTTCCTGCAAAAGGAAAAAGGCTGGGACAGTGATGAATCAGAACAGAAAAATTCTGAGATTTTTAAGTTTTTTATTGTGGGTATTTTACGGCTGTCTGGTGATATATTTTGTATTATTCAGCGACAGGCTGGGACGGACGGATGGCTACAGCACATACCGTTATAATATCATTCCTTTTGAGGAGATCCGCCGTTTTATTGTTTACAGAAACCAGGTTTCTGTGGAAGCTTTTCTCATCAATCTGATCGGTAATTTTCTGGTTTTTTTTCCGTTGGGATTTCTGATTCCTATATGGAGATTTAAAAAAACAGGAGGTATTCAGATCATTCTTTTTTCATTTTTCTTCAGCCTTTGTATCGAAACCATGCAGCTGATGACGAAGGTCGGTGTCTTTGATGTGGACGATCTGATCATGAATACGGTTGGGGGATTGCTTGGCTGGATTTGTTATTGTCTGACGAGAAAAGTGTATCACAGGATTCTATGGAGCAAAGGAAACAGCAGGGAGGGACAATGAACACAGGAAATATTTCTTTTTCAGAGAAAAAAGTATCAAAAAATGCAGTGTTCACACTGTTAATGGGAATCGGAATTTTAGCGGTGTTTGCATTATTAGTGATCCTTTCGATTGTCACAGGCGGCGGGCTTCCATTAGCCGGGGGTCTTATCGGGTGTATTTTGGTGGTACTCGCCTTTTTTGGAGTGCTGTGGGGAATCATGAGTTATGATGATGTAA
Source organism: Bacteroidaceae bacterium (assembly GCA_963626755.1). Lineage (GTDB taxonomy): Bacteria > Bacillota > Clostridia > Lachnospirales > Lachnospiraceae > Anaerobutyricum. Next base: position 63,387 of record CAVFXN010000039.1, read on the forward strand.
AGACCAACCAGAAATATAAGATATCCGGAATATGTGTGAATATCGTGGCGATTTTTATCGGAATCACTTTTGTAATGATGTAATGGTTTTAAAATGTTTCCAAGGGAAGACAAAAGACCAGGAAAGGATAATACAGATTATATGAATTATAGAGAATTATTCATAGAAAGCAATCAGGAAGCAGAAGAACGTTTTTCCCTGACGTTGGAAAGAATTGCGCAGATTGCAGAAGGGGAAGAGAATCGGATGGAGAAGGCACTCCATGATTATTTTCAAAAAACAGCTCTTTTTTTAATCCGCTGCTCAAAAAGTTGGGAGGAGATTGCTTCCGGCCGGCGGAAAGATTTTTCCTGGGAACAGGTAAAAAAAGAAAATCAGGAATTTTATCAGGATATTTTACCTCAGAATTATGGACATTCCTACGCAGATCCTGCCTGGGCAGTGAAGATGCTGGGAGAGGAATATGGCCGTATTCTGAGTTTTTTATATACAGAACTTCGCTCCCAGAGAGCGTTTCTCTTTGAGCAAAACCTTAAGAAGGTTACGATTTTAAATGAATTATTTTTGGAAATTTACTTCCTGTTTGAAAATGAAAAAGTAAGCTATATGCAGTTGAAGGAAACCATATACTGGTTTCTTCATGATTATGCCCCGGAATGGGTCGGATACCGTGTGAGGGAAATGTTTGATCCGGCACTGGACTTTGCCGTCTCAATTGTCATGGAATCGGATCTTCACGATCTTCGCTATCTTTATGAATACGGGGACTATATTTCGGAGGTGGAGATTCAAAGTGCACAATACCTGAATTCCCTGCCGCAAGAGGAAATTGAAACCATTGCAAGGACATTCACCGAAGGTTACCTGAGGGGATTTGAGTTAAAAGGAGTGGATCTTTCGAAGAAAAAGACGGTCAATATAAGGTATCCCATCGGTTTTGAGAGAATCATCCGGGAGGCGATCCGCCAGTTTCGGGAGATGGGGCTGCAGCCGGTCATCTACAGGGCAGCATTAAATACCCTGAATAAACGCCAGAACCTGCGGATTGGCTATCTATCGACGAATCCAAACCCGCAATATGATTACGACCACCGTTTTGACAGTGCCATTTACCTGGATAAGAGGATGATAGAGCGCAAGCTTGCCTGCATGAGAAAAGCCTACGAAGAATATGAGGAACAGGCGGCAGGATTTGCCGGGCCGGTCTGTTTCGAGGTCTTTGGTGAGGAACCATTTGTGCCGGAGAGCAAAAGCGAATGTTATCATTTCAGTGAACGCCAGAAACATCTTTCGATTGAGTATTCTTCCATGGCCAATGCGTTGATGAATGAATTTGTCAATCAGGAGGAACGCAGCTTTACGATTATTGCCTATCCTCTTCCATCTATTGGAGAACAGTTCCCGCAGATTTTTGAGGAGGTCTGCAGGGTGAATACCCTGGATAATGAGAGCTACAAAGAGATCCAGCAATGCATGATCAACTCCTTAGACAAGGCGGAATCCGTAAAGATTACCGGACGGGGCAGCAATAAGACAGATCTGGAGATCTCTTTATGCAGTTTGGAAGATGAGACCAGACAGACGAAGTTTGAAAACTGTCTTGCCGATGTCAATATTCCGGTCGGAGAGGTCTTCACCTCCCCGAAACTGAAAGGAACTAACGGCGTACTGCATGTGGTGGAGGTCTATTTGAATGGACTTTGCTATAAAAATCTGAAAATTGTTTTTAAAGACGGTATGGTAGAAGATTATTCCTGCGATAATTTCCAGGACAGGGAAAAAGGACGGAAATTCATTAAAGAGAATCTTCTGTATAACAGGGACACTCTTCCGATGGGAGAGTTTGCCATCGGAACGAATACAACGGCCTACGTGATGGCCGCAAAATATGGGATCATGGGAAAACTTCCGATCCTCATCGCAGAAAAGATGGGACCGCATATTGCCCTGGGAGACACCTGTTATTCCTATAGTGAGGATGTCAGGGTTTATAATTCGGATGGAAAAGAAATCGTCGCAAAAGAAAATGAATGTTCGGTAAAACGGAAGGAAAATCCGTCGGAAGCCTATTTTAACTGCCATACAGATATCACAATCCCCTATGAGGAGCTGGCTTCCATTACAGCAGTCAAAAAAGGGAGCACATGTATTCCGGGGATTCCGGGTCAGATGAAAAAACGGATAGAAATTCCAATTCTTATGAACGGGAGATTTGTCCTCGAAGGAACGCTGGAGTTAAATAAACCATTTCAGGAGAGATAAGGAGGGACGGATATAGATGCTGGTGATTAAAAACAGCAGGGTAATAGATCCTGCGGTATCTCGAGATGAAGTAACGAATGTGTGGATAGCGGATGGAAAGATCCTCGGGTTCGGCCCACACCCAGAATGGGAGGCACGGGAAGAAATCGATGCGAACGGATGTATCACGGCCCCGGGTTTAGTGGATGTCCATGTCCATTTTCGGGATCCCGGATTTACTTACAAAGAAGATCTGGAGACAGGAAGCCGGGCAGCCGCAGCCGGAGGGTTTACAACCGTAGTCTGTATGGCAAATACCAGTCCCATCGTGGATCAGCCGGAAGTGTTACAGGACATTTTGAAAAGAGCCGAAGGATTACCGGTCCATGTCAGGCAGGCCAGTGCCGTTTCCCGGAGATTTCAGGGAAAAGAACTGGTAGATTTTTCCCAAATGGCACAGTGCGGTGCCTGCGGATTTACGGATGATGGGATTCCACTGATGGATGCCGGCCTGATCAAAAGAGCCATGGAAGAAGCGGCCCGTCTGGATATGCCGATTTCACTTCATGAAGAAGATCCGGCTTTGAATGAAGTCAATGGGATTCATAAAGGGAAAATATCCGATCAGATGGGAATCGGAGGAGCACCGGCCATCTCAGAAGAAGTAATGGTTGCCAGGGATATCATGCTTGCGTTAGAAACGGGAGCCAAAGTGGATATTCAGCACATTTCATCCGGACGTTCCGTGGATCTGGTACGCTATGGAAAACAGTTAGGAGCCAGGGTCTGTGCCGAGGCAACCCCCCATCATTTTACACTCACGCAGGAAGACGTTTTGCGGTACGGAACCTTATGTAAGATGAATCCGCCCGTCAGAACGAGCTGGGATCGGGACAAGATTATCGAAGGACTGGCCGACGGGACGATCGACCTGATCGCGACAGACCACGCCCCGCATTCCCGCGAGGAAAAAGAAAGGGAATTTACGAAGGCCCCAAGCGGTATCATAGGTCTGGAGACTTCGCTTGCCTTGGGCATTACCCGCCTGGTCAATACCGGGAAGCTGTCCATGATGGAGCTCTTAAAAAAGATGACCGTGAATCCGGCAAAGCTTTATCAGTTTGATTGCGGCACTTTAAAAGAAGGCAGTCAGGCGGACCTGGTCATTTTCCGGCCGGATGAGGAATGGACCGTGGAAACGTTTGCGTCGAAAGCAGATAATTCGCCTTTTGTGGGATGGAAGCTTTGTGGAAAAGTCCACTATACGATCTGTGATGGTAAAATTGTATACCGAGATAAAGCATAACCTGTTCTTTTTCTGACATATCGTGAGTGTACATCCGAAATATTTTATGTTAGAATGGACGAAGATAATATTGCGGAATTCTGGAGGAAATTATGATCAATCAATTAGTAAAAGAAATTAAAAAAAAGGATGCACCGATTGTCGTTGGACTGGATCCGATGCTTTCTTATGTGCCGAAACATCTTGTGGAAGATGCGTATTGTGCGTATGGTGCCAATCTGGAGGGAGCCTGTGAGGCTATCTGGCAGTTTAATAAAGCAATCATCGATACCATTTATGACCTGGTTCCGGCAGTGAAACCGCAGATTGCCATGTATGAGCAGTTTGGTATCGAAGGAATGAAAGTATTCAAGCGAACCTGTGATTATGCGAAAAAGAAAGGCCTGGTAATCATCGGTGACATCAAACGGGGCGATATCGGTTCCACATCCAAGGCTTATGCGGATGGCCATTTGGGAACAGTCACTATAGAAGGAAAGAAATTTCATCCATTTACACAGGATTTTGCAACGGTAAATCCTTATCTGGGTTCGGATGGCGTGCGTCCGTTTCTGGAAGTATGTAAGGAAGAAAAGAAAGGAATCTTTGTCCTGGTTAAAACATCCAATCCATCCAGCGGAGAGTTTCAGGATCAGAAGATTGACGGAATGCCTCTTTATGAAGTCGTAGCAAGAAAGGTGGCAGAGTGGGGAGAAGAAGTGATGGGAGAAGACTACAGCTATGTCGGTGCCGTAGTCGGTGCAACCTATCCGGAAATGGGAGCCGTTCTCCGCAAGATTATGCCAAAGAACTATATTCTGGTACCGGGATACGGTGCCCAGGGAGGACAGGGAAAAGACCTGGCACCGTTTTTTAACGAAGACGGACTGGGTGCCATCGTAAATTCCAGCCGTGGAATTATCTGTGCTTACCAGAAAGACCCTTATAAAGAGACTTTCTGCCCGGAGAATTTTGCTGACGCCAGCCGCCAGGCAGTACTCGATATGAAAGAAGACCTGAAGAATGCATTCCAGAATAAATAAGAAAAGGAGAATCTAACATGGCTAAAGTAGGTATTGTAATGGGCAGCGATTCGGACATGCCGGTGATGGCAAAGGCTGCTGATGTATTAAAAGAGCTGGGAATTGATTTTGAAATGACGATTATCTCTGCGCACAGGGAACCGGAAGAATTCTTTGCTTATGCAAAGAGTGCGGAAGAAAAAGGATATAAAGTCATCATTGCCGGGGCCGGAAAGGCAGCGCACCTTCCTGGCATGTGTGCGGCAATCTTCCCTATGCCGGTCATCGGTATTCCGATGAAAACCTCCGATTTGGGCGGGGTAGATTCCCTTTATTCCATCGTGCAGATGCCAACAGGAATTCCGGTAGCCACTGTGGCGATCAACGGAGCTGCCAATGCCGGTATCCTTGCCGCAAAGATCCTGGCAGTATCGGATGAAGCGTTATTGGGGAGATTAAAGGACTATTCTGAAAAGCTGAAGAATCAGGTTGTCGGCAAAGCAGAAACGTTAGATAAGATAGGATATGAGGAATACCTCAAACAGATGTAAGTAGAAAAGAAAGGAGTCTGTGATGGACTATAAGAATGCCGGCGTAGATATTGAAGCAGGATATCAATCCGTAGAATTAATGAAAAAACATGTACAAAAAACCATGAGGCCAGAGGTGCTCACCAATTTAGGTGGATTTTCCGGAGCCTTTTCCCTGAAAAAGTTTATGACAATGGAGAAACCGACCCTCGTTTCCGGAACAGATGGGGTCGGAACCAAGCTAAAACTTGCTTTCCTTTTGGATAAACATGATACAGTAGGAATCGATTGTGTCGCCATGTGCGTGAACGATATCGCTTGTGCGGGCGGCGAGCCGTTATTTTTCCTTGATTATATTGCCTGTGGAAAGAATTTCCCGGAAAAGATCGCTTCGATCGTCAGCGGTGTGGCGGAAGGCTGCCTGCAGTCGGAGGCGGCTCTGATCGGTGGAGAGACGGCAGAAATGCCGGGATTTTATCCGGAAGATGAATATGACCTGGCAGGTTTTGCCGTAGGAATTGTGGATGAAAAAGACCTGATCACCGGAAAAGATATCAAGGCTGGAGATGTTTTGGTGGGAATTGCCTCTTCCGGAATCCACAGTAATGGATATTCTCTGGTACGTAAAGTATTTCCTATGGAAAAAGCGGCCCTCGAAGAATACAAGGAAGAACTGGGAAAAACATTAGGAGAAGCTCTTCTGACTCCGACCAAAATTTATGTCAAGGCATTAAAAGCGGTAAAAGAGGCCGGAATCCGCATCAAAGGATGCAGCCATATCACCGGCGGTGGATTTTATGAGAACATTCCGAGAATGCTTCCGGACGGAGCCCGTGCAGTCATAAAGAAAGACAGCTATGAAGTGCCGCCAATCTTCCGTCTCCTGGCAAAAGAGGGTGAGATTGCGGAAGAGATGATGTACAACACGTATAACATGGGAATCGGTATGATGCTTGCCCTTGATCCGGAAGATGGCCAAAAGGCTGTGAAAGCACTGGAAGATGCCGGAGAGAAGGCATATATTGTCGGTTCGATCGAAGAAGGAGAAAAAGGAGTCACATTATGCTGAAACTTGCAGTGTTAGTGTCCGGTGGAGGGACGAATCTTCAGGCAATCATGGATGCAATAAAAAACGGGGACATTACAAATGCTGAGATTCGAACCGTAATCAGTAATAACGAGGACGCCTATGCCTTAGAGCGGGCCAGACAATACGGGACAGAAGCATTGCTGATCTCCCCGAAAGATTTTGAAAACCGGGAAGCCTTCCATAGAAGGCTCCTGGAAGCATTAAAAGAAAGAGAGATCGATCTGGTTGTCCTGGCAGGATATCTGGTAGTCATCCCGCCGTGTGTGATCCGGGAATATCAAAACAGGATCATCAACATCCACCCTTCCCTGATCCCTTCTTTTTGTGGAAAAGGATGTTACGGACTGCATGTCCATGAAAAAGCCCTGGCACGGGGCGTGAAAGTTTCCGGTGCGACCGTCCATTTTGTAGATGAGGGAACCGATACTGGTCCGATCATCATGCAAAAACCGGTCATGCTAGAACAGGGGGATACTCCGGAGATCCTTCAGAGAAGGATCATGGAACAGGCAGAGTGGGTGATCCTGCCAAAGACCATTGACCTGATTGCCAATGGAAAAATACAGGTTCACAATCGAATTGTTACGATAGATGCATAGAGATATTCCTGGTATCTTTTCGCAAGGTACCGGGATATTTTTGGAATAAAAAGCATTATTTATAAAAACAGGGAGGTTTTTCATGAAAGTTTTAATCGTAGGAAGTGGCGGAAGAGAGCATGCAATCGCCTGGGCGGTATCTAAAAGCAAAAGGGTAGAGAAGATTTACTGTGCACCGGGAAATGCAGGAATCGAAGAATATGCGGAATGCGTGGATATCGGTGCGATGGAATTTGATAAACTGGTATCTTTTGCCAAAGAAAAGCAGATTGATCTGACGATTATCGGAATGGATGATCCACTCGTTGGAGGAATTGTGGACGCTTTTGAAGCGGAAGGACTTCGGGTGTTTGGTCCGAGAAAAAATGCGGCAATCATTGAAGGCTCGAAAGCTTTTTCTAAAGACTTAATGAAAAAATACCACATTCCAACTGCAGGCTACGAGAACTTTGAGAGCGCCGCGGAAGCACTCGCCTATCTGGAAGATGCCAGATTTCCGATCGTATTGAAAGCAGACGGGCTGGCACTGGGAAAAGGAGTACTGATCTGTAATACCTTACAGGAAGCACAAGATGGAGTCCGGACCATTATGGAAGATAAGAAATTCGGAGATGCCGGAAACCGTATGGTCATCGAAGAGTTTATGACGGGCCGGGAAGTTTCTGTCCTTGCATTTTGTGATGGAAAGACCATCAAATGCATGACCAGTGCCCAGGATCACAAACGGGCACAAGATGGGGACCAGGGATTAAATACCGGTGGTATGGGAACCTTTTCTCCGAGCCCGTTTTACACAAAAGAAGTGGAACAGTTTTGTGAGGAAAAGATTTATCAGCCGACAATGGATGCGATGGCAGCAGAGGGAAGACCATTTGTTGGAATTCTTTTTACCGGTCTGATGTTAACCCAGGATGGACCAAAGGTGCTGGAATATAATGCCCGTTTTGGAGATCCGGAAGCACAGGTTGTCCTGCCACGGATGAAAAATGACATCATTGATGTGATGGAGGCATGTATTGACGGACGTCTCGATGAGGTGGAACTGGAATTTGAAGACAATGCGGCAGTCTGTGTTGTTCTGGCTTCGGATGGCTATCCGGTTTCCTATAAAAAAGGGTATCTGATTGAAGGCCTGGATACATTTAAAGAAAAAGAAGGCTATTATTGTTTCCATGCCGGAACCAAACGGACAGAAGAGGGAATTGTGACCAATGGCGGACGCGTTCTCGGAATCACTGCCAAGGGAGCTAATCTGAAAGAAGCAAGGAAAAATGCTTATGATGCGACAGAGTGGATCCATTTTGAAAATAAATATATGCGTCATGATATCGGGAAGGCGATTGACAGTCTGGATGAATAAGCAGGGATAAGCCTGAAAAAAGAATCCTCTTTGCGGGATTTTCGCATGAAAAAAGCATCGATGTGTGAGGTGACCCCAAAAAGTCTAACTTTTGGGGGTCGGTTCAAACATCGGTGCTTTTTTTCAAGAGATTTTATTCTGATTTTTCTACAGATAAAAGAAACGGTATCAGTTTTTCATGGAAAAGATCTATGGCTTCCTGGCGTTTGTGGGCTGGCCAGCGGTCACCTTTCAGCAGGCTGGTACAGCAGCGAAACCATGCCAGGGGATAGAGCCATTTCACGTTAGGGTCTTTTTCCTGTGCTTCTTCTAATGTTTCACATTCGAAATATTTTTTCAGAAAAAGAGAAAGAATATCCTCTACCATCTTCTGTGGCAGCTTATAGAATGCATTATAATCAGAAGAGCTGTCCGCTGCAAAATGCATGGAAAAAAGAATCCGTGATATGTCAAAGAGCGGAAGACCGGTAGAGAACTCTCCCATGTCGATCAGACAGCATTCTCCGTCCTGAACCATAAGATTATTAATGTTCAGATCCCCGTGGATACAGCAGGCAGAGTCCGGAACCAGATCCAGAAAACGATAGAGATATTCCCGGTCTTCCTCGCTGATTCCTGTGATATTCGGGATGTCCAGCCGATTAATCTCCTTAAAAGAAGGAAGCGAATCATCTTCAGCTTCAATCGAGTGGATCTGTTTACAGACTTTTGCATACATATCAACATAGTCTTCCCAATGCTCCGCATCTTCCCGGATTAGTTCGCCGAGGGTTTTGGAACGGATCAGTTCATACACCACGCCCACTCTTCCCTGGGATTCCACGATATCATAAGAGATGGCAGTCGGAACGCCCATGACAAAAGCCTTTTTTGAGAGTTCCTTCTCTCTTTCGATTTCTTCACGGCTGACACGGGGATAATACAGTTTGATAATTGTCTCATCATCAATACGGAAGCATTCACCACAGGCCCCTGCACCGATCAGCTCACAGCCTTCCAAGCTGATTTCCCGGGGTACGGTACTGATATCCATAATTTCTGAAAAACCGGTCATATCAAAAATATTCTTCACTTCCATACTCACGTTGATAATCTGGAAAGGAAGGTTACGGCAGCGTTTTTTTGCAGCAAGAATGACACGGAGGCCAGAGCTGGAAATGTATTCCAGGTCATGGGCATCGATTATGATTCCGCCGGAACCCTTGGGCTCCTCGGACATTGCAACAGAAAAATCTTCCACATTAGACGAAGTAATTCCTCCATGAAGGGAAACATAAGTTGTTTCTTGTGTGTATTGTACATCAATTTCCATTTTGTACCTCCTCCTTTGTTATTTGTTACCGTGCAAAGGTCACGGTCAGATTGTTCGTTTCCTCTTTATATTCATAATGCATAGACAAACTCATTTTGCGGACCATGAGGATTCCCAGACCGCCAATTTCCCGTTCCTGTGCAGAAAGAGAAATGTCAGGTTCCTTTTCTATGGTAGGATCAAAAGGGATTCCGTTATCCTGGAAAACCAGAGTCAGGGAATCTTCTTTGAAATCCAGAGAAATCGTAGCGTAGGATGCGTTACTATAGTGCACAATATTGGAATAAATCTCATCTGTCGCCACCTGTACCTGATTTTGTGTCTTCGGGGAGATGTTATTTTCCGATAACCGTTCCTCTAAAAAGGAAGCGATGAGACGAAGGGAATCAATATCCGGAAAAACAGTCACGCTGTTTTCTTTGATATAACGCTTTAAATTTCCCACAGTCGCATTGATATGGTCCGACACTTCAGAAAATTCTTTATGCGAGCGAACGTCAATCAGGGTGTCCAGGGTGCCGATTGTGATCTCATTGAGCCCACTGTTTACTTTTTGCAGATTGCAGATCTCCTTTTTTTTCAGCATCTGGTAAATCAGGGTAAACAGGGCAGAATAGATCAGTATTTCCCCGAACAGCAATCCGGTGCAAAGAGGTGCAGAATCCCACACGTTGATAATCGTCTGATCGGAAATCTTTACCCCAAACTGTGTGGAACAGATCGCAAAAAGACTAAACGCAATACCAATCGGTGCCTGCCTGAGCATGGAGGGAAAAGAGGGAAATCTCGTCTTTTTTTCCAATAAAGCAAATAAGCCGGACAGGAACACCGGACAGAGAGTAGATATAGTTAATGTAATGATCATAATATTTACTCAATTCTTATTTTTATGCTGTTTTTATTCGATCGTGAGGAAATCTGTAAATCCGGTAATTTCAAAAACTTCCATAATACTTTCAGGAACATGGAGAAGCTTAAGACTGCCTTTTGCGCTCATAGTCTTCTGTGCCTTTAAAATGACCCGGAGTCCTGCAGAGGATATATATTCCAGTTTTTCTAAATCAAATACGAGATCTGTGGTTTCCGGAAGCACTTCCGTCAGTGTTTTTTCAAAATCCGGGGCGGTAGTCGTGTCAAGACGTCCAGAAAGGGCGAGAGTAGTTGTGTCAGCAAGGTTTTTTTCAATGTTCAGACTCATAATCATTCTCCTTTGATTGTAAAATACCAGTTAATGTTCTATCTTTATATATCACAAATTGCATGGCAAAACAAGAATATTTTTTTTCGGAGCGTTTTTCCGGCACATTTTGGGAAAAAACAGGAGTGGCTTCTTGAATTTTTTCTAATATATTAGTATAATAAATTTCAATGTATCATAAGGAATCTTCCTATTTGGCAAAAGGTTACAGGGAGGGTTCCTGATGTAAAATATCGTTGATTCATTGGGAGGGTGTAAAAATGGAGGGCCGCTGGGAGAAATACAGAAAAAGGATTTTTGAAATTATAGAGATCGGGACACAGTACGACCATGTCAGCCGGCTTTATGATTTCATCAATACCCTTTCTATTCTTTTGAATCTGGTAGTAAGTACGATGTATACGTTCGTAAACATACGCTCCCGGTATGGAGAGCAGCTTCTTGTGACAGAGAGGATCACCGTTGCTTTCTTTTGTATCGATTATATCCTGCGGTTGTGGACGGCAAAATATTTATATGCAGAACAGACTCCGGCCGTGGCCGTAAAAAAATATATGTTTTCTTTTACAGGAATCATTGATTTGTTATCGTTTCTTCCTTATTATCTTCCGATTTTTTTTCCATCAGGGGCAGTGGCATTCCGGATGCTCCGGGTTGTGCGGATCTTCCGGCTCTTCCGGATCAATGCCTATTATGATTCGCTGAATGTGATCACGGAGGTGATTGTGGGAAAGAGGCAGCAGCTGATTTCCTCAGTTTTTATCATAGTGATCCTTATGGTCGCATCCAGCCTTTGCATGTACAGTCTGGAGCATGAAGCCCAGCCGACGGTATTTACGAATGCTTTTTCCGGAATCTGGTGGTCGGCATCGACATTGCTGACCGTAGGGTATGGGGATATCTATCCCGTCACCAACCTGGGAAAAATGTTCGGGATTTTTATCACGTTTCTCGGGGTAGGTATGGTCGCGATCCCCACCGGTATCATTTCAGCCGGTTTCGTAGACCAGTATTCTCGGATTAAACGAATGAATGAATACGGACAGGAAGAAGATGTACACTTTATTCGAATTGTCTTGCAGGAAAAAGACCGATGGGTGAATCGGACGATTGCCGAGCTCGATCTTCCGGCCAGGGTAATCGTCGCCCTTGTCCACCGCAATCATAAGCCGTTGATCCCGCGTGGCAGTATGGTTTTAAGGGCGGGAGATATCATGGTTCTCGGGGCGGAATCTTTTCAGAATAAAGATCATATCGTCTTAAAAGAAATCTTTTTAAGAAAAAATAATCCGTGGACCAATGAAAAAATCCGGGATCTGGATATTTCCCGGCAGTCGATTATCGTTTTAGTGAAACGCAGAAACCGGGTATTGATTCCAAATGGCAATTTAAAACTGTTAGAAGGGGACGTGGTGATCCTTTACACCCAGACCCATGTGGAGAGCATCAAGGAGATTGAGTTGTAAAGACAAAAAACAGAAGAAGATGGCATGAGAAAAGGCTGGCGCACGAAAGCAATCTGCACAAGAGATTGTCAGGTATCCTTTACTTGATCTCTGCAGTTTGTAAGAATCATACTTTTTGCAACAGCCTCTTTTTCTTGCAAAAAGCTTCCATATTTTTCTTTTTCAGGAAAAAATTTAAAGGAAAATAAAAGCATGTTGTGCAAATTGATGTCATATTGGGTGACCCATTGTGCAAAAACCACATATTGGATAATCCAATCGGGAAAAATATAACAAAAACAACTCGCCAAATTCGATAAAATTGCTGAAAAAAATAAAAATCATTGCATATTATTGGATAGATGGTATAATAGGATTATAAATATTGGGTGACCCATTAAAATCAAGTTTGCAAATTTGGGAAATGTGTGTATTGATTGAGGAGGTGCTGTATCGTTGTTTTTACATTTTGTTTTAGCAATATTGCCGATTCTTTGGCTGATTATTGCGTTGAGTGTATTAAAGATTGCAGGCCATAGAGCTTGCGTGGTTGCATTAGTTATTACGGCAGTCCTGGCAATAGGGTATTGGAAGTTAAGTCCTGTATGTACTGTTACCGCAGGAGTCGAGGGAATATTGAATGCGTTGTGGCCAATCTGCCTGGTCATCGTCGCAGCCTTATTCACCTATAACCTTACCCTGGAAACCGGGGCGATGGAACTGATTAAAAAGATGCTTGCCAGTGTATCTACCGACCAGAGAGTTCTTCTGTTGATTATCGGTTGGGGGTTTGGAAACTTTATGGAAGGTATGGCAGGATTTGGAACGGCAGTTGCAATCCCTGCTTCGATGCTGGCAGCCATTGGAGTTAATCCAATCTTATCTGTAGTGGCTTGCCTGGTTGTCAATTCCACACCGACTGCTTTTGGTTCTGTCGGAGTTCCGACAGTGACATTGGCTTCGGTTACTGGTCTGGATGCTCTTCCGTTAGCCGGAAGTGTAGCGATGATCCAGGTAATTTTAACATTCCTTTCTCCGTTCTTTATGGTTTTTATTGTAGGAAAAGGATTTAAGGCATTAAAAAGCGTTTTGCCTATGACGCTGATTGCCTCTCTTTCTTTCACCGTACCATGGTTCATCGCTGCACAGGTCATCGGTTGTGAACTGCCAAATATCATTGGCTCTATCATTTCTTTAATCTGTATGGTAGGAGCATCCAGATTCCTTAACCGTAATCCGGAAAAGGAATATGCGATTCAGTTAAGCGGGGAAGAAGAAGAAAAAACGATGACTGCTTCGGAAGGAGTTCGGGCATGGAGCCCATTTATCCTTATATTTTTACTGTTAATGTTCACATCAACATTATGTCCGCCAATTCATAACCTGATCGCAGATATTAAGAGTACCGTGACCGTTTATGCAGGGGAGAATCCGGGAAGCCTTTCCTTTAGCTGGATTAATACTCCTGGTGTCATGATCTTCATTGCCGCAATTATCGGTGGACTGATCCAGGGTGCTTCCTTTGGAACGATGGGGAAAGTTCTGGTGGAAACCCTGAAAAAATACTGGAAAACCATTCTCACAATCTGCAGCGTTATGGCGACAGCCAAAATCATGGGTTACAGTGGAATGATTTCCGATATTGCGAACATGCTGGTAGTAGTTGCCGGTCCGTTCTATCCACTGATCTCTCCATTGATCGGTGCTTTGGGAGCTTTTGTTACCGGTTCCGGAACATCCACCTGTGTACTGTTCGGTGGACTGCAGAGCCAGACGGCAATTTCTCTTGGATTGAATCCATCCTGGATGGCAGCGGCAAACGTTATGGGAGCCGGCATCGGAAAGATGATCTGCCCACAGGGAATTGCGATTGGAGCAGGTGCGATCAACGCAGTTGGCTCAGAAAGCCAGATTTTAAGATTAGTATTTAAGTATTTTGTTATCTATGTTGTCATTGCCGGAATTATCTGTTATGCAGGTTCCATGGCAGGATTTTAATATACCATATCGTACTTTTTAATTAAAAAAATAGGAGGTAGAAAAATGTATAATCAACTGACACCAGAAATTATTGAAGAAATCAAAAAAGTTTCCAGTCATGTTTTTGAAGGGGCAGACATCAACCCGGATTATGCGAAAGATGAGATGCCGATTTATGGAACACACATGCCAGATCTGGCAGTACAGCCACGTTCTACAGAAGAAGTAGCAGCAGTAGTGAAGATTTGCTACGATAACAATATCCCTGTTACTCCAAGAGGAGCAGGAACCGGACTTGCCGGCGGAGCCGTTCCGATTTGTGGCGGAGTGTTAATTGACATCTCCAAAATGAACAAGATCAAATCTTACGACATGGAAAATTTCGTGGTTGATATTGAAGCAGGCGTTCTGTTAAATGACCTCGCAGAAGACTGCCTGACCAAAGGAATGTTATATCCGCCGGATCCAGGTGAAAAATTTGCCTGTGTTGGTGGTAATGTTGCAACAAATGCAGGTGGTATGAGAGCTGTAAAATATGGCGCAACCCGTGATTATGTAAGAGCGATGACCGTAGTACTTCCTACTGGTGAGATCACTCATTTAGGAGCAACCGTTTCTAAGACATCCTCTGGATATTCTCTGTTAAATCTGATGATCGGTTCCGAAGGAACTCTTGGTATCATCACAGAATTAACATTGAAGATCATTCCTGCACCGAAGGCAGTTGCTTCTTTGATCATTCCTTATGAAGATCTGGAAACTGCTCTTTCCACCGTACCAAAATTCAAGATGGCACACATGAACCCACAGGCAATCGAGTTCATGGAAAGAGAAATCGTGCTGGCTTCCGAGCGTTACATTGGCAAATCTGTATTCCCACAGGAGATGGATGGAGTGCAGATCGGTGCTTATCTGCTTGTGACATTAGATGGCAGCAGCGAGGATGAAGTAGACGCCCTGATTGAACAGGCAGCAGAGCTTGTTCTGGAAGCAGGAGCTATGGATGTTCTGGTAGCAGATACTTCCGCAAAGATGAAAGATGCATGGGCAGCACGTTCTTCCTTCTTGGAAGCAATCATGGAAGAGACCAAGCTTCTTGATGAGTGTGACGTAGTTGTTCCGGTAAATAAGATTGCAGAGTACCTTACTTTTGTAAATAAGACTGGTGAGGAATGCGGTCTGGAAATCAAGTCTTTCGGTCATGCTGGTGATGGTAACCTTCATATTTATCAGTGTTCCAACGATCTGGAAGAAGAAGAGTTCAAAAAGAGAGTGGATAAGTTCTTCGATATCATCTATAAAGAAGCAACCAATATCGGCGGTCTTGTTTCCGGAGAACACGGAATCGGTTCCGGCAAGGTAAAATATCTTGTAGATTCTGTGGGTGAAACCAACATGGCAATTATGGAAGGAATCAAGAGAGTATTTGATCCAAAGATGATCCTGAATCCTGGAAAAGTTTGCTATCGTCTGTAATAATTTAGGAGGAAATAGAATGAATATTTGTGTTTGTATCAAACAAGTGCCGGATACTAATGAAATTAAGATTGATCCAGTAACCCATACACTGGTCAGGAAAGGTGTTCCAAGTATTGTGAATCCTTTTGACACCTATGCTCAGGAAGTTGGCGTACGTCTGAAAGAAAAATTAGGCGGAAAGGTTGTTGTCATTTCTATGGGACCGGAACAGGCAAAAGAAGCAATCAAAACCTGCCTTTCGGTAGGTGCAGATTCTGGCTACCTGATTTCCAGCAGAAAGTTTGGCGGATCAGATACTTTGGCAACCAGCTATATTCTTTCCGAGGCAATCAAAGCTGTGGAAGAAAAAGAAGGTTTGAAGTTTGACTTAATTCTCTGTGGAAAACAGGCAGTAGACGGAGATACCGCACAGGTTGGTCCGGAAATTGCAGAGCATCTGGGATTACCTCAGATTACCTATGCGATGGACATTATTGAAAAAGATGGTGAGATTCAGGTAAAGAGAGAATGTGATGAGGGATATGATATGATCTCCACACAGCTTCCAGCAGTAGTTACTGTTGTTAGACTTCCTTACGAACCAAGATATCCAACGATCAAAAGTAAAATGGCTGCAAAGAAAAAAGAAATTCCTGTCCTGACAGAAGAAGATATTCCAGCAATTAATCTGGAACGCTGTGGATTAGGAGGTTCTCCTACAAAGGTGAAAAAGACATTTACTCCGGTAACGGAGAAAAACGGTGTGAAGCTGGAAGGCATGGAACCGGAAGATGCAGCAAAAGAGGTTGTTAAGTTAATTTACGACGCAAAAATTTTGTAAGGAGGACTGTAGAATGAATCTTGCAGATTATAAGAATATATGGGTATTTATTGAGACCGAATGTGGCAAGCCAAAAAATGTTGGCTATGAGCTGCTTAACGCAGCAAAACCGCTGGCACAGGAAAAAGGCTGCGATCTTGTTGCTGTGGTAATTGGAAAAGATATCGAAGATGTTGCAAAACAGGCAATTGGCTATGGCGCAGATTCCGCAATCATCGTAGATGGACCGGAATATGAATACTATACAACCGATGCTTTTGCAAAAGCAGTGACAACACTTGTTGAAAAATACAAACCAGAGACATTAATGATCGGTGCAACCAACAATGGACGTGATTTGGGACCTAGAGTATCCTGCCGGTTAAAAACTGGTCTGACAGCAGACTGTACAGGAATTGCGATCGATGAAGAAACTGGTAATATCGCATGGACTCGTCCAACATTCGGTGGAAACTTAATGGCAACCATTATGTGTCCGGATAGCCGCCCTCAGATGGGTACGGTACGTCCAGGTGTATTCAAAAAAGGTGCATTTGATGAGAGCAAAACAGGAGAGATCATCAAAGAAGACATCACAGTTGCTCCGGAAGAAATCCGCACCAACCTTGTAGAAAGAGTAAAAGAAATTGCAGAATCCATCAACCTGGAAGAAGCAGAAATTATTGTTTCCGGTGGACGTGGTGTTGGTTCAGAAGAAAACTTCGGAATTCTGAAAGAACTGGCAGACGTACTCGGAGCTACTGTAGGATGCAGCCGTGCTGTAGTAGATGCAGGATGGATGCCACACGCTCATCAGGTTGGACAATCTGGTAAGACAGTAGCACCAAAATTATATTTTGCGATTGGTATCTCAGGAGCAATCCAGCACGTAGCTGGTATTTCCGGTTCGGATACGATTGTGGCAATCAACAAAGATGCAGATGCCCCAATTTTTGAAGTAGCAGATTATGGAATTGTTGGGAACTTAAATGAGGTAGTTCCTGCTTTAACCGAAGCATTCAAGGCACAGAAAGCATAAGACAGAGACAGCAAATAAAAACATAAAATCTGGCGGAGGGTTTCTAGTACGATAAATGAAAACACAGTCAGATGTGAAATATGTTCAGATGCAAGTTGTAAACAGTGCAGCAGTTCTTTTGACAGGAACAGGCTGGAGTGTAGTCAATTTTAAAATCTGTGCAGCAAACAAGTAAACTGTAACCAAGAAATACTATATGATGTTGTGGTAGTTTTAAATTCAATATTTTAAATTCAAAGTTTTAAATTCAAAAAATTTGTAGCGTATGACCATCCGGAAATGATTGAAAGTAATAGGAGGAAATGAGAATGAATTTCAGACAGGACGAAGAGCATAAAGACATACTGGAAATGGTACATGATTTTGCAGTTAAAGAGGTAAAACCTCTGGCAGCAGAAATTGACCGTACGGAAGAATTTCCGATGAAGAATGTAAAAATGATGGCAGAAATGGGACTGATGGGAATTCCTTTTCCTGAAGAATACGGCGGAGCAGGTATGGATACCTTAGCTTATATTCAGACTGTAGAGGAATTAAGCAAATACTGTGCATCCACAGGAGTAATTCTTTCAGCACATACTTCTTTATGTTGTACTCCGATTTATCAGTTTGGTACAGAAGAACAGAAGAAAAAATATCTCCCGAAATTATGTTCCGGTGAATGGATTGGGGCTTTTGCCTTAACAGAACCTAATGCCGGTACAGACGCATCCGGACAGCAGACAGTTGCAGTAGATGCAGGCGATCACTGGGTTTTAAATGGATCAAAAATCTTTATTACCAATGCAGGAGCTGCAGATGTATTCTTCGTACTTGCTATGACAGATAAATCTCAGGGAACAAAAGGAATCTCCGCATTTATCGTAGAAAAAGGATACAAGGGATTTTCTGTTGGGAAACAGGAGGACAAGTTAGGAATCCGTGCTTCTTCTACTTGTGAGCTTATTTTTGAAGACTGTATTGTTCCGAAAGAAAATCTGGTCGGTGAGCTTGGAAAAGGCTTTAAATATGCAATGATGACCTTAGACGGAGGACGTGTAGGTATCGCTGCACAGGCTCTGGGAATTGCAGAAGGTGCCCTGGAAGAAACTACAAAATATATTACAGAAAGAAAACAGTTTGGCCGTAGAATTTCTCAGTTCCAGAATACTCAGTTTG
The DNA here is from genome assembly GCA_963626755.1 of Bacteroidaceae bacterium. GTDB lineage: Bacteria > Bacillota > Clostridia > Lachnospirales > Lachnospiraceae > Anaerobutyricum. The sequence goes on from CAVFXN010000039.1 coordinate 81,924, forward strand.
AAATGGCACAGATGCGTGCACAGACAGAAGCAGCAAAACTGCTTGTTTATCAGGCAGCATGTGCAAAAGATGACCATGAGCCATTCTCACATAAAGCAGCAATGGCAAAACTGGTAGCAGCAAGAAATGCTATGGATGTAACAACACGCTGCCTGCAGCTGTATGGCGGATATGGTTACACCAAGGACTATCCAATTGAAAGAATGATGCGTGATGCTAAGATCACAGAGATTTATGAAGGTACTTCCGAAGTACAGATGATGGTTATCTCTGGATGGATGGGGGTAAAATAAGGAGCGAAGCGTATGGATATTAAATTACCTTTTTCGACGACAGGTATGACACTTCATTTGGATGATTCGATGGATTATGAGATTCTTTCCTCATCCATCGAATCCATGCCAAAGAGCAACAAGACAGAGGATGAGTTGGTTTTGGAGGCAATGGCAAATCCAATCGGCTCTCCGAAACTTTCTGAATTGGCAAAAGGAAAAGAAAATGTTGTTATCATATGTTCTGACCACACCAGGCCGGTTCCAAGTAAGCACATCATTCCTTTTATGCTGAAGGAAATCAGAGAGGGTAATCCAGAAGCCAAAATCACGTTATTAATTGCAACGGGGTTCCACAGGGCAACGACCAGGGAAGAACTTGTTGGAAAATTTGGAGAAGAGATTGTAGATAAAGAAAATATTGTAGTCCATGACAGCCAGGATATGGATGCCATGGAGAATATAGGAGTTCTTCCTTCCGGAGCCCCGCTTTTGATTAACAAAGTGGCGGCAAATGCAGATTTGCTTGTCAGTGAAGGATTTATCGAGACACATTTCTTCGCAGGGTTTTCCGGAGGAAGAAAGAGTATCCTTCCGGGAATTTCCAGCAAGGTTACGGTATTGGGAAACCATTGTTCCAAATTCATTGATTCCCCTTACAGCCGTACCGGAATCCTCGAAGGCAATCCAATCAATAAAGATATGATTGCCGCTAGTAAGATGTCAAATCAGAAATATATCGTAAACGTTATCATTGATGCTGATAAGAAAGTGGTACATGCAGTAGCTGGTGATGCGGTAGAAGCCCATGCTGCCGGATGTAAATTCCTGCAAGATTACTGCCAGGTTGTGCCGAAGAAAGCAGCGGATATTGCGATTTCAACAAACGGTGGATATCCACTGGATCAGAATATGTATCAGTCTGTAAAAGGAATGACAGCCGCAGAAGCTGCCGCAAAAGACGATGGAATCCTTATTATGGTTTCCAATTGCGGCGATGGACATGGAGGAGAGGGATTTTATCAGGCATTAAGAGATTGTTCCAGTCCGGCAGATTTAATGAAAGAAATTTTAAAAGTTCCGCAGGACCAGACGAAACCGGATCAATGGGAATACCAGATCCAATGTCGTATCCTGATGCAGCATAAAGTGATATACGTCCTTTGTGAAGAATACCGTAAAATGGCACAGGAAATGGGATTTATGGTTGCAGATGATGTAAATGAAGCACTACAAATGGCCATAAAGGAAAAAGGGGAAAACGCCCATATTGCTATTATTCCGGACGGTGTTTCTGTTATGGTAAAAAAACCGGAAAAATAAAGTTTGCTTAATGTGAAATCTATTTTTCACATTTTGTAGGCGGGTTTGCAAATGAGCAGCAAACCCGCCATTTTTTGTCGCATAATCTGTGTTTTCCTCTTGAAAAATACATAAGAATCTTTTAGAATATATAAATTAGACTCTACTAAATAGGGCAGGGAGGCAGATATGGACGAATTTACAAATTTTCAAGATTATACGATGAAAAATAAGAAGACCTATCAATATGTGTTTGATTATTTTTCAGAGCAGATTTTATCAGGGAGGTTAAAGGTCAACGATAAGATTCCTACGGAAAGGGAAATCGCAGAAAAGCTAAATGTAAGTCGTAATTCCATTCGGGAAGTAATGCATATGTTGGAGATCAACGGACTGTTGGACTGCCGTCAGGGAAGTGGAAATTATGTCCGGTGTGAACCGCAGGATTATATGGTTACTTTTATTAACATGGTCATGTCTTTAAACAATATTGATTATATCGAAGTGTACGATATCCGTATGGGGTATGAAACCGTGGCTCTTCGCCTGGCAATCAAGATGGCAACAGAGGAAGAAATCGAAGAACTTCACCAGATATTATTAAAAATGGATGAGATCCAGGATCCAAAAGAAAGTGCAAAACTGGACATTGAGTTCCATAATCGCTTAGTTTCCTATTCACATAACCGTTTGATCGTTTTGTATTATTCGATGCTCGGAGATCTTATGAATCGATTTATTGAAGATTTTCGTGTACGCATTATGACAGATGTCAAACAGGCGGAAGCACTGCGCCGTTCTCATTGGAATATTTATGATGCCCTTGTCACAAAAGATTTTCTTGCTGGAAGTTTTGCCATGCAAAGACATTTTGAAGTGGTCGGGGATCAGATGGAAAAAATCAAAGAGGAAATGAAAAAAAGCATATAAAACAGTCTAGCGGCAAAGCAGGGATAAATAAGCATAAAAGTGCTTGATGAGAAACAAAAAGGGCACAAAAAAACATCGCATTGATGGCTGAAGTAAGCGATGTTCTTTTGCGGCTAACAGCAATGAAGGAGGAGAAGCTGCCAGCCTTTGGATAATTTAATTGAATAGTTGAGACTAGATGAAGTTTTCATCTATCTTGATTAGAGTATAGCAATTTTAGATGAAAAAGTCTATGCATTAGTTGGACAAGAAAAAACGTTAATTTCATGCGTTTCTATGCATTATGAATAACCTTTTTTGCGGTTTTTCAATTGTCAGATAATTTTTATGAGCATTTTTTATAGAATAACTTGTTGACAGCAAGAGGGAAACTTGTTATAGTAAAAGCCGTATAAAAGATAAAAGTCGTTGAACAAAAGTAGTACTTTTTATCCGCAGCATACCAGAGAGTCGGGATGGGTGGAACCCGATATGTGAGGAAAGAAGGAATGGATTTGGGAGATGCAAGGTGAAGTAACAGTAGCTGATGCCGCGTCCTCGCGTTACAGGGGTATGATATCGATGGAAGAATACCATAAGATTGTTTCATCCGTATCAGAATCGAAAGAGAATGATATATATCTTTGTATATGTGATTAATTAGGGTGGCACCGCGGAAGTTTTTTCGTCCCTGACGTTTGATAACGTCAGGGCTTTTTTTTATGTAAAAGGAGGCCATGATATGAAGTGTATGAGAAAAGTCTACAGTAAGACCGTCAGCCTGGTTGATGAGACGGCAGTGCAAATCTATCAGAGTTTTGTGGGGAAGCAAAAGGGTTTTCTTCTGGAAAGTTATGACAAGAATAACGGGCGGTATGTCTTTATGGGAAAAAATCCGGAAGAAGTGATCTTTAGTAAAGACGATGGTCTGGCTGTATGTCGCAGGGATGGAAGCGTAAAGGAGGAAAAAGGAAACCCGGTTGATCTTTTAAAAGAATATTATAATAATTTTGAAATTCAGACTGAGGGAAGGCAGCTGCCTTTTAACGGTGGTCTGGTAGGAGCCTTTGGTTATGATTTTGTAAGATATAAAGAGAATTTGCCAGATAATAATCCGGATGAGATCGGGATCAGTACCATATCGCTCATGTTGATTACCGAATTTTTATCAATCGATCATTTTGCGGAAACGATGACGGCTGTTGTGCTCGGAAAAGACAGCCAGGAAGGGGAAAAGAAAGCACTGGAGCACTGTGAGGAAATGATCAAAGAAGCCTTTTTGCATATTGATCGACAGGAAAAGACGGATTTCCATCTGGATGGAAAAATTATCCGACAGTCAGACACCCTGGAAGAGTACAGTGAAAAGGTGGAAAAAATCAAGCAATATATTGTGGATGGGCATGTTTTTCAGACGGTACTGTCCCAGCGTTGGACAGTGGAAACCGGACAGGATGGATTTTCCCTGTATAGGGAACTGCGTGAGCTGAATCCCTCTCCATATATGTATTATTTTCAGTACGGGGACTTTGAAATTATCGGGAGTTCCCCGGAGATGGTTGTGAAGCAAAAAGATGGAAAAGTACTGACCTGTCCGATCGCGGGAACGAGACCCCGTGGAAAAGATGAGGAAGAAGACCAAAAGCTTGCCAAAAGTCTGATGGCAGACCCGAAGGAAAAAGCGGAACATGTGATGCTGGTGGATCTGGCAAGAAATGATATGGGGAGAATCGCAGAGTTTGGCACGGTAAAAGTGACAGAATTCATGAATATCCAAAAATATTCCCATGTCATGCACATCGTCTCTCTAGTTGAAGGCAGAAAGAAAGGAATCTATCATCCATTGGACCTGGTCAATGCCTTTCTTCCGGCAGGAACGTTAAGTGGTGCGCCAAAAGTCCGGGCCATGGAAATTATTGATGAACTGGAATCCTTAAGAAGAGGCCTCTATGGAGGGGCGATCGGATATATCGATTTTAATGGAGATATGGATTTTTGTATCACTATACGAACGATGATCAAAAAAGGAAAGAATGTTTACATCCAGGCAGGGGCAGGAATTGTGGCAGACAGCGTTCCGGAAAACGAATATAAAGAATGCTGCAATAAAGTAAGGGCACTGGCAAACGTGTTGGTACAGGAGGAAAACTTATGATATTATTAATCGACAATTATGATTCTTTTACTTATAATCTGTATCAATACATGGGGATTTTTGAAAAGGAGATCCTGGTGGTCAGAAATGACAAAATCACCATAGAAGAAATTGAAAAACTGGATCCGGATCGGATCGTTCTTTCCCCGGGCCCGAAAAGTCCGGCAGAAGCCGGAATCTGTATCAACGTGGTCAGACATTTTTATCAGACCAAACCCATCCTGGGAATCTGCCTCGGGCATCAGAGCATCGGGGCTGCATTTGGGGCCAGGATTGTCCATGCAAAAGAATTGATGCATGGAAAGCAGTCGGTGATATACCATGAAGGGAAGGGGATTTTTGAGGGAATTCCGAGCCCGGTCAGTGTGGCGAGATATCATTCGCTTGCAGTAGAAGAGAAGACGCTTCCCAAAGAGTTTGAAATTCTTGCAAAAACAGAAGATGGAGAGATTATGGCAATGGCGCACAGAAAATATCCGTTGATCGGTATCCAGTTTCATCCGGAATCCATTTATACAGAACACGGGAAAAAGATGATAGAAAACTTCTTAAAAATGAAGGGGAACAGAATATGAGGTGGAATTATGATTTTAGATGTGATTGTCGAGGATAAAAGGAAACGCTTAAACGAACATAAAATTCGGGTGAGTGAAGAAAAAATGAAACAAATGGCACTGAACTCCCAAAGAAAAAGTATCTCTTTTTACAGTGCCCTGGCAAAGCCGGGACTTTCCATTATCGGTGAGTTTAAAAAAGCATCTCCGAGTATGGGAAAGATTGCGCAGACAATGGAGCTTTCGGAACGGATCGATGAGTACAATGAGTCGGTGGATGCGATTTCCTGTCTGACAGAAGAAGATCATTTCCTTGGAAATATCGAATATTTTAAGGAAATACGTAACATATCCCCACTTCCGATGATCCGAAAGGATTTTATCATTGATTCCTATCAGATCTATGAAGCAAAAGTCATTGGGGCAGATTGTATTTTGCTCATTGCGGCCATTCTTTCCGATGAACAGTTAAAAGAATACTATAGTCTGGCCACAGAACTGGGGCTGGATGTCCTGATGGAAGTCCATGACGAGGAGGAGATGGAGCGCGTATTAAAGATCCAACCGAAAATAATCGGGGTAAACAACCGGAATCTCAAGGACTTTACTATCTCACTGGAAAATACAAAGAAACTTCGGCCGATGGTACCGGAAGGGACCGTTTTTGTTTCGGAGAGTGGCGTGACCCAAAAAGAACATCTCTGTTTTCTGAAAGAATGCAGGGTAGACGCCCTCTTGATCGGAGGTGCGTTCATGCTGTCGGAACATCCGAAAACACTTGCGAAAGAATGGAAGGACGTTTATGACAGAAATTAAAATATGCGGATTAACCTGCGAGAAAGACATCGCGGCGGTGAATCAATTTCTTCCGGATTATGTGGGATTTGTCCTGTTTTTTCCAAAAAGTAAACGAAATCTTTCTCCCCGAAGAGCAAGCGTTCTGAAAAAGCAGCTCGATAAAAAAATCAAGACGGTAGCGGTAGTCGTCTCGCCGACAAAGGAACACATTCAAACGATAGAAGAAATCGGATTTGATTATATACAGATCCATGGAAAATTAACAAAGGAAATATATGAGCAAAGCTCGATACCGATTTTACGGGCGTTTGCCGTTTCGGATTTTGATCAAATTCCCGAATATGAAAGCAAAGAAAAAATAAAGGGATTTGTCTTTGACAGTAAAAGCCCCGGAAGCGGAAAGACATTTGACTGGAAGCTTCTTTCCACTTATAAAAATGGTGCGAAAATCCGGGGGAAAAAGATGTTTCTTGCCGGAGGGATCGATGAAACCAATGTAAGGAAGGCCATATCGGAACTACTTCCCGATGTGATCGACGTGAGTTCTTCTGTAGAACAAACAGGAGAGGACGGGGGATTTTACGGAAAAGATCCGGAAAAAATAAAAACAATAGTAAGGATGGTACATGAAAATGAAGAATAAAAAATATGGAGAATACGGCGGACAATATGTGGCAGAATCTTTAATGCATGTGTTAAAAGAACTGGAAAAGGCGTTTCACGAAGCAATCGTGGATCCGGAATTTATCAGAGAGTACAATGATTATCTGAAAGAATATGTGGGGAGAGAAACACCACTGTATTTTGCGAAAAAACTGTCCGAAAAATATGGGACGAAAATGTATTTAAAGAGGGAAGATTTAAATCATACCGGAGCCCATAAGATCAATAATGTGATCGGACAGATCCTTCTTGCAAAACGGATGGGAAAGAAAAAGGTGATGGCGGAAACCGGAGCCGGACAGCATGGAGTCGCTACGGCAACAGGTGCAGCTCTTTTTGATATGGAATGTACCGTCTTTATGGGAGAAGAGGACATGAAACGGCAGGCACTGAATGTATTTCGGATGGAAATGCTCGGTGCACAGGTCAAATGTGTAAAAAGCGGAAGTCGTACACTCAAAGATGCGACAAATGAGGCGATCCGTACCTGGGCACAAAATGCGGAGGATACTTTCTATGTTATCGGCTCTGCTGTCGGACCACATCCTTATCCGGAAATGGTAAAAGAATTTCAGAGAGTAATCAGTGTGGAGGCAAAACGGCAAATTCTCGAAAAAGAAGGGCGGCTGCCGGACTGTGTTCTTGCCTGTGTGGGCGGCGGTTCGAATTCAATCGGAATGTTTGCAGAATTCATCGAGGAAAAACAGGTAGAATTAATTGGTGTGGAAGCAGCCGGATGTGGAATCGAAACGGGAAAACATGCCAGTGCTTTTGCCACAGGAAAGTCAGGGGTCCTTCATGGAATGCGTTCTTATCTGCTGCAGGATGAAGACGGAAATATCCAGATCGCCCATTCCATTTCTGCCGGCCTGGATTACCCGGGTGTTGGGCCGGAACATGCCTATCTTCATGATACCAAAAGGGCACAGTATGTGTCGGTAACAGACGATGAAGCCATGCTGGCACTGAGGGAACTCTGTCGGGAAGAAGGAATTATTCCTGCAATCGAGAGTGCCCATGCTTTAGCCTACGCTTTTAAAAAGGCAAAAACCATGACGAAAGACCAGATTATGCTGATAAACCTTTCCGGACGGGGAGATAAAGATGTCCATACCATAGCAGATTATTTTAAAGACAGGGGAGAAGAGTAAAATGAACCGCATTGAAAAGAAAATGGAAGAATTACAAAATAAAGGAGAAAAAGCTTTCGTGACCTATATGACAGCTGGCCTGCCGGACATGGAAGGAATGAAAGCACTGATCAAAGCAGAGGAAGAAGCAGGAATCGATCTGATTGAGCTCGGTATCCCCTTCTCCGATCCCATTGCAGACGGACCGGTCATCCAGGATGCTTCATACCGATCCATCTGTAAAGGCACCAATCTGACAAAGGTTTTTGCGGCAGTGGAAGAAGTCCGCGAAGAATGCGATGTCCCTGTTGTTTTTATGATGTATTACAATACGGTCTTGTATTATGGAGTCCGGGAATTCGTACAAAGATGTGTCAAAGCAGGGGTAGACGGGCTGATCATTCCCGATCTTCCAAAGGAAGAACAGTACGAATTGGAGGAAGTTATTTCCGAAACAGAAAAAGCCCCGATACTGATCCAGCTGGTTGCGCCGGTTTCCGGCGACAGGATCCCAATGATCCTGGAAAATGCAAGAGGTTATGTCTATTGTGTCTCTGCTATGGGCGTCACCGGACAGGCAGCACATTTTCATAAAAATGTAAGAAAATATTTGGAGGATGTGAAAAAGGTTTCCAAAATTCCTGTCATGATGGGATTCGGAATCCGCACGGCTGAAGATGTGGCTCCATTAAAAGATACAATCGACGGATGTATTGTTGGGACATATTTTATTGAATTAATGGAGAAAAACCATTATAATTTAGATGTGGCGAAAGAGTACATCCGCACTTTTAAGCGGGAGTTAAACGCCTGACTGGAGGTTTGTCATCAAGTGAAGGAAATCAAAACAAATGTAATGCGTATCCTGGAAAAAGAAAAGATTCCTTACAAAGCGCACTATTATCCCCACGGAAAAGAAGCCGTGGACGGAGTGACGGTGGCAGAGTTAACCGGACAGAATCCGGACTATGTTTTTAAAACACTCGTTACTGTCAGCAATAAAAAAGAATACTTTGTATTCGTGATCCCGGTAGCAAAAGAACTCAATTTGAAAAAGGCAGCCAAGGCTGTGGGAGCGAAATCGATCGAGATGCTCCATGTAAAGGATATCAATAAAGTGACCGGCTATATCCGCGGTGGATGTTCCCCGGTCGGGATGAAAAAATCGTTTGTCACCACATATCATGAAACAGCGGAAAGCAATCCGGTGATCATGGTAAGCGGCGGAAAGATCGGCACACAGGTGGAATGTGTCCCGGAAGATCTGCGAAAGCTTACCCGGGGACAGTATGCAGATATCTGCGACAATTAACAATGGAACAAAGGATTGGATATTCCATGAAAAAAGCCCGATATTGAGATGACTTCTCAATAGGTACCACTCTCAAAAGTCAGACCTGAAAATCTGACGATGGGAGGTCGGTACCATTCCGGGCTTTTTTTGTATAATCATAGGAAATAGGTCACCTTGTGACCGTGCCCGGTACGAGTATTCTGCAAGCAGGATTTTTTGTTGAGATCAAGAATCGTTGTATATTGATAGAAAATTGAAAGCATGAGACAAACGTTTTGAAATATAAAAATGTTATAATAAAATCATCAGGGGAACAAAGAAATTAAGAATTCTTCACATTTTGTTTTGAAAGATATATTGATAACAATGCATAAAAATGATAGTGTAAAGCTAAGACTTGGTAAAGATTTTAACTAGGTCAGCGTGCAGGACCTGCCCGCGAGTTTTAAAAAGTCATTAGGTTTTGTCAGGAGGAAAATGCATTCATGAAAATATTGATTACAACGGACTGGTACAAACCAGTAGTCAATGGTGTTGTAACATCTGTGTTAAATCTGTCTGAGGGTTTGGAAAAAAGAGGACATGAAGTAAAAATACTTACATTGTCACCTGACAGACATTATTATGAAGAAGAAAATGTGATTTATATGGGTTCATTTGGAATGGGATATGTATATCCGAATGCCAGGATGAAGATACCGCTATTTCATAGGGAATTACAAAAACTTCTGGACTGGAAACCGGATGTTATTCATTCACAATGTGAATTTTCTACTTTTTTTGTAGCAAAGAAGATTTCAGAAACCTTACATATTCCAATCATACACACTTATCATACGATTTATGAGGACTACACCCACTATTTTTCTATTAATAAAAAATGGGGAAAAAGCATTACCACCTTTCTAACAAAAAAACTGTCAAATCAGGTATCAACCATTATCGCTCCAACAGAAAAAATTCAAAGATTATTGTATGGATACGGAGTTTCCTGCATGGTAGAAATCGTGCCCTCCGGCATTGATCTGGAAAAATACCAAAAAAAAGAAGTAAAAGACTGGAAACAAGAATTAAGGAACACTCTGGGGATTTCGGATGATAAATATATCCTTCTCTATGTCGGACGGCTTGCGAAGGAGAAAAATATGGAGGAATTGTTGGAATTCCAAAAGGAAGCGGCGTCAGCCGGAACTGTTTTAGTCATAGCAGGAGATGGACCAAGCCGGAAAGAACTGGAGAATTATGCCCGGAAAATCGGGGTGGATGATACGGTATTTTTCATCGGAATGGTACCACCGGAACACATTGACCGTTATTATAAAGCGGGGGATCTTTTCGTCAGTGCTTCGACCAGTGAAACGCAGGGGCTGACCTATGCCGAGGCGTTAGCCAGCGGACTGCCGCTATTGTGCCGTCAGGATACCTGCCTGAAACAGCTGGTAAAGGAAGGAAAAAACGGGTGGCAGTACGAGGACAGGGAATCGTTTATGAGACAGTTATCCCAATGGATCCGGATGGAAAAAGAAGAAAAAGAAAAGCTGTGCCGGGAAGCGGAAGAATCAATCCATTTTCTTTCAAAAGATGCTTTTGTAGAAATGATGGAAAAGATTTACCAAAGAGAGGTCAAATGGAGGGAATATGCAGCATAAAGCGAATTTGAGTAAACTATATAAAGGAATTACAATGACCGGCCTGCTGTTATGTATTGCGGGCGCAGTTTACGGCTATCGGACAGGAATCCTCACTTCCTTAGATTCTTTGCAGGAATTTATTGGAGGATTCGGGTTTGGCGGGATGCTTATTTTTACGCTGGTCCAGATCGTACAGGTAGTCATCCCGATCATTCCCGGGGGGATCAGCTGCCTTGGTGGTGTGATCTTATTTGGAGCGTGGAAGGGATTCGCCTGTAATTATATAGGAATCTGTATCGGCTCATTTCTGGCATTTGGCATTACCAAATGTTGGGGGAGAAATATCATGTACCACATGTTTTCGGAAAAAGTAATCCATAAATATGAAAAATGGACACAGGAAAACAAGCGATTTGCCAAATTGTTTGCAGCGGCAATCTTTTTGCCGGTAGCACCGGATGATTTGCTTTGTTATCTTGCCGGTACGACAACGATGACCTGGAAACAGTTTATCACGATCATTTTACTGGGAAAACCGTTTGCCATTGCGATGTATAGTTTGGGACTGACCGTTGTTTTCCAGAAACTGATGGGAATGATCATTTGATCATGACGATAATTACAGAAAGGGGCAGTATGGATGAAGGCATATATTTATCAAGGAGGATTTTCACTTGTAAAAAAAAGTGGTGTGGGAAAGGCGATCGAGCACCAGAAAAAAATGCTGAAAGCTGCCGGGGTTCCTATGGCAAAAAAATGGAAAGAAGCATCGGTAATCCATATCAATACGATTTTTCCGGATTCGCTGGCAGCGGCAGTCCTGGCACACTGCCAGGGGAAAAAAGTCATTTATTATGGACATTCTACGATGGAAGACTTCAGGGATTCTTTTAAAGGGTCCAATGAATTTGCTTTTTTGTTTAAAAAATGGATTTGTTTTTGCTATAATAGAGGGGATATTATTATTACTCCTACGAAGTACTCAAAAAAAATATTGCAGGGATATGGGATCCGACGGAGAATCTATTCTCTGACGAATGGAATTGATACCGAATTTTTTTCACCCCGTCCGGAATACAGGGAGAATTTTCGCAAAAAATATCATATTTCGCGGGATCAAAAAGTAGTAATATCCATCGGCCATTATATCAAAAGAAAAGGAATCCTTGAATTTTTCCGTCTGGCAAAACAAATGCCGGATGTTATGTTTCTGTGGTTTGGAAGTACCCCGGTAAGACTTTTGCCGCAAGAAGTAAAAAATGCGTTAAAACATGTACCGGATAATGTCATTTTACCAGGATTTGTCGATTCGTCACAGATCAGGGATGCCTGCTGTGGAGCCGATGCATTTCTTTTTATGAGCCATGAAGAAACCGAAGGGATTGTGGTTCTGGAGGCCCTGGCCTGCCAAACTCCGGTTTTACTTCGGGATATCCAGGTATACCGTGACTGGATGGAGGACGGAAAGCATGTCAAAAAGGCATCCAATTTCAAAGAATACCAAACGATCCTTACAGAGATCCTGCAAAACCCTCCACTGGAAATGGCACAAAGAGGAAGAAATCTGGCTTTGCGCCACAGTATGAAGGCGGCAGGAAAGAAATTAAGAAAAATATATACCTGGGAATGGTAGGGCAAAGGGGAGATCAGGTTGTCAGATTATAAAAAAGGAAAAAAACATATTGTAGTATTTCAGGATGAGGAGGGAAATGTTTTAAAAACATCCTTTGTTCCGCATAAAGAGGCCGCAGATCCCCCAGATATGCCAGAAAAAAAGCAGGAACTGGAACATTCTGAAATAAGATTCCAGGGGTGGGACCAGGACATTTCTTCTGTGGAGAATAATTTGGTAGTTAAAGCAATCTATAAAGAAGTGCCAAAGAAATATCTTGTGATGTTTTTTCATGAAGACGGGAAAGTGATCGGAACAGAAACGGTTTCCTATGGAGAGCCAGCAAAGGCCTCTTTTTTTCCGGAAAAAAAGAAAACCCCAGAGTTTGAATATCGCTTTTTGGGATGGAATACCGATTTAAGTAAGATAGAAAAAGATACGATGGCCAAGGCAGTTTTTGAAAAGCGGCAGCGTTCATTTCGGGTGGAATTTTACCATGAAGACGGAACATTGCTCAAAGAAGAAGAAGTCCTTTATGGTCAGGATGCCCATCCGCCGACTCTGGTAAAAAAAGAAGCAGACCACACCTGGCATTATCTTTTCGAAGGCTGGAATGCGGAATATCATAATATTACAGAGAACAAATCGATCCATGCGGTGTTTACCCCGGTATATAATGAGTATACGATCCGATTCTTTGATGAGGATGCCGGTGGATTAAAAGAAGAAAAGAACTATCATTACGGGGAACAGATTCTTTATCCAGCATTAAAAAAGAAAGGATATACCCTTTGTTGGAGCGAAACACCGGAATTGGCGAAGGAAGATAAAGAAATCTATGCCCATTGGGAATTTACGAATCCTGCAGGAAAGATTATTCAAAAAGACAATCAAATCTATCAGATAATCAATCCGTCTGTTACAAATGGGGCAATACGCCTGCTCTCGTTCCAGGAGGAGCATGTTTTGGTCCGACTTCCTCAAAAGGTGAAGCTTGGAGATTATTATTATCGTATCGAAGAAATTGGAGAAAGGGCATTTGCCGGATGCCTGCACATGAAATATCTCTATCTGCCTGACAGTATACGAAGGGTGAGGGCAAAAGGTCTGGCAGGATGTCGATGCCTGGAAAAGATTATTTTTGGAAAAGGATTGCATTCGATCGGAGAAAAGGCCTTTATCAATGATCCTCATTTAAAATGGATCGAGATTCCTGAAAAGAATTTGAGAAACGTTCACAGGAGGGCATATGAGAATTTGAGAAGGAATGTGCAAATTATTAAAAAAAAGATATGAAAATTATAAAAAACCCTTGACAGCGGGATGAAAATGCGGTATCATATCAAAGTTGCACGAAAAACCGTGAGAAAAACTTCGCAAATCCCTTTTACGGGTTCTCTTGTGGAAAAGAAGAAAACGTAAAGGAATCGAAATAAAGATGTAAG
>CAVFXN010000040.1:0-39159 GCA_963626755.1 Bacteroidaceae bacterium
CTTTTGTCAATTCCATTATACCAAACGGAACCGATTTATGCCTTTTTTATTGGCTAAAATATTGAATTTTCAAGGTTCAACACACCTTATCGGTGTGGGAAGTTTGAGTTTATAAATTGGTAAAAAAGAAGCCTGCCTGCCCAATCCTCGCGGAGCATTTGGATTGTGGCATAAAAAAATAGGGGTCATCTTTCTCTCGAAAGATGACCCCCTTCTATCGTAAATTATGCAAAGGGTAAGCTTCAGGGGTTATTCAATTCAGAGGTTATTCAATGGTAATATATTTTTTCTCTTCTACCGCTGGCTTCTCTTCTGCTTTTGGAACAGAGATGGTCAAAATTCCGTTCTGGAAAGCGGCTTTCAAATCTTCCTGTTTTACATTCTCCCCGACATAGAAGCTTCTCTGGCAGCTACCACTGTATCTTTCTCTGCGGATATAATTCCCTTCTTTATCTTTTTGGTCTTTGTTGACATTCTGCTGGGCGGTAACCGTCAGATATCCATTTTTCAATTCCGCTTTAATATTCTCTTTGGAAACTCCCGGCATTTCCATTTCCAATTCATAATGGTCACCGGCATCTTTCACATCTGTTTTCATTAAATTACAATTGGTGCTTCTGTAGCTAGCAGGGAATGAAAACATATCATCAAAAACATCATTTACAAAATCTTTTCCAAAAATACTAGGCATTAACATATATCATTACTCCTTTCCAATCATCTTTAACTTTTTTTATTATTATTGGAGTTCCTTTATTGGTTCTCCTTTGTTCTAGCTGTAATATAACACGTATTGTTAGCCATGTCAACCCCTGAGTGCTAATTTTTTTGAGATTTTTTTCGTATCCAGACTTAATATCTGTTCTTCTAGACGGTCAAGCTGCCCGCTTGCGTTTTCCGGCGATTGTAATTCAAAAGCAATATATTCAAAAATGCCTCTTAAATCACTGTCAGCCTGTTCAGATACTTCTACTTCATATGTCATAAAAAACAGGGGAGAAGTCATTGTAAAAATCTTGTAATGTCATGCTGGCTATGATAAAATAATGGGATGAAAATAGTAGGAAGTGAAGGAGGTTTCGGGGTGACGATGAAAGGTCTGTTTATCATTAATCCATCTTCTGGAAGACAGAATTTTATTGACAAGATTAAGGAAATTGCAGGAAGATTGGTCGTAGATCAGATTTGTAATACACTTGATGTGTTCTATACAAAAAAACAGGACGATGCCAGAAATAAAGCCGCCTCACTGCAGGAAGGCCAGTATGATTTTGTTGTGGCGGTCGGCGGTGACGGGACGCTGAATGAGGTAATCAGCGGAGTGATAGCCAGTCAAAGCAACACACCGGTGGCCGTGATTTCTGCCGGGACCGTGAATGATTTTGCCACCTATTTAAAGCTTCCCCAGTCTCCGGGAGATTTTTGCCAGATGATAAAAGAGTTTCATCTGAAAAAGGTAGATGCCGGCCTGGTGAATGGACAATATTTTATTAATGTCGTAGCAGCCGGCCTTTTGTCCGACACAGGATTTAAGGTATCCAAAGATAAAAAGGCTGTGATGGGCAAACTGGCCTACTATCTGGAGGGTGCTTCCGATATTCCAAAACAGCTGGGCAACAGCTGGAAAATGAAATTTGTTACGAAAGATAAGACGCTGGAAGAAGAGATTTTGTTATTTATGGTTGCCAATTCGCAAAGTGTCGGTGGTTTTCGGGAGATCGCGCCGATGGCATCCGTCTGTGACGGACTGCTGGATGTGGTGATTATTAAAAAAATGGATATTTTCCAGATGCTTCCGCTTATGATTTCTATTTTGCAGGGAGATCACGTCAACCATCCGTCTGTGGAATATATCCAGACAGACCGGATTCGGATAGAGAATCTTTCCCAGCAGGAGATTAAGGTAGATTATGATGGCGAACAGTTGATGGGTGGTTTTCCTGTGGAGATTGCGCTGATTCCCCAGGCAATCCAGATTGTTGTGCCAGAAAACGAAGAGGGCAAATAAACGAAAGGCTGCTGGAAAGATGCCACTTTTGGAAAGAATTACAGGAGGAAATGAAAATGTTAGATTTGAAATTTGTCAGAGAGAATCCGGATATTGTAAAACAGAATATCCGTAATAAGTTCCAGGATGAGAAACTTCCTTTGGTTGATGAGGTCATTGAACTGGATGCGAAGCGAAGGGCAGCACAGCAGGAAGCGGATGATTTAAGGGCGAACAGAAAGAAGATTTCCAAACAGATCGGGGCATTGATGGCTCAGGGGAAAAAAGAAGAGGCCAATGCAGTAAAAGAACAGGTGACCAAAAATGCAGAGCGTCTGGCAGAACTGGAAGAACAGGAAGGGCTTCTGGCAGAAAAAGTGAAAAAGATCATGATGACGATTCCGAATATCATCGATCCGAGTGTGCCGATTGGAAAAGACGACAGTGAGAATGTGGAAGTGCAAAAATACGGGGAACCGGTGGTGCCGGATTTTGAAATTCCATATCATACCGATATTATGGAAAAATTTGATGGAATCGATCTGGACAGTGCAAGAAAGGTTGCCGGTAACGGATTTTACTATCTGATGGGGGATATTGCTAGACTCCATTCGGCAGTGATTGCCTATGCGAGAGATTTCATGATCGACAGAGGATTTACCTACTGTGTCCCTCCGTTTATGATCCGGAGTAACGTCGTGACCGGCGTGATGAGCTTCGCGGAGATGGATGCCATGATGTATAAGATTGAAGGCGAAGACCTGTATCTGATCGGAACCAGTGAGCATTCGATGATCGGTAAGTTCATCGATACCGTCTTGCCGGCAGATACTTTGCCAAAAACCCTCACATCCTACTCGCCATGCTTCCGGAAAGAAAAGGGAGCGCACGGCATAGAAGAGAGGGGCGTATACCGTATCCATCAGTTTGAAAAGCAGGAGATGATCGTGGTATGTGAACCGGAAGACAGCAAAATGTGGTTTGATAAATTATGGCAGAATACCGTAGACTTATTCCGCTCTCTGGATGTGCCGGTACGTACTTTGGAATGCTGTTCCGGTGACCTGGCAGACCTCAAGGTGAAATCGGTTGACGTAGAAGCATGGTCACCTCGTCAGAAAAAATATTTTGAAGTGGGAAGCTGCTCGAACCTGGGAGATGCCCAGGCAAGAAGACTGAAGATCCGCGTGGTAGGAGAGAAAGGCAAATATTTTGCCCACACGTTAAATAATACGGTTGTGGCTCCACCACGAATGCTGATCGCATTTTTAGAAAATAATTTAAATGCCGATGGTTCGGTGAATATCCCGGAAGTACTCCGCGGATATATGGGAGGAAAAGAGAAACTCATCCCTACCCGATGATGAAGCCATTGGGGAAATAAACGCCAATCGATGCAAAGTAATGTGCAGGGATTGATTTAAGCCAGGATGGGCGGTACTTGGATATGAAATGAGAAAGACAATCTGCAGAGATGTGGGTTGTCTTTTTATATATAAAAATTTAAATATACAAAAGAGCAAAGAATACAGTTGGATTATTAAAACGTAAATTTATAAACGGTTAAGACAAGAAAAAGTAAGATAAATAAAGAAGATAGAAAAGAATAGTTGACGAAATAATAATTATATCCTATATTGATTATGGAAACGAGTTAGGTCTCGCACACAAATAAGGAGGATTAATTATGGCAAGGAGAATGTCTGGTCAAATCAAGCAGATGTTGCAAGAAAAGAACATTTCGCAAAAGACACTGGCTGAAATGACAGGTATAACAGAATCGGCGATATCGCACTATATAAAGGGAGATCGGATTCCACGAGGAGCTAATCTGGCGAAGATTGCTAAGGCGTTGGGAACTACGGCGGATTATTTATTAAGTACAGATGGGGAGACGGACAAGAGCAATGATCTTGTATTTGCAAAAGCATTGATTGCAAGAAATGCCTCCAAGATGTCAACGGAGGAGAAGATGGAATTTATATCACTACTTGTAAATAAAGGGGAGCAGAATGAGACTGAGTAATGAAACATACGAAAGCATAAAGCAGGCAGTTGCAGATATGTTTGTGGACTATGATGTAAAAAGTGTTCCGATTTGTTCCTTCGAAGTGGCAGTTAAAATAGGGTTGACAATAATTCCTTATTCAGCTTTAACTAGCAGACAATTAGAAGAGGCATTGGAGTATAGCTCGGATGGTTATTCTGTTGAAACAATCGAGAATGAATGGATCATTTATTATAATGACGAGGTTAAAAATTATACTCGAATAAACCAAACTATTATGCATGAAATCGGGCACTACATTTTAGGACATATTAGTGAAGGAGAAGAGGAAGAAGCTGAAGCAAAGTTTTTTGCTAAATATGCGTTGGCTTCACCTGTTTTGATAAAAAATATGCCTGAGAGTATAACAGTTGAAAATGTAATGAACCGATTTGCAATAGGATACCAGGCTGCGGTGTATGCTTTGGATAACTATAGAAAACGATTTCAATTCGGACCGGTTGATTATGTTATATATGAAAAACAGATCTTAAATCAGATGAACCTAGAAGCAGGTTTGGGAAAGGGGGCGGTTAAATTGAGGGTTTTAAACAAGAAAAAACACATTACAAACTGTTTGCGGCAGTAAGAATGTGTTCCTCTCAGATATGCTATAAGCAATCTAATTAACGTTTGATTATTATAGCATATCTGCTCTATGGATTCAATGAAAATTTTTATCCACATAAGTGGAGAAAGGAGTAGATAATGGTAAAAACAGGCATTAGAAAATATGACATTTTTAAAACTTATTATTGGCATGGCGCAACATTAGTTGGTAAATATCGTTTTCCACAATTAAAGCCGACACAATCGATTTCACATGATGTCATTGGGTATAATGAAAGATCTGGAGACAGTACTCCAGAACAACATTGGGTTGATTTCTTTATTGATGATGCACTTTTCGAGAGTTTCTGGAATCATCCGGAAATGAGTTTCGATAACTTGAGGAAATATGAAGGAATTGTAACGACTGATTATTCTATGCATCCAGAATTTTTACCTGCACAAAATATTTGGAACTGTGCACGAAACAGAGTTATGGCGTATTATTTGCAAAGCAATGGATTCGATATTGTTCCGGTTGCCACGTGGTGCGAAAAAGAGGATTTTGAATGGTGCTTTGATGGACTTCCAGAAGCGAGTTCCATTGCGATATCAACTAATGGTTGTATGTCGAGTCCTTATAGCAAGAGAATTTTTTTGCAAGGCGTAGAAGAATTGCAGAGAGTGAAGCATCCGTCGCATTTAATTGTTTGTGGACGTGAATTAGAAGAACTGAATAAGTATGATAATGTGCATTATTATCCGTGCTTTTCACAGAGATGGAAGGAGCGCGAAAATAATGGGAAGTAGAGGATCTTTTTTGGAAAGTGGGGGCTTTTCAGCTCCGGCTAAATGGCATACGATAGACTATGTGAGTGGAATCAAAGTGTTGGCTCCGAAAGATCCAAAGGCAAGCATAAGTCTTCCTGAAAGATCTAACACACCAGGGACATCTTACCTGTCATATAGAAAAGATGGCCGGTTTGATCAACTCAGGGTTTTTGGGGATGATCGGATGCCTAAGTTTGATATTGATTATGGAAAACATCAAGGAAAGACTACGCTGCATGTGCATTACTACAAGGATGGCGTAAGGCAAAAAGTGGAAGCAGATGGTTATTTAAAGCCAGGTCATCCTCTGTATGAAAAATATAAACATTTGTTTAAAGGAGTGGAATTGTAATGATCGGAACAACATTAGAAGAATTAATGGATAAGTTGCTGCATGGACATGAAGCTGAGTTTACATATGATGGTTGCGAGTATTCGATTGAATCTGAGCTGGAAGAAGGAGAATCAGTAATAAAAATATGGAAATGTGATACTGAGCCAAGATGTATAACGAAAGCAGCTGTGCGAAATGAGAAGGATCTTGAAAATTTACTCAGCGAAAAAAGTTTTCAAAACAAATCATTTCTTGAAATAGAGGATCAGATTACAGTAGAGACTATATTTTAATAGAAGATGGAACATGAAAGACAGTCTACAGAAATGTGAGCTGTTCCGGCCGATGCTGAGAAGTCGAAGGATGCAAGAATAAAGAGTTGAAAATATATCCAACTAAACAGAATAAGCAGGTAGAACCTGCACAGAAGGGAGAAGAATAAACATGATAACAGGTGCTATAAAAAATAAGATAGATAAGATCTGGACAGATATCTGGGCAGGCGGTATTACTAATCCTTTGACGGTAATTGAGCAGCTCACCTATCTGATGTTCATCCGCTCTTTGGATGAAAAAGAATTAGAGAATGAGGAATTTGAAAATATGACAGGAGAGGCAATGCTTAAGATCTTTCCTCAGACACCGTTCGGTCAGTCGATGCGCTGGAGCAAATTTAAAAACAATGATCCGCGAGATATTTATGCAGTCATGTCTCAGAGAATCTTTCCAGCTATTAAATCCCTGAAAAATGGCCACTTGCCGGATTTCAATGAGCAGGGCGAGATGATCGAGGTTCAGGATGACACTGTAGTGGAATCACAACAGTTCCCATGCTTGGATTTGTGAAAGAGGCTTTCCAGATCGAGAAGCAGTTCCAGGAAGATGCGGGAATCAAGTGTGATGTTGTGGTCGATGGGTATACGGATTTTATTTTCTTAAATCGAAATGGGCAGAGTCATCGTCAGACCACCCTGAACAAGGCCATTAAGAGAATTATCCGGGATTGCAATGATGCGCAGCTCTTGGAGAATCCGGAGGCAGAAGTCTTACTTCCCAATTTCAGCTCTGCCATTCACTGAGACATACCTTCATCACAAGGCTGGTGGAGTCAGGAACTAATATCAAAGTCATCCAGGATATCCTGGGACATGCGGATATCAGCACCACTTTAAATATCTATGCGGATGCTATTAAGGAATTAAAGAAAAGCGAATTTGCAAATCTGGATGCTTGGTTTCAGGTCCAATAAATGATGATATGATGAAAAAAGTTTACACTTACTCTTAAAAATGATATATTTTAAGAGCGAATGTAAAGGCGGTGAAAAGATGAGCAAGCGTATGATCATGGATCAATTGTTGGAAGAAAATCATGGTTATCTGATGGCCTCACAGGTTATGGAAAAAGGTATATCCAGAACAACTCTTTCCCAGTATGTGAAGGAGGAAGGTTTGGAAAGAGTTGCAAGAGGCATTTATATGTCGGATGATGTATGGCCGGATGAGCTTTTTGTTTTACAGGCCAAAAGTGAAAAGATTATTTTTTGTGGTGAAACGGCACTCTATCTGCACGGATTGATTGACAGGGAATATTCTAAGATCTGTATTTCCGTTCCTAGTGGATTTAATGTATCTCATATTAAATATGATAATTTACAGGTAAAATATCCGCCTAAAGAGATTCATTCTCTTGGTGTGTGTGAGGTGCCTTCCAGCAGCGGAAATATGGTACGTGTTTATGATAAGGAACGTTGTATTTGCGACCTGATCAAGGAACGATCAAACACGGATGTCCAGAATTTCCAGACAGCAATTAAGGAATATGTATCTGATAAAGATAAAAAGCTGTCCAGATTGATTCAGTACGCACAGGCTCTTGGGGTACGTGATGAAGTCATGAAATATGTGGAGGTGCTGGTATGATTCATACATCAAAACAACTGAAAGATAAGGTTAGGAATCTTTCGCTGGGAGATAATGATAAAGCCAAGATGCTGATTCGGAACTTTATGATGGAGCGTTTCCTTGAAAGGGTAACGTTATCAAAGTATCGGGATAATTTTATCCTGAAAGGCGGCATGTTAGTAGCTTCCATGGTGGGTGTTGATATGCGTGCCACCATGGATATTGATACAACAGTGAAGGCATTGCCATTAAATGAACAGGATGCAGGGAGAATCATTAGAGAAATCTGCGAAATTTCAGTTGAAGATGGAGTAACTTTTGAAATTACTTCGGTAAAGCACATTATGGAGGATTTTGATTATCCTGGAATCCGTATGATGCTGGAGGCAAAACTGGAACGCACGAGACAAAGCATTAAGATTGACATTTCTACAGATGATGCAATTACACCTTCCGCTGTGGAATATGAATATAAACTGATGTTTGAAGACAGAACGATCTCGTTGCTTACCTATAATCTGGAGACTCTTCTTGCAGAAAAACTTCAGACGATCTTAGCCAGAGGTCTTGCTAATACCAGACTTCGAGATTTCTATGATGTATATGAACTCATGAGCAAATATGGAGAGGCTATTGATCCGTCTACTATGCGTCAGGCTTTTGTTGCTACTTGCAGAAAGAGAGAGACTGGATTTGAACAGGAAGAGGTAGAAGAGATCCTGACAGCCATTCAACAGGATGAGGGATTAGCAGATATGTGGATTCGCTACAAAGAGAAAAATTATTATGTGGAAGATCTGGCTTGGGAAGATACTCTTGCTAAAGTTGCAGGAGCTATCGAATCATGTTTTTAAGATGATAGTGTAAAATATATTGTGTAAACGATAGTTCCTCAGGTATAGAAAAAGGAACCGATTTCCTGTATAGTGTTCAGTAGCACCAAAACACACAGAGAAAGGGGTTCCTATTACATCAAAATGCTCCATGGGAATGGATTCTTTTTTTGTTGCTGTTTACATAAACAAAAGCAGGATACATACAATCACTATGATGACTCCTGCGGCACTTACCACGGAATAGATTTTTTTTGATTCCGGGTCATTTTTTTCCTGTACCAGATAATAAATTCCTGCACAAAGGACAAGAAATCCAATAATTAATCCAATGATTTTAATAAGCATTATGCTCCCTCCATGTTAAAAGTAATGATGAATTGATGATGACAAATACAGAACCCGCATTATGAACTAAAGCACCGACTACCGGATTTAACGTACCTGTAATTGCCAGTATGATCGCAATAAAATTTAATCCCATGGAAAATGTCATATTAAATTTGATCGTGGTCATCATTCGCCTGGACAGTGCGATCAGATGTGGCAGTTCTTTTACCTCATCATCTACCAGGGCAATATCTGCTGCATCCACGGCAATATCACTTCCAATACCACCCATGGCAATTCCGACGGTTGCCCGTTTTAATGCCGGGGCGTCATTGATTCCGTCGCCGATCATACAAACCAGCCTGTTTTCTTTTTCGCTTTGATCCGTATATTTTAATTTATCTTCCGGCAGACACCCGGAACGGTATTCGGAAATATGCAGGGTGTCTGCAATATTTCTGGCGGCATTTTGATTGTCACCGGTAAGAAGAACCGGCATAATTCCCAGGTCGATCAGTCTGGAGATCATCTGGCGGCTTTCTTTTCTGAGTACATCCGAAAGGACGATATATCCTGCAAATTCTCCATCGACACCAATGTAGATCACGGTACTGCCCTGGGCATAAAATTGGGAAATTTCTGTGTTGGTGTCGACAGAAATATGGTTTTCTTTCAAAAGCTCGCTGTTTCCGGCGAACACTCTTTTTTCTTCTATTATAGAAGAGACTCCTCTGCCGACCGTCATCTGGAAATCTTCACATGGTAAGATGCCTTTTGCAGTCTGTTCTTTGTAGGAAGCGACAATCGCCTTGCCGATCGGATGTTCGGAAAGACGTTCCGCTGCTGCTGCAAAGGAAAAAATATCCTCATCAGAAAATTGTTCGGATACACTTTTCAATGCGGTGACGGTAAGTTTTCCGCGGGTCAGGGTTCCCGTTTTGTCAAAAGCGATTGTTTTTACCCTGGAAAGTCTTTCGAGGGCATCCCCTTCCCTGACAAGAAATCCGTGTTTGGTTGCATTGCCGATTGCCGCCATGATCGCAGTCGGCGTTGCCAGAACCAATGCACATGGGCAGAAAACAACAAGGATGGTTACGGCCCGGATGATCTGTCCGCTAAAGAGCCCGGTAAGGGCTGCGGCACTCAGGGCAATGACCACGATCCAGGTGGCCCAGCGGTCAGCAATCCCGACAATTTTTGCCTTTCCCGCGTCTGCGGACTGCACAAGTTTGATCATGCGCTGGATGGAGCTATCCTCCCCAACCTTCGTCGCTTTCATCTCAAAGACACCAAACTGGTTGACGGTACCGCTGGACACCTCGTCACCGACTGTCTTATCCACAGGCAGGGATTCTCCTGTCATCACAGCCTGATTGATCGAAGTCTGTCCGGAAATGATCACTCCGTCCACGGGAATACTTTCTCCCGGCAAGACCCGGATGATATCCCCCTTTTGCACCTGATCAGCCGCTACGATCTTTTCGCTGTTCTTTTCGATGATCTTTGCCGTCTGGGGAGTCAGTTTCACCAGTTTTTCAATTCCTGCCCGCGCTTTGGCCACGGTCAGATCCTCCAGCAATGCACCAATCTGCATGATAAAGGCTACTTCTCCGGCCGCAAAATCCTCTCCAATACAGACGGAAGCGATCAGCGCGAGTGACACCAGGACATCCGCCTTAATGTCAAATTCTGTGACCAGACCGATGATGGCTTCCAAAATGATCGGAACGCCGCAAAGAATGATGGCAACCCAGGCAAGATGAAACGGAAGATGGATGAGATCGGTCAGACTAAGCATCAGTGCAATCCCCGAGATCACAAGGAGTGTGATATCTTTTTTCACACCACCCAGCTCGGTCAATTGTTCAAGCTTTTTCATAAGATTTATCATATTATACCCCTTTCCTATACCCAACGGGGTATAGGTTTATTATACACATAGGGGTATAGGTTGTCAATGAAAAAGAATAACAGGCAAGATTTCCATCGTTTGTTCAGATATTCTCTGAATTCTGACGGAAAATCCTGCCTGTCTATATCGCCCGCGCAATCCTCTGCTCTTTGCAAAGGGCCGCTTATCCCATATTTGCAAAACGTTCTACCGCTTTTGTAAAGTTTTCAATGGTCTTGTCTGCGTCACCGTGCTCGATACCATCACGGACACAATGTTTGATATGTCCTTCCAGTACTACTTTTCCACACCCGTGTAATGCCGACTTTGCTGCATTTAACTGTGAAAGGATATCCTCGCAAGGGATATCTTCATCAATCATCCGATCGATGGCCTGCACCTGTCCAATAATCTTTCGTAATCTACGATGTAGATTCGCTGAATCCATACATTTCTTCATTAAATATCACCTCCGCACTGTAAGGGTTATATGTTATTGTAGTATGGAAATTTTTTTCTGTCAATCTTCTTTCACGGTGATTCCAGGCTCTCGGGTGACGGGAAAGACGCTTGCGGAGCGGTATGATCTGAGGTAGAATAGAAGGCGAAAAGAGATGATGATTGCTGCTGCTACCTGTGGTAGGGCAGCCGGTGCGTTTCCGCATCGATCCACCCGCAAGGCGGTGCATGATGGAAAAGGAGGAACTGCTGGTAATGCTGATATTAATTTTCATATTGAGTTTTGTTCCGGCCATTGCGATCTATCTTTGGCTGCGAAAAAGAAAGCAAGAGGATACAGAGTATCGACGCATTTGTTCTCAAGCTTTAAAGAGGGGATTGTTCCAATCGACCGCCGTTGTCTTTGTGGTGGCAACTCTCTTTTATATCATTCAAAAAATTATGGCATTACTGGGCTGTAGTCCTGTGATCTGCGCTATCTATCACAACGTCGTCATGTTTGCATTTACCGAAGAGATGGTAAAATATTGTGTGCTGGAAAGGCTGATAAAGAAAAATCCTTATCCCTATTCCTGGCTTGATATCATTTCTCTAATGATGATCATCGCCATAGGATTTGAGATTATGGAATCGGTGACTTACGCGATCGGCAGCAATGCCGGCATGATGATAGTGAGGGGAGCTACAGCAATGCACTGTGGATATGGATTTATCATGGGATACTTCGTTGGAAAAGCGATGGAGACCGGAAAAAAGAAATACACTCTGATAGGATTTTTGATTCCGTTTCTGATGCATGCTGTGTATGATTGCTCGTTAAGCGATACGCTGCTCAAGATCAATGAGAGATTGGGATATGTAGCGTTGGCTCTCGCCATTGTGTCACTCGTTCTATGGATTTTTGCAATCGTGTATATCCATAAAATAGAGAAAAAAGATCAATACATCAAACCTTTGATGTAAAGAGTGCGAAATAAACAGCCGTCAGCTATTGTGAAAATAGCTGACGGCTGTTTGTCATTTAGTCGAGGTACATGACTCGCGAGTCTTGTATCTCGATATGTTGTGTTGTTATTCGAAATTAATCGCCAGAAGGGATATAATGCTGGATGGCTGCGGCAACACCGCTGATTGGCATAGTCTGGAGCCAGACCTTCCCAGGGCCTGTCAACAGGGTGTTGAACAATCCTTCGCCGCCAAGCAGTTTATTTTTCAGTCCCGGAACTTCCTGGATCTCCATTTTCACATCGGCGGTAAAGCCTGCGACATTTCCGGTATCCACAACAAGCTGTTCGCCGGCTTTGAGTTCATATTCGATAAGATCGCCGTCAATCTCGGCAAAGGCTATGCCGTTTCCACTCAGACGCTGCATGATGAAGCCCTCGCCTCCAAACAGGCCAGTGCTAAGTTTCTTATTGAAATGGATCGACAATTCGACGCCGGCCTCCGATGCGAGGAAGGCTTTCTTTTGCAGGATCATCTCCTGTCCGGGACGGATCTCTAATGGGAGGATCTTTCCAGGAAAGCTCGACCCAAACGTAATCATCCCATCGCCTTTTGCCGTGTAAATGTTCTGGAACATACTCTCGCCGGAAAATGCTTTAGAGAACATTTTGCCAATTCCGCCGCCTTTTGTCTCCATCTTCATATTCGGGGTCATCCAAACCATGGAGCCACGCTCCGTGATCATTTTTTCACCGTTTTGCAGGTGACATACAACGATAGGGAACTCTCCCCCTTTGATTTCATATTGCATAATGTCTTTCCTCCTTTATTAAGACTCGCGGGCAAGTTCTGCACGCCGTGCCGGATTCGGGTCTGCTTTCGCAGACAGGTGCCTACCTCTGATGGGCAGGATTTTGTCGGTCCAGCGTAAGCTTTGATAGTATCATTATACAGTATTTTTCCTGTAGGAACAAGGTGGAAATCCCTGGTGACCTTATTCCTGAGAATCCTCATCGTCGGACGGGGAAGAATGATGCCTGTTGGCAATCCTCTCCTGCCTGCGGCGTTCCAGTTCCCGACGTCGGATCAGGTTCATAATGGTGACGACAAGAAGGATGGCAACGATAATCCGTACACAGTATTCCAGCCCTTTGCGCAGCTTTTGTTCTTTCTTTGAGGTGACATGAACTGTTTTCAGATTATCACTTACGGAATTCCCTTCCTGATATGCTTTTCCCTGTTTGGTGGAGGTGTCGTAAACGACAGGTGTTTTTCCGATCACCTGGTTATTACAGGAAATGGTGATATACCCGATCCGTCCGGCTTTTTTGTCTTCATCAATGGAAAAAGCCGTGGTGAGGGAAGAAGCGTCGAAATCTTTCGGGACAAGAATAGGGTAATTCGTGTCGAAAGTGCAGTTCAGAAGGCGAATCTGGTCTTTTTGTTTTTCTTTGAGTTTTTTATTGGAAGACAGCGCATCATTGAAATCAAACTGGGACAGCGGGGTAATCTGCTTTACCTGGGAAAAAGCCCACTGAAACAGGCGTTTCGTGTCCTTGTAGCTGTTATCTGCACCGTAATCTTTTAAAATGACACAGATCAATTTGGTATTGCCTTTTTGTGCGTAAGTAACAAGGGTGTTCAGGGCTGCATGGGTAAATCCGGTTTTCGCTCCCTTGGCACATTCGTAGTAATAATCACTGCTTTTCCGAAGAATCTTGGCATGATTCCAAAGCTCTAACGTACTGTCCAATGTCTTGCTTTTCTTTAAGGTATAAGAAATCGTTCCGGAAATTTTACAGAATTCCTCGTGTTTTAAAGCTTCTTTTAAAATCAGTCCCATGTCATGGGCTGTGGTATAATGCTCTTCATCCGGAAGTCCATGGGGATTTTTAAAGTTGGTGCCGGTACATCCCAGCTCTTTGGCCCGTGTGGTCATCAGTTTGGCAAACGCATCGACCGAACCGGAAACGTGTTCGGCAATGGCTGCTGCCGCTTCATTAGCGGAAACAAGCATCAGGGCGTAGAGGCTGTCCTCGACGGTCAGCTTGGCCCCCACGTTAATTCCGGCAGTACTGCTGCCGGCCTCAATCCCGTTGACGGCGGAATTCGAGTAGGTGATGATATCGTTCATGTTGCAGTTTTCGATGGCAAGTAATGCAGTCATCACCTTGGTAATACTGGCAGGATAGCGTTTGGTGTTGGCGTTTTTTCCATAGAGGATGGCTCCGGTGCCGGCATCCATAACGAGGGCAGATTCTGCAACCACATCTGGAGCGTTCGACAAATTACTTATGTTATAGCTGGAAGCAGAATTATTTACAATAGAAGAGTTTTCTCTGGCAAATATGAGCTCTCCCGAGTTACATAACATGGCCAGGGCAAGCAGGCATGCAAGTATTTTTTTCATAATTAAAATCCTTTCTGTTGGAACAGATATTTCAACTACCCCAGTCAATAGGGAGTAGAAATATGATTTTCTCCTTTACGTTTCAAAATATACTTTATCTATTCTATACTACTTCCTGTAAAAAAGCAAAACCAAATTCCAAAATATTTTACCTGTGTTCTCTTGAAAGAAGAGGGATTTTCCTATATTATGGTAGAAGGCGTCAAAAGCCATGTGTTGTTTTCATTTCACGGAATTCATTTCATGGAAAAGGAAGCAGGGAAAAGTTGACAAGAAGAAAAAGATGGGTAAAAATCAATGAGATTAAGAAATGTAAAAGGTTCAAGGGAACAGATTGCCACGAATAAATATACAATCAAAGAAGCGGAGAATCAAAAGGGGAAGTGGAAGGAGTTTTTCCAGGATAACAAGCCGATCCATTTGGAAATCGGGATGGGAAAAGGGAAGTTTTTAATGGAACTTGCCATGAAAAATCCGCAGATCCATTATATCGGAATTGAAAAATATTCCAGCGTTTTAGTGCGTGCCCTGGAGAAATTAGAGGAGAATCCTCTGGAGAATATCCATTTGATCCGGATGGATGCGGAGCATATCGTGGATGTGTTCGCACAGGGGGAAGTCGAAAGAATCTATCTGAATTTTTCGGATCCGTGGCCAAAGGACCGGCATGCGAAGAGACGGCTGACATCCCGTCAGTTTATGGAAAGATACCATCAGATTTTAACCGAAGAGGGAAGAGTGATCTTTAAGACAGATAACAGGGATTTATTTGATTTTTCCCTGGAGGAGATCGGGGAAGCAGGATGGGAGTTGGAAAAACAGACCTTTGACCTGCATCACAGTGAATATTGCCAGGGAAATATCATGACCGAATATGAGGAGAAGTTTGTGGCACAGGGCAAGCCCATCTGTATGCTGCAGGCCACCTATCACAGAAAGGGAGAACAATAATGAGATTAATCGCAATGGATTTAGATGGAACATTGCTGCACACGGATTGCAGCATTTCGGATTATTCAAAGGAAATGATCGAGAAGGCAGCCCAGAAAGGGATTATGATTGTGCCGACTTCCGGAAGAAGTTTCCGGAGTGTGAAAGAGCAGCTGAAAGGGATTCGCGGGATTCGGTACTGTATCAGTGCCAATGGAAGCATTTTAACAGACATGCATACCGAAGAGATTCTTTATAATGAAAAAATCGATCCGGATCTCACATACCAGGTCTACAAAGAGGCAGGGGAAATCGGAGCATTCCTGGAAATGTATTGTGATAATGATGCCTATGTGGAAAAGGAACAGGAGCATCTCCTCTATGAGACGGGGCTGGATCAGGGTTACTGCGATAACCTGCTGGCAACCGACATCAAGGGATTATCTTTTGAGCTTTTGCTGCGGAGAAGGATCATGGCGATTAACAAATATCATGTCGCCTTTGTCGATCAGGAGAAGAAAAGAAAATTTGCGGAGAAATTTGCCGAAAATGAAAAACTTATGGTCACTTTCCCGAGCAGTTTCAATCTGGAAATCTTTCCGGGAGGATGCAATAAAGACCGCGGAATTCGTCTGCTTTGCCAAAAGTTCAACATCCCGAGAGAAAACACGATCGCCATTGGGGACAGCAATAACGATATCAGCATGATCGAATACGCCCACGTCGGGATCGCAGTGGATAATGCGATCGACAGCCTGAAAGCAAAGGCAGATTATGTCACCAAGTCAAATGATGAGGACGGGCCGGCAATTGTACTGGAAAAAATACTAAATCAATAAAAATAATGCTTGCAATTTATATTGAGTTGCTGTATAATAATTCTTGTCGTTGAAAAACGGCAAGAATAAAACATGCGCTTTTAGCTCAGTTGGTAGAGCACCTGACTCTTAATCAGGGTGTCCAGGGTTCGAGCCCCTGAAGGCGCATTGAAAGTACTGTTTTTGGATAGATGTCCGGGGATGGTGCTTTTTTTGTGTGATAAAAAGTTTTGTTCTCATGCTACAGAAAGGTTTCGCTGCAGAAGAACTCTGCTATAGAAAGGATCCGCAAGGATAGACACTTGCGCGAAGTCTGATTTTTTCGTCTATAATCTGTAATTTAGCATTTTTTGCCTAAAATGATTCTGATTTTTCCCTCTTTTTTATGAAAAAAATTTGCGATATACCAGATCTTTCATAGAAAGTGCGGCAATCAACGGGGTACATTTCGAATTTGAAAAACAGGTTACCAGTATCAAGGCAACCGATTTTGGCTATGAATTAAAAACGTCGGAAGGAGAAATCTACCAGACGAAAGCCGTTGTGAATGCCGCCGGACTGTATGCGGATGAAATGCACAAACAAAATGTATCCTGTAGGTTTTTCACAGGCGGTGTTTTGTTTTTGTACAGTTTTTTAACTGCATATTCCGATATCTATCTTTTTACAAATATTTTACAAGTGCTGGCATTCTGATTTTACACAGTTGTGTTAGAGTTACCAAACATAAAGGATGATATCAAAAATAACATAAACCAGAGGAACAGAAAGGAAAAAGGAATATGCAGGGTGAGGAAATGGACAGGATTTATCATATATCAAAAAAAATACATGAAGCTTTAGGATGGCAGACAGGAAAGATCTTTTTATTTTTAAATACGGTGCTCTGGTCCCTTCTGGCATTGATGGTTGGCGCGGCAGGTTTGTACTGGATCACCGGCACACTGGCACATCACGGGGTCATCTTGTTTTGCATTGTTGGTTATACCGGAATGATCATTGGCTTTTTCGGAGGCACTTACTATCTTTACCGGAAAGATGAGTAGCTTAAATGAAAAAATCGGAAGACACACAAAAAGGCATGGAATCCGCACAAACGGATTATCCATGCCTTTTTTGTGTGAATCCTGCAGGCGGGATGCTTTATCAAAGAACAGGGAGATTCCTCCCTGTCATACAAAAAATATTTCGCGAGGGATCAGAAGGCTGTCTGTTCGGGATGGATAGAAACATGGCAGCCCTGGCGGGACTGTCTAAATGCATTTATATTTACATATGTAAAAATAAATGCGAAATAATTGCCAAAAAACAGGGGGATTATTTGGTTATATTGAAAGAATGTAAAAATAAAAGGCATATTTTTGTTGACAAGAGGCAGGAAGAATTTTATAATAAAAACAGGTACAGAGAACAGTTGCTGTGGATGGAGAAGACAGTGACCGGAAGAGATCTGTTACTGCAAAAGATAAGGGGGAGATGGGTTTTGAGGAAGGTTGTTGATGATCCACGCCTTATGATCAAGGTATGCGATTTATATTACAATCAGAATATCAGCCAGCAGCAGATTGGCAAAACATTGAATCTGTCCCGGCCCACAGTTTCCCGGATCCTGTCTCTGGCAAGAGAAGAAGGGATTGTGAAGATCAGTATTTCGAATC
Source organism: Bacteroidaceae bacterium (assembly GCA_963626755.1). Classification (GTDB taxonomy): domain Bacteria; phylum Bacillota; class Clostridia; order Lachnospirales; family Lachnospiraceae; genus Anaerobutyricum. Next base: position 17,927 of record CAVFXN010000040.1, read on the forward strand.
TGGATGCAGTAGAGCACTGGGAGCTTGAGAGGAAGTTAGAGCAGATGTACTCACTTCAGGAAGTTATCATCGCCAGTGAAGATTCCGGAAAAGAAGATTCAAAAACTGCCCTGGGTATGGCGGCAGCCCGCTATCTGGAATACATCATAAAAGATGGCAATACGGTAGGGGTGTCGATGGGTTCTACCCTGTATCAGGTGGTTTCCAATATCATACATCCGGCAGCTAATAATGTAACCTTCGTTCCATTGATCGGAGGAGTGGGCAATGTCAGGATGGAGCTCCATTCCAATAGCCTGGCAGAAGCACTGTCCCGTATTTATCATGGGAAGTTCGTCACGCTGCATGCCCCGGCGAGGGTGTCCAGCAGGAATATCCGGGACGAGCTGATGCGGGAAGAGACCCTGTTAGCAGCGATCCGTCTGATGCAGAAGCTGGATATCGCGATTGTGGGGATCGGGTTTCCGAATGAACAGTCCTCCATTAAGGCGACCGAATATTTTAAGGAGAATGAGATCGATTCTTTGCTGGAACGAAAGGTAGCAGGGGAACTGTGTATGCAGTTTTACGATGTATCCGGAAGTACCGCCGCATATAAAGATGACAATACCGTGATCGGCATCGATATCAAGCGGCTTCGTGATATTCCGCGCACGATTGGGATCGCGGGCGGAGTTGAGAAGATTGCAGCGATCCGGGGTGCGATCAACGGACGTTATATCAACACGTTAATTACAGATGTAAGGTGTGCACAGGCACTGGCATCTGAATAATTATAAACTATACTTTAATAACACCAGTTCATACCATTAATTAAGGGGGTAGAATTATGGACGAAATTCTTAACATGACGGTCAATGAGATGCCTCAGACAGAGTTTGACTGTTCTTGTGGACATCATCATAACTTTAGCGTTCAGGCTATGTCCATCCGCAAAGGAGCAATCGAAGATTTACCAAAGATGGCAGAGCCTTTTAAGGATGGCAAGGTTCTTGTAGTATTTGATAACCATACCTACGAGGTTGCGGGCAAAAAAGCATCTGAACTGTTAAAGGCAAATGGATTTAATGTTAAGGAACTTATGTTTGACACTGGAGACGATATCCTGATTCCGGATGAGAAGACATTAGGACGTATCGTGCAGGAACAGGATCTGGACACAAGCCTTATGGTTGCCGTAGGTTCCGGAGTTATCAACGACTCAGTGAAGTTTGTGACATCCCGTACAGGTCTGCCATATATCATCGTGGCAACCGCACCATCTATGGATGGATATGTAGCAGATGGAGCACCGATCTTCTCCCAGGGATATAAATATTCCCCGGTTGCACATCTGACCTATGGTCTGATCGGAGATACCGATGTTTTGAAAACAGCACCGCAGGATCTGATCCAGGCTGGTTACGGAGACGTTGTCGGAAAGATCACAGCCATTGCTGACTGGGATCTGGCAGTAAAGGCAAACAATGACTATCGTTGTGATACCTGTGTTACCCTTGTAAACAGGGCATTGGATAAATGTTTTGCAAAAGCAGAAGGATTAAATGCAAGAGATCCGGAATCCCTTGGTGCTCTGCTGGAAGCTTTGACATTGACCGGTGTTGCTATGGCATTGGTTAACATTTCCCGTCCGGCATCCGGAGCGGAACATATGCTGTCCCATTTCTGGGAAATGGATTACATCAAACGGGGCTTAAATCCAAATCATCATGGAATCCAGGTAGGTGTGGCAACACCAGTGATCGCCCGTTTCTTTGAAAAACTGGCAGATATCCTGCCGGAAGGAACCGGAGCACTCTGCCCATCCCATGAAGAAATTGAAGCACTTTTGAAAAAAGGTGGGGCACCGACTAGCCCGAAAGAAATCGGAATCGACAGAGAACTCTTCCATGAGAGTCTGTTGAAAGGATATACGGTACGTCCGAGATATTCTATTTTACAATTTGCAAAAGATAATGGCCGCCTGGAACAGGTAGCAGAAGAAATTACAAAAGAGATCTATGGATAATTAAGAGAATCTGTAGAAGGAGGAGAGGTTATTTATGATAAGAAAAGAAGACGCTTTAAAAGGGGTAAAATTATTTGTACTTGATATGGATGGAACCGTATATCTGGGAGATCAGTTGATTGAGGGAGCACTGGACTTTATACGGGAAGTGGATGCATCAGAAGACAGGGATTTTATCTTCTTCACGAACAATGCATCCCGTGTTCCATCGGTATATGTCGAAAAACTTCATAAATTAGGTTTGGATGTGGATGAGAGCAAGGTAGTGACAGCCGGAGATGTCTGTGCTGAATTTTTAAAAGTGAATTATCCTGGCGCAAAAGTTTATCTGAATGGGACTCCTGTTTTGGTAGAGAATTGGAAAGAAAAGGGAATTAATCTGGTAGAGGAAGACCCGGATGTCGCTGTACAGAGTTTTGATACGACGCTGACTTACCACAAACTGGACAGGATCTGTCATTATGTCAGAAACGGCGTGCCGTTTATCGCCACCCATATGGATACGAATTGCCCGACAGAGTATGGATTCATGCCGGACTGTGGCGCAATGTGCAGCCTGATTGAAGATTCCACCGGAGTCAAACCGCGTTTTCTTGGAAAACCATGGAAAGAGACCGTAGACATGATCGCAGAACTGACCGGCTATCAACCGGAAGAGATGGGATTTGTCGGAGACCGCCTGTACACCGATGTGGCAACCGGAGTGAATAACGGGGCTCGCGGTTATCTGGTATTAACCGGAGAGGCAGATATGCAGACGGTTGCAGAGTCTGATGTAGAACCTACCTGCATCTACGATTCTTTAAATGAAATGAGAAAATATCTCTAAACATCAATTTGAACTCAGTCTGGACTTCAGACAGCTCTGAAAAAAGAACAGGAGAATTACGATGAAAATAGTATTTGGATGTGATCCTAATGCAACAGAATTTAAATTACAGCTTATGGACTATGTAAAGAGTCTTGGCCATGAGACCGCAGATCTTGGAAGCGATGATCCGATCTATGCCAACACGGCAATTGATGTAGCGAAAGCAGTGGCATCAAAAGAGTATGACAGAGGAATCCTGTTATGCGGAACCGGTATTGGTGTATCGATTGCAGCCAATAAAGTGAAAGGTGCTTATGCTGCTTGTATCCATGATGTATACCAGGCACAAAGAGCAGAGCTTTCCAATCATGCCAATATCATCACCATGGGTGCACAGGTTATCGGACTGGAACTGGCAAAGCAGCTGGTAAAGGAATATCTTTCTGTAGAATGGGATCCAAATTGCAGATCCGTTGCAAAAGTACAGAGAATTGTGGACTTTGAAAACGAACAGTAGGAATTCAACCGCTATCAGATAAAGGAGAAAGAAATGAAGTTTTTTATTGATACTGCAAATGTGGAAGACATCAAAAAAGCAAATGATATGGGTGTGATCTGTGGTGTAACAACCAATCCATCCCTGATTGCAAAAGAAGGAAGAGATTTCAACGAAGTCATTAAAGAAATTGCCAGCATCGTTGACGGACCGATCAGCGGTGAAGTAAAAGCAACTACAACAGATGCAGAAGGCATGATCAAAGAAGGCCGTGAAATCGCAGCGATCCATCCAAATATGGTAGTAAAGATCCCGATGACAGTAGAAGGACTGAAAGCTTGTAAGACATTATCGGCAGAAGGCATTAAAACGAATGTGACACTGATCTTTAGTGCCAATCAGGCATTGCTTGCAGCACGCGCAGGAGCTACTTTCGTATCTCCTTTCCTGGGAAGACTGGATGATATTAATGTAAGAGGAGTAGATCTCATCCAGGAAATCGCAGACATTTTCCAGGTAGCAGGATTGGAAACAGAAATTATTGCAGCAAGTGTACGTAACCCGATCCATGTAACAGACTGTGCATTGGCTGGAGCAGATATTGCTACAGTTCCATATAAAGTAATTGAACAGATGACAAAACATCCATTAACCGATGCAGGAATTGAAAAATTCCAGAAAGATTACATCGCTGTTTTTGGAGAGTAAATAACAAACAATGTTTTGGTGAAAGGAGTTACAAAGATGGCTGAATATTTAATGGGAATTGATGCAGGAACCGGTAGTGTGAGAGTAGCATTATATGATTTTCGTGGACAGAATCGTGCATATCATATTGAGGAGTATGGTACCACTTATCCACGGAACGGCTGGGCAGAGCAGGATGATAATGAATGGTTTAGCGCATTGAAAAAAGCAATTCCGGAATGTATCAAGAAAGCAGGAATTGGTCCGGATAATATCGCTGCAATCACCTGTGATGCGACAACAAATACCATGGTATATCTGGGAGAAGATGATAAATCAGTAAGACCTCCGATTTTATGGATGGATGTCCGTGCTGCCGAGGAAGCTTCTTTTATCGATTCAATCCGTGATCAGTATGATGCAACGAAATTCTATAAACCGGGATTCCGTGCAGATACCATGGTTCCAAAATGTATGTGGCTTAAGAAAAATGAGCCGGAGAACTGGAACAAAACCAAAACAATTATGGAATTTGAAGACTGGTTAAACTGGCAGCTTACGGGAAGAAAGACTGTCAGCATGTCCGTTGCAGCGTTCCGCTGGAACTATGATGACAAAAACGGCGGATATCCGGTAGATCTTTACAATGCAGTTGGGCTGGATGATGTGATTGATAAATTCCCGGAACCGATCTTAAAAGTGGGAGAAGTTGTAGGAAATGTAAGCAAGGAAGCTGCACAGATCTTTGGGTTAAGCGTGAAAACCGTAGTAATCGAAGGAACCGCAGATTGTAATGCATGTATGTTCGGTGTAGGAGGAGTAAGACCGAACGGCATGACATTGATCGGTGGAACATCGACCTGTCTTCTTGGATTATCCGAAGAGGAATTCCATGTAGATGGAGTAAACGGAACTTATCCAAACTGTATGTATGATGGAACCAGCCTCTTAGAGGGTGGACAGACAGCAGCCGGATCGATCCTGACCTGGTTTAAAAACAACCTGATACCGGGATCCTGGACACAGGAAGCAGTCAACAGAAATATGAACATCTATGACCTGATCACAGAGAAGGCATCCACAGCACCAATTGGATGTGAAGGTCTTGTCATGATGGATTACTTCCAGGGTAACCGTGCACCATACGCAGATTCCAAAGCAAGAGGAATGTTCTGGGGCTTATCCATTGGAACAAAGACAGAACATATCGCAAGAGCAATCTACGAAGGTGTTGCTTATGGCGCAAACCACTGTATCGTTAGCATGAAAAAAGCAGGATATGACGTAAAAGAAATCTATGCCTGTGGCGGACTTGCCCAGTCTGATTTCTGGATGCAGATGCATGCAGATATCATCGGTGTTCCGATGTATACCACAGTAGAAAACCAGAGCGCAGGATGCCTGGGTGACTGTATCATTGCAGCAGTTGGTGTTGGAATCTATCCTAACTTTGCAGAAGCTGCAGACAGCATGATCCGTGTAGATAAAGAATATATTCCGGATATGGAAGCACATAAGGAATATCAGTTCTATATGGAAAGATATATGGAAACCTGGCCTCAGATGCGTGAAATCGTACACAAGACAGTAGATCATGTTAACCAAAAGTAAAACATTCCAATAGAAAACAACGGTAAAGACAGATACCCGCGGAGCATACAACCCCAATACTCCGCGGGTTACTGACTATACAGGAAAAGGCACCCACATGCGGTTGCATACGATCGGGAAGATGGGTGCAGAGATATCAAGATAACGTAAAAAAACAGGGAGGAAACGATGGCAGAAGTGAAAGTAATCGGCATAGGTAATGACCATGCAGCAGTAGAACTGAAAAATGAAATCAAAGCTTTTCTGGAAGAAAAGGGCTACCAGGTAATCAACTACGGTACCGATTCCTCCGAAAGTTGTGATTATCCGGTTTATGGGGCAAAAGTAGGAAAGGCCGTAGCAAGTGGGGAAGTCGATGCAGGCGTTTTAATTTGTGGAACCGGAATCGGCATATCCATCGCTGCGAATAAAGTAAAAGGCGTGCGTGCGGCAGTTGTAAGTGAGCCGGTTTCCGCAAGGCTGACCAAAGAGCATAACAATGCCAATATTATCGCATTTGGGGCAAGGATCGTGGGAAGTGAGATGGCAAAAGCCATTGTAACTGCCTGGCTGGATGCAGAATATATTGGAAGCGGCCGCCATGAAAAACGGGTCAATATGATCTCGGATCTGGAAAACGAAAGATAAAAAATAAAGAGAAGAAACATACAGAGAAAAACAGGGAATACTGTGTCGGGGATGCCGTCCGTCCTGGTGGGAAACCAGGACGGACGGCATCCCTTTCTTGGCTATTTCCCCTGACATTCTGATGAGATATTTTGTTCAATCAAAACGCTCTGCGACGATGTACATTCTTTATATTTGGTCTAAAGTAAATAGCTTTTATACGGATCGTCCGAGAAGCTTATGGAAGCGTTATTTCTTCAATATCTGGTCTAACGTAGACAGGGTCTCTTCTGGCGTGCTGCATACCTGGAACAATGTACTGACAAATGCAGGGATAAAGCCACGTTGAATCCGTTGATTAATCATCGAAAGCACATCATCGTAATAATGGTCAAAATTAAAAATAATGATGGGCTTGGAAGTGCGGCCCAATTCTTTTAGCGTAAGGATTTCAAAGAATTCATCAAAGGTCCCGATTCCGCCGGGAGTGATGATAAAAGCATCGGCAATCTTTTCCATGATGGCTTTTCGGGCACACATGGTCCTGGTCCGGATTAACTTCGTACAGTTTTCATTTACATCTTCAAACTGATTCATGAACGTAGGCACCACACCGGTCACCTGTCCGCCCTGCGATAAAACCCCGTTTGAGAAGGCCCCCATCAGGCCTTTGGAACCGCCTCCATAAATCAGGTTATAATTGGCTTGTGCAAGCTTTTCTCCAAGCTCCCGTGCAGAGTCGGTATAAATCTTCTCAATGTTGTCACTAGCTGCGCCATACATACATATGGTATATTTTTTCATAAATCACACCTCCTCCATATTGTTTGGAATTTAATATTAACATTAAATTAAACAAAATACAATAAGAATAATGAAAATAATTAGTCAAAATAACAGGGAAAGCTTGTTTTTTGGGGAAAAAATTGTTACAATATAAAAGAAGACATTCACAGGAACCAATACGAAACATGTGTTTTTAAAAATGGGAAAGAGGTGTTTTTTATGGCAAAAGTTATAACAATCAGCAGAGAGTTTGGCAGCGGCGGACACGATATCGGTGTAGAAGTGGCAAAGAGGCTGAATATTCCATTTTATGATCATGAAATCGTGGATAAGGCTGTGGAAAAGAGCGGATTTACGAGAGATTTTGTAGAAGAACATGGGGAGTACAGCTCTCTTTCTTCGGTATTATTAGGGACTTCCGCACCGTATGATACCTATTATTATTCAGAGGATCCCCAGGATAAGATTTTCAAGATCCAGCGTGATATCATCACAAAGGTTGCAGAACAGGGACCATGTGTTATTGTAGGAAGATGTGCCAATGTGATTTTGAAAAAGGCTAATATTGACAGTTTCGATGTATTTATCCGTGCTGATTTGGATAAAAGAGCGGAGAATGTGGCAGATCGTGTAGATTTAGAGGGAAATGATCTGATACGTTTTTTACAAAAGAAAGATCACAGAAGAAAGGTATACTACCGTTTCTATACTAAGAAGAAATGGGGAGAGTATCATGATTATAATATGATGCTTGACAGCGGAGTACTTGGAAAAGAGAAATGTATCGAGTTCATCATTAACGCGGCAAGTGAATAGCGGAAACTTCCGTGTGAGAACCAGAGTGAAGTGACATAGTACAAAGAGGGCGTTTTCCTGAACTGACAGGAGAAGGCCCTCTTCTTTCTGAAGGAGGGAGAGAAAATTGAGGATACTGGTCGTGGAAGATGAAAAGGATTTAAACCGTATTATTGTCAAATGTTTGCGGGCAGAGGGATATCTGGTAGATTTCTGCTATGACGGTACCGATGCCGTATATTATGCATCGGAGGTAGACTATGATGCTGTCTTGTTGGATGTGATGATTCCCGGCATCGATGGTTTTCAGGTATTAAAAAAATTACGTGAAAAGGGAAGGGAAATCCCGGTGATGTTTCTGACCGCCCGTGACAATGTGGAAGATATTGTTCGGGGGCTGGACGGAGGGGCCGATGACTATCTGGTCAAACCTTTTTCCTTTGAGGAAATGCTGGCGCGTCTCCGGGTCATTATCAAGCGGAAACCGAAAATCCGTGAAAATATTTACCAGTGCGGGGATCTTGTCGTATATTGCGATAGAAAAATAGTCAAAAGAGGGGGGAGGGAGATCGAGCTTTCTCCTCGGGAATATGCTATTTTAGAGTATATGATAAAAAATAAAAATATTGTGCTGTCAAGAATGCAGATCATAACCAATGCCTGGGAGGAAAATTTTGAGGGAGAGTCCAATATTATCGATGTGTACATACGGTATCTTCGAAAAAAAATTGATGAGAAGGCAGACAGAAAGTTAATTCATACCGTGCGTGGTATCGGATATCTGATCAAAGAATGAAAGAGAACGGTGATAGGGTATCCATATGCTGGATGAAGGGTTTCAAAACGTCACACAGGGAGGGTTCGAACCTATGAGGAAGAAAAAAGAGAAATCAATTGCACGCTATATCTCTGTCCGGTTTATCGGCATTATTCTCCTGATGGCGGTCATTATGAGTTCTTTTATCTACTATTTTTCTAACGAAACAATTATGTTTGATATCCGGAGACAAATCCGGAAGGGAACCAGATACGATGATTTTAATATCAAAATAATCAATGGCGTCGTTTCCATCAGAAGAGAATTTATATTTAAGGAAAATCATGTCCAGAAAATCATTCTTACCGAAACAGGAGAGATCATCAAAGGAAGTTATCCGGATCAGGATCTGGAAAAATATCCCGTAGGAAAAAAGAACTTTCGGAAGGTCACATGCCGCAGCGGCCAGTATTTTATTTATGACAGGGTCATCTTTAAAAAGGATAAGGCCACAGGGAAACGTTATAGATTCATCATCAGAAACATTGGCAAGGAAAAAGATTTTACCAGCGGTTATGAAAAGTTAAGATACCTCTCCTATCTGTGTGTGCTCCTTATCGTATGTTTGGGGATTTTCTTTACGGTGATTATCACGAAGAAAATCACAATCTCCATGAAAAAAGTCTGCAGTACGGCAAATAAAATCGGGAAAGAAGGCAATGTATCCGGAAGGATAGAAAATGAAAATTTTTTCCAGGAAATCGATGCGATGGCGCAGGCGAATAATCGAATGATCAGCCATTTAGAAGATGTGGTGGACAGGCAGAAACAGTTTACCTCCGATGTGGCACATGAGCTGAGGACTCCGGTGTCTGTTATTTTGGCAGAATGTGAATATATAAAAAAATATTCCGGTGAGAAAGAAGATTACGAAGAGACGCTCGAGGTGATCGGACGGCAGACCCAAAAAATCAATCGAATCATTTCCATGCTTTTGCAGCTGGCACGGATTGACGAGGTAACGCTCACAGACAAGGCAGAGGATATTCATTTAAAGACAATGATCCAGAAAATCTGTGCCGAGGAACCGCTGATCAAAGAAAAAGATATCACAGTAAAGGAAAATTTTTCTGCGGAGAGAGGAATCGTGGAGGGGGGACTGTTTGCGATCGCAGTGAAAAATCTGGTTAATAATGCCGCAAAATACAGCAAAGAACATTCTGAGATTGAGGTGGGGCTGCGGAAGGAAAAAGGATCCCTGATTTTTTATGTCAAAGATCATGGCTGCGGGATGAAAGAAGAAGAGGTCAAAAAAGCATGTAACCGCTTTTACCGCGGAGATAGCGCAAGAAATTCGGAAGGGTTTGGGCTGGGATTATCCATCGCAGAGCGGATTGCCCAGGTGCATGGAGGCGAACTCCTCATCGAAAGCAAAGAAGGGGAGGGGAGTGTTTTTTCCATAAAACTGTCACATAATTTTAATGCTTCTTTAATCTAAATCATATATCCTATTAAGCAGTACCCAATTATAGAGGACGATTGTTGAAATCAGGAGGATTGATAATGAGAGAAATGAGTCATCTGGATGAACTGGAAGCAGAGGCAATTTATATCATGCGGGAAGTGGCAGCAGAATGTGAGAAGCCAGTCATGTTATATTCCATTGGAAAAGACTCCTCTGTGATGCTTCATCTTGCACGAAAAGCTTTTTATCCGGAAAAGCCTCCGTTTCCTTTTTTGCATGTCAATACGACATGGAAATTTAAAGAGATGATAGAGTTCCGGGATAAAATTGCAAAAGAATACGGATTAACGATGATAGAATATATTAACCAGGAAGGAGTGAGACAGGGAATCAATCCGTTTGATCACGGAGCGGCTTACACAGATATTATGAAGACCCAGGCATTAAAACAGGCACTGGATCTGTATGGTTTTACCGCCGCCTTCGGGGGTGGAAGACGGGATGAGGAGAAGTCCAGAGCGAAGGAGCGGATTTTTTCGTTTCGTAATGCACAGCACGCCTGGGAACCGAAGAAACAAAGACCGGAGATGTGGAAACTTTATAATACAAGAATAAACAAAGGGGAAGAAATGCGGGTTTTTCCAATTTCAAACTGGACAGAAAAAGATATCTGGCAGTATATACAGCGGGAAAATATTGCAATTGTTCCTCTTTATTTTGCGGCGGAAAGGCCTTTTGTTAGGAGGGACGGCAATATCATCATGATCGATGATGACCGGATCAAATTACGGGAAGGGGAAAAGATCGAACATGGAAAGATCCGTTTCCGGACGCTTGGATGTTATCCGCTGACCGGCGGGATTGAAAGTGAGGCAGATACACTGGATAAAATTGTGGAGGAGACGTTAAGTGCGGTATCTTCCGAAAGAACAAGTCGTGTGATCGATGTGGACGGCGGCTCGGCCAGTATGGAAAAAAGAAAGAGGGAGGGTTATTTCTAAAATGGACAGTCTTCTGAAATTTATCACATGCGGCAGTGTAGATGATGGGAAATCCACGCTGATCGGACATATGCTGTATGACGCGAAACTTTTATTTGCAGATCAGGAAAGAGCGTTGGAGCTTGACAGCAAAGTCGGTTCCCGGGGCGGGGAGATCGACTACTCGCTGCTCCTCGATGGTCTGATGGCGGAAAGAGAACAGGGAATCACGATCGATGTGGCTTACCGCTATTTTACCACCGAACACCGTTCGTTTATCGTGGCGGACACGCCGGGACATGAAGAATATACAAGGAATATGGCAGTAGGAGCCTCCTTTGCGCAGCTGGCAGTCATCTTGGTGGATGCCTCCAAAGGAGTTCTGGTGCAGACCAGAAGGCATACCCGGATCTGTTCCCTGATGGGTATCCGGCATTTTGTCTTTGCCATTAACAAAATGGACCTGATCCGGTATGACCAGGACCGTTTTGAAAAAATGAAAAAAGAAATCAGAAATATGGTCGCAGAATATGATTACGATTCCCTGAAAATCCTGCCGGTTTCCGCGACCGAAGGCGACAATGTCACGAACCGCTCCCAGCATATGACGTGGTATCACGGGGAAACCCTTCTCCATTACCTGGAAAATATTGATGTGACACCGGAAGAGGAAGAAGAAGGATTTCTTTTGCCGGTACAAAGGGTGAGTCGCCCGGATCATACCTTCCGTGGATTTCAGGGTCAGATCGAGGCCGGCCGGATCCATGTAGGAGATGAGGTTACTGCCCTTCCTTCCAGGGAAAAAGCGAAGGTCAAAGAAATCCTTGAATCGGGAGCGCCGAGGGAAGAGAGCAGCTGCGGCCATGCGGTCACCATCTCTTTGGATCGGGAGATGGATATTTCCAGAGGATGTGTGATTGCCAAAAACAGGAAGCCGGAAGTCAGCAATATGTTCCAGGCAAAAATCCTGTGGATGGATGACACCTATATGGTAGCGGGAAAAAGTTACATCTTAAAGATAGGAACCAAAGAAATCCCGGCTTCAATCATGAATATCAAATATAAGATCGATGTTAATACTGGCAATGAAGTGCCGGCGGAAACGATCTATAAAAACGAGATAGCAGTTTGTGATGTTTCCGTATCGGAAAAAATTATTTTTGAAAAATTTCAGGATAACCATACCTTAGGTTCACTGATCCTCATTGACCGTCTGACGAATATGACTTCGGCCTGCGGCGTGATCATGCATTCCCTTCGGAGGATGGATAACCTGACCTGGCATGAGATGGACATTACGAGGCAGTTCCGCTCCCAGCAAAAAGGCCAGATACCAAAAACGATCTGGATGACCGGACTTTCCGGATCCGGTAAATCCACTCTTGCCAATGAGCTGGAAAAACGTCTGGCCGTTCTCGGAAAGCACACGATGGTCCTGGATGGGGACAATGTCCGGATGGGATTAAATAAAAATCTGGGATTTAAAGAGTCAGACCGTATTGAGAATATCCGACGGATTTCCGAAGTGGCGAAGCTGATGAATGACGCGGGACTGATCGTCATCACCTCTTTTATTTCCCCATTTATGAGAGACCGGAGAAATGCCCGGGAAATTATCGGAGAAGACAGCTTCATTGAAGTCTATGTCAGCACACCGGTGGAAGAATGTGAAAAAAGAGATGTGAAGGGCTTATATAAGAAAGCACGAGCAGGAGAGATCCCGAACTTTACCGGAATTTCCAGCCCGTATGAAGTACCGGAGGCTCCGGATATCACGATCGATACCAGCCAGACTTCCCTGGTGGAAAGTGTAGATATTCTGATGAAACAGCTGACAGAAATAGTAAAGAATCCCCGTTAGTATATCGCGGTGGTATGCTGATCGAAAAGAAAGAGACAAGACAGAACCAATCAGAAGAAAATAAGGAGAAAAGGGAAAATGAAGCCTACCGTATATTTACATGTCGGGAGTCCGAAAACCGGAACGACCACCTTGCAGAATTTTCTGCCCGATAATAAAGAAATACTAGAAAAACATGGAATGACCTACCCTGATTTCGGATTTCGGTATGAGGGAGTCGGCGTGCGCAGAAACGGGCATTTTCTGATCACGACCAGACACCGTGATGAGCAGGGCAGAAGAATTCTGGCAAAAGAAAAGGAAGATTATGAGACAGGGCTTCAAAAGCTGAAGGAATTAAGTGCCAGATTCCCACGGATTATTCTTTCGGATGAAGGCCTCTGGAAGCAAAGTCTTGTAGACAGAAAAAATTTTTGGGAAACGTTAAAAAACGACCTGGACGGCATGGGGATGGATATGAAGATCATTGTCTATTTCCGCAGGCAGGACGATTTCATGCAGTCCCACTATGCACAGAAGATCAAAGAGGGAGCCAGCTACAGCTTCCAGGAATATTTAGACAAACCGTTTTGTGCGGAATATCCCCTGGACTATTATGCCTATTTAAATATGTTTAAAAAAATAGTGGGGGAAGAGAATCTGATCGTCCGTGTGTTTGAAAAAGGACAGTTTCTTGGAGAAGAACATACGATACAGTCCGATTTCCTTCAGATCTTTGGATTAAAAATGTCGGATGGGTTCCAGATGAAACAGGATGTGTATAATACCAGCTACCAGGGAAATTATCTGGCAATAAAAAAGATTTTAAATACGCTCCCGCAATTTCGTCCTTCCGGCAATTTCCTTGCCAGTGAAATAAGGAAGGTGCAGGCGGAAAATCCGCTGCCGCTTAAGAAGACTTCCTTCTTTGCACCGGGAGAGCAGGCAAAGTACATGCAGCAGTTTGAAAAAACGAATGCCCTGGTAGCCAGGGAGTATCTCCACCGGGAGGACGGGAAGCTCTTTTACCGGGAAAATGTGGAACTGCCGGAGTTCCAGACCGATGCAAAAGAGCTTCTTCAGGATGTCATGCTGGTGTACGGCAAATGTATCGATACCTTATATGAGCAAACCAGAGAAAACAAAAAGAAAATAGATGAATTGGATAAAAAGTTAAAGGCCTCTGAGAAAAAAATCAGAGAGCTGGAGCAGACATCCTTCTGGTTTCGCCTAAAAAGAAAAACAAAACACGTTCTTGGGAAAGACAGAATGTGATTAAAAGCTGTAGGCATTGGGATCAGAGTAAATCTGGTCCCGTTCCATTTCTTTTAAAAGGGAAGCCCGGCGTGTTCCTGTCAGGAGCATCTTGTTATATTTAAAGTATCGCTCGCAGCCGTTTTCGGTGATAAAACGGGAAGCGTCGTGTTCCATGGTAAGCTCCGTAATAAATACGACCATTTCCTGTCCGTTTCCAAAGGCCTCTTCCATGAAAGTAAACGCATTTTCCAAAACAGCGGATGCTTCCTGGATGGCCCTGGTGCGGAGCTGGCATTGCCGGTCAAAAGCAGACTTTATGCTAAGAAAGGCCTCTTTGGAGGGCAGGGCAGGATCTGGCATCCAGGACTTGAGCAGAGAAAATAGTTTCATCTGCTGTGTCCTTTGTGCCGGGGAGGTAAGTCCGGCAGTGTTTTCTTTTTCGGTTGCCGCCTCTTTTTCCTGAAGGAGGGTGAGATAGAGATGATCTTCCCGTGAAGCAGGAGAAAGTTTTTTCTGATAATCGCAGAGAAATTCATAGGCACGGGTCGTGATGTCATCCTCCTCCAAAGCGTCGTGGATGTATTGGTGAAGCCCGCTCAAAAGCAGTTCCACACAGCTGAAATGTTCGTCAAAGGATGCGTGGAAAAGGCGGGCGTAGATATCAGAACTGACCTGTCCGGATAAAATGCGGCGGATATCATAATGATCCCGGTATTTTTGATAAAGGTCATAATAGGCAGCGACATCTTTTGCTACTTCCGCATGCTGGATAAACTGACGGATGAGGTCTTCATCCACCGGGATCGACAATTCTTCGTAAGTTGTGATCAGACAGCTTAAATCCTCCCATCCTCTTGCCGTAACAAACTGGAGTCCGTCCACATCATTTTCCGTCTTATAAAAATTCTGGGGGCGCAGCTCCAGATAGCTTAAAATAAAAGGATGCAGGTGCCTGGAGCGGGCATAGCTTTTAAACACATCGAGGTCTGCCTGCACATCCATCCGGCGGACACGGTCCAGTGTCACAAAATCAAATTCGTGGACACTGCGGTTATATTCCGGGGGATTGCCGGCGGCGACGATGACCCATCCTTTGGGAATGGCCTGATTTCCGAAGGTTTTACATTGCAGGAACTGGAGCATGGTAGGTGCGAGGGTTTCGGAGACGCAGTTGATCTCATCAATAAAAAGGATCCCTTCTTTTTTTCCGGTACGCTCCATATACTGGTAAATACTGCAGATAATTTCACTCATCGTATATTCTGTGACCGAATACGTATGGCCATCAAATGTCTTTTCCTGAATAAAAGGCAGGCCGACGGCACTTTGCCGGGTATGGTGGGTGATGGTGTAAGAGACCAGCCCGATGTGGCATTCCCGGGCAATCTGTTCCATAATCTGCGTTTTCCCGATGCCGGGAGGCCCCATCAGCAAAATAGGACGCTGCCGGATCTCAGGGATAGCATACTGGCCAAATTCATTTTTTTTCAGATAGGCATGGATGGTATGGATAATATCTTCTTTCGCTTTTTGTATGTTCATGACAAAAAATCCTCCTCATGTAAAACAAGTTTCATTGCCCAGGCCGGAACCTCGGGACAGTCTTCCTCACCGATAAATAAAAAGGCAGTTTCGTAGGCTGGACGCCTGGCCGGATAGATTCCTTTCCCGTCAGTAAAGTATAATACACCCCGCAAATTATGGAATACCCCCGTTTCCACGAGCGTGTTGATATAGGTAAAGGCAGGCCGGAAATCCGTTCCGCCTCCTCCGGTCAGTTCAAAATTCTGGAGAAGTCGCTGGATATCGTCGCTGCCGGTAATGACGGTATCGGAGCGGACTTCATTATCACACTGGATCAGGCGGATATGGCTTTTGGAAAAAAAGCTGTTTTTTTCCTGCAGGATCTGGAAGGTTTCTTCCAGAAATTTCTGGACCAGTGCCCCGCTGGTGGAATAGCTGGTATCAATGACAATGGCAAATTCGGAAATTTTTATCACTTCCCGGGACTCCAATGGCTCGATCAGGGGCATGTTTTCATACAGCCGGAGCCCGTAGGAATAGTAATTCAGGTCGAATTCGTCATAATCACAGTGCAATTCTTCTTTCAAGACGGTAAACTTTCTGAGAAAATCCCGGTAGGATCGGCGGCTTTTCCCTTCTTCAATCTGCTTTTTTAACACATCTGCCCCGGCAGCAGAGTCACTGCCCCGCAGTGTGAGCTCCTGTTCCATCCGTCGGCCCATTTGATCCCAGTGTTGTCCTGCGTTGAGAAAAGACGGGGAAGCGGAGGGATCTTTGGGCCAAAAACGGTGGTCATCCGTGTAAAACTCTGCGGCAATCTTTTGCAGGGTATCCGGATCGGTGCCGTAAGATCCGGCAAGATAGCGGTAGATGGTGGCGGCAGAAATCGGAAGGTCTTTTTTTCGGATCTCTTCATAGAGGCGGCTCCTCATGCCGGACAGGGCACGCTTTACGGTCTTTTTGTCGAAAGAATCGATCATCCACTCTACAGCGATGTCGCAGGAGAGATTCCACAGGGAAGGCTGCCGGTTTCCACGGATCCATAAATGGCGGAAAATGCAGTGAAGTACGCTGTGCAGCAACAGACGGTTTAAAAAAAGTGGGTTAGAAGGGAAAAGGCGGAGAATCTGCGCGCTGGGATAGAAAAAAGAAATCCCATCCGTTGCCGCTGTCGCAATGGAGTCAAGCGGTGTCAGGGTGAGGGTGGATAACGCTGCATCCAGATAGCGAAAATCCACATAAAGCTCATCTTTTACCAGCCGAAGGATCTTCGTGCACATTTCATTTTCCCATTCGGTCTGTGTCATGGTATGGCTCATAATGCCACCTCGCTCTCGTTTCTAAAAGAAAGTAACGTTCCATAGGTTCTTTTCCATATGGCGGCTGCCATTTATATGGGTTGGAACCGTTACCAGTATAAATCAAATAAAAATTCTTTTTGAGAAAACGCCTTATGTTTCTCCTCTATTAAATAGGAGGCACCCTCGCTCCAGTTTCTGGCCAGACAAAGATCGATGGCCTCAGAGATGGAAGAGGCATCCGGATGGAGGCTGGAACAAAAAAATGTGAGGAGGGCAAAGTCTTCCTTTGTGATGATCAGAGCAAAAGCCTCGGAAAGAAACTGTTTTAAGACACTTTCATAACGCTCTCGAGCGTTGTTGTGTAAGTGCGAAGGCCAGAAAAGCCGGGTCAGTGCGATCTGACATAAGGTTTTGGGGGATTCTGTGGTGAGGGCATTGGAAAAACACTGGTCATACTTTCCATAATCTAAGATACCGTCGGTAAAACATTTTCTCATGCGAAAACCTTCTCCGTGGATACTGCGGCTGAAAATATGTGCCGGAGAGATCTCATCAAGCCACTCATAGTATTCCGGGAAAAAAAGAACGCCCTGAACGTCCTGCGCATTCTGGAAAGAACCGTACGCCTGGAACTTACGCTCCGATTCCGGATGAACGCCCTGCGCATCCTGGAAAGAACCGTATGTCTGGAACTTACGCTCCAAATCCGGGTGACTGGCCTGTGCATCCTGGAAAGAACGACTGGGTTGAAAGAACACAGTGATCTCTTCCGCAATCCGTTCCAAAATCAGAGAAAGGCCAGTAGGTACCGTATCTTCACTGCGAAGAATCAGCGTTTTCAGACAGGTATCATTGGTAAACTCGTCACTTCCGATCGCCCGGATGTTGGCACCGACGGACAGGGTCTGAAGCTTGCGGCAGTTGTAAAAAGCCGCATTATGCAAAACCTCTACGGAATCTGGCAGATGGACTTCCAAAAGAAAAGAGCCATCCAGTTCCGTCCCGTATTCGGAAAAATCCTGATCGTCTTTTTTACAAAATTCGGGTCGGGAGGGAGAAAAACAGTAGGCACCGATTTCTGTCACATCCTGTCCTCCGATCTGTTTCGGCAAAAAAAGAACTGGCTGGTTGCCAAACACCCGTAAAATCCGCACTCCGTTTCCATCTTTTGCTATAGGCTGCCAGAAAATCGTCAGTCCGTCAGCCGTATGCTCTTTTCTAATCGTCTTCCCCATGTGTCATTGCTCCTTTTTGATGATCCGTTTCTGACTTTGGTATCATCATATCATATTGTGAAAGAAAAATCATCGAACAGGAATCATTTTGGATTCATTTTTATATCAGAGCTAAAAAGATATGGAAAGAGGAGAGAAACCTGTGGTAAAATATCCGGGAACGTATGGCATGGTGTTGATGAGAAAATTTATGTTGCCAGTAAGCGCACACCCCGTCTATAATCTGTGATTTAGATGGGGAAGGTTCACGAGGCATGGCAGCGGATTTTTGGTCAAAAAAGATAACAGAGATGTAAGATAACACAAAAAGGTCTGCTCAAGACCGGTTCAAGCAGTAGGAGGTCTAAGATGGAACAATTAGGATTTATAGGAATGGGAAATATGGCTATGGCAATTGCTGCCGGAATGATCCAGAAAGGGGCAGTACAAAAGGAAGCAGTGTTTGCCTACGCTCCCCACTACGAAAAGCTTCAAGCCAATGCCCAGAAAATTGGTTTTACCCCTTGTAAAACGTTAAAAGAAGTAACAAAAAAAGCGGACACCCTGATCATGGCATGCAAGCCGTATCAAATCGAGGATGTGTTAAAAGAAATCAAAGAAGATTTAAAAGGAAAAGCATTGCTCTCAATCGCTGCCGGATGGAATTATGATCAGTATGCACCGTATCTTGATGAAACGACCCGTTTTCAGTTTATTATGCCAAATACACCATCCATGGTAGGAGAAGGGGTGCTTTTATTTGAGGAAAAGAATTCCCTGGAAGCGGAAGAAAGAAAACAGATCCAGAAGATGTTTCAGGCACTTGGCATTGTCATAGACTTACCGGTACATTTAATGGGGATTGGAACGGCACTCACCGGCTGCGGCCCTGCTTTTGTCGATTTGATCATCGAGGCCCTCGGCGATGCCGGAGTAAAATATGGGCTGCCACGCAGCCAGGCTTACGCCATGATCTCCCAGATGATCGCCGGAAGTGCCAAATTGCAGCTGGAAACCGGAGAGCATCCGGGCGTACTCAAAGACAATGTCTGTTCCCCGGCCGGAACGACAATCTGTGGGGTAGACGCACTAGAACATGCCGGGATCCGCGCGGCAATGATCGATGCAATAGACGCGATTGTGAATAAGTAAACTTTCACTTTATCAGCATAAATGGAGGATGCACCATGGCAGTTAAATTTGGTAGATACTTCAAGCTTGTTCAGGAGCGGGCAATCACCTATTCCTAGATCTTGGAAGAAGCCAACATTAGCGGAAACATCCTGACCAGGATGCGGAGAAATGAATATGTATCACTGGAAAGCATTGAGAAGATTTGTCGGGCCTTGGATTGTGATATCAACGATATTTTAGAATTTGTGGAGGAAAAGTAAGAGATGGCGGAACAGGAAAACAGCAAGGATTTAATCAGCGTATTATGGAGCGGAGCGGATATCCTTCGTTCTAAGATGGATGCCAACGAGTATAAGGATTACTTGCTTGGGATCGTATTCTATAAGTACCTTTCAGATTCATTTCTAATCAAGGTATATGACCTTCTCTATGATGAGAAGCCAGGCACCTTGTCGGATGCTCTTGAAGCCTACAAAGAGGCCTTGGAAGATGAGAGTGCAGAGGAATTAAAGGAACAGATCAAGGATGAATGCCATTATGTCATTGAACCGGATCTTACCTACACAGCTTTTGCAGATGCAGCGAAAAACAATGCCTTCAACAGAGAGCATTTACAGAAAGGATTCAACACTATTGAACAGAGTGATCCTATCTTTGCGGATCTGTTTACGGACATTGACCTTTATTCCAACCGTCTGGGAGCCGGTGATCAGAAACAGAGCGACACTATCGCTAACCTGATCAAAGAAATTGACAAGGCAGATCTTCTAAATTCGGATGCAGAGATTCTGGGAAATGCTTATGAATATTTGATTGGACAGTTTGCATCAGAGACCGGTAAGAAGGCCGGAGAATTCTATACACCACAGGCTGTATCAAAGATCCTGACAAAGATTGCTATTGCCGGTCAGGAAGATAAGAAGGGATTGCTGGTATACGATCCCTGTATGGGATCTGGATCTCTGCTTTTGAATGTAAAAAAATATGCGGCAGAGCCAAATTATATTAAATACTACGGACAGGAACTGAACACTTCCACTTATAACCTGGCAAGAATGAACATGTTTCTTCACGGCATTGTGGCTGAGAACCAGAAGCTTCGTAATGGCGATACTTTAGATGGAGACTGGCCGACAGACGAGGAAACAGACTTCAATATGGTTCTGATGAATCCGCCTTATTCCGCAAAATGGAGTGCGGCAGCTGGATTCTTACAGGATGAGCGATTCAGCGATTATGGCGTCCTGGCACCGAAATCCAAGGCTGATTATGCTTTCTTGCTTCATGGACTCTATCACCTAAAGAATAACGGAACAATGGCCATTGTCCTTCCTCATGGTGTGCTTTTCCGCGGAGCTTCAGAAAGAAAGATCAGAGAGAAATTGCTTCGTTCCGGTAACATTTATGCAGTCATCGGATTGCCGGCAAATCTTTTCTACAATACGTCCATTCCGACCTGTATCATCGTGCTGAAAAAGCATAGAGATGGCCGAGACGTATTATTTATCGATGCATCCAAGAAGTTTGAGAAGGGCAAGAAGCAGAATGCCATGACAGATGCTCATATCGATGAAGTTCTTGAACTTTATACTAAGAGAGAAACTGTGGATAAAGAATCTTACCTGGCAAGCTTTGAGGATATTGAGAAAAATGATTTCAACCTGAATATTCCGAGATACGTTGATAACTTTGAGAAAGAGGAAGAAGTTGACCTGGGCGCACTTTTAACCGATATGAAGAAAACGGATGAAGAACTGAGCCAGGTGCAGGGTGAATTTGTGGATCTTTTGAAGGATCTTACCTCATCAGATGCCAACATCATGACATCATTAAATGAATTGATTGGAAGGATGGAGGGCTAGGCGATGGGAAAACCTAAAATTAGATTTAATGGGTACACCGAAGATTGGGAACAGCGTAAGTTGGGAGAAGTGTTTGAGCAGACCTCAAATTTTGTCAAT
>CAVFXN010000041.1:0-41622 GCA_963626755.1 Bacteroidaceae bacterium
TTACCACGACTGGGCAGTTACAAGCCCACTACCTTTAGGTGGTGGGTAGTTGACTCACGGAAAGAGAAAAAAGTATTGTAAAATTATGTTATTTGTCTTATGATAGCAGTAAGCAGCAAAATCCATATGGCGGTTCCCGTGGAAGGATCTGTACAGGCTCCGGTAAAAGGATGATCCATGTAGAACCGAGGGAAGAAAGAAGGTTTAGAATTGATGAAGAATATGGGACGGACTGCACTGATGCTGGGATTAAGTGCGGCCCTGGTATTGGCGGGCCCGACAGGCTTTTTTCAGGGTTCTGGCGAATCTGCTGTAGTTTATGCGCAGGAAGAAGAAGGAACTACAGATGCCGGAGGAAGCCCGGAGGAGGGCACTACGCAGGAAGCTGCCTCGACGACAGAGAAAAAAGAAGAGAAGACGACACAGGAGACGAGTACTGAGACCACACAGGCAGAAGAAAGTACACAGGAAAAAGGCGGGGAGTCTTCTTCACATACCGAACATACCACAGGAAAAACGACAGAAAGCACGGAGAGAAGCACAAGGGAAACGACAGAAGAATCCTCCCAATCTTCCTCCGGAAAGCAGACAGTCACTTCCAGGAAAGATGCAGAGATCCGTTCCAATGCAGTGAAGAATATCGAGGACGAGATTGCAGATGAGGATGCGCCGGACGGGGAGGATCGGACAGGAACATTCATTCCAAAGATTTATAATGACACCCGTCTTGCCATGAAAAATAATAAAGAATACATCGCAGGATATGTTTATTTTAATCAGGGAGACAGTGCCTGGAATCAAAACGGGTATTGTATTGCAAAGGCCGGATGCGGTCCGACTTCCATGGCAGTCGTCATTACCTCACTGACTGGGAAGTGGGTCACTCCTCTGGATACGGCAATCTGGGGATATCAGCACGGATACTATTCCAGGGCCGGTTCTGCCCATGAGATGATTCCGGCGATGGCAGCGGCTTACGGGTTGAACTGTCAGGGAGTCGGGACAGATTATGCAGCGATTAAAAAAGCATTAAAAGAAGGAAAGCCGGTGGTGGCTCTGATGGGACCGGGGTATTTTACCAGAGGTGGTCACTTTATGGTTTTGGTAGCCATTGATGATAATGACTGTGTGACCGTGGCAGATGTGGGAAGCCGTGCCCGCTCTGCATATAAATATCATCTTTCCGACGTGATTGCTCAGTCGAAAAGTGCCGGGGCCAGCGGCCCGTTTTGGGTCATGTCCTACAGCCAGGATAAGAAAGCACTGGCAAAGAAAGAAAAAAGACCGATTAAAAACTACACCAAAGCAGTGATAGAGGAGGACTTCGCAGATATCAGCTGTTTTAATGTAAACGGGGAGCTTCCGGAAGACCTGAAAGCGCAGGAGGAGACGAAGGTAACGGTCAAGAAGGTTGTGACTGTGTTAAAAATGTCCACAGGGGAAGATTTTACCAGTCTGGTCACAGACAGTACCGGGACACCGTTTTCTCCGGTCAAAAAGACCCGGACCGTGATTTCTGATCAGGGACAGGGTTCATCGGATGAAGTCACAAAGGACAGGAATCTGGCACTGGTACTCAAGAGAGATATCGCCAGAAGGCAGTGGGAGAAGCGGATTTCGCTGACAGAGTTAGAGAGTTATCTTCATGGGACGATTGATAAGTTCTCTGCCGATTTCCAGTCAAGATGAAAACATAGCAGGTCGTCTATCGCAGGAAAGGTCGCTGTAAAAGTGTCGGATATCCGAGTTTACAGCGGCCTGTTCTTTTATGGGGTGAAGTGTGATCTGCAGGAAAACATATCGATCACGGAAAAGAAATGGATAAGAAAATATGAAAAAGATGAACTACCGAATTACAGTAAACATTACACAAAAAACAATGAAGCTCGGGTTTCGCGGGAAACTTCCGGATGAGATGGCAGACCAGGACATCCGGCTGCAGGCGATATTTACCCAAAGGCAGGTAGAACGCCGTTTTCCCATGGAAGTGAAGGTCGAGGAGACAGAGGTGGGACCGCAGATCCACGCAGACGCGCAAATTCTCCTGCCCTATGTCTTTTACAATCCTCCGCGGCACAAGGTAAACATTATTTTTGCCCTCTGGTGCGGAAAAGAGGAAATCATGCTGGAAGACCAGCCGTTTCCGGTACAAAAAGAATTATTTGCCCGTGCTGAAATGACCCGGAAAAGAAATCCGTTTATGTTTGCAGTCTGTACGTTCTGCCTCCCGTTTCTTATCTTGAAAAACTATGGGAGAGAGGGAAAAAACTGGCTCCGGGCGGCCAAACATGCGAATGAGACCGTCTACCGGCTCAGTGGTTATAATTACAGTACCAGACAGCAAAAAACAGACTATTTTGCATCGGAATACCATAAGTATGCCTCCAAAACCAAAGTGCAGCCCAACCAGATTCTTTTCTTATCCGAGAGGGAGCCGGAAGAAAACGGCAATCTGATGCTGGTCAGGAAATGGTTTGAAGCAGATCCGGATATTCAGGTGACAGAGTTTGTCAATACAAGGACGGTAGACGCCCTGAAGAAAAAAGAACTCAGGGAATGTGCCCGTAAATGTGCTACCTCCGCAGTCATTATCCTGGAGGATTTTTACCCGCAGATCCACAGTATCCGGAAAAGAAGGGAGACGCAGATCGTACAGCTGTGGCATGCCTGCGGCACATTTAAAACCTTTGGATTGTCCCGCATGGGGAAGCAGGGTGGCGCACCACAGACCTCAATGAACCACAGGAATTATGATTTTGTCAGTGTGAGCAGTGAGTTCATCCGGGGCATTTATGCGGAAGCCTTTGGCATTTCTACGGGGAAGATCAAGGCATTTGGTGTTCCGAGAACCGATTTTCTGTTTGATTGGAAATATAAAAAGAAAACACGGGAGACCCTTTATCAAAAATATCCGATTCTCAAGGAAAGCAGGGTCATCCTTTTTGCACCGACATTCCGGGGTGATGGAAATAAGGATGCGTTTTATCCGAAGGACGCTTTTTCTGTCGATGATTTTATGGAGAACATGCCGGAAGATGTCGTTCTCATCATAAAAAACCACCCCTTTGTGAAAGAGGAACTGCCGGTCGATGCCCGGTGGGCAGAGCGGGTGATGCAGCTGAATGGGGAAGAACATATCAATGACTTGATGCTGGTGAGCAGTCTGCTGATCACAGATTACAGCTCCAGCATCTTTGAGGCGGCTTTATTAGAACTGCCAATGCTCTTTTACGCGTTTGATGAGCAGGAGTATATACACAGCCGGGACTTCTATTTTTCTTACCGGAAATTTGTTCCCGGGCCGGTAGAAACGGATTTTGAAAAGATGACGGAGCGGGCCGGGGAGATGATTTCAGGAAAGATTGCCCTAGAGAAAAGCCAGACAGATTACGAAGCGTTTCGTGAGGCATTTCTGGGAGCCCTGGACGGGAAGAGTACGGAAAGAGTCTGTCAATATATAAGAAATGATCTGATGGGGATTTGAATGCCAAAAGGTTCCGAACGTCGGTTTTGGCCTCTTTGCAAATTTGACAAGCGGCAGGAAATCAGATAAGATAGGAAAAGATGTTGAAAGTAATACTACAACGAAGGAGGACGTTCGTAAATGAAAGGAATTGTATTGGCAGCCGGAAGAGGAACCAGATTATATCCGATGACAAAACCGGTTTGTAAACCATTATTGCCGGTTTATGATAAACCGTTGATTTACTATCCGATTGCCACACTGATGCAGGCAGGCATCAAGGAAATCCTGGTAATTATTCCACCGGGAGAAGAGAGGGAATTTTATAATTTATTAGGGGATGGAAGCCATCTGGGGATAAGAATAGAATATGCAGTCCAGAAGATTGCCAGGGGAATTGCAGATGCCCTGGTCATCGGCCATGATTTTATTGAAGGGGATCCGGTATGCCTGGTGCTTGGAGATAATATTTTCCATTGTTATAACATGGATGAAATTATGAAAGAGGCACTCAGCGATCAGCGGGGAGCCACGGTATTCGGATATTACGTGGATGACCCGAGACCATTTGGCGTCATAGAATTTGATCAGGATGGAAATGCTATCTCGATTGAAGAAAAACCAAAGAATCCGAAGTCAAACTATATTATCCCGGGTCTGTATTTCTATGACAATCAGGTAGTGGAAATTGCCAGAAGCCTGAAACCGTCTGCAAGAGGGGAGTTTGAAATCACGGATGTGAATCTGGAATATCTGAAAAGGAATCAGTTAAAGGTGATCCCGTTTGACAGGGGATTGACCTGGATGGATGCCGGAACGGCAGACAGCTTACTGGAAGCAGCAGAAATTGTCAATGCCTTACAAAAATCCGGCTGTTATGTTGGGTGTCTGGAAGAAATTGCCTGGAGGGAAGGATTTATCTCCCTGGAGCAGGTGCATGAAATGGGAGAGAACCTCCGCATGACAAATTATGGGCAGTACCTTCTGAAATTAAAAGAAAGACACTGAAATCCTTCATGGTGCATTCTACGAAAAAATAACAGCATTTAAAGTGTTTAACAAAAAAGATAAAAATTTACATTTTTAATTGACACATTTTTTTATTTATGCTATATTTTAGTTAGGAAAGAATGATGCACAGTCCGGACTTAAGCTGACTTAAGTTGGACAGAGAGGAGACATTTATGCAAAGTACAGGTATTGTAAGGAAGTTAGATTCTTTGGGAAGGATTACTCTTCCAATGGAACTCCGTAAAAGTTTTGATATCGGTGAGAGAGAACCATTAGAGATCTTTACAGAAGAAGATAAGATCATTATCAAGAAGTATAATCCTAGTGATATTTTTACCGGACAGTGTGAAGATTTAATTGAGTACAGAGGCAAGAAAGTGTCAAGAGATTCGATTCGCGAACTTGCACGGATTGCCGGTTTTAAATTGTCAGAAGATTAAACGTCATTGTGGACAGTCATATGAATAAAAAAAGAACCCTTTACCATAAGACCTGGATATGGAAGAGGGTTTTTTTCTTTTGGGAAAAAGGCAAAACCGGAGATGGGAGGGCTGTAAAAAATATTAAAAAAGATGTATTTTGCCCGATATTTTTGTAATAAATATGTGATAGTCCCTCCATATATATGTTATATAAAATTGTATGCTTTGTAATGAAAGATAACATTTCTGTTATGGTAATTTTGGGAAAAAAAGGATAAAATCATAATATAAAAATCAAAGGGCAGGAGGGATTCCGATGAAGAAAAAAATGAGTATGGTTTTGACAGTAGTATTAATGGCAGTGACATTAGGTACGATTTGTCCAGTACAGGCACATGCCGCACAGACAGACGTGACAAAGAATATGGCAGCAAATCGGAATATCAGAAAGCTCAGCAAAATGATTACCGCTTACACGACAGCGATGAACCTGAGTAATTATTCCACGACAAAGCCGGTGAAGGTGAAAATGAATAATGACGACAAGCTTTCCATCGCAGCATTTGTAAGATATAATTTTAAAAATGATTACAGCTACACGGCCGCAGAGCTTCGCAGCGAGACAAAGAATTTATTCGGAAAAAGCGCGACAGTGAAAAAGATAAAAAAAGATAAAACCAAAATGATGATGGTATGCAATGCAGACAGAAGATTTGTCAAGAAAGATGCTTATATGTACTGTGGCGGTGATTTCGCCGATGTAATCCCGGCATGGAAGATCACAAAAGTGGTACAGACCGGAAAGAATACCTATACCGTAACAATACAGAACAGAATCGGATATTACGGAGAAAAAGGAACGACAGCAATTGGCACTACGACTTTAAAGATAAAAAAAGCATCTGCATCCAAATATGGATATGTGATCAAGGGTCTGGGATATCAGTATAATGGAAATGCATTTTAAAGATCATCAGACATTCGTATAAAGAATAGTATAAAGAATAAAGAAAAAGGCTTTTTTGATAAGAACAATCAAAAAAGCCTTTTTTTTGATCCAATGACTTGAAAATGCTCCGCGGGGATTGCACTCGGCTCGAAAATTATGTAATCAGAATTTTCTTGCGTTTATATTGTGACAAAAATAACATGTCGGAAAAAATTTGCAGTCATCTCGTAAAAACTTCAAAAAACATGGATAAATTTCATAAAAAAAGATGATTTTTTCTGAAATTTGTAGTATAATAATACTACAGATTTACAAATGGAGTTAGGGGATATTTGTAAAGAGCAAATCTTTAACAAAGGAGATTGTAGAACGGAGGTATGAAAATGGACAATCTTTTGGCACTATTAACGCTTTGCGGTTCCGTAATCGCATTGCTGTTTGCATGGAGCAGGGCAAAAAAAGTGCTTCATTTTCCACAGGGGAATGATGTGATGAAGAAGCTTTCTCAGTCAATTCATGAAGGGGCAATGGCGTATCTGAGAAGGCAGTACCGTATTTTAATTGTTTTCTTTGCGGGGATGTTCGTCATTCTGGCTATCATGGCAGCATCAGGATTTTTAACATGGTTTGTTCCATTCGCTTTTATTACGGGTGGATTTTTTTCAGGATTATCAGGATTTGTGGGAATGCAGATCGCGACCAAGGCCAATGCCAGAACGGCAGCAGCCTGCCAGAACAGCTTGAATAAAGGGCTGAATGTGGCATTTTCTGCCGGGTCGGTTATGGGATTTACGGTAGTAGGTCTTGGTCTTTTGGATATTTCCATCTGGTATCTGCTGCTGCGTCTTGTTTTTAAACTTCCAATTGAGGATATCACGAGTGCCATGCTTACCTTTGGTATGGGAGCTTCTTCCATGGCATTATTTGCCCGTGTGGGCGGCGGGATTTATACCAAAGCCGCTGATGTGGGAGCGGATCTTGTCGGGAAGGTAGAAGCGGGGATTCCGGAAGATGACCCGAGGAATCCGGCAGTCATTGCCGATAATGTGGGAGATAATGTTGGTGACGTAGCCGGAATGGGTGCCGATCTATACGAATCTTATGTTGGTTCCATTATCTCATCCTGTGCGCTGGGTGTGATCGCTTTTAATAAAGTGGCATCTGTGGATCGGGTGAATGCCGTTGTTATTCCGATGGTACTGGCAACGGTAGGAGTGCTGGCTTCCATCTTTGGTTCTTTGCTTGTCAAAACAGGGGAGGACACCAGCCAGAGTACCCTCTTAAAAGCACTGAGAAGAGGAACGAATACCAGTGCCATTCTCATCGCAATCATCGCTTTTCCAGTCGTATGGTTTGTTCTTGGAAAAGATTTCATCGGAATTTATTTCGCGATCATTGCAGGACTTCTGGCGGGAGTACTGATCGGTTTCTTTACCGAGTATTTCACCTCAGACACCTATAAACCGACGCAGAATCTGGCCGACCAGTCCCTTACCGGCTCTGCGACGATCATTATTGGAGGCTTGAGCCTCGGTATGCTTTCGACAGCAGTTCCGATCATTATCATTGCCGTCTGTGTCATCGCAGCCTACGCATTATCCGGTGGGTTTATCGAATCGACCAGAGGACTTTACGGGATTGCCCTGGCAGCGGTAGGAATGCTCTCGACTTTGGGTATCACCCTGGCAACGGATGCCTACGGCCCGATTGCCGATAATGCCGGCGGGATTGCCGAGATGGCAGGACTGGATTCGGAGGTGCGGACACGTACCGATGCCCTGGATTCCCTCGGAAATACGACGGCTGCCACAGGAAAGGGATTCGCGATCGGCTCTGCGGCACTTACCGCCTTGGCATTGATCGCTTCCTATGTAGAAAAAGTCCAGCAGGTGGGTGGCGACAGCGTAAAGCTTGATATGAGCGTGATGAATCCGGCAGTTTTGGTCGGAATCTTTATCGGAGCATGTCTGCCATTTGTTTTTGCCGCATTAACTATGTCTTCCGTGGGACGGGCTGCACAAAGTATTGTGGTAGAAGTAAGAAGGCAGTTCCAGGAAATCACAGGCCTGATGGAAGGAAAAGCAGAAGCGGATTACAAGACCTGTGTCGATATCTGTACAAAAGCGAGTTTGAAAGAAATGATCGCCCCGACAATCCTTGCGATTATTACCCCGATTATTTTGGGACTGATTCTGGGTTATAATGGGGTAATCGGAATGCTGGCAGGATCCACTGCGACCGGTTTTTTGATGGCGATTTTCATGGCCAATGCCGGTGGAGCCTGGGATAATGCAAAGAAATATATTGAGGGAGGAGCCCATGGAGGAAAGGGAAGTGACGCACACAAAGCGGCAGTCGTTGGAGATACCGTTGGTGACCCGTTTAAAGACACTTCCGGACCGTCCATCAATATCCTGATCAAGCTGCTTTCCATGGTATCGATCGTTTTTGCAGCATTGATTGTAAACTATCATATCCTTTAATCCATGGAAAATAAAGTCTTATGGTAAATGGAAAGAACAGGGAGAAAATGATAAGAAAAGACGATAGCGAATAAAGCCTTGTGGCACACTGCCAAAAAAAGGATGCCGTTTTGTCTTTCTCATCCGTCAAAGGAGAAGAGAAAGGATACGGCATCCTTTTTGTAATGGCGTAGTATATAGGTGCAGAAAGTTCATTCTGCAATTTCTACATTAATATTATGTTTATTCAAATTATTCAGTGCGTCAGCCGGGATATCTTTATCCGTGCAGACCGTATCAATTTCAGAAAATGTGGTTTGGATCACGACGCCTTTTTGTCCAAATTTGCTGGAGTCGGCGAGGATGATCATCCGGTTCGCAGAGTCTTCCATATATTTCATCGTTTCCACGCGCATCAGGTCGTCGCAGGTAAATCCAGCGTCGGGAATAAATCCGTCGGTGCCGACAAAAAATTTATCTACGTAAAATTCTTTGGCACATTTACGGACCAGCGGGCCGACCATGCCCTGGTATTCCTTTTGATATTCACCGCCCAGCAAGATGACTTTCCGAATAGGGAGCTCCCTGGTACGGATGGCAATATAGGCAGAGTTGGTAATGATCGTGATGTCTTTTTTCAGCTTAGCCAGCTGTTCTGCTAAAAGGGCGCAGGTGGAACCGGATTCGAGCATAACGGTCTCACCGTTCGAAACCATCTCCGCCGCCTTGGTTGCAATATCCAGTTTTTTATCATAGTTGATGGTTAAACGTGTGTTGATGTCGTTCGCATTCTTGATGAGAGCGTAGCCATGCTCTCTGGCAAGGAGCCCTTCCTCTTCCAGATGATCGAGATCCTTGCGGATCGTTACCTGGGAGACATCTAAGAGTTCTGCTAATCGACTCACTTCAATTTTTTGATAAAGATTTACCAATTTAATGAGCTTAGACTGACGTTCTGTCATTTGAAACACCTCTTTCTTTCTAAAAAAAGTATAACATATCAATTGGAATAAATTCAAGGCGATAAAGCTAAAAAAAAAGAAATAATGATGGAATTGTTATAAAAATATCGCGCGATTTCTCCTCTCCATATGCAGATGAAAAAGATTGACTAAATGTATACTGTGTTCAGTTTTCCGTATGCGATTGACCGGGAAAAATTTGAAAAAAAATTAGAAATCAAGTGGAAATCTCCGGAAATTCCATTGCTGAATTCTTTACCGCTTGATTGGAATTTATGGATTGGGTATAATGAAATGTAATCCAAAACACAGGAGGTGGGAAAATATGTCATTTACACATTTACATGTGCATACGGAATACAGCCTTTTGGATGGATCCAGTAAGATCGCGGAGCTTTTGCCAAGGGCGAAGGAGCTCGGGATGGACAGTCTGGCGATTACGGACCATGGTGTCATGTACGGGGTGATTGATTTTTATAAAAAGGCCAAAGAAGTCGGGATTAAACCGATCTTGGGCTGTGAGATCTATGTGGCACCGGCTTCCCGTTTTGACCGGGAGCAAAGCAGAGGAGAAGACCGGTATTACCATCTGGTTCTTCTGGCAGAGAATAATCAGGGATATCAAAACCTGATGAAAATTGTAACTAGGGGATTTACCGAAGGGTATTATTATAAACCGAGGGTGGATTACGAAATACTGGAACAATACCATGAAGGGATCATTGCTTTAAGTGCCTGTCTGGCAGGAGAGATCCCGAATAAAATTTTAAAAAATGACTGGGAAGGAGCAAGGAAAGCGGCCCAAAAAATGCAGGAAATTTTTGGGGAAAACCATTTTTTCCTGGAGCTGCAAGACCATGGTATGCGGGAGCAGACGATGGTGAATACCAGCCTGATCCAGATGTCTGAGGAACTGGGGATTCCGATGGTTGTCACGAATGATGTCCATTATATCCGGGAAGAAGATGCCGTTCCCCACGATTTGCTGCTTTGTATACAAACCGGGAAAAAAGTGGCGGATAAAGACCGGATGCGATATGAGGGAGGACAGTTTTTTCTGAAATCGGAAGAGGAAATGCAGAAAATTTTCCCGTACGCGAGAGAAGCGATGGAAAATACCCATAAGATTGCGGAACGATGCCAGGTGGATATTGTTTTTGGAGAGCAAAAAGTGCCGAAGTTTGATATCCCGGGAGGTCAGGATGCCTTTTCGTATTTAAAAGGACTCTGTGAGGAAGGGTTGAAAAAACGTTATGGGGATCCGCCATCCGAAGAGTTGAAACAAAGGCTGGAATATGAATTGTCAACCATCCGGAACATGGGCTATGTCGATTATTTTCTTATTGTCTGGGATTTTATCCGTTTCGCAAAAAGTCAGGGCATTGCGGTTGGACCGGGCCGGGGAAGCGCGGCGGGAAGTATCGTATCGTACTGCCTGGAAATCACGAATATCGATCCGATCCGCTACCAGCTGATCTTTGAGCGGTTCCTGAATCCGGAGCGAGTCTCCATGCCGGATATTGATATTGACTTCTGTTACGAAAGAAGACAGGAAGTCATCGATTATGTCTATAAAAAATACGGAAAAGACAAGGTGGTCCAGATCATAACCTTCGGTACGATGGCCGCCCGTATGGCCGTGAGGGACGTGGGCCGGGTGCTGGATATTCCTTATGCCCGGGTGGACCAGGTGGCGAAGATGATCCCGATGGAACTTGGGATTACGATTGAAAAGGCATTGAAAACTAATCCGGAATTAAAGCAAGTGTATGATAACGATGAGGTGGTAAAAAACCTGATCGATATGTCCATGCGTCTGGAAGGGCTGCCAAGGCATACGTCGATCCATGCGGCCGGCGTAGTGATCGGCTCCCGGCCACTGGACGAATTCGTTCCTCTTTCCCGGGGGGCAGACGACGTCATCACCACCCAGTTTACGATGACAACCATCGAGGAGTTAGGGCTTTTGAAAATGGACTTTCTTGGGCTCCGTACCTTAACGGTCATTCAGGATGCGGTGCGGATGATCGGAAAAAAAACAGGGAGGGCCTTTTCCATTGATGACATCGATTACGATGATGCAGCAGTCTATGAAATGATCGGGCAGGGGAGGACAGAAGGAGTATTCCAGTTAGAAAGTGCAGGAATGAAGTCCTTTATGAAAGAATTGAAACCGGGAAATCTGGAAGACGTCATCGCAGGTATTTCCCTGTATCGCCCGGGACCGATGGATTTTATTCCCAAGTATATTAAAGGAAAACAAAATCAGGAGGACATCCAATACAGCTGCCCGCAGCTGAAAGAGATCCTAGCACCGACCTACGGATGTATCGTATACCAGGAGCAGGTCATGCAGATCGTGATGCAGCTTGCCGGATATACCCTCGGCAGAAGTGATCTGGTCCGGCGGGCCATGTCCAAGAAAAAAGGGGACGTTATGGCCAGAGAAAGGAAAAACTTCGTTTACGGGAATGAAGAAGAAGGCGTGGAGGGCTGTATCAAACGGGGTATTCCGGAAAAAACAGCCAACCATATTTTCGATGAGATGATCGATTTTGCCAAATATGCGTTTAATAAATCCCATGCGGCAGCCTATGCGGTGGTCTCCTACCAGACGGCATGGCTGCGCTGCTATTATCCGGTAGAGTTTATGGCAGCCCTGCTCACTTCCGTGATCACGAACACGAAAAAGATCACGGAGTACATCAATACCTGCCGCTCGATGGGGATCCATATCATCCCGCCGGATATCAATGAAGGGGAAAGTGGATTTTCGGTATCGGACGGTTCGATCCGCTACGGCCTCCTGGCCATCAAGAGTCTGGGAAAACATGTGATCGAGACGATGATAGCGGAGAGGGAGGCCCACGGAAAATACAAAAGCCTGAAAGATCTGATGACAAGGCTCAGCAGTAAAGAAGTGAATAAAAGAACGATTGAGAATCTGATCAAGGCAGGTGCCCTGGATAGTCTTGGGGCAACACGTCGTCAGCAGATGCTCATGTATCCGCATATCATGGATGAGGTGGCAAGGGAGAAAAAAGAAAGCATCAGCGGACAGATGTCCCTGTTTGATTTCTTTTCGGAAGAAGAGAAAAAAGAATATGAGATGCCTTATCCGGATGTCGGGGAATACGAAACCAGTGAGAAGCTGGCACTGGAAAAGGAAGTGCTCGGCATTTATGTCAGCGGACACCCCCTGGAAAAATATATTCCGTCCATGGAGCAGCAGATCACCGCGAAAACAACGGATTTTGAGCCGGAAGAAGAAAGCGGCCGTGCAGTGGCCAGGGATGGAAGGCATTATGTGACTGGGGGCATGGTCAGCGGCATCACGGTAAAACTGACAAAGAATAACCAGAATATGGCTTTCATCACCCTGGAAGATTTATATGGGACGCTGGAAGTGATCGTCTTCCCAAACACCTACCAGAAATATAAAAATATTCTGGAAGAAGATGCGGCAGTCTACATCAGTGGGAGAGCCTCCGTCTCGGAAGAAAATGGAAAGTTGATCGCGGAATCGATTGTGCTGATGGATCAGATTCCGAAGGAGATATGGATCCAGACAGGTCAGATCAACGATTTTGTAAAGAAGCAGGAATCCCTCTATGATATCATACGGAAGTATCCCGGCGACAATGGACTGGTGATTTTTTCCAAAAAAGAAAAGGCGATCAAACGCCTGCCTGCTTTTGAAAATATTTCCGGTACGGACAGTTCCCTGAAAGAGTTAAATCATCTTTTTGGGGAAGGAAATGTAAAGGTGATCGAGAAGAGTATTGAAAAGATGGAACAAAAAGGATACAATAGATAAACGATGTGAATTAACTTAGGGAATACAAAATGGAGGTAAGAACATGAGTCATACGAATGCAGTAAATACGATTGGAATCCTGACAAGTGGCGGCGATGCACCTGGTATGAATGCCGCGATCAGGGCGGTGGCAAGAACAGCATGGGCAAAGAATCTGAATGTCAAGGGAATTATGCGTGGCTACAGCGGACTGTTAAATAATGAGATTTTTGAAATGAAGAGGGAATTTACCTGTGATATCATTTCAAAAGGAGGGACTGTTTTATTTACTGCAAGATGTGAAGAATTTAAAGAACTGGAATATCAGCAGAAAGCAGCAGAAATCCTGCGGGAACAGGGAATTGACGGACTGATCGTCATTGGCGGGGACGGCTCCTTCCGGGGTGCACAGAAACTGGCAGCCCAGGGAATCAACACGGTAGCCCTTCCGGGAACGATCGATCTGGATATCGCATGTACCGAATATACGATCGGTTTCGACACCGCAGTCAATACGGCGATGCAGGCCATCGATAAGATCCGTGACTCTTCCACATCCCATGAAAGATGTTCCATTATCGAAGTCATGGGAAGAAATGCAGGATATATTGCCTTATGGTGCGGAATCGCAGCAGGTGCGGAAGATATTTTGATACCGGAACGTTTCGACGGAAACCGTCCAAAACTGGAAAATACTTTAATTGACAATATCCTCGAAAAGAAAGCATTAAGGAAAAAACACCATTTAATTATCAATGCCGAAGGAATCGGGGAATCTTATGGTATGGCAAAGAGGATTGAGGAGGCAACTGGCGTGGAGACGAGAGCCAGTATCCTGGGATATATGCAAAGAGGTGGAAGCCCGACGGCAAAAGACAGGGTGTATGCATCCTACATGGGTGCCCTGGCCGTAGATCTCCTCTGTGATGGTGCGACCAACAGGGTGGTTGGTTACCGGAACGGGCAGTATATTGATTATGACATCGAGGATGCCCTTGGCATGGCAAAAGATGTCGATGAGTATGAATTCGAGATCGCACAGATTCTTGGAAGATAACAATAAGAAGATAAATGCTTGATAAGAAAAACCAGAGGAACGGGTATGATAACCGGAAGATCCTCTGGTTTTTTCCTAGTTTTTGTCAGTGCATTGTTTGTTACTGGATTTCCAGTGATTCCTGATACAGCATGTCGATATCCTCCCGGGTAAGAGCAAATGGGCAGGAAGCGAGTTTCGAAGAATTCTCCATCAGCCGGTCCGCATACAAGTCTTTTTCTTCTTTGGATAAGGAGACCGTTCCGATGAGATCCTTTAAGAAATCGGAAAAATCATGGATGGTGTCAAATCCCAGAAGACAGAGTACTTTTTCGACATCCTGAGGCATTTCTCTTTTGTACAGAGAAAGATAGGCTGCCAGGAACAGACCGCAGGCTTTCCCGTGAGGGATTCCTTTATGATAGGTGATATCATAGCTTAATGCATGAGGGATGGTGGTGCCGGTCTGGGCGATCGCCATACCTGCAATGGTAGAAATCAACATGAGTTTTTCGGCCATCTCCTCTGTCAGAGAGTCTTCCGAGAGCAGGAAAGGTGTAATCTCCCCCCAAAGCTGCAAGCCATAGCTCGAAAACATCTGGTTATAGAGATTGGCCTGTTCGTGGAGATAACTTTCGATGCAGTGAGCCAATGCATCCACACAGGTGTTGACTAGAAGTTCTTTTTTGGCAGCAAGCAGGTAGGTACCGTCGATCAGTGCCAGATCCGGGAAGATCTTATAGGAAATACTTTTTTTGGTCTGGACATCATGACGGGTGAGGACAGCAACCGGTGTGACCTCAGAACCGGTGCCGCAGGTGGTAGGAACCGCCGCAATTGGCAGAGGGGATAAGTCTTTTGGTGTATAAAAACATTCCCCTGTTTCTTCCGGGTTGGCAATTAACAGTGCGACAGCTTTGGAGGCATCCAAAGGAGAGCCACCGCCGATTCCAATGACAAAATCGGCCTGGAATTCTTTTCCGATTGCCGCTGCTTTTTCTACCGTTTCTACAGAAGGGTTCTCCTCAATATCATTAAAAATACGGTAAGGGATCTGTCCTTCCTCCAAAACGGAGACAACATCGTCAAGAGAGCCGTTTTTTTTCGATGAAGTGTGGCCGGTAATAATAAATGCCCTGGTTCCGAGTGACAGTAATTCTTTTTTATGATGTTTCACACAGTTTTTCTCTATATAGGTGTTGGTTGGATCAAAAAAACGCATAGCAAATTCCTCCTCACATTGGTTTTTCTCTAAGTGTAGCACAATTTTCGCAGAATGCAAATTCTGAAAATAATTCCGTGAAAAAAGGGTGTTTTTTCAGATTTTCGTCTTGCAGTATCGCTTGATTATGATATGATGTAATGTGAGTTAGAAGACTCCCAATGATTGGTTTGAATTAAAGGAGGTACCAATGAAAAAGATATTAGCGCCATCTATTTTATCCGCAGACTTTGCTAACCTGGGACGTGACGTGATGACAGCAGTCGCTGCCGGGGCAGAGTATGTTCATATTGATGTGATGGACGGTATGTTTGTACCGCAGATTTCTTTTGGAAATCCTGTGATCAAAGCACTGCGTCCACTGACAGATGTGGTATTCGATGCCCATCTTATGGTAGAAGAGCCGGGAAGATATATTGAAGATTTTGCCGGGGCAGGTGCCGATCTGATTACAGTACACGCCGAAGCCTGCACCCATCTTGACCGGGTGATCCATCAGATTAAGGACTGTGGGAAAAAGGCAGCGGTGGCTTTGAATCCTTCTACGCCCCTCTCGGAAGTGGAGTGGGTTTTACCGGAACTGGATATGGTTCTGATCATGACAGTGAATCCGGGATTTGGGGGACAGAGCTATATTCTGTATTGTAATGAAAAGATCCGCGCACTGCGCAAAATGATCGATGAGAGAAATCTTTGCGTGGATATACAGGTAGACGGAGGGGTGAAGGCTTCCAATGTAGCGGAAATTGCAGCTTGTGGAGCGAATATTTTCGTTGCCGGTTCCGCTGTATTCCAGGGGGATATTACAAAAAACGTAAAAGAAATTTTAGAAAGAATGTGAGGTAGAGACAATGAGTGAGTGTACGCATGACTGCAGTACCTGCGGGGAAAGCTGTGAACAAAGGGAAGTGGATCCAAAAGATTTCCTGGTGAAGCTTAGTGAAGGAAGTTCCGTAAAAAAGGTGATCGGGATCGTTTCAGGAAAGGGAGGAGTAGGAAAATCTATGGTGACCTCTCTGCTGGCAGCGTCTACGATGAGAGAAGGATATAAAACGGCAGTATTAGATGGAGACATTACCGGTCCTTCCATCCCGATGGCATTTGGCTTGAAGGAGAATCTGGTCGGAAATATGGACGGACTGATCCTGCCGGCGACAACCGCCTGCGGCATCGACATCGTTTCCGTCAACCTGATGCTGGCAAATGAAACCGATCCGGTCATCTGGAGAGGCCCGGTTCTTGGCGGGGTGATCAAACAGTTCTGGGGCGAGACGCTCTGGCATAATATTGACTATATGTTTATTGATATGCCTCCTGGAACCGGCGATGTCCCATTAACGATTTTCCAATCCATTCCGCTGGACGGGATCATTATTGTGTCTTCTCCGCAGGAGCTGGTAGGAATGATCGTGGAAAAGGCAGCCAATATGGCGAGGATGATGCAGGTGCCGATACTGGGACTGGTAGAGAATATGAGTTATGTCGAGTGTCCGGACTGCGGAAAGAAGATTTCTGTGTTCGGGGAGAGCCATATCGATGAGATCGCAGAGCAGTATCAGGTGCCGGTGCTGGCAAAGCTTCCGATGGATTCTGCACTTGCGGCAGCCTGTGATGCAGGTAAAATAGAATATGTCGAGAATAACTACATGAAAGATGCGATAGAGGCATTAGAGAAATTGTAAGATGCCATGGAGGGTAAATGGAGAATAATAATCAAAAGAACGATTCCAATCGGAATAAAAATATCAAATCAGCGTTGATTCTTCTGGTCATCTGTCTTGGGATCACCACCCTGTTTACTTCCGTTATGAGCCGTTATAAAAATGGCGAGCAGAAAAAAATAACTTACAATCGTTTTTTGGATATGCTGGAAGACGGAAAGATAAAAAAGGTGGAGATCGGGGATAAAAAGATATATATTGAACCGAAAAAACAGAGTAATCCACTGGTAAAAACCACATATTATACGGTTGGTACGGAAGACAGTACCATGCTGACACAGAGACTGCGCAAGGCAAACGTCCAGTTTGAAAGCAAAGATACGAGCAGTTCCAATGTGGTATTATCGGTGCTGGCCAGCTACCTGATTCCGTTTATACTGATCTACGCCATGATGTATTTTGTCATGC
Organism: Bacteroidaceae bacterium; assembly: GCA_963626755.1. Taxonomy (GTDB): domain Bacteria; phylum Bacillota; class Clostridia; order Lachnospirales; family Lachnospiraceae; genus Anaerobutyricum. The sequence continues at coordinate 17,453 of CAVFXN010000041.1, forward strand.
GCGGAATCGGAAAAGGCGGAGGCATGATGGGCAGCGTCGGAAAGAGTAATGCCAAAGTATATGTGGAGAAAAAGACGGGAGTGACCTTTGCAGATGTGGCGGGGCAGGATGAGGCGAAAGAAAGCCTGACAGAAATGGTAGATTTTCTTCATAACCCGGGAAAATATATTGAGATCGGTGCCCGTCTTCCGAAAGGGGCTTTACTGGTAGGCCCTCCGGGAACAGGGAAAACCCTGCTTGCCAAAGCGGTAGCAGGGGAGGCCAATGTTCCGTTCTTCTCTTTAAGCGGTTCGGATTTCGTGGAGATGTTTGTCGGTGTCGGGGCTTCCAGGGTTCGTGACCTGTTTAAGCAGGCACAGTCCATGGCTCCCTGTATTATCTTTATCGATGAGATTGACGCGATCGGAAAAAGTCGTGACAGCCGTTATGGCGGTGGAAATGATGAGAGGGAGCAGACGCTCAATGCCCTTTTAGCAGAAATGGACGGGTTTGATTCCTCAAAAGGACTGGTGATTTTGGCGGCAACGAACCGTCCGGAAGTACTGGATAAGGCATTGCTGCGGCCGGGGCGTTTTGACCGTCGTGTCATTGTGGAACGTCCGGATTTAAAAGGCCGTGTGGAGACCCTGAAAGTACATGCTAGAAATGTCCGTATGGACGACACGGTGAATTTTGATGAGCTCGCTCTGGCAACCTCCGGTGCGGTAGGTTCGGATCTTGCCAATATGATCAATGAGGCGGCACTCGCCGCAGTCAAGGCAGGAAGGGAAGCGGTATCACAAAAAGATCTTTTGGAAGCAGTCGAGGTGGTCATTGCCGGAAAAGAAAAGAAAGACCGTATTTTAGGGGAAGAAGAAAAGAAAATTGTGGCCTATCACGAGGTGGGCCATGCGATGGCGATCGCCGTCCAGAAAAATACGGAGCCGGTACAAAAGATCACGATTGTCCCAAGAACCATGGGAGCCCTCGGATATACCATGCAGGTTCCGGAAGAAGAGAAGTATCTCATGAGCAAAGAACAGATGCTCGGGGAACTGGTTACCTTATTTGGAGGGCGCGCGGCCGAAGAAGTTGTGTTCCATTCGGTCACAACGGGAGCTTCGAATGATATCGAGAGAGCCACACAGATCGCCCGTGCCATGGTAACACAGTACGGTATGTCCGAAACCTTCGGCCTGATGGGGCTGGAATCCATTGAAAACAGGTATCTGGATGGAAGAGCCGTCATGAACTGTTCCGATGCCACCGGTGCCCTGATCGATGAGGAAGTCAAGAAGATGTTAAAGGACGCTTACGACAAGGCGAAAAAAATTATTGAGGATCATCGGGAACTGATGGATGAGATTGCTTCCTTCCTGATCGAGAAGGAAACGATCACCGGCAAAGAATTTATGGAATTCTACACGAGGGCACAAAAAGAAAAAGAAGAAGAATCTGGAACGGACAATCCGGGAAAAGAAGAACCGGGAACCGGCAATCCGGAGAAAGAAGAATCTGGAACCGGCAATCCGGGAAAAGAAGAACCGGAAATGGACGATCCGAAGAAAGAAGAGCCTGCAACCGGTAATCCGGAACAGGAAGTAACAAAAAAAGAAGCAGTGGATCATGAGATCGAGTCTTGATAAAAACAGGGGAATTCACTATGTTTCATATTCAGGAGGAATTAAAAAAGCTCCCGGCAAAGCCGGGAGTATACCTGATGCATAATGACCGGGATGAGATCATTTATGTGGGAAAAGCGAGAATCTTAAAAAACCGGGTGCGTCAGTATTTTCAGAGCAGTTATAACAAAAGTATCAAAATCCAGCACATGGTTTCCCATGTGGCCTATTTTGAATATATCATTACCGATTCTGAGCTGGAGGCACTTGTCCTGGAATGTAACCTGATCAAAGAGCACCGCCCTCATTACAACACGATGCTGAAAGATGATAAAACCTATCCTTACATCCGGATCACGGTGCAGGAGGAATATCCGAGGATTTTATTCTGCCGTCGTGTCAAGAGGGATTCATCCAAATATTTTGGTCCGTATACCAGTGCGGGTGCAGTAAAAGACATCATTGAATTCCTGCAGAAATTATATAAGATCAGAAACTGCAGCCGGTCGTTGCCGAAAGAAATCGGAAAAGGCCGGCCCTGTCTTTCTTATCAGATTGGTCAGTGCGATGCACCTTGTCAGGCCTATATTTCGAAGGAGGATTATCGGAAAAATGTAGAACGGGCCATTCGTTTTTTCCATGGCGATGACCAGGAAATGATGAAGATCCTGGAAGAAAAGATGCACAAGGCAGCCAAAGCACTGGAATTTGAGGAGGCAGCGAAGTACAGGGATCTGATCGCAAATGGGAAGAAACTGAAAGAAAAGCAAAAAATCAATGATTCCGGAGGCGATGACCGGGATGTCATTTCCCTGGCGAAATCCGGGGAAGATGCCGTAGTCGTCATTTTTTTTATTCGAAATGGCAAGCTTCTGGGACGGGATTCTTTTCATATGACGGGAATCGGTGACAGCAAAGAGTCGGAGATCCTCAATGATTTTGTCAAACAATTTTATGTGGGGACCCCATTTATTCCGAAAGAAATTTTGTTGCAGGAAGAAGTGGCGGACCGGGACATCCTGGAAAAATGGCTCACGGACCAGCGGGGAAACAAAGTGGTTTTCTTCACGCCGAAACGGGGGACGAAACACCAGATGATCGAGCTGGCCAGAAAAAATGCACAGAATGTCCTGGAAAAAGACCGGGAAAAACTCCGGAGGGAAGAAAAAAGGACGCGGGGAGCTGTGCAGGAGTTAGAGCAGGCACTGGGAATCCAAGGATTACGGCGCATGGAAGCCTTTGATATTTCCAATACGAATGGATATGAAAATGTCGCATCGATGGTGGTCTTTGAAAACGGAAAAGCCAAGCGGAGTGACTACCGGAAATTCCGCATACACACCGTAGTGGGGCCGGACGATTACCGCTGTATGGAAGAAGCCCTGAAACGGCGGTTTTCCCATGGGATCCGCGAAAAAAAAGAGCGAAAGGAAAAAGGACTGGACCAGGAGCTGGGAAGTTTCACCAGATTTCCAGACATCCTGATGATGGATGGGGGAAAAGGGCAGGTCAATATCGCCGGGAAGGTTCTGGAAGATCTCGGCCTTTCTATCCCTGTCTGCGGTATGGTGAAAGATGACGCCCACCGGACCAGGGGGCTGTATTACCAAAATGAGATCATTGATTTCCCTAAAAATTCCGAAGCCTTTCAGATGATCACAAGACTGCAGGACGAAGCACACCGTTTTGCCGTTACTTATCATAAGCAGATTCGGGGGAAAGAGCAGGTGCATTCGGTTTTGGATGACATCAAGGGAATTGGCCCTGTCCGGAGAAAATCATTGATGAAACATTTTAAGGATATCCAGAAGATAAAGGAAGCTTCGGTAGAAGAACTTTGTCAGGCTGAGGGAATCACAAAAAAGGCAGCCTTGGAAATTTATGTTTTTTTTCACAGTCCGTAAAAGAGCTGTCGGTCAATGCGGATGCCATCACGCAGGAATACCGTTGGTGGCAATGTTAAGAGTACAAGAGGGGAAATGGAGGAAATATGTATAAAGTTAGATTATCAGAATTTGTGGAAAAAATGGAACTGCATTGTCTTTTGCCGGACATCGATACGGCAGACATTACCATCGAACAGTCATCGGTAAACAGGCTGGCACTCCAGCTGGCCGGATTTTTTGAACATTTTGATTCCGAGAGGATACAGATCATCGGCAATGTGGAAAATGCCTACTTAAAACAGCTGTCGGAAGAGCGGCTGCGGGAGGTGTACGACAAGATCTTTTGTTTCAGCATGCCGGCACTGGTCTTTTGCAGGGGACTGGAACCTTCGGAACTGATGTTGGAATATGCAAGAAAAGGGGGTGTCCCGATTTTTTCTACCGAAGTCACCACTTCCAATTTTATTGCAAATTCCGTACGCTGGCTCAGTGAGCAGTTAGCACCGAGAATCTCCATTCATGGCGTTCTGGTCGATGTGTACGGGGAAGGCGTTCTGATCATGGGCGAGAGCGGAATTGGAAAGAGTGAGGCAGCGTTGGAACTGATCCACCGGGGACATCGCCTGGTATCGGACGATGTGGTTGAGATCCGCAAAATCAGCAATGATACACTCCTCGGAACCTCTCCGGATATCACCCGGCATTTTATCGAGCTGCGCGGCATCGGGATCGTGGATGTCAAAAGCCTGTTCGGCGTGGAGAGTGTGATGTACAACCAGACCATTGACATGGTCATCCGTTTAGAAGACTGGAACCGGGAAGCCAATTATGACCGTCTGGGTCTGGACGAAGATTATATCGAGTTTCTGGGGAATAAAGTCGTCTGCTATTCCATACCGATCCGGCCGGGACGGAATCTGGCGGTCATCGTGGAATCCGCAGCCATTAATTACCGTGCCAAAAAAATGGGATACAATGCAGCCAAGGAACTGTACAACCGTGTGACAGGAGGCCTGGCAGGCAAAACAGAAAAAAATACGGACTCGGAATAAGATAGGGTAAATTTTTGACCAGTGGTCTTTCCGGCAAAGGAAGGGTATTTTTTTGTGGTGTCAAGAGGAAAGTGTAAGGCAAAATAGATAGACAGTTCTAGCATATTATCTAAAGAGAAAGAAGAAGAATTCGCTTATTTTGTGGTTTTTCCACATTGTACTTCCTTTTGATTTAGAGTATGATATAATGTGTATCTAAAAGAAAAGGGAAACTTTATGGTTTTCAAGAATGATTTTAGGTAGGAGATAGTATGAATCAGGGAATCATAAATGATTTAAAAGAACAGGTAATTACAGGAACCATTATGGAGCAGGAACCAATGAGCAGACATACCAGTTTTGCTGTCGGAGGACCGGCGGATCTTTTTGTGCAGCCGGGAACGAAAGAAGAAATTGGAAATGTGATTTGCTATGCCAGAAAGGCGGGGGTTCCTTTTTTTGTGATGGGAAACGGGAGTAATTTACTCGTATCGGATGAAGGATTCCGTGGGATCATGATTCAGATCGGAAAGAATTTTCATGACATTTCCGTTCAGGAGGAGATGCTCTGTGCACAGTCCGGGGCTTTGTTAAGCAGGATTGCCAAAGAGGCATGGCAGGCCGAACTGACAGGCCTGGAATTTGCGGCAGGCATTCCGGGCAGCTTAGGCGGGGCAGTCGCTATGAATGCCGGAGCCTACGGCGGCGAGATGAAGGATATCCTTTTGGATGCGGAAGTGCTGACCGAGGAGGGGAACTTTGTATCCCTGACGGCGAAAGAACTGGATCTGTCCTATCGCCACAGTGCAGTCTTTGAAAAGAATTACATCGTTCTTTCGGCTCGTTTTGGCCTGAAAAAAGGAAAGAAAGAGGAAATCCGGGCACGGATGGATGAGCTGGCGAGGGCCAGAAAGGAAAAACAGCCTCTGGAATTTCCAAGTGCGGGAAGCACTTTTAAGAGACCGGAAGGATATTTTGCCGGAAAGCTGATCCAGGATGCCGGATTGCGGGGCTATACGGTAGGCGGTGCCCAGGTGTCCGAAAAGCACTGTGGGTTTGTGGTGAACCGTGGTGGTGCCACTGCAGAAGAGATTGCCTTTTTGATCAGGCAGGTACAAAAGAAAGTCATGGATCAATTTCATGTGAAATTGCAGCCAGAAGTCCGCTTTGTCGGATTTACGGATTTTGAGGTGGAAAAGTGAGATTTGTCATTGTATCGGGTATGTCCGGTGCCGGAAAAAGCACCGCGCTGAAGATTTTAGAAGACATGGGTTTTTTCTGTGTGGACAATTTGCCGGTAGCACTGCTTCCCCATTTTGGAGAGATCGCGGCAGACCGGGAGCTGGGAGTCAGCCAGGTTGCTGTGGTCGTGGATATCCGGAATGGAGAGCAGTTAAAAAGCCTTACAGGACAGCTTGAAATTTTATGTGAGCTGGGAGTCCAATATGAAATTTTGTTTCTGGATGCAGAGAATTCTGTGCTGGTCAAGCGATATAAAGAGACAAGAAGGACGCATCCCCTCGCAAAGGAAGACCGTGTGGAAACCGGAATCGCCCGGGAAAGAAAGATGATTTCCTTCATCAAAGAACAGGCAGATTACATTATCGACACGACCAGCCTGCTGACCAGGGAATTAAAACAGGAACTGGATAAGATTTTTGTGGGCGGGGAGACGTATGGCAATTTTATCATTACGGTGCTGTCTTTCGGATTTAAGTACGGGATCCCTTCGGATGCTGACCTGGTATTTGACGTCAGATTCCTTCCAAATCCCTATTACGAGCAGGCACTGCGGCCTTTCACCGGAAATGACCGTTCTGTGCAGGAATATGTGATGAAAAATGGAGATGGAAAGCAGTTTCTGGAAAAAATAGAAGACCTGATGCAATTTCTTATTCCAAGGTACCGTGCAGAAGGAAAGAACAGCCTGGTGATCGCGATAGGCTGTACGGGCGGGAGACATCGCTCTGTCACCATCGCAAACGGACTGCATCTGCGCCTGAAGAAACTTCCCTATACCATTCGTGCAGAACACAGGGACCTGGAAAAAGATCCCCAGAAAAAAAGAAGCTGACAAGAATTGGATATGGAGGAGAAAAGAGTATGTCGTTTTCTTCGGAGGTAAAAGAAGAACTTTCGCATATTACCGGACAGGAAACTCATTGTAAAATAGCAGAAATGGCGGCGATTATTGGACTGTGCGGCAAGCTGGGCCTGGAGGACGGAAAATATTCGGTGGTACTCCATACAGAAAATGTGGCCATTGCAAGAAGGTTCTATACACTGATGAAAGAGATCTTTCATTTTCAGCCCAAAGTATCTGCTACACAGCATGATTTTTTAAAAAAGAACCGTTTTTATATGATTTCTGTGAAAGAATCGAAAATGGCACTTCATATTTTGAAGACGGTGCAGCTCATCAATAACCTGGGACAGGTAGATGAAGAATTCTCAATCAAAGATCATCAGGTTTTACAGCGGACCTGCTGCCGCAGGGCATTTTTGCGGGGCGCCTTTTTGTCGGCAGGATCCATCACAGATCCGGAAAAGAATTATCATTTCGAGATCGCCTGTCAGGTGAAGGAGAGAGCAGAACAGATCAAAGAACTGTTTGATTTTTTTGGACTGGAGGCCAAAATTGTTGTCCGGAAGAAATACTATGTTGTCTATATGAAAGAGGGGGCAATGATTTCCGATGCGCTCAATATCATGGGAGCCCATATTGCTTTGATGAAGTTTGAAAATGTGCGGATACTGAAAGACGTGAGGAATTCGGTAAACCGCAGAGTCAACTGTGAGGCAGCTAACATAAACAAGACCGTTTCTGCTGCCAGAAAACAGATGGAAGATATTGAATATATTAAAAGTACTGTAGGCTTGGAACGGCTTCCAGAAGGCTTGCGGGATATTGCATATGCCAGACTGGAAGATCCGGATGCTACATTAAAAGAGTTAGGAGAGATGCTTCCTGTGCCTGTAGGTAAATCAGGTGTAAATCATAGATTACGAAAGCTGGGACAGATCGCTCAGAATATAAAAGAAAAAGGACATCTGTAATTTTTTTCAGTATTTGGTTTTTCAAATCTGAAAATATTAAGATATATTTCATTTATAGCGAAATAGGAGGTTAATATGATTACAAAAAATGTAAAAATTGAAATCCCTTCGGGATTGGATCCGAGCACCATTGCTTTATTTATTCAAATTGCCAGTCAATATGACAGTAGTGTTTATGTGGAGGTCGAAGACAAGAAAGTAAATGCAAAAAGTATTATGGGAATGATGACTTTAGGCATCCCAATGGGTGGGAAAGTAAGTGTGATTGCAGATGGAGATGATGAAACTCAGGCCATAGAGCATATCGAGAAATATCTCAGCAACAAAGTAACCAGCTAAACAATTAAAGACAAGATAGATACGCAAGTGCAGCTAGAACACGGTCTTCCCAGGCGGGAAGCAACATGGGAACCGGCTGCACTTGTTATAGATTACGGCTATGGATATGAATTGCGGTTATTGATTCAGGACAGACAATCGGTTATTGATTCAGGCCGGACAATCCATAGAATCCGTAAATCAGATCCTGGTCAAAAGAGAGAAGGGTCCATTTTCCGTCCTGGATGCCATAGACAATCTTGCCGCTTGTTTTTTGCTTGGAACCGCTTTGTTTGGCATTGTCGTACCATTCGAGAATATAGCTGGAAAGATCCATTTGTTCTGTCAGGTCAGTTTCCTGTGTCTGCTCCTGTCCTGTTCCAAAGAGAGAAGAAATCGCATGTTTCAAACTGCTCCAGAGAGAGGAATCCTGATTGCTAAGATCAGACTCCAGCTGCTGGTAAAGGCTTTCCGGCAGTTTGGCAAAATCAATATTTTCTGTCTCGACCTCTACGGTACAGGAATGGTAATCTGCCGACACCCCTGTGATCTGATAAGAAGCTTCTGCGGTAAGCTCATCACATAAAGCGTCCGTGTCAATGCTTTCCACATCTATAATAGAAGAAAGATTGCTGCTTTCCAGATAGCTGCTCAGCTGTTCTTTGACAAGCTTGCGCACATCGGGCTGTGACTGGAGCGGCTCTGGCAGATCGGAGGAAGAAAAGCTGGAAAAATCCATATTCTTTGCACAGGTAAATATCTGATCCGTCGCTTCCCGGCATTTTTTCCTGACCTGGGAAAGATAAAACTGGTATCCAGCCAGAGAACCGGCGATCAGTATCACCAAGAGGATCAGGATGATGGGAAGAAGCTTTTTCCGCCGCATTTTTTTCGGTTTGTCCGAAGTGACCGGATTATATTCCGCATTACTTAGCGGGGTGTGGCATTTTGGACACAATATTTCGTTTGCCGTATAATGGGTGCCGCAGTTAGGACATTTCACTGAAAACCCCTCCTTCATTTTTGTATAGCAAAGTGATCTTTGATAGAATACCAAAAGTATAAATTTTTTTAAGAAGTGTGTCAAGAACAGAAATTTCCGCGAAATTTCATTGACAAGCAGGCTTAGGATGATTATGATAAATGAACAGGAGTCTCGATATATGAGAAAAATGATCTGAGACCGGAAAGATCATATAGAAAGATCGTATAGAATAAGAAACAGGAAAGATGAGGTGCACTTGATTATGAAAGAAGATTGTTTGTTCTGTAACATAGCAAAAGGGAAGATCCCTTCGGCAACGATTTATGAAGACAGCCATTTTGCAGTGATTCTTGATGTGAATCCGGCAACCAAAGGGCATTGTCTGATTATCCCGAAGGAACATTTTGACAATATCTATGACCTGGACGGGGAGACCGCGGGCAAGCTGTTCTCTCTTGCAACCTGCATTGCCAGAGCTATGAAAGATGCGTTAAACTGTGACGGGCTGAACGTGATCCAGAATAATGGGGAGATCGCCGGACAGACCGTACCACATTTCCATCTCCATCTGATTCCGCGGTATGAAGGCGACGGCGTAGACCTGACCTGGAAGCAGAACGGAGTGTCTGAGGAGGAACTCGAGGAGATCCGCAAGGCAGTAAAGAAAGCCATTTAGACGCAGTCTGTATGAGAAAGCCGGAAGGCATCAACACATTGAAAAAATGATAAAAAGAACAGAAAGAGGAAAGAGTATGGGTAAAATCAGTTTCAAACCGGGGAATATGCTATATCCTCTCCCGGCAGTCCTTGTCTCGGTGAGAGATGCCGAAGGAAGGGATAATATCATCACCATTGCCTGGACGGGAACCATATGTACCAATCCACCCATGCTCTATATTTCTGTCCGCCCGGAAAGGCATTCCTATCAGATGATCCGGGAGTCCGGGGAATTCGTAGTGAACCTGACGACGGAACAGATGGTAAAAGCGGTGGATTTCTGCGGGGTTCGCTCCGGAGATAAGGTAGATAAATTTAAAGAGACAGGTCTGAAAAAAGGCAGGGCATGTAAAGTCAATGCCCCGACGATCGAAGACAGCCCGGTCAATATCGAATGTCAGGTGACCGAAGAGATGGATCTGGGCTCCCATCATATGTTTTTGGCAAAGGTGGTCCACGTGACAGTGGATGATACGTATATGGATGAAAAAGGAAGCTTTAATCTGGAGAAAGCAGCACCGATCGTGTACTCCCACGGGACATATTTTGGCCTGGGAGATTGTAAGGGGACGTTTGGATATTCGGTGCGGAAAAAGAAGAAAAAAAGAAAATAAAGCAGACATGGGGGAAAACTTTCTTAAGCTTTTTCCTCCATTTGTTGATTTACAATCCTGGGGAATTCTGATATAATAAAGTGATTTTAGGTGCAATTTGAATTGTGAAGAAAAATACACATTTAAAATATAATTTTTACGACGAAAATGAGAGACGGGACACGAGACAGAAGAAGAAACAGATGGACAGACGATTGGAAGAAGTCCCGCAGTTTGACAGAAGCTTGAAAAAATAATAGAGAAAAACCAGCCTGAAAATCAGGGATAACAGAAAAATAATAAACATTCAAACAACAGAATGATTCGATATAGATTATAGAGGTGCGAAATGGAACAGTATATTATTAAAGGTGGTAATCCGTTAGTTGGTGAAGTGGTCATTGGTGGAGCAAAGAATGCGGCATTGGGAATTCTGGCAGCAGCCATTATGACAGACGGAGAGTGTTTGATTGATAATGTACCGGATGTGCGAGACACGAATGTCCTTTTACAGGCAATGGAAGGGATTGGAGCCCGGGTTGTCCGTAAGGGAAGTAATGAAGTGCTCATTAGTGGGAAGAATATCCATTCCAATGGGGATTTGATCGTAGATAATCAATATATTAGAAAGATCAGGGCATCTTATTATTTAATTGGTGCCCTTTTAGGAAAATACAGGAAAGCACAGGTCGTTCTTCCGGGAGGATGCGATATCGGAAGCCGGCCAATCGACCAGCATATTAAAGGATTTCGCGCTTTGGGTGCGGAGGTTAAGATTGAACATGGAATGATCATCGCGGAAGCAAAACAGTTAGTCGGCAGCAGGATTTATCTGGATGTCGTCTCTGTGGGGGCGACCATTAATATCATGATGGCGGCCACTCTGGCAGAGGGGAATACGGTCATTGAGAATGCGGCGAAGGAACCGCATATTGTCGATGTGGCGAATTTCCTAAACAGTATGGGGGCTAATATCCGCGGTGCCGGGACGGATGTCATCCGCATTAAAGGTGTGAAGGAATTCCATGATACGGAATATTCGATCATCCCGGACCAGATCGAGGCGGGAACGTTTATGATGGCTGCGGCAGCTACCCGCGGGGATATTTTGGTCAAGAATGTGATTCCGAAACATTTAGAGACCATTTCAGCCAAGCTGACGGAGATCGGGGCGCAGGTGGAAGAGTCGGACGATGCCGTGCGGGTTCTGGCAACCCACCGCCTGACACACACCCAGATCAAGACCCTTCCCTATCCGGGATTTCCGACGGATATGCAGCCGCAGATGGCGATCACCCTGGGTCTGTCTGCAGGAACCAGTACCATTACAGAAAGTATTTTTGAAAACCGTTTCCGATATGTAGAGGAACTCCGCCGGATGGGAGCGAACATCAAGATGGTGGAAGGAAACACCGCCATTATTTACGGAGTGGAGAAATATACCGGGGCTACGGTGGCCGCACCGGATCTTCGTGCAGGGGCGGCATTGGTCATCGCAGGTCTTGCGGCGGAAGGATATACGACGGTCACACAGATTGGATATATCCAAAGAGGTTATGAGAAGTTTGATGAGAAGCTTCGTGAACTGGGAGGATTGATCGAAAAGGTCGATTCGGAAAAAGAAGCGAATAAATTTATTTATAAGACAGGAACTGTAAATTAGAATGGGAGATGAGCAACTTATGGAAAGACGATTATTTACCTCAGAGTCAGTAACAGAAGGACATCCGGACAAAATGTGCGATCAGGTCTCTGATGCGATCCTGGATGCATTGATGGAGAAGGATCCGATGAGCCGTGTAGCCTGTGAGACGGCAATGACAACAGGGCTGGTCATGGTAATGGGAGAGATTACCACCCATTCTTATGTGGATATCCAGAAGATTGTCCGTGATACCCTTCGGGATATCGGTTATACCAGAGGAAAGTTTGGTTTTGATGCGGAAACCTGCGGTGTCATTGTAGCATTAGACGAGCAGTCTGCTGATATCGCTATGGGAGTCGATAAGGCACTGGAAGCCAAAGAAAATCAGATGAGTGATGAGGAGCTGGAAATGATCGGTGCCGGCGACCAGGGAATGATGTTCGGCTATGCCAACAATGAGACCGAAGAATACATGCCATATCCGATTGCCCTGGCTCACAAATTGGCCAGACAGCTCACAAAGGTTCGGAAGGATGGAACCCTTCCTTATCTCCGCCCGGATGGAAAGACCCAGGTGACGGTAGAGTATGATGAAGCGGGAAAGCCGGACCGCCTGGACGCAGTCGTTCTTTCCACACAGCATGATCCGAATATCACCCAGGAACAGATCCATGAAGACATTAAAAAATACGTGTTTGATGAGATCCTTCCGCAGAAGATGGTGGATGAGAATACGAAGTTTTTTATTAACCCGACCGGACGTTTTGTCATCGGCGGGCCTCATGGAGACAGCGGTTTGACGGGACGGAAGATCATTGTCGATACGTATGGCGGATATGCCCGCCATGGCGGTGGTGCTTTCTCCGGAAAGGACTGCACCAAAGTGGACCGTTCTGCAGCTTATGCGGCACGGTATGTGGCAAAGAATATCGTAGCAGCCGGCCTTGCAGATAAATGTGAATTGCAGTTATCCTATGCAATCGGAGTAGCAAAACCGACATCCATTATGATCGATACATTTGGCACCGGAAAGCTTGCCGATGACCGGCTCGTGGAGATTATTCGTGAGAATTTTGATCTCCGCCCGGCAGGAATCATTAAGATGCTCGACTTAAGACGTCCGATTTACCAGCAGACAGCCGCTTATGGACATTTCGGACGAAACGATCTGGATCTGCCATGGGAGAGACTGGATAAGGTGGATACATTAAAAAAATATTTATAAATCTTTCAAACGTTCCTTTGAAAAAAGCGGGATTCCTCCTGGAGAAATCCCCTTTCTTTCGAAGGAATTTTTGTGTTAAAAAACAAACAATTTTTTTTTAAAAGTCTATTTACGAATAGACTTTTAAATGGTATAGTGAATGATATGCATTGGAAAGAGAAGAAAGTTTTCTTTTCATTATGGATGGTATTCCAAAAGAAACCATACCGCTTGCTACTGACAAAAAATGAGCTTGTATCCATGCAGGAATGAGACTCAGAGTGTCGCCATGCGAAAGGCAGGGTGATAAGAATGAGAACAGGAATAATCGGTGCAGGGAAAGTAGGATGTTCCCTGGGTAAGTATTTCAGGTCTGGAGGCCTGGAACTAACAGGATATTATGATGTGAACGAGAAAATGGCAGAAGAAGCGGCAGCTTTTACTGAGACTTCTTTTACAAAGAATCTGGAAACGATCGTCAAAGAAAGTGATACTCTGTTTCTTACCGTTCCTGATGATCTGATCACAACAGTCTGGGATCAGATAAAGGATATGCCCCTTCGGGGGAAGTTTATTTGTCATTGCAGCGGAGCCTTATCAGCCGGAGATGCATTTCCCGGAATAGATGAGCGTGACGCTTTCGGATATTCTGTCCATCCGCTCTTTGCAGTCAGCAATAAGTATGAGTCTTACAAAGAGTTATCACATGCATACTTTGTTATAGAAGGGAAGGAAGCACACCGGGAGGAAATCGCCGGAATTTTCCGACAGCTCGGGAATGAAGTCCGTTTTATCCGGGCGGAGGATAAAGTGAAATATCACTGTGCCGCAGCGATATGCAGCAACCATGTCGTTGCGCTGGTACAGGAGAGCCTGGATCTGATGAGAGAGTGCGGCTTTGATGAAAAGAGCGCACTGGAAGCTTTTTCCCCGATCCTTTTGGGAAATATGCAGCATGTGGTAAAGAGCGGCCCGACCGCGAGTCTGACGGGACCCGTAGAGCGGGCGGACGTAAAAACAGTAGAGAAACATTTACAATGTCTTGGAAAAGACCAGCAGATGCTGTATCGTCTCTTATCCAACATCCTGGTATCCGTAGGACAGCGGAAGAATCCGGAAAGGGACTACAGCAGGTTAGAAGAACTCCTTGGCGGAACGCCTGGGACAAGATAAAGCAGATCGAGATGGATCTGACATGTAAATCGAACAAAATCAGGAGGAAGATATCATGAAAAATACCGTAACCACCTTTCAGGCAATGAAAGAAAACCATGAAAAGATTTCTATGCTGACTGCCTATGACTATTCGACAGCAAAATTAGAAGACGCGGCAGGAATTAACGGGATTTTGGTAGGGGATTCTTTAGGAAATGTGGTCCTTGGATATGAGAATACCATTCCGGTCACTGTGGAGGATATGATCCATCACGGAGCCGCTGTGGCAAGAGGTGCAGCGAATTCTCTGGTAGTAGTAGATATGCCGTTTTTGTCTTATCAGACTTCCGTCTATGATGCGGTAGTGAACGCAGGCCGCATCATGAAGGAGACGGGATGCGACAGTGTCAAGCTGGAAGGCGGAAAGACGGTCTGTCCGCAGATCAAGGCAATTACGGATGCTTCCGTGCCGGTCATGGCACATCTGGGTCTGACACCGCAGTCGGTCAATGCCTTTGGCGGATTTAAGATCCAGGGGAAAACCATAGAGACAGCGCAGAAGCTTCTGGACGATGCGAGAGCAGTCGAAGAAGCGGGGGCATATGCGGTGGTTCTGGAATGCGTTCCGGAGAAGCTGGCAAGAAAAGTATCCGAAATCCTTACGATTCCTACGATCGGGATCGGGGCCGGAGCCGGATGTGACGGACAGATCCTGGTCTATGCGGACATGCTGTCCATGTTTTCTGATTTCACACCAAAGTTTGTCAGAAGCTTTGCTAATGTGGGAGCGATGATGACACAGGCATTCCAGGATTATGACAAGGCAGTGAAAGACAGCTCTTTCCCTGCTCCGGAGCACACATTTAAAATAGACGATGAGATTATCGGGAAATTATATTAAAAACGGAGAAGCGCACAGAAAGTGGAGGACGTTATGGAAAAAGTATATACGATCGAAGAAGTAAGACAGCAGGTAAAAGAATGGAGAAAAGCAGGACAGACGGTTGGCCTGGTACCGACCATGGGTTATCTTCATGAGGGACATGCCAGCCTGATCCAAAAAGCAGTAGAACAAAATGACAAAGTCGTTGTCAGTGTCTTTTTAAATCCAACTCAGTTTGGACCATCGGAAGACCTGGAATCCTATCCAAGGGACTTCGATGCCGACTGCAGGCTCTGCGAATCCATCGGGGCGGCTCTCGTATTTCATCCGGAACCGGAAGAAA
Organism: Bacteroidaceae bacterium; assembly: GCA_963626755.1. Taxonomy (GTDB): domain Bacteria; phylum Bacillota; class Clostridia; order Lachnospirales; family Lachnospiraceae; genus Anaerobutyricum. Next base: position 32,871 of record CAVFXN010000041.1, read on the forward strand.
TGTACGCACCGGACTTTTGTACCTGGGTTGATATGGATGTCCTTTCCAAAACACTGTGCGGAAAGAGCCGGCCAATCCATTTCAGAGGCGTGTGTACGGTAGTAAGCAAGCTTTTTCATATCGTGATGCCGGACCGGGCATATTTCGGACAAAAGGATGCTCAGCAGCTTGCGATCATCCGCCGTATGGTCAGAGACCTGAATATGGATATTGAAATTGTCGGATGCCCGATCGTGCGTGAGGAAGACGGTTTGGCAAAAAGCTCAAGAAACACCTATCTGAACGAAGAAGAAAGAAAGGCAGCACTGATTTTGAGCAAGGCCGTATTCCTTGGAAAGCAGATGGTCGAAGAGGGAGAGACGGATGCAAAGACGGTCAAAGAGGCAATGATCCGGAAGATCGAATCCGAACCAATGGCAAAGATTGATTATGTGGAAATCGTAGACGGCCTTTCCATGCAGCCAGTCGATGAGATGAAGGCACCAGTCCTTGCGGCGATGGCAGTATTTATCGGAAAGACCAGACTGATCGATAATTTTATCGTGGAATAATATTCTGGTATTGGAGGAAAAAGACATGCAGATTACAATGTTAAAGGGAAAAATTCATAGAGCAACGGTTACGCAGGCAGAGCTTGATTATGTGGGAAGCATCACGGTCGATGAAGACCTTCTGGATGCTTCCGGGATCAACGAATATGAAATGGTGCAGATCGTGGATATCAATAACGGAAACCGTTTTGAGACCTATACCATCGCCGGGGAAAGAGGCAGCGGCGTCATGTGTCTGAATGGTGCTGCAGCGCGATGTGTCAGTGTCAATGACAAGATCATCCTCATGGCCTACGCCCAGATGACACCGGAAGAAGCAAAAGAACACCAGCCGACGGTTGTATTTGTCGATGAGGAAAACAAAGTCAGCCGTATTACGAATTATGAAAAACATGGACGATTAAGTGACATGGAAAGGTTAGGGTAATATGCTGAGGGGAAAGACAGTTGTTTTGGGTGTGACCGGCAGCATTGCCGCCTATAAGATTGCCGGGCTTGCCAGCATGCTGGTAAAGCAGCACTGCGATGTGCATGTTGTCATGACAAAAAATGCAACGAATTTTATTCATCCGATTGCATTTGAGACATTGACCAACCATAAATGCCTGGTCGATACCTTTGACAGGAATTTTCAGTTCCACGTGGCGCATGTCTCTTTAGGACAGAAAGCGGATGTGATGATGATCGCACCCGCTTCCGCGAATATCATTGCAAAGCTGGCACACGGGATTGCAGATGACATGTTGAGTACGCTGGCTCTGGCATGCAGGGGAAAGATCATCGTGGCACCGGCAATGAATGTCCACATGTTTGAGAATCCGATCGTGCAGGATAATCTCAGAACACTTTCTCATTATGGCATGGAAGTCATCGAACCGGCTGTGGGCTATCTGGCCTGTGGGGATACCGGAGCCGGGAAGATGCCGGAACCGGAGACCCTCTATGAATATATTATCAGGGAGATTGCCTGTGAGAAGGATCTGACAGGAAAGAAAATTCTGGTGACTGCGGGACCGACCCAGGAAGCAATCGATCCGGTACGCTATATTACGAATCATTCTACCGGGAAGATGGGATATGCCGTAGCCAGGAGGGCAATGCTCAGGGGGGCAGATGTCACACTGGTATCCGGCCCGGTTTCCATACCGCCGGTACCTTTTGTCCACACCGTACCGGTGACGACTGCCCAGGAAATGTTCGAGGCCGTCAAAGAGCATATGCCAGAGCAGGATATCCTGATCAAGTCTGCCGCGGTAGCAGATTATCGTCCGGCAGTGGTCAGTGATGAAAAAGTGAAAAAAGCAGAGGGCGACATGTCCATTGCACTGGAACGCACCACCGATATTCTCGGCTATGCGGGAAGCCATAAAAAGCCGGGACAGATTCTTTGTGGATTTTCCATGGAGACCCAGAACATGCTCGAAAATTCCCGGAAAAAGCTCAGGAAGAAAAACCTGGATTACATTGTTGCAAATAATTTAAAAGAAGAAGGGGCCGGTTTTGGAACGGATACCAACCGGGTAACGATCATTTCAGAAACAGAAGAAAAGGTTTTAGACTTATTATCAAAAGAAGAAGTGGCCGACCAGATTCTGGACTGTATCATCCGGAAAGAACACTGATCGGAATAAAAAAATACAGCGGGGAAGCAAAGACAGGGAGAATGGGGATTTCTATTGTCAAAAGGACTCTCTTTGGCCGATGAAATTTCGTCTTTACAGATGGATCTGTTTTCAGAGGCAGAGAGCAATGTGTAAGAAACGGAAATGAGACGAAAAATGTGAGGTGTTTATGAAACATATTTTGATAATAGAAGATGAAAGACCTGTTGCAGAATTAGAGAGGGATTATCTGGAGATCAACTCATTTCAGGTATCGATTGAGGAAGACGGAGCGGGAGGTCTTCAGAGAGCATTGAGAGAGGATATCGACCTGGTGATCCTCGATCTGATCCTTCCGGATATGAATGGTTTTGAAGTCTGTAAGCTTCTGCGGCAAAAAAGGGACATCCCGATCCTCATCGTATCGGCGAAAAAGGATGATATCGATAAAGTTCGGGGATTGGGAATCGGAGCGGATGATTATATCACAAAGCCATTTAGCCCCAATGAACTGATCGCGAGGGTAAAGGCCCATTTGAACCGTTACTACCGCCTGACAAGAAAAAACGTCAGCAGGAATGAATGCATCGAATATCCACGCTTAAAAATTGACAAGACCGCACGGAAGGTCTATGTCAATGGAGAAGAACAGCTTTTTACCGCGAAAGAATTCGACCTGCTGGTGTATCTGGCTTCCCATCCCAATCGCGTATTTTCCAAAGATGAACTGTTTTCCGCGGTATGGGGCATGAGTTCCATGGGAGAGATTGCGACCGTCACGGTCCATATTAAAAAAATACGGAAAAAGATTGAGAAGGGTCATTCCTCAGTTGCGCAGATGTACATAGAAACGGTCTGGGGGGCAGGCTATCGCTTCCGTGCCCGGAAAGAAATTGAGGAACTAGAGAAGAAAAAAGGATAAAACAGGATGAAACAGAAAAAAATACCAATTATTTACGAAGATCAGTCGATCCTGGTATGTGAAAAACCGGCGGGGATGCCTGTACAGGCAGACCACAGCAGGGACCTGGATGTGCTGACCTTACTCAAGCATCATATTTTTGAAGAAGAGGGAGGAGAGGAAGAACCCTATCTTGCCATCGTACATCGCCTGGACCGTCCGGTAGGAGGGCTGATGGTTCTTGCCAGGACCAAAGAAGCGGCAGCCAGCCTGAGTAGACAGATTCAGAATTTTGAACTGGAGAAGAATTATCAGGCAGTAGTCTGTGGAAGGCTGCAAGAAGAATTCGGGACGATGGAAGATTATCTGTTAAAAAATGGAAAGACAAATATGACGCAGGTGGTCAAAAAGGGGACACCCGGCGCAAAAAAGGCAGAGCTTGATTATGAGATGATCGACCAGATTGAAACCAAAGAAGGGGTATTGACTTTGGTGCTGGTGATTCTCCACACGGGAAGGCATCATCAGATCCGGGCACAGTTTGCCGCCCGCGGCACCGCCCTTTACGGAGATGCCAGATATAATACTGCCTTCCAGAAAAAGCAGAAGAAATTCACACAGCTTGGTCTCTATTCCACCCGCCTGGCCTTTTTCCATCCGGAAACCGGAGAGAAAATGACATTTAAAACCGAGCCGCAGGGAGAAGCCTTCGAAAAGATGGATGTGGAAGCTTTTTAAGATACAGATATATGGAAGCGATGGATCCGCATGGTAGAAAGCCTTCGAAAAGATGGATGTAGAAGCTTTTTAAGATGCAGGAATATGGAAGCGATTGGTTCGCCCTTGACAAATATATGCAGTTATTTTACAATAAAATACAGACAGAACGTACGGATTGTTGCAGCAAAAAGATGCAGCAATCCGTTATCTTTGCATAGATCACGTCATAACATACACATATCATAAAGGAAAAGAAATCATAGAAAGGGAACAATTATGGCAAAGGAAAAGAAGCTCGTAGAAGCGATTACACCGATGGATAAAGATTTTGCCCAATGGTATACCGATGTGGTAACCAAGGCGGAACTGATCTCATATTCTGGCGTAAAAGGATGCATGATCCTTCGTCCGAGAGGATATGCAATCTGGGAAAATATACAAAAGGAACTGGACAGAAGGTTTAAGGAGACCGGAGTAGAGAATGTATACCTTCCTCTCTTAATTCCGGAAAGCCTCTTACAAAAAGAAAAAGACCATGTGGAAGGCTTTGCGCCGGAGGTAGCCTGGGTAACGCAGGGCGGACAGGAAGAACTGACAGAAAAACTGTGCATCCGTCCGACATCAGAGACTCTTTTCTGTGACCATGTAAAGGATATCATCCATTCTTACCGGGATCTTCCGCTGGTATATAATCAGTGGTGTTCTGTCCTGCGCTGGGAGAAAACGACCCGTCCTTTCCTGCGCACCTCAGAATTTTTATGGCAGGAAGGACACACATTCCACGCCACAGCAGAAGAGGCCAAAGAAAGAACAGAGCAGATGCTGAATGTCTACGCAGATTTCTGTGAAGATGTTCTGGCGATCCCGCTGGTCAAAGGCCGCAAGACAGAGAAAGAAAAATTTGCCGGTGCGGAAGCGACCTACACCATCGAAGCGTTAATGCATGACGGTAAGGCATTGCAGTCCGGCACCAGCCATAATTTCGGCTCCGGGTTTGCCAAAGCATTCGGAATCGAATATACCAATAAAGAGAATAAACTCTCTTCCGTACATGAAACATCCTGGGGACTTTCCACCCGTATCATCGGCGCGATTATCATGGTACACGGAGATGACAGCGGACTGGTACTGCCGCCAAGAATTGCCCCGGTTCAGACCATGATTGTTCCGATCCAGCAGAAAAAAGAAGGGGTATTGGATAAAGCATTTGCAATATGCGATGAATTGAAATCCCATTTTTCTGTCAAAGTGGATGACTCCGATAAATCTCCGGGATGGAAGTTCAGCGAACAGGAAATCCAGGGCATCCCTACCCGAATCGAAATCGGACCAAAGGATATCGAAAAAGGACAGGCAGTCATTGTACGCCGTGACACCAGAGAAAAGATCATTGCACCGTTCGACCAGCTCGAAGAGACATTGGCGAAGGTACTCGAGACCATGCAGCAGGATATGTATGACCGTGCCAAAGAACATTTGGAAAAGAACACACATATCGCCCATAACTGGGAAGAATTCAATGAAATCCTGGAAAAGAAGCAGGGATTCATCCGCGCGATGTGGTGTGGCGAAAGAGAATGTGAAGAAGCCATCAAAGAAGAAAACGGTGCGACAACACGCTGTATCCCGTTTGTACAGGCCAAACATTCCGACGTCTGCGTACACTGTGGAAAGCCGGCAAAATGCGAAGTATATTTCGGAAAAGCATATTAAATATGTGACAAATATTTGAATAGAAAAGACCGACCACATCAGGGCAATCCTGCTCCGGTGTGGTCGGTTTTTTCTCTCTTCGCCTGAGGCGTGTCAGTCGATCAATCTTGGCAGAGTACCACGTCCATAGGAGCTGTGCATCGTATGGGCGTGGAGGATTCTATAAACAAATCGGACAACTCCACGACACAAGGCTGCGCACCATATGGGCGTAGAGGCTTCACTACATCATGGAATCAAGAATCTCCTGAATGCTGTCTCCCATTTTCTTAGAAAGATCCTGGGCATCTTCCAGGCTGCTTCCCTTCACTCCGTAATAAAACTTAATTTTTGGCTCGGTTCCGGATGGGCGGACACAAACCCAGAAATCATCTTCCAGATCGTAGTAGAGTACGTTGGATTTTGGAAGGCCGGTTTCTTTTTCCGTGTCCGTTGCCATCTCTTTGATCATACCAGTCTGGTAATCTCTGGCTGAGAGCACCTGATATCCGCCGATAGAAGCAGGGGTATTCGTGCGCAGGGTTTCCATAATGGAAGCAATCTTATTCAGCCCTTCGATTCCCTTCATCGTCACAGATTTGACGGAATCCAGATAATATCCATATTTTTCATACATATCGATCATGGCATCCCACATGGTCTTTCCCTGCGCTTTGTAGTAGCAGGCAGCCTCGCATAAAGCCATTGTGGCAACAATGGCATCTTTATCCCTTGCATGTGTACCGATCAGGCAGCCGTAGCTTTCTTCCAGACCGAAAAGGTAGGTGCCTTTGTTCGTCTGTTCTTCTTTAAGGATCTCCCTTCCGATCCATTTAAACCCGGTAAGCACTTCAAGGAATTCCACACCGTACGCTTTGGCGATCGCTGCAACCATATTGGTGGTCACGATGGAAGAAATGACCTGTCCGTCTGCCGGGATCCCTTCTTTGGCGGCAATCTGGCTTAAGGTATATTCACAAAGAAGGCAGCCGCTCATATTTCCGGTCAGTACGTGATATTCCCCGTCTTTATCTTTGACATAACAGCCAAGGCGGTCGGCATCCGGGTCGGTCGCAAGGATCAGGTCGGCATCTTTTTCCTTTGCCAGGGCCAGTCCGAGTTCAAAGGCTTCCGCAGATTCCGGGTTCGGATAACCTACGGTAGGGAAATTGCCATCCGGAAGTTCTTGCTGTGGGACCACATATACATTTTCAAAGCCGAGTTCATGCAGCACCCTTCTCGCCGGGATATTCCCTGTGCCGTGAAGCGGTGTGTAGACGATCGTGATGTCCTTTTGCATTTGACGGATGATGTCCGGGTTCTTTACCTGCTTTTTCAAAGCGGCAATGTATTTGTCATCGATATCGGCACCGATGACTTTATAAAGGCCGGCAGCCTTCGCATCGGAAGCGGTCATGGTCTTCACCTTGGAAAGGTCTTCGATAGCCAGCACTTCCGCTGTCACACCGGCATCATGAGGCGGGGTAAACTGTGCGCCGTCTTCCCAGTATACTTTATAGCCGTTATATTCCGGTGGATTATGGCTTGCCGTAATATTAATACCGGCGATGCAGCCAAGTTCGCGAACCGCAAAAGAAAGCTCCGGTGTCGGACGCAGCGATTCGAATTTATAAGCGGTAATTCCGTTTGCGGCTAAAACCCTGGCAGATTCATCCGCAAATTCCGGGGACATATGACGGGAATCATAAGCGATGGCAACACGGTTATCTTCGCGTCCCTGTTTTAAAATATAATTCGCCAGTCCCTGTGTTGCACGGCGGACAACATAAATATTCATGCGGTTGATCCCTGCGCCGAGAACGCCGCGGAGCCCTGCCGTACCAAAAGCCAGATTCGTATAAAAACGTTCTTTGATCTCATTTTCATCATTTTCGATGGCGCGAAGTTCTTCCTTCGTTGCCTCATCAAAATAAGGATTGGACAACCATTCCTTATAAACATCCATAAATCCCATAAGTGCAATCCTCCTGTTTCTTCCTGTGAATTCCTGTGTTGATCCTATCCAGAAACCGATATGATGCAGAATGATAATCCAAGATAAAAACCCGAATGGCATTCTGGATAGTTACAATTGTTTAAAAATATTATACATGATTCTTAAGTAAAATAAAAGGTACTAAAAAAGAAAATGTGACTGGGAGCCACCGCAGGAAAATACTTTTGACCCCGGACCGTTTTTCGTGTATTATGGGAAAGTGAAATAATACATGTGACAACAGCGTCACGGAAAACAAAAAAAGAAAAACCCGTTTCCGGGTTGGAGGAAAGAATCATGTCAGAAAAAATTATTGCAGTAGCAGCAGGAAGCGAAATCACAGAAAAAGAATTCAATGAATTTGTCAATCGATTTCCGGAGGACCAGAAAAAGTATGCAGCCACACCGGAAGGGAAAAAGCAGGCACTGACCCAGTATGCGAATTATTTTTTGTTTGAAAAGCTGGGAGAAGAAAAGAAATACGACGAGACAGACGAATTTAAAAAGATCATGGAAGCCCTTCACAGGGAAATGTTAAGCCAGTATACCCTGACACAGGAAATTAAAAACATCCGCGTGTCAAAAGAAGAATGTGAGGCCTATTACAACGAACATAAAGAGATGTTCCAGAAAGATGCGAAGGCAAAAGCAAAGCATATCCTCACGGCGACAGAGGAAGAAAGCCAGAAGATTTTAAAGGAAATTGAGAGCGGGGAAAAAACCTTCGAGGATGCCGCAAAAGAATATTCCAGCTGTCCGTCCAAGGACAGGGGCGGCGATCTGGGAACCTTTGGACGGGGACAGATGGTTAAAGAATTTGACGAGGCAGTCTTTGGTGCGGAAGTCGGAAAAATTATCGGACCGGTAAAGACAAACTTCGGATACCACCTGATCCGCGTGGATGAGCTGACAGACAAAGGACAGGCATCGTTCGAGGAAGTATCCCTGCAGATCATGCAGCGTCTCACCACAGAAAGACAGAATAAAAAATATATGGAGATCCGGGAAGAAATCATTCGCAAGTACGGATTAGAATTTAAATAAATGCTGCCTGTGGTAAAAATGCCCTGCATCCTGCATGATGTATTCCACATCTACTGTCCCGGATGCGGGGGGACAAGGGCAGTCATGGCCTTGCTGCACCTTCAGATTGGGCGTTCCCTGCAGTTGAATCCATTTGCACTGCTCTTCCTTCTTTATGGGATATACCTTCTCGTCCACACCTGGGTATTCGCCCGGAAAGAAGGGACACCGGACAGAAAAGGAACGCTGCCGGGAAAGATATTGGTCG
>CAVFXN010000042.1:0-84873 GCA_963626755.1 Bacteroidaceae bacterium
AGAAGCGCATCATTTCCATTTCTGTTTAAGACACGCCATTTGATTGGTTCATACTTAAAATAATGGTAGGTGGTATAGTTATTATTCCAGTCATATTGTTCATCATCCCCACTGGTAGCATATGTCGCATCTTCCCCCTTTAATCTGCGGTACTTTGTCCCAGCAATCGTAATATCGTTATTCTCATCCCAGCCTGTTGCATTGACTAATTCGTTATAAATGCTGACATCTTCCGAAGTTACCTCACTCTGCGGATAGCTTCCAAAATATACGCAGTCCCAGGTGACTTTCTGTCCGGCAGTCATGGAAGAATCTTCTACACGCCTTGGATTTCTTATATTCTCCGCGGCATTAACCTTTGGCAATGTGATCGGAAGTTCTGCAAGACTGACCCCCTGTGGACAGAAGCCGGCAAGTATGAGTACTGATACAATCCATGCTGTGATACGGGATAAATTCCTGTGTGTTCGTTGTTTCATCATAGGTTCCCCCTTTCTCCTTTTTTTATATTATACCAGAGAACAGGACAGAACCACAATTAAGCAAAAGTTAAGAAAACACAGTAACTATCTTGTACATATCTACCAATTTATATTATAATGTGCATATGTCGATTCAGATTCCCATTTGCAAAAAAGCAATTTTTCATGGTTCTGAATCGTGTCATATCCATCATAAAATAAACGAAAACGAGGATTGATTTATGAAAACAATAACACAAACTAGCGGACTGAAAGGAACTCTTACGGTTCCCGGAGATAAATCGATCAGCCACAGGGCTGTCATGTTCGGCTCTTTATCCGAAGGAACCACAACCATACACGGCTTCTTGAAGGGAGCGGACTGTCTTTCTACGATTGATTGTTTCCGCAGGATGGGCATTTCGATTGAAGAAAAGGATGAAACCATTTATGTGCATGGAAAGGGTCTTCACGGACTCAGCAAACCGGAAGGAACGCTTGATGTTGGCAACAGCGGGACAACGACCCGTCTGATTTCCGGAATTCTTTCCGGCCAGGATTTTGATACGGTCCTAAGCGGGGATGCTTCTTTAAACTCCCGCCCTATGGGAAGAATCATGAAACCTCTTTCCAGGATGGGGGCAGATATTACAAGTATCCATGATAACGGCTGTGCCCCCCTTTCGATTAAAGGGCATCCTTTACATGCCATTCAGTATGATTCTCCTGTCGCTTCTGCTCAGGTAAAGTCCTGCGTACTTCTCGCTGGATTATATGCCGACGGAAAGACAAGTGTCACAGAACCGGCACTTTCCAGGGATCATACCGAACGAATGCTCCGCTCTTTCGGTGCAGATATCGTATCCGAAGGAAATACCTGTACCATTACTCCGCCAAAAACGCTGCACGGGCAGCATATCGAAGTTCCTGGGGACATTTCTTCTGCTGCATTTTTTATCGCAGCCGGCTGTATTATTCCCGATTCGGAAATTATGATTAAAAATGTCGGGACCAACGAAACCCGTGCCGGAATCTTGAAGGTATGTCAGGATATGGGGGCAAATATCACTTTGTTAAACACCCGCGAAGAAGGAGGAGAACCTGTCGCTGACCTTCTCGTAAAAACAAGTGAACTGCACGGAACGGCCATCGGGGGAAGCCTGATTCCGACCCTGATTGACGAGTTGCCTGTGATTGCTCTTATGGCTTGTTTTGCCAAAGGAAAAACAGTGATTACCGATGCACACGAACTTCGTGTCAAGGAATCTGATCGTATCGCCATCATGACAGAAAATTTAAGTGCCATGGGGGCTGATATTATTGGCACCGATGATGGATTCCTTATTAACAGCCGTTCGAATGATGAGGTCCCTGTCCTTCACGGAGCCAAAATCAACTGTTCGATGGATCACCGTATTGCGATGACCTTTGCCATCGCAGGACTTCAGGCTGAGGGGGAGACAGTCATCACCGATTCGGATTGCGTTGATGTTTCCTATCCGGGATTTTTTGCACAACTGAAATCTTTGAATCAATCATCTTCGAAAGAAATGTGATTTTGGAACACATCGGATCAACTACCCCTCACCACCGAGAAGTAGGGAGATTTGCCTCATGATAAAGGAAAGGAGTTGTTTTATGAGAAAATTGAAAAAAATATTACTTAGTACCATACTTGCACTCACTGTCAGTACTGCTTTTTTTGCAAGTACTTCCGGTACACGAACGGTAACTGCCGCATCCGGTACCACGGTCAAATGGAAAGGAAAAGTCATTGCCTATCAAACAGGTTCTGTTTACAACTTCGTTCCCAGGGGAAGTGCGGCGGATAACCGCCGGGCATTAAACTCTTTAATGGAAGGAAATAAAAAAAAGGTCATCAATATCAACCATAACATCCATATTGATACCTATCTGCGCCCAGGAAATAATACGACCATTAATGCGGGCAGGCATACCATCACTTCTGATAAAGGTGTGATTATCAATGACCCAACTGCCGCTTCCTACAGCAACTTCAAAAACCTTACAATCAACGGCGGCATCTGGAAGAATTCTTCCTCGAAGGGATTGGACGGCACGATGATGCGCATCAGCTATGCCAGCAATATTTCGATTAACAATGCTACCGTATATGCGAACTATAAAGGACATGGAATCGAACTGATTTCCTGCCGCAATGTTGTGGTAAATCACTGCACGCTCAAAGCACGGGGCAGCTGTCCAAAAACCTGTGTGGAAGAACAGTTGCAGATTGACCTGTCAACCCCGACTACCGCACCGGGTCTTTACCGTCTTAGCAAAAAGCTCTGTAACGGTACCCCATGTAAAAATATCACAGTAAAAAACTGTACGGTTCAGGGCGGCCGCGGCATCTGTGCCAACTTTGCAAACGCAGGCAATGAATCCAAATACCGCAGGGCCGGAAATTACCATTCCAACATCAGGATTGAAAAATGTACGGTTACCGGAATCTCTGCAGAAGCAGTTGCTCTTTTTAATACAAAAAGTGCCACAGTAAAGAACTGCCGCATCACAGCCAAAACACCGACAAGCCGCAGCTATTATTCTGTCGGCCTAGCGGTTGCCTACGCAAAAGGTTCCGCCCCGAAAGCAAACACGAAAAATGTGATCAGCCTTACAAATAATACAGTAAAAGGCGGACTGCAGGGAATCTTTGTACGCTCTAACGTTTCCCAGAAATTAGGAACGGTGATTGTCAGCGGAAATACCGTTTATGCCAAAAAAGGGAAGAGCAAGGCCATCAGAGTATCATCCGCTAAAAAGACAAAAATAACGAAAAATAAAACAGGGAAATGGTAAAGACTTCCGTGACAAAAGTCACTTTAATACCGTTTTTAACTGTTTGACTGCTTTCGCACTTGTCGTACTTTTTAAGTCCTGATAGTCAAAGAACGCAAAGCCGTCACAGCCTTTTTTCCTTGCGTACTGTACCTGTTTTTTCAGAACATTGGTATCGTATCTCCACTCCCGGCGTTCGCTGGCATTGACACCGGTACTATGTCCTGCACGATATACGGCGATTCCTATGTAAACTTTTACTTTGTTGCTCTTTGCCGCCTTCATCCATCGATTCGTCACTTTGTCAAACTTCGCATAAGGATGTTTGAATCCCCAGTAAATCTGCGGGCAGATATAATCGACATAGGAACGGGAGTTTAACCATTTATAAATGTCTACATAATAAGAATATTTGCTTGTTAAGTTATCAATATTTCCGGCCGGACTGATCCCGAATGTGACATCCGGCTTGATCGCCTTGACTGCGCTGTGAATCTGTTTTACCAATGTATTGACCTGCTGTCTGCGGAAAGCGGCAATGCCTTTTTTCTGTTTTCCCATAGCGGATGCCTTATATTCTTTTGCATCAAAGGCAGTGTTGACATTGGAGAAAGTGAAGCTTGGATAGAAATAGTCATCCATGTGAATTCCATCCACATCATAATTCTGCACGATTTCTTTGACACCGTTTACAATCAGCTGTCTGACTTGTGCCTTGGCTGGATTATAGTAAAGATTTCCATTATAAGAAAGCACGTTTCTTTGGGTCTTTTTATTTTTATGCCATTTTCTGGCCGGGTTGTTCGATGATAACCGGTTATAGTTTGTGGAACCCGATGCCACACGGTACGGGTTAATCCATGCCTCAATCTTTATTCCGTTGGCATGTGCTACCGAAGTCATAATCTTTAACGGATCAAATCCCGGATTCTTGCCCTGCTTGCCGGAAATATATTTGGACCATGGAAAATATTTGGACTGATACATCGCATCGCCATACGGACGGACATGGACAATGATACAGTTCATTCCAAGGCTTTTCCCCTTTTTCACAACCTGGGTAAAGTACTTTTTAAATGTGGACGCATTTCTATTTTTATACGTGGCACGGTAAGTCTCATAGTCATAATAAGCGAACCAGAATGCCCTGTACTCATCGGATGTCGCTGTGGTCTTTGCGATCTGCGCTGCCTGGCTTGCGGAGCTTCCCGCAGCCTTTACCGCAATGCTGCCAAACGTATTCCCGAGTAAAAGGCAGGTGAGTAATACAGCCATCACAAGTTTACTTTTCTTTTTTAACATCTTTCCTTCTCCTCCTCTGTATTGTGTGTATATCCTTATTGCATTGCAATTAAGTTACCAGCCTAATCGATATATTGTTTCACTTCTTAGATAAGATCATATCATTAATCCTTGATTTTTAAAAGATATTCTTTCACATGCTTTCTCTTATCATCTTCCTTCAAAAGAATCAAATTCTTAACCAATATTGTGTTGGCAAAGTCCGTGAATCTATAGTAAAATGATTTCAATAGGATATGGTAAACGGAGAAAGTTTCACGCTGAGCCAAAAAGCACAGCTAATGCAAAGGAGGAATTTAGAAATGGAAAACAACAGATTTTGTTATGTTACAAGCAGAACCATCATTTTTCTACTGACCTTGTTTCTGGCAGCCGGTGTATTTGCAAACTTCGAAGCAAAGGAGGTACGGGCAGCCGAAACCACAAGCAGCACATCATTAAAATTAAATGCAACGTCCTATACATTTAATAGCAAAAACTGGTATGATTTCTTTTACATTTATCATACTGGGGATGATGATTCCCGTATCGTGAAGGCTGTTTCTTCGAACAAAAAAATTGCTGCTGCCACAGTCATCTCCAGTACTTCCAACGCCTTTGTCCGTGTCACCCCGAAAAAGACCGGATATACGACCATCACGGTCACGGATAATCTCGGCCGTTCTGCCAGGGTCAAGATCAGGGTGACAGGCAGCTGGGCAAAGGCAAACCTGAAATACACGAGTTATGCTAGCATTTGTTATAGCAGTAAGAAGGTAACCGTTTATGCGAAGAAAGGCACAAAAGTAACCATCAAAATCAATGGCAGGACTTATTCAAAAAAGGTCGGAAAAGCAAATAAGGCCACGATCAACCTGGGCAGGCATTATAAGCTAAATACGACGTACAAACTGGTCTTCAAAAAGGGAAAGTTAACCGTTACCAAAAAAAGTAAGGTATATAATAATACCTATGCATACACCGGCACACTCTGGAGCTGTAAATATCTTGTTCCAATGACCGTTTATAACGCAACCAAAGGTGACACGATCTACCTGAAAGCTGGAAGTCAAACATACAGCCGAAAGATCTACAGCGATGCAAGCATCACATCTGTAAATTTCTATACGAAGTACACATTGAGAAATTATTCTTCGCTGAAGATCACAATAAAGAACCGGTATAAGCAGACACTGTATACCTATACACGGACGATCCGATGGAACTAAATCATACCGTGTCGAAAGGATACTATGTGTTTCCTACACCTCAACTGTGACACAATTCGTATACTCGTCTTGTTCTTCGCTTTTCCAAGAGATTTCTTTACAAAGTCCGATGAGCATCTGATAAGCCAGTTTATTCTCGCTTTCTTTCGGATCAAACGGCTTTCCCCCATAGCGGACAACAATTCGAGTATGCTCAGTTTTTTCGGCATATTCGACGGTCATCAGCATATGGAATGGATGGATGACAGGAGTCAGGATCTGGACACATAGCTCCTCAAATACTGCATTGATTCGATTGGCTGTCTTTGGTGATAACTGGTTTTTGTAGCGAAATTCTTCAATTCTTGACTGCGTTCCTATAAAATCAAATGTACTGGATTCCATACGAATGTTGAGAACTTTCAAATTCTGTACAAAGATACGTGTACGTTCCTTTTGGGGATGGTCAAATATCTGCTCAGGGCTTCCATCTTCGTATATGACTCCTTGATCCATATAGAATACCCGGTTCGAAACATCACGGGCAAATTTCATTTCATGGGTGACAATCAGCATCGTTTTTCCGGAGCCAGACAGCTTTCGGATAACACTTTGCACCTCCCCTACCATTGTGGGATCTAGAGCAGAAGTCGGCTCGTCAAACAGGATGACTTCCGGATCCATCGCAAGGGTTCTGGCAATCGCCACACGCTGTTTCTGACCGCCGGACAGTTCCGCCGGATAGCTGAGTGCCCGCTGTAAAAGCCCGACGTCCTGCAAGAGTTCTTTTGCTTTATCAAACGCTTCCTGACGGGAACGTTTCAACAGATCAATCTGTGGTATCATAATATTCTCAATGACTGTGAGATGCTCAAACAGATTAAAGGACTGGAATACCATTCCAATCTTCTGACGTATCTGATTGATATCACAGGATGGATCCGTAATATCGGTACCATCGATGAGAATTTTTCCAGATGTCGGGTTTTCCAACAGATTAATACAGCGTAACAAAGTCGATTTTCCCGTGCCGGATGGACCGATCACGCTAATGACATCTCCATCATGAATTACGGTATTTACATCAGTTAATGGAGTGACGGATTCATATTCTTTACGAAGATTCTGTATCTCGATCATAGCATTTCCCCTCCCTGCAAACCAGCCAGAATTTTTTTCTTATCCCTGTTTTTTGAATCTATACGCCTCTGGACCCATCCAATCATTGTTGTTAAAATCCATGCAAGAACAAAATAGATTGCGGCAGTAGCAAGCAGCGGGAAAAATGGATCAAAGGTGTTGCTGCGGATCAGATCACTGACTTTGGTCAGATCCTGTACCGCAATATATCCTACAATGGCTGTGGATTTAATATGGGCCACCACCGCTGTTTGATAAGTAGGTAAAAAATGCATGGCTGCCTGCGGGAGAATTAATTTAAAAAATGCCTGGAAATCTGTATATCCCAGTGCTCGTGCCCCCTCTAACTGTCCGTTGCCGACCGCTTTTACACCGGATGTGAGCATCCCAAACATGGAACAGGCAAAGGTCAGGGAAAAACAGACAATTGCTACCCATGTACCGTTTATTCTTGTCTGGCTAAAAATAATATAATAAAAAATCATGAGCAAGACTACCATCGGTGTCCCGTCTATGAGCCACATGGCAAATCTTGAAATGGTATTGGCTGCTTTGCCTCCATTTCGACAAAGAAGATAAATAAGAAATCCAAGAGCCGTTCCGCCTATCATAGACAATACCGTGATCAGCAGTGTTTGGCTTATCCCGCCAAGAAAAAGCTTCCACCTTTGATAACGCAGGAACGTTCGGTTAAAACTCTTTTTGATGGATTGAAAAATCGACAAATTACCCGATTTGCTCTTCTTACGGACCACTAAAATTATTTTCTCGTCATGGGTTTTGTCACTAAATTTTACAATTTTCGCCCGTTCTTTGCTGTATTCAAAAGAAGCCGCCGCAACATCATATTTACAGGTTTGCATCGAAGGGATAATGGCACTGAATGTGAGCACATCAATTTGGAGATCATATCCATATTCTGTACAAAACCGGGTAAGAATTTCTACTTCGGAACCGACCACTTCATTTCCTCTGATGTAACCGATCGGGGTATCCCCGCAAACCGCCAGTTTAATCGTCCCATTCTTTCCGGTAAGTCCCGAACGGTCAATCACCTTCAGACTTTCATCCTCTCCGTACCACCGCGCATTAATCTCATCAATTTCACCAGATTTTCTTGCACGAGCAAGATATTCATTGATCTCCGTACGAATTTTTTCTCCACGTTTATCCGGACGTAGAATAAAATGAACAGAAAAACTCCCAACCGTTTCCTTCAATGCCTCAAGCTCTGGCAGCTCATATTTCATGATGGAAAAATAGGGAGGTGTGATGCAAAAAGCATCGGTTTTTCCCTGCATTACACTGGTTGCCATGTCGCCCGTGGTATCGTAATAGAAATAATTCGCATCCGGAAGGCATTTCCGACAGGCAGACTCACATATGGATCCGCTCCAGACACCGATCGAGGCATTTTTCAGCTGAGACATTTTCGTAATTTCTTTGGAATCTGATTTCGACGTACTTTGCACACAACCGCTGAGCAGGAGCATCATTCCAATGACCACACAAAGATACCGCATTATTTTTTTTCTCAAGATACTACTCCTTTCCAAATCCGTGTGTATCCACGCGGAGCGTATGTATTTTAAACGCAAAGAAAGGCTTTTGCATCATGATGCGAAAGCCTTTCTTTTACTTATGGATATTCGTTATACCATTGATTGGAAATCTCAAGTGTCACAATATCAGTTTATTTTATTTGACTATTCATTATCTAAAGCCTTGATGCTCAAGCTGATCTTACGGTCATCTTTTTTGAAGTCTACAACTTTTGCCTCAATCTCCTGTCCAACTTTTAATACATCGGACGGTTTCTCGATATGCTCTCTTGCAATCTGAGAAACGTGGAGAAGAGCATCTACACCTGGCTCTAATTCAATAAATGCACCAAAGTCTGTCATACGTGCTACTTTTCCAGCTACGATGTTGCCAACAGCATATTTTTCATCGGCATGAAGCCATGGGTTTGTTTCAGGGAATTTTAAGGATAATGCAATCTTTTCACCCTGGATATCCTTGATCAGGACATTCAATGTCTCTCCAACATTGAAGACTTTCTTTGGATTATCCACACGTCCCCAGCTCATCTCGGAAATATGAAGAAGACCATCTGCACCGCCTAAATCGATGAATGCACCAAAATCTGTCACATTCTTAACGGTTCCCTCTACTGTCATGCCTGCTTCAATTCTTGCGAATAATGCTTCCTGTTTTGCTTTCTTTTCTGCAACGAGGAGCTGTTTGCGGTCACCGATGATTCTTCTCTTGCGAGGGTTGAACTCTGTGATAACAAATTCAATCTCCTGTCCATCGTATTTCTTTAAATTCTTTTCATAAGTATCTGAAACAAGGCTTGCAGGAATGAATACTCTCGTATCTTCTACAATAACACTTAAACCGCCATCAAGAACTTTTGCTACAGGAGCTTTTAATACCTCATGGTTGTTAAATGCCTCTTCTAATCTCTTATTTCCTTTTTCTGCTTTGAGTCTCTTATATGTTAAGAGAACCTGTCCTTCACCATCGTTTACTTTCAGAACTTTCGCTTCCATCTCATCACCAACATTGGCAACTGTGGTTAAGTCTAAATTCTGATCATTGGAATATTCGTTTCTTGAAATGATACCGTCTGCTTTATATCCAATATTTAAGATGATCTCGTCCTCTTTTACATCGATAATAGTACCCTGAACTACCTCTCCATTTCTGATTGTCTTAAAACTTTCTTCCAGCATCTGGTCAAAACTCATTTCTGCCATGCTTTCATGAACCTCCTTGATAATTTTATTTGGGGTTGAAGCCCCTGCAGTAATACCGAGTATCCCGATATTAGAAAAATCCTCCATATTCAAATCATTTTTTGTTTGTATATAAAAAGTATTACTACATTCTTTTTTACTTATCTCAAAAAGTTTTTGAGTATTCGAACTGTGTTTGCCACCAATCACAATCATCGCATCAGAATGCTTTGCCAGCTCTCTGGTCTCATTCTGACGTTCTTCGGTTGCATTACAAATCGTGTTAAAAACATTTATATCATAACCCTTTTCTGAGATAATTTCAACTAAATCTTGAAACTTATTGTAGTGGAAAGTCGTCTGAGATACGATGCTCAGCTTAACATTTTTATCTACTACAATACTTTCTGCCTGTTCTCGATTCTCGATCACAATCGGATGTGTACGGCACCATCCCATGATCCCTTCCACTTCCGGATGATGGTTATTGCCTATGATAATGATAACTCTGCCATCGCTACTTTCCTTTTCGACAATTCTGTGAATCTTTCGAACGAAAGGACAAGTTGCATCCACTAAACCGAGTCCCGCATTAAGAATCTCATCATAAATTGCTTTTGACACTCCATGAGAACGTATAATGACTGTTCCCTGTTTTAACGATTGGAAATCGGCACGGTCGTGAATGACACGTACACCCTGTTTTTCCAAATCTGCAACCACTTCATCATTGTGAATGATTGGGCCAAATGTATAAACATTCTGTTTGGAAGCTTCTCTATACACAGTATTCACAGCTCTTTGAACCCCAAAACAAAAGCCCGCAGAATTCGCTATGTTAATTTTCATTATTTACTCCGACAATATGCATTTTATTTTTAAATTCAGTAATAATCGTATCGATCACCTGGGGAATCGACATATCGGAAGAATCGACCAGTATCGCATCTTCTGCCTGACAAAGCGGTGCAATCGGCCGTTCCATGTCCTGCCTGTCCCTCTGGATAATGTCCGCTTTAATCTGGTCTATATTACAGGATATCCCCTGAACCTTCAGTTCATCATAACGTCTCTTCGCCCGGATGTCCGCCGAGGCGGTAAGATAAATCTTTAAAAAAGCGTCCGGAAGCACGTTCGTACCGATATCTCTTCCATCCATCAAAATATCAGATGTTTTCGCCATATCCCGCTGCAGATCCAGCAAGGTGCTTCTCACTTCAGGTACGGCAGATGTCATGGATGCCATCTTACCTACTTCCTCACTCCGGATATATCCCGTGACATTCTCTCCATTTAAATAAACCTGCTGTCTTCCCTCTGTGTCATAGGAAAGGCTCACATGAATGTTCGGACATTCTTCGGAAATCCTTTTCCTGTCCTGTCCGTCAATCTTCTTTCGCAGAAAATAAAGGGCGATCGCCCGATACATGGCACCGGTATCTACATAGATAAATCCGATATCTTTTGCGATTGCCTTGGCAATCGTGCTCTTTCCTGCTCCTGCTGGTCCATCAATTGCTATGCTGTACATGGACGCTGCCTCCTATCCATCATGAGTCCAATCTGTCTGAATTCTGATCTTCTTATTACCTACACTTGCTTAGTGTACCATATCTTCTCGAAAAAAAAAAGTTTTTTTTCATTATTTTATGAAAAAGTTATACCGAAGTTATGCATTTTTCCCAGCTACAAATCCAGTTGTCCAGGCAATCTGCAGGTTGTAGCCACCAGTCACCGCATCCAAATCGATGATTTCACCGGCAAAATATAAGTTGGCCATCTTTTTGGATTCCATGGTTGCCGGATGGATCTCTTTGACATTCACTCCTCCCCGTGTCACTATTGCCTCTTCAAAGCCACGGACACCGGTAATATGCATTTCCAGGTTTTTCATCACTTCCACCATACGATACCGCTCTTTTTTACTGATATCGCGGACTTTTTTATCTCCCGGCACCTCTACAAGGCTTAAAAAAACAGGAACCATACTTTTTGGCAAAAGATGCTCCATGACGTTTGAAATATTTTTATTATGGTACATATCAAACTCCCTCAGATATCTCTTGTCTAACTGTTCCCGTGTCAGCGAAGGCTTGAGATCCAGATACAGCCGAAGCTCACCGGCCAGCAGTTCCTTCTGGTATTTTCCAAGGAAGGTACTCGCGGTAAGGACCAACGGCCCGCTTACCCCAAAATGGGTAAACAGGAATTCGCCAAAACCTTCATATACCGTTTTCTTTTTTGCGCGGATCTTAATCGAAATATTTTTTAAAGCCAGTCCCATCAGTTCCCGACACCAGCTTTCCCGCATTTCAAAAGGAACCAGGGAGGGCTGAACCGGTTTGATGGTATGGCCGGCACTTTTTGCCAGGGCATACCCCTCCCCATTCGATCCGGTCGAAGCATAGGAATTACCTCCACAGGCCAGGATGACCGAGTCGGCACAGATCTTCTCTCCGCTTTCCAGTGCCACACCGATACAGCGGGGCTCCTCCGGATGAAACAGGAGCTGTTTCACTTTGGTATGACAGCGGATGCGGACGTTTCCTTTCTGGCATTCCTTTTTTAAAAAAGCAATCACGTCGGAAGAATGGTCTGAGCACGGGAATACCCGCTGCCCCCGCTCTATTTTGATCGGGAGACCATTCTCTTCCAGATACCGCATCATATCCTCATTGGTGAACCGGGAAAAAGCACTGTACAAGAATCTGGGATTCGTCACGATATGGCTGAGGAATTCCGTTGCCGGACAGGCATTGGTAATATTACAACGCCCTTTTCCCGTGATAAAAAGTTTTTTCCCAAGTTTTTCATTTTTTTCCAGAAGCAGTACCTGTTTTCCTTCTTTTGATGCCGAAATGGCAGCCATCATACCGGCGGCCCCACCGCCAATGATAATCACCTGATTCATTAAAGTAAACTCCTATTGTAAACATCATATTCATTCCATAACTCTTCCAGAGCCATGAGTCTTTTTTCCACATCTTCTTTCCGAAGAAGTGCAATGGCAGTTACCAATGCGTTTACCACGCTTAACGGGCAGACCAGAGAGTCCACGATCGTCATTACGTCACTCTTGGCAATGAGACGGCAATCCGCATATTCGATGATAGGGGACTGCATATTGTCCGTGAGAGCGATGGTGGTGGCACCATGATTTTTCGCATACTGCAAGGCACAGATCGTCCTTTTCGAATACCGCGGGAAGGTGATGCCCATGATGACATCTTTCTCGCAGATATCATAAATCTGTTCCAATGTTTCGGAGGTGCTGTTGGCATCTACGATTATCACATTATCGAAAAGCATTTTAAAATAATAGCCCATGAGTCCTGCAAGATATGCGGCACTCCTCGCTCCGAGAATGTACAGGCGGCGTGCATCATTGATGAGGGACACTGCCCTTTCAAATTCTTTTTCATCCACACCGCCCTGTATAGTATCCCGCAGTCTTTCTGCATCC
The DNA here is from genome assembly GCA_963626755.1 of Bacteroidaceae bacterium. Classification (GTDB taxonomy): domain Bacteria; phylum Bacillota; class Clostridia; order Lachnospirales; family Lachnospiraceae; genus Anaerobutyricum. The sequence continues at coordinate 13,097 of CAVFXN010000042.1, forward strand.
GTATATAAAATACTTTTTAATACACCTTTTTCCTGATATCTTTTGGAAGAAAGGGACATCCTCTGAATGGAATTGGAGTTCGTTTTTACAATCACCTGAATTGCCTTTTGTAACTCCGGATAGCCATCATAATCTAACTGATAAGCGAAACGCACCACGGTCGATTCGCTGACACCGGCTTCCTTCCCCAGCTTTGATGCTGTCAGATAAGCAGCAATATCGTAATTCTCTGTAATATACTGCGCCAGCCTTCTCTGTCCCTTGCTGAAATCTGTAGATTTTTGTTCAATTCTCTGTAATAAATTTAAATGTTTCACTGTCATTACTCCACCTGTTCTTTAGAATTCCTTCCTGTCCATCATACGCTGAATTTTGATTTTTGTAAAGAAAAATGAAGGATTCTTATTACCAAGTTGCAAACATAACCTTCTTTTCTAACGGTTCCCAGGCAAGATTTCGACAGATCCCTGTATTAATTTCCCGGATAAGTGATGAGGGCTTCCACATCATAACCTTGTAATTTATCTCTCCCGTGCAGTCCTTCCAGTTCCATCACAAATAAGACTTTCACGACAACGCCCCCGAGCTTCTCGATCAGATCGATCGCTGCCTTGGCCGTTCCTCCTGTCGCCAGCAGGTCGTCAACAAAAACAATCCTTTGGCCCGGACGGATATCCTCTTTATGGATCTCGATCTCTGCCGTTCCATATTCCAGGTCATATTTCTCACTGACCGTTTCCCTTGGAAGTTTCCCTTTTTTACGAACCGGGACAAATGCTTTTCTTTTATTATAAGCTAATGGCACGCCGAAGATAAAACCACGGGATTCTGCACCGACTACCACATCAAACTCGATTCCCTCAAGAGCGTACATCAATTCATGAATACTTAACATGAGTCCATCTGGATTTCTTAAAATAGAAGTAATATCCCGGAACATAATCCCTGGTTCTGGAAAATCCGGTATACTGATTACATAATCTTCAAGTTTTTTCACTTTCTTCACCCTTTCCTGATTTGTTGCCCTTTACCAAATTGATTATATCAGACTTTATAAGGAAAAAACAGCAAAAAGCAAAATATTCCTTAAAAAAAGCAAGCAAATCACTACCCTTATTTCCGTTTTCCTTTTTGATTACAAAAATGTTCTATGGCATAGGCGACACCCTCTTCGTCGTTCGTTTTTGTAATATAATCTGCCACTTTTTTGAGTGCCTTTTCCCCATTTGCCATCGCCACACCAATTCCTGCCTGTTTGATCATCTCGAGGTCATTATTTCCGTCCCCACATGCCATCATGTTTTCCAGCGGAATTTGAAGGATCCGCCCAAGATTCTTCATGGCATCTCCTTTATTACAGGAGGCATGGTTAATCTCCAGATTATTCGACAACGAACAGGTCACTGCCAAATCGGGCATTTCTGACAGTTCCGAATACGCTCTCTGTCGTTCTTCTTCTTCGGCAAAGAACATATTGAGCTTTTCTACCGGTGCCTGATTTTGCCTCATCCATTCCCTTAAATCATCCACACGGTTTCGGGACATGCGAACCAGTTTCTGAATTTCCGGTTCGATACGGAATTCATCCAGATGATCCAGGAATCTTCCCTCACACCATCCCTCTCCATTGGCATATACATCATAAAATGTATGGTATTTCTCCAGAGTATCAAATAAATCCAGTGCTTGATCCCATGGAATACAGTTTCGGTAGAGGACTTCTTCTTTTTGTAAGTCCATCACACAGGCACCATTCGATAAGATCACATATCGCATCCCCCGGATTTGTCTAAGATAGTCCGGGATACCGGCATGGACACGTCCAGTAGCCGGAAGCACGTGGATTCCGGCAGCCAGACAGTCTTCTAGTACTTCTTTGGTGTGGGGTGTCAATACTTTATCGGAAGTCAGTGTGGTTCCATCTAAATCCAGACCGATCAGACGTACTTCCGGATAAGATCTCTTTTTGTATTTTTTCTTTCTTTTTTTCATGTGTTTTTCACTCCTTATAAGGGAATTTTCGTTTATTTTGTCAAGACTCGCTTGCAAGTCTTGCGCGCCGGATTCGAGTCTGCGTCAGCAGGCAAATATCTCTTCAATCCGTGCGCATCCTCGCAGAGCATTTCACTCAGTCGGAGCTTGAACTCCCGACTGAGTTGAAACGAAAATTTTTTATGACCATCTGAATGTTCTTCCGGCCATTCCATTCATTGACCTGCGGATAGTACGTGATATCCATATAAATATTGGATGAAAGCCCTTTTTTTATATTTTCTGTTTCCTCCCTGCCGCAAAAGGCTTCCAATTTTTCAAAAAAAATGTGATTTTCCCCGAAATATATCGCTTCTGCCTGATTGCCGTTTTCGTCAGATACAAAGATCTTCAAACATCTTCCTGTTCTTCCGAGAATCCGTATGCCTTTGATCAGCAGTTTTCTCAAAGCAAAGAGCGGCTTCGTATTTTCATTTCCAAATGGTTCCAGGAGCTCAAATTCCTGCAATAAAGATTCCGTAAGATAAGAAAAGGGAAGGGCGATATCAATATGGACTTTTTCTACGAAATCCTCCTCGGTCAACACCGCATTGCGATTGATTTTCTCCCGGAATTCCTCCAGTTTTTCCTCTTTCATGGAGAGCCCGGCCGCCATGGGATGACCGCCAAATTTCTCGAAGCATTCTTTGATTTTGCTCATTTCCTGATACATGTGGAATGCCTCAATAGAGCGTCCGGAGCCTTTCAGCCCGTCTTTTGTCTTTGTGATGACAAAGACCGGCTTATGATAAGATTCTTTGATTCTCCCTGCAATAATTCCTGCAATGCTCTCATGACAGTCTGGCAGATATACCACCAGCACCTTATCTTGAACGTGTCCGGAATGTTCCAGATCATTCATGGCTGCTTCCACAGCGCAAGCTGTCATTTTCTTCCTTTCTTCATTAAAATGAATCAGCTTTTCCGCTTTTTCCCTGCAGCGTTCCCTGTCATCGCACAGCAAAAGTTCCAGGGCTTCTTTGGCAGAAGCCAGCCTTCCTGAGGCATTAATGCAGGGCCCCAGAATAAATCCCAGATGATAGGAAGTAATCTTTCCCTTATCTAGTGAGGTAGCTTCGATCAGGGCTTTGAGTCCCATGATGTCGGTTTTCTGCATCTTCCGCAGGCCTTCTTTTACAATGATCCGGTTTTCATCACGAAGAGGCATGACGTCACACACGGTTGCCATAGCCGCAATTTCCAGAAAATCCTCTACTTCCCGGCGGTCGATCCCACACAGGTCATATAAGACCTGGATAAATTTATATACCACCACCGCTCCGCAGATATTTGGGAACGGATAAGGACAGGCTTCCTGTTTGGGGTTGATCACGGCAGCAGCCTGTGGGATGTCATATACTTTCTTCTCTCCCTCCTGGTGGAAAGGCACATCGTGATGGTCTGTAATGACAAAAGTCATCCCAAGAGAATTCCCATATGCGATCTGATGCGCAGCCGCGATACCATTATCACAGGTTATGATGGTATCGATCTGATCCTGGGCGGCCTCATCTATCAAATGTTCGTTGATTCCATATCCGTCTTCGATCCGATCCGGGATTTTATAATCTACGATGGCACCACAGCGTTTTAATCCCTTATATAAAATATAGTTCGAAGAGACTCCGTCCACATCATAATCGGAAATAATGCGAATCATTTTTCGCTCCGCAATTTTTTCCTTTATGAGCTCCGCCCCTTTTTCCACATCCTTTAACAGGTAGGGTGAATACAGATCTGTTAAATCCCCGTACAGATAGCGTCTCATTTCTTCTTTCGTTGTCAGATCCCGGTTTCGCATCAGCCTGGCTGTCACAGGACTGATATGAAACATTTCTCCTATTTTATTAAAATCTGCCCGTTTGGAAGCAATAAACCATTTTTCCATTCCCTGCATCTCCTCACTTTTCTCTGGAATCAGCAGTCAGCCAGGGCAGCTTTGATCATAATGGCACATTCAACTCTCTTGCGTTCCATCTCACAGCTTAAATCATAGGAATCGTTGATGGTGCCGTGGAAATGATAGGAATTTGCCGGGCAGCCTCCGCTGCAGTAGAATCTTGCAAAACAGTCTTTGCATTTCGTTTTTGTATATACATTACTTCTGCGAAATTCTTCGCAGATATCCTGTCGATGGATTCCGTCAAACACATTTCCTAAAAGGAATTTTTCTTCCCCTACAAATTGGTGGCACGGGTACAGGTCTCCCCAAGGGGTCACCGCAAGATACTCGGTTCCGCTTCCGCATCCGGAAAGTCTTTTTGCCACACAAGGTCCCCCGGTCAGATCGATCATAAAATGGAAGAACTGGAATCCTCTTCCTTCTTTTTCCCTCTGGATCATTTCGCGGGCCAGTTTATCATACTCTTCAAAAATCTGCGGCAGATCCTTTTCCTGAATGGCGTAAGGTTCCTCCGGCTGTCCGACCACCGGTTCCATGGAAATCTGTTCAAATCCCAGGTCAGCCAAATGGATGACATCGTTCGAAAAATCTAAATTTCTGTTCGTAAAAGTTCCCCGCACATAATACTGTTTTTGGTGTCTTAACTGTGCAAAACGGATAAATTTCGGCATGATCAGGTCATAGCTCGGCTTTCCGTTTCTTGTCGGACGCATATAGTCGTGCACTTCCTTGCGGCCATCGATACTTAACACCACGTTATCCATCTCTTTGTTGGCAAATTCCATGATGTCATCATTTAAAAGAAGGCCGTTCGTGGTAAACGTAAACCGAAAATGTTTGTCATATTTCTTTTCCAGACTGCGTCCGTATTCTACGATCTCTTTGACCACCTGGAAATTCATGGTCGGTTCCCCACCGAAAAAGTCTACTTCCAGATTATGACGGTTTCCGGAATTCTCAATCAGAAAATCCAAAGCGGCTTTTCCCACTTTGGCACTCATGAGGGAACGCTCCCCCTTATACTCGCCTTCTTCCGCAAAACAATAGCGGCAGGCCAAGTTGCAGTCATGGGCAATATGCAGGCAGAGTGCTTTCACTACCGTTTTCCGGCTTTTGACTTCCTGGATGTATTCCTCATAGATATCTTCTGTAAACAACAGCCCCTGCTGTTTTAATGAAGTGACTTCCCCGTAGGCTTCCTCGATGTCTTCTGGGTCGTAGGAAAGAGCTTTTTTGATTTCTTCCAAACTCTTATCCTCATAAAGAGCGATGATGTCATAGGTCACATCATCCACAACATGGATGGCTCCGCTGCACACATCCATAACGATATTATATCCATTATTTTTATACTGATGAATCACAATCTATTCCCTTTCTGTTTTGTTTTTCGTGATATAAGGCTGACAGTCAGGCAACATGCCACTTTGCAATGTGCTGCCCCTGTTTTTGCTGTATACATGAGATAAGGTGAACAGACAAAAGACTGTTCACCCTACTTCAAAAGCATCGGTCAGAAAAACGGCTTTCTGTCCTGCTTTGTATTATTTATTACTCTCGCAAGTCTGATTTCCTACAGTACAGGATGTCTTGCAGGCAGACTGACAGGATGTCTGGCATTCACCGCATCCACCTTTACACATGGTCGTGCCATAGGTTCTGTTTCCGGTCAGTGTCTTCACACGTTTCATAAATAACGCCTCCTCACTTTATAATCTAATATCAAGTATCTTTTCATGACACTTTATGGAGTATTATAGCACACATACCCCTGGTAAGAAAAGACATTTTTATAAAAGGCTGCCCGTTTACGGGAAAACCCGTAAAAGCGACAGCCCCTTTGAAGCAGGATTACTCCTCTTCTTCTGTTTTTTTGAGATTTGGTTTTTCTACCGCTGCAATGGCATCTTTCTGCATCGGAATTCTGCAATTACGGTTGTTTCCAAATTCCACGATGACTGTGTCATCCATAACGTCAATGATCACACCATAGAATCCACTGGTTGTCAGCACGCTATCTCCCGCCTGCATTGCCGCATGCATTTCTGCTGCTGCTTTCTGCTGTTTCTTCTGCGGACGGATGGTCATAAAGTAGATGATTGCTCCAAAAAGGATCACATATACTACGATCATCATGATTCCGGTATTTGCTGAACTTTGTGCTAATGTCATTTTTTTACCTCCATATTCCTTCTATATTTCATTAAAAATTCAACCTAAAAACCCTTCTAATGTGGCTTTTTTGAATTCTTTGTAACGATGTTCCTCGATCGCTGTCCGAATCTCTTCCATCAAATGATTGTAAAAATAGAGATTGTGGAGGACACACAGCCTCATGCCGAGCATCTCTTTTGCTTTCAGGAGATGGCGGATATACGCCCTGCTGTAGGTTCTGCACGCCGGACACTGGCAGCCTTCTTCAATTGGCCGGCTGTCAAGCTCAAACTTTTTGTTGAAAAGATTCTTCTTTCCCTGATGGGTATAGACATGTCCATGCCGTCCATTCCGGGAAGGGTAGACGCAGTCAAAAAAATCTACACCTCTGTCTACGGCTTCTAAAATATTGGCTGGTGTACCGACCCCCATCAGATATGTTGGTTTCTCTTCCGGCAGATAAGGAACGACGGCATCTAAAATCTCATACATTTCCTCATGGGTCTCACCAACTGCCAGCCCTCCAATGGCATACCCATCCAGATCCAGTTCCCGGATCCGTTTGGCATGTTCGATACGGATATCTGGAAAAACACCGCCCTGGTTGATCCCAAAAAGCATCTGGTGCGGATTCACTGTGTCCGGAAGCTGATTCAGCTCATCCATCTTTTTTTTACATCGTTCCAGCCATCTGGCAGTACGGTCTACCGAATTCTGGATATATTCCCGATCCGCACGGCTGGAAGGACACTCATCAAATGCCATAGCAATCGTGGATCCGAGATTCGACTGGATCTGCATACTCTCTTCCGGCCCCATAAAAATATGGTGTCCGTCAATGTGTGACTGGAAATAAACTCCTTCTTCTTTAATCTTGCGAAGACCTGAGAGGGAAAAAACCTGAAAACCGCCGGAGTCCGTAAGGATCGGCCGGTCCCATGCCATAAACTTATGGAGTCCCCCAAAGGTTTTGATCAGGGGATCACCGGTTCTTACATGAAGATGGTAGGTATTGGAAAGCTCAATCTGTGTCCCGATCGCCCGCAGGTCATCCGTGCTCACCGCTCCTTTGATTGCCCCGACGGTTCCCACATTCATAAACACCGGGGTTTCCACCGTACCATGTACTGTCTGGAAACGTCCACGCTTCGCCATCCCATCTTTTGCCAACAATTGATACATAATAACTCCTCATCTTTACATACAGACTTCATTTTATCACAAAAAGCTAGATTACACAACAGCTTTCCAGCTTTTATCCATGTCACTTTTCACTCCGGGATTCCTGCTGAGCGGACCGCGCAGCATCGGTTACCACTGCTCATAAAAGCGTTTTACCTGGTCCAGACGGCTTCCCATATTCTGAAGAAGCAGATCAAGGACGACAGAGGCCGCCATGGTTTCGACCACCACGACTGCCCGCGGCACGATAATCGGGTCATGCCGTCCTGCGATAGAAATTTCTGTCTCTTTTCCTTCTTTATTTACGGTCTGCTGTGTCTTGGCAATGGATGGCGTCGGTTTAAAGGCCGCGCGAAAACAGATCGGCATTCCATCACTCAGACCGCCGAGTACACCGCCCGCATGATTCGTTTTCTTTTGGATCGTTCCATTGTCATTATAAAATTCGTCATTGTTTTCTGAACCGGACATGCGAGCCGCAGCAAATCCTTCCCCGATCTCAAAACCTTTAACAGCCCCGATGGACAAAATGGCCTTGCCCAGACAGGCACTGATCTTATCAAAAACCGGTTCGCCGATTCCTGCCGGCATTCCGGTAATCACACATTCTACCACGCCGCCACTGGAGTCCTGTTCTTTCATTTTTTCTTCCAGATAGGCCTCTGCCTGGGATGCCGCCTGGGCATCCGGCATAAAAAGGGCGTTCTTTTCCCTTTCTTCCCGGGAAAACCGGTCCATGGATATCTCTACCGGGCCGATTGCCCTGGTGTAGGCAAAAATTTCAATGCCCATCTCTTCCAAAACTTTCGCTGCGATGGCTCCGGCCGCCACTCTGGCAAGTGTCTCCCTCCCGGAAGAGCGTCCGCCGCCCCGGTAATCCCGAAAGCCGTATTTGGCATCAAACGTATAGTCTGCATGGCCTGGACGGTAGAGATCTTTGATGGCCGAATAATCTTTGGATTTCTGATCCTTGTTAAAGACAGCCATAGAAATCGGTGTCCCGGTTGTCTTCCCGTCGAAAATTCCCGACAGTATTTCGACCGCATCTGCTTCGTTTCTTTTTGTGGTATATTGAGATTGCCCTGGCTTTCTTCGGTTTAAGTATTTCTGGACGTCTTCCTCACAGATGGAAAGCCCTGCCGGGCATCCGTCTACGACGACACCTACCGCCTTGCCGTGAGTTTCTCCCCATGTTGTCATTCGAAAAATTGTCCCAAATGTCGAACCCGCCATTTTTGTTTTCCTCCAGTATCGTTTTTATTCTGTATGATGCATCCTGTCTTTTATTTTCTTTGCGAAAATCCTAGGCTTCACGGTCTTCTTCCAGCATAAACATCAAGATAGAAAGCACTGCCATCCCTGCAGTCTCTGTCCGCAAAATCCGATGTCCCAGGGTAATGGGACTGGCTCCTGCCTGCACGGCAAGTGCCACTTCTTCCTCCGCAAAGCCCCCTTCCGGACCAATATAGACTCCAATGCTTTTTTTTGGTTTCGCCATGGCCACGATCTCCCTGGAATGCGCGATCCCCTTGGCATCTTCGTAGGGAATCAGACAAAAATCCAACGTCTTCCCATACTCGATCGCTTCCAGAAAAGAAAGGACTGGCTTTACCTCCGGAATGACCCCTCTTTTTGACTGGCTGGCTGCTCCTTTGGCAATTTCACTCCAACGCTGGCGTTTTTTTTCTGCTTTTTTTCCATCCAGCTTTACGATTGCCCTTTTGGTAGCAACGGGAACAATCTCTGATGCTCCAAGCTCCACGGCTTTTTGGATGATCCAGTCCATCTTGTCACTTTTGGGAAGCCCCTGGAACAGTACGATTTTTGCAGGAAGTTCCCGGGATTCCCCCTGGATATCCAGAATTCGTGTCCGGATAGACTCCGGATGAAATTCCTCAATCTCACAGAGATATTCCCTGCGTTTTTCCTGGCAGCAAAGAACCATCTTCTCCCCTTTTTTCATGCGCAGAACGTGATCAATGTGGTTCCTGTCCTTTTTATCGGTGATCCATATTTCGTTTTCTTTGATATTTTCTGTCTGGATAAAAAACTGATGCATCCTTCTCTCCCTGTCTCTTCTTCCACTTATGCACGATTTCTTTACACTGTTCTAACATCGGCATCTGGTCTTCTCCCACTGGCACTTCCGTCGCAATAAAATGCGCCATTCTTTCATTTTGCCGCAGTGTGGCACCCCGATAAGAAAAAAGAATGTGCCTAGGCACATTCTTGTGCTGAGCGCAGTTATCTGCGACATCAATCTTTTTTCTGGATCACGGGAATGCTTTTAAAGAATTCCATCTTCAAAATAATTTATTTTCATAGCGGCACGAACGTCATTCAGTGTTTCCGCTGCTTTTTTCTTCGCCACTTTGGATCCTTCTTTTAAGATATCATAAACATCCGGGATACGCTGTTCCCACATTTTTCTTTTCTCGCGGATCGGACCAAATTCCGCTTCCATAACTTTATTTAAGAATTTCTTTACTTTAACGTCTCCCAGTCCTCCACGACGATAGTGATCCTTCAACTCGTCCAGATTCTGGTAACCCGGCAAAAATTCTGCAAAATATTCCTCTTTGCAAAAAGCATCCAGATAAATAAAGACCGGATTGCCCTCTACCGTTCCTGGATCCTCGACTCTCAGGTGATTCGGATCCGTGAACATGGACATAACTTTCTTCTTCACGACATCCGCTTCATCGGAAAGATAAATGCAGTTTCCAAGAGACTTACTCATTTTCGCCTTCCCATCGGTTCCCGGCAGGCGCAGACAGGCCTTATTCGAAGGAAGCACGATCTTCGGATCGGTCAAGGTCTCTCCGTATACACTGTTGAACTTGTGCACGATTTCTTTACACTGTTCCAACATCGGCATCTGGTCTTCTCCTACCGGCACTTCCGTCGCACGGAATGCGGTGATATCTGCCGCCTGACTGATCGGATAACAGAAGAAACCGACAGGGATACTTGCCTCAAAATTTCTCTGCTGGATTTCTGCTTTCACGGTTGGGTTTCTCTGTACACGGGAAACGGTTACAAGATTCATATAATAAAATGTAAGTTCTGTCAGTTCCGGAATCATGGACTGGATAAAAATAGTGGATTTATCCGGATCCAATCCGCATGCCAGATAATCCAGTGCCACCTGAATAATATTCTGACGTACTTTTTCCGGATGTTCCGCATTGTCCGTCAATGCCTGTGCATCTGCGATCATAATATAAATTTCATCATATTCCCCAGAATTTTGTAATTTCACTCTTTCTGACAGTGAACCTACATAGTGTCCCACATGGAGCCGTCCCGTTGGGCGATCACCGGTTAATATTATTTTTTTCATCCTTTACCTGTATCTGCTATTCACAACATATACAAAAGTGTATATGTTCAACGATTCGATGCCAGTGTTCATCGAAATAGCTTTTCCTTTCCTAAATTTTACAATGTACTACCTGGTTTTCGGGAGTCTTCGCTCCCGCAGCTCCAGTATAACACATACGATTCTTTTTCGCTACCTTAACCCGGCGTCTGCAGGCTTTGCCGTAATACTTACCCAGTCTTTCATGTGATGGATTTCGAGGATTTCAAAGTGGTTCGCAAGCAATGCTTTTTTTACCGCTTCTTCCATGGTATTGATGATGCCGGATGTGATAAAGATTCCGTTTTCTTTTAGCAGCGGCGTCACAATGGCGGAAAGAGGGATGATGACATCTGCAAGAATGTTGGCGACGATGACATCGTATTTCTTTCCATGATTTGTTTCGTAGAAACCATCTGCCTCTTCAGGATCCAGAATATTTACTCGCTGTACTTTGGCCTGCTTTTCCACCCCATTAATGGCAAAATTCTCATTGGTTGCCCGGATCGCATTCGGATCAATATCGGTTGCCATCGCATGATGTGCCCCTAATTTTAATCCGATGATCGAGAGGATTCCGCTTCCCGTTCCGATGTCGAGCAGTTCTGTGTCTTTTTTGATATATTTTTTAAGCTGGGAGATACAAAGCTTTGTCGTCTCGTGAGAACCACTTCCAAACGCAGTGCCCGGATCGATCTCGACAACAATATCGTCCTCTTTTGTTTCCTTGAGTGTCTCCCAGGTTGGTTTGATGATGATATTGTCGTCCAGCCGAAATGGTTTAAAAAATACTTTCCAGTTGTTGATCCAGTCCTCTTCCTGTGTCACGCCCAGAGTGATTTCTCCGCTTCCCATTGGTAAAAAGGCGGATAACTCTTCTATTTTGGCTCTCACTTTCGCAACAACTTCATTCAAATCTTCCTTTTCATCGACATAGCAGGAAATACGGGCTGTTCCATCATCCGGAGCAATCTCATCTGGAAGAAGATCCACATACATGATCTTGCGGTCCTCTTCCGATAATGGCACATGGTCTTCAATTTCGACTCCCTCCATGCCCATTTCCGATAATTCATAGCTTAACATGTCCTCTGCAGCTGTCGTTGTCTCAATCGTGAGTTTATTCCACTTCATAAATCCATCCCTCGTATCATAAGCTGATCAACAGTTATTTCTTCTTCTTTCCAAAAAAGCCTTTGCCCTTTCTTTCATGTTTTTCATGATGCTCTGCTTTTTCTTCCTTTTCCTTTGGTTTTTCGGATGCCGGGATCTCGCCCATGGCCTCCTGGAATTTACGCAATGCCTCTTTTTGTGCTTCGTTCATTCGTTCAGGAACCTGGACAACAAAAGTGACAAAGTGGTTTCCCCGGATATTCTTATTTCTTAAGGTTGGAACCCCTTTTCCTTTTAAGCGGATTCGTGTATCTGTCTGGGTTCCCGGTTTTAATGTGTAATCATATGGTCCATCCACCGTATCGATGGAAATATTTCCTCCTAAAGCTGCCTGGGCGAAAGTAATCGGTTCCGTAGAATAGATATCGTATTCCTGTCTCTGGAACTTCGGATGGCGGGATACGGTTACATTCACCAGCAGATCTCCTCTTGGTCCTCCATTGATTCCCGGCTCTCCTTTTTCCCGGATTCTTACACTCTGGCCATTATCAATTCCTGCCGGAATCGGCACTTTGATCCGTTTACGTACCTTCACATAACCGGTACCGGAACAATCCGAACATTTATTGCGGATGATCTGGCCGCTTCCATTACAATCCGGACAGGTCTGTACATTCCGGACGGTACCAAACATGGACTGCTGTGTAAAGACAACCTGACCGGTTCCCTTACATTTCGGGCAGGTTTCCGGGCTGGTTCCCGGTTTTGCACCACTTCCGTTACAGGTCGTACAGGTTTCTTTTAATGTAATTTCCAGTTCTTTTTCGACACCGCGAATCGCATCATCAAAAGTAATGCGGACAGCCGCACGCAGGTTTGCCCCCTGTCTTGGCCCATTTCTTCTGGCTCCACCGCCCCTGCGGCTTCCACCTCCAAAAAAGTCGCCGAAAATATCGCCGAAGATATCTCCCATATCCCCGCCGAAATCAAAACCGCCAAAACCGCCGGCTCCGCCGCCGCCCTGTTCAAATGCCGCATGGCCAAACTGGTCATATTTACTTTTCTTTTCCGGGTCACTGAGAACTTCATACGCTTCCGCTGCTTCTTTAAACTTTTCTTCTGCTTCTTTATCTCCCGGATTCATGTCAGGGTGATATTTTTTCGCAACCTTGCGGTAGGCATGCTTAATCTCCGATTCCGATGCATTCCGGCTTACACCCAGAATTTCGTAATAATCTCTCTTTTCCGCCATTTTGTCCTCCAATTCAGGATATGCACTCACAAAATAACAAATTTCCTCCTTTTGTCAGGCCTTGAATCCGGCCGGACAAAAAAGAGGAATCTTTTGTTTTTTTCTGTTATATCAGCGTTATCCGCTTTTCTTTATTTTTTATACTTCTTTGTAATCGGCATCCACAACATCATCTGCATTGTATGTTGCATTGGCATCGCCTGCTCCCGGCTGAGGGCCTGCCTGTCCGGCTGCTCCGCCTGCCTGCTCATACATCTTTGCAAATAAAGACTGTGCATCTTTCATCAGCTGTTCTTTGCCTTCATTGAGGGCTGCGACATCTGCCTCGGAAATATTATCCGGAGTGGTCCGGTCAAGAATTTCTTTCAGTTTGGCAATATCTGCTTCTACCGTTGCTTTTTCGGAAGCATCAATCTTATCTCCTGCTTCTTCGAGGGCTTTCTCTGTCTGGAATACCATATTGTCTGCATCATTTCTGGCATCGATTCCCTCTTTTCTCTTCTTATCCTGTGCTTCGAATTCGGCAGCTTCTTTGACTGCTTTGTTGATATCTTCTTCTGACATATTCGAACCGGCAGTGATCGTAATATGCTGTTCTTTTCCGGTTCCCAGATCCTTTGCCGAAACATTTACGATACCGTTTGCATCAATATCGAAGGTAACTTCGATCTGCGGGATACCTCTTCTTGCTGGAGGGATTCCATCGAGACGGAACTGTCCGAGTGTCTTATTATCTCTGGCAAACTGTCTTTCTCCCTGTACCACATGGATATCTACCGCAGTCTGATTATCCTCTGCTGTGGAGAAGATCTGGCTCTTCTTCGTAGGGATGGTTGTGTTACGTTCAATTAATTTGGTAGCGACACCGCCCATTGTTTCAATGGATAAGGACAGCGGGGTAACATCCAGAAGAAGGATATCGCCGGCACCGGCATCTCCTGCCAGCTTGCCGCCCTGGATGGAAGCACCGATTGCCACACATTCATCCGGGTTAATTCCTTTGAATGGATCTTTTCCTGTCAGCTGTTTTACTTTATCCTGAACAGCAGGGATTCTGGTAGAACCACCTACTAATAATACCTTGGTCAGATCACTTGAATTAAGACCTGCATCGTTTAATGCTTTTGAAACCGGTGTAACGGTTCTTTCTACAAGATGTGCGGTTAACTCATTGAATTTCGCTCTGGTCAGGTTCATCTCAAAATGTTTTGGTCCTTCAGCTGTTGCAGTGATGAACGGAAGGTTGATATTGGTTGTTGTGGAAGAAGAAAGCTCTTTTTTGGCCTTCTCTGCTGCTTCTTTTAATCTCTGCATTGCCATTTTATCTGAGGATAAATCGACACCTTCTTTTGCTTTAAAGTCGTCGAGCATGTACTGTGTGATCACATTATCGAAATCATCTCCGCCCAGACGGTTATCTCCTGCGGTTGCCAGTACTTCAATGACACCGTCACCGATTTCAATGATTGATACATCAAAAGTACCTCCACCTAAATCGTATACCATAATCTTCTGTTCTTTTTCATTATCAAGACCATAGGAAAGGGCTGCTGCTGTCGGCTCATTGATGATACGTTTTACATCAAGGCCTGCAATCTTTCCGGCATCTTTTGTTGCCTGTCTTTGTGCGTCATTGAAATATGCCGGTACTGTGATAACGGCTTCTGTTACGCTTTCTCCCAGGTAGTTCTCTGCATCGGATTTTAATTTCTGTAAGATCATTGCGGAAATTTCCTGTGGAGAATATTTCTTTCCATCAATATCTACTTTATAATCGGTACCCATCTGACGTTTGATCGATGAGATCGTCTTGTCGGCATTGGTTACTGCCTGACGCTTTGCAGGCTCTCCTACGACTCTTTCACCAGTCTTTGTAAATGCTACTACGGAAGGAGTGGTTCTCATTCCCTCTGCATTTGTGATAACAACCGGCTTTCCACCTTCCATTACTGCTACACATGAATTTGTTGTACCTAAATCAATACCTATTATTTTACCCATTGTTTTTTTCCTCCTGTATTCAATCAATATATTCTAAAAATCATCGAAAAATCTTTTTTCTGCTGTCTGGCAGTTTTTTTAATTGACCACTTTTACCATGCTGTGCCGGAGTACTCCATCTTTATACATATAGCCTTTCTGGAACTCTTCGGATATCAGGTTTTCACCCATCTCCTCGTTTTCCTCATGCATCACTGCATTATGAAAGTCCGGATTAAATTCTTTTCCTACCGCATCCATTGGCGTAACACCAATTTCATCTAAGGTAGTGATCAACTGTTCATAAATTTTTATCACTCCCTTGGCAAATGCACCTTCTTTTTCTTCTTCCGAAAGGGCATCCAATCCTCTTTCCAAATTATCAACGACCGGAAGCAGCTTGCTGAGTACTTCTTTGGCTCCTATATCATACATATGGTTCTGCTCTTTGGCGTTCCTCTTTCTGGCATTCTCAAATTCTGCCATAAGGCGCTGATATTTATCGGTCATCTCCGCCACTTTTTCTTCGCTCTTTTTCAAATCAATCTCAAGAGCAGCCGCTGATTTCTTTCTCTTTTTTTCTTTTGGCTCTTCCTGATTCTCTTCCGGCTGTTCTTCCATCTGGGAATCGTCCGGAGCTTCTTCTACGATACTTTCGTCGGACACTTTCTTTTCTTCTTCCACTTAAGTACCACCTTTCTATGATTCATTATTAAAAATCTCATCTAAATCATCTGTTAGATTTCTGAGAGTATTTACTACTTTACGATAATCCATCCGTTTTGGACCGATAATACCGACAGTCCCTGTCCCGCCTTCTTTCAATTCATAGGTTGCCGTAACAATACTGCAGTCTTTTAGAGACTGTACCTGGGTTTCATTTCCAATATAAACCTGGATCCCATGTTTTTCTTCCTGATTCACCGTGTCATCAACCAGCTTGATCAGCTGTTTCTTTTCTACCAGTGTATCGAGAAGTGCTGTGGTATGCTCCGGATTCGCAAGCTCCGGATATTTCAGCATATTGGTCGCCCCGCTGGTATAGATCTCCATACGGTCCGCCTCATGGATCGCATCCACAATCCCATTGAACACACCTTCTAAAATGCTGGCATGCATTCCGGCCTGTACCTTCATCGTATGAACCAGCTCAATATTGATATCATTCAACGTTAATCCCTGAAGGAATGAGTTCAGTAGGATATTCAGTTTCAGGACCTCTTCATTACTGAGGGGTTCTTCCATATTCATCAAAATATTCTTTACGGTTTCATTCCCAACGACAATTACTACCAAAAGCCTCCGTTCATCTACCATGGAAAGCTGTATAAATTTTAATTTCGATTCCTTGATCTGCGGTGTGGATACCAAGGTAGCATAGTTTGTGTGGGCTGCAAGCACATCCGCAACATTCTTCAGGACCTCTTCCATGCGATCCATCTTGTTCAGCAGTTCCTGATGCTCCTGCGCACGCTGCGTCTCCCGTTCGTGCATCTCATCATTCTCTGCCATAAGACAGTTCACATAATAGCGATATCCCAAATCTGAAGGAATTCTTCCGGCTGAGGTATGTGGCTGGAGAATATAACCAAATTCTTCCAAATCTGCCATCTCATTACGGATCGTCGCAGAACTTAAATTCAGATCGGAATCTTTGGCAATCGTCCTGCTTCCCACCGGCTCACCGGTTTCAAGGTAGGTAGATATAATCGCTTTTAATATTTTCATTTTACGTTCATCTAACTCCATGACTTCCTCCCTTCTTTTTGGTTATTAGCACTCGTTAATACCGAGTGCTAATATCTTCAATCATTAAGTTATCACTATATACGTGCCTTGTCAAGTATATTTTTTAATTTTTACAAAAAAATACACAGAGAGCTTTCCCGGAGTTTCATAGCATAAATTCACAAAAAATATAATCACTGACATCGATTCCTGCGTCCGTCAGCCGCAGCATGCTTCCGGATTTGGACCACATGAGCAATCCCATTTCTTCATATTTATATATCACTTTGCCATAGATCTCTTCCAGAGACTTTCCAAACTTCTGCGAAAAATCAATTTTGGAAATCCCCTCTCTTTTCCGGAGTCCCAGAAACATAAATTCTTCCATTTCTTCTTTTTGGGTCAGCTCCGTATAATCCTCCCGGACTGAAAAGGGAAGAAACGGTCTGTCGATATATTTTTTTAAATTTTTTCCATTGGAAAAACGGGCACCATGAAAATAAGAGGCAGCTCCCAGGCCAAAACCAAGATATTCGATCCCACTCCAGTATCCGAGATTATGGAGGCATTCTTTTCCCGGCAGGGCATAATTGGAAATCTCATATCTCCCATAACCGCTTTTGGCCAGAATTTCTTTTGTCATCGCATACATTTCCCGGTCCGTTTCCTCATCCGGCAGCTGTGCCCGGATCTTCGGATCCTTAAAAAACGGGGTGCCTTCTTCTAAGATAAGGCTGTAGGATGAGATATGCTCCGGTTTTAATTCGCTTACCAGCCGTAAGGTCTTTTCATAAGAAGAAAGCGACTGTCCAGGCAGGCTGCTCATCAGGTCAATATTGATATTATCCCATCCGATCTTCCTTGCCAGATCATAATTTTGCAGAAATTCTTCCCGGGTATGGATCCTTCCCAAAATGGACAGACATTGGTTATCTGTGCTTTGCAGCCCGATGCTTAACCGGTTGATCCCCAGCTCCCTATAAGCAGCTAATTTTTCTTCCGTCAATGTTCCCGGATTTGCCTCCACAGTAATTTCCGCCAAATCTTTGATCAAGAAAGACTGTTCCAGTGCAGATAGGATTTTGTTCATCTGTTCTCCACTAAGCAGGGAGGGGGTTCCCCCACCAAAAAAGATACTGCGCACTGTCCCTGCTTCTCTGGGAATTCCTTCCTTTTCTTTTTCTTCGCGTAGCAGGCTACCGGTCGCTGTAATTTCTTCTGCCAGGCTGTCTACATAACGATCCCGTTCTTTCGGATCCGCCGAAAAAGAAAGGAAATCACAATAATTACATTTTTTGATACAAAACGGGATGTGGATGTACAGTTCGCATTCTTTTTTCACAGTATGTCCCTCTCTTTTTTATACAGTCTATAATAAAAACTTCATAGGAAAACTTTTATAACGATTCAGCACCTCATTCGCAACATTGCGGCTTTGCATGGCTCTGAATCGTTACAAACTTTTTATCAATATACAGAAATCAGGAGAACCAATTTCTGATTGATTCCCCTGTTGTAAAACCTAAGATCCACTCCGGTTAATCTTCATTTAATTTCAGCACACTCATAAATGCTTTCTGTGGTACTTCGACATTTCCAATCTGCCGCATACGTTTCTTTCCTTCCTTTTGCTTTTCCAAAAGCTTTTTCTTTCGGGAAATATCGCCACCGTAACATTTTGCGAGGACATCCTTGCGGACAGCCTTTACGGTCTCTCTTGCAATAATTTTACTGCCGATCGCTGCCTGGATCGGAATTTCAAATAAATGCCTCGGAATCTCCTCTTTCAGTTTTTCACAGATCTTCCGTCCTCTCTCATAGGCAGTAGAGGCATGGACGATGAAGGATAACGCATCGACAGTTTCTCTGTTAATCAAAATATCTAGCTTGACCAGGTCAGATCTACGGTATCCTTTCATTTCATAATCAAAAGAAGCATATCCCCTCGAACGGGATTTCAGTGCATCGAAAAAGTCATAAATGATCTCGTTGAGCGGCAGCTCATATTTTAATAACGCCCTCGTTTCTTCCATATATTCCATGGAAATGTAGGTTCCTCTTCTCTCCTGGCACAAAGTCATGATCGGGCCGACATAATCTTTGGTTACCATGATTTCCGCTGAGACGATCGGTTCTTCCATATATTCTATTGTGGAAGGATCCGGAAGATTTGTCGGGTTCGTCAGGTCAAATACGGTGCCGTCCGTCAGATATACCTTGTAAATTACGCTTGGTGCCGTGGTGACCAGGTCGAGATTATACTCCCTTTCCAGACGTTCCTGCACGATTTCCAAATGGAGCAATCCTAAGAAACCGCACCGGAAGCCAAAGCCTAACGCTACAGAAGTCTCCGGTTCATATTGAAGTGCCGCATCATTTAACTGCAATTTTTCCAGGGCATCCCGAAGATCCGGATATTTGGCTCCATCTGCCGGGTAAATCCCGCAAAATACCATAGAATTTACCTTTTTATATCCCGGAAGGGGTTCTTTACATGGATTGTCTGCATCGGTCACGGTATCACCTACGCGAGTATCTTTTACATTTTTCAGGCTGGCAGTAATATAACCTACCATTCCGGCTGAAAGTTCCTCGCAAGGGAAAAACTGACCGGCACCAAAGGTTCCCACTTCGACGACTTCCGCTTTTGCCCCTGTTGCCATCATCAGCATATTCGTTCCTTTTTTGATTCTGCCTTCCATAATACGGGCAAAAATAATGACCCCTTTATAAGAATCGTAGACACTGTCAAAAATCAATGCCTGCAACGGGTTTTCCGGGCTGCCGCCCGGTGCAGGGATTTTTTTCACAATCTGCTCTAACACGTCCTCAATATTGATACCGTTTTTGGCCGAAATCCGCGGTGCATCTTCCGCTTCAATTCCAATGATATCTTCGATTTCATCTACGACACGATCCGGGTCTGCACTCGGCAGATCAATTTTATTAATGACCGGCATGATCTCCAGATCATGGTCTAATGCCAGATAAACATTCGCCAGGGTCTGTGCTTCGATCCCCTGCGCTGCATCGACAACCAGGACAGCTCCCTCACAGGCGGCCAGACTCCGGCTTACTTCATAATTAAAATCTACGTGTCCGGGAGTGTCAATTAAATTAAAAATATATTCTTCCCCATCCTGTGCATGATAAATGATCCGGACCGCCTGGGACTTGATCGTGATCCCCCGCTCCCGTTCCAGTTCCATGTTATCAAGCACCTGGTTTTGCATTTCCCTGTCTGTCAGCAGACCAGTTTTCTCAATGATCCGGTCAGCCAGGGTTGATTTTCCGTGGTCAATATGTGCAATAATACAAAAATTTCTTATTTTACTCTGGTCAATTCCAGCCAAAGGCGTTACCTCCTACTCTTTCATCATCGTCCCTATTCTATCACGAGTTCCCTCACTTTGCAATTTTTATGTCATAGGAATCATGTCGCAAGCGGCCGCGCCCGACGCGGGAATCCTGCAGGCAAACTTCTTTCTTATCATCGGTTGGAATACTCTATAAACTCCTGGAGTCTATTTTTCGCTTTGCCGCTGTCGATCAAGCCTGCGGCAAAATCTACCCCTTCTTGTAATGTGTTCACTTTGCCTGCCACATAAAACCCGGCACCGGCATTCAGGAGAACCGCCTCTCTTTTTGGTCCTTTCACCCCATTCAGGATTTCCATAGTGATTTTGGCATTTTCTTCCGGGGTTCCCCCGACCAGATCTTCTTTTTGACATTTGGAAAAGCCAAACTGTTCCGGCTCGATTTCATAGGATGCAAACTGTCCGTTTTTGATCTCACATACGCTGGTTTTTGCACTCATGGAAATCTCATCCAGCTGATCCTGTCCGTAAACCACCATGGCGTTTTTCACTCCCAGTTTATAGAGTACCTGTGCAAGTGGTTTTACAAGATTCTCATCGTATACTCCCATGACCTGCATGTTTGCTCCGGCCGGATTAGAGAGAGGTCCCAAAATATTAAATACCGTACGAATTCCGAGTTCTTTTCGGACATTTGCCACATATTTCATTGCGGTATGATATTTTTGTGCAAATAAGAAACAAATCTGAATATCCTTTAACATCTGTGCACTTTTTGCCGGCGGCAACATGATATTCACCCCGAGTGCTTCCAAAACATCTGCAGCCCCACATTTACTCGAGGCTGCCCGGTTTCCATGTTTGGCAACCGGCACTCCACCGGAAGAAATGACGATGGCGGAAGTGGTAGATATATTAAAAGAATTCGACTGATCTCCTCCAGTACCTACAATTTCCAATACATCCATGTCATTGAGAAGACGCACACAATGTGCCCGCATCCCGGCGGCCGAACCGGTAATCTCATCGATCGTTTCACCTTTCATCGCCAAAGCCGTTAAATAGGCACTCTTTTGTATGTCGTCGGCCACGCCGTCCATAATTTCATCCATCACTTCCTGTGCCATCTGATAGCTTAAGTCTTCTTTTTTACTTAATTTGATAATTGCCTCTTTGATCATAACATTTTCCTCCATTCTCGCTCTCCCACTGCCAATCCCTGTGGAATGGTCGGTGGAATCATGATCTTCCTGCTGTCTTTTACGCTGTCATGGAAGAACGTGTCACATATAATATAAAAAACCCGTCCCATGACAACGTATTTCTACTTTGTCAAGGACGGGTGTGCTTATAATCAAAATTTCTCTACATCCGCGGTGCCACCTTGATTCACAAAATGTGCTCTTACTGAGATACCATCATATCCCTGGCAACTGACGTGTGCCTTACGTCACAGTATACTAAGCTTTCTGTCTGGAGCTTTCCATCCAAAGCCTTTGACTGTGCCCTCTGCGGTCCATTTAATAATCTGCGTCCGGCCCGGCTCCCACCTCCCCAGGCTCTCTGTGCGTGCACAACTATTTTTACCTCCGCTTCAACGGTTTATCCTTTTTGTCATTGCAAAAGAAATGGAGCTTCTATCTTTTTTTGGATAAAATAACCAGTTCTTTCGCTGCTCCTATTAAAACACACCTTCTCTTTTTTGTCAAGAAGGATGTTTCTTTCTATTTGTTTAACAGATTCTGCACGTTTGTCACACAGCGGTTCATCGCCTCAATATAAATACTGTTATCCATAGATAAGGTGATGCTGTCAAAACCTAAGGCTAATCTCTCGGCACCCACCTGTTCGTTATCCGCATAGATAATACAGAATTTTCCTGCTGCTTTTACTGCTGCAAGGATACGGTTTAATGCCTCTTTAAATTCCGATTTGTCAAACTGTGCCGGGATTCCCAATGCGACGCTTAAATCGTATGGTCCGACAAAAATACCATCGATACCGTCTGTAGCAGTAATTGCCTCGATCTCTTCCAGGCAGCCCTTTGTCTCGCACTGTGGAATCAGAAGCTGCTTTTCATTACAGGCATCGAAGTATTCCTGTACTGTCCCCTTTGCCTCCGGCGCACATCCGTATTTTACATTTCTTGTAAAAGCAAATCCTCTATCACCGACCGGATAATATTTTCCGTATTTTACAATCTGCTTAATTTCTTCCAGAGACTGTACCTGTGGGATGATCAGTCCTTTGGCTCCGATATCGAGCATTTTTAAAATAGAATTTCTCTGGCTGTCTTTCACACGGACAAGCGGAGTCACTTTTCCCTCGCCAGCTCCTTCTGCCGCACGGATTATCTCTCCGGTACTTTCCACATCATACGGACCATGCTCGCAGTCAATAATAAAATAATCCAAATCTGTAAGAGCGATCGCCTCTCCTACTGCGCCATATCCAATCTCAAAAAAAGTACCAATTGTCTTTTTTCCTGCTTTTGTTTTTTCTAAAAACGTATTTTCCATTTGAGCCTCCATATCACCTGTTATACTCTTGTATGACATCATGTTTTTCTTCATGATATCACACGCTTTAACAGTGCGTCAACACTCTTTCATGTATACATGCAGGAGTGTTGACACTATGCTTACTCTATCGGGACAAGCTCAGGAATTGCTCTTTCTTTGATACGGTTTTTCCATTAATTATTGATCGTGATGTGCTCCACATATGCCGATGGAATGGTGATATTTCCGCCCAATGTAGATTCATATGTGATCAATCCCATGGAATATCCATAGAAACGTATCTCGTCATCTTCTAAGATTCTGGACTTCACAATAGATGGGGAATAGGCAATGTACATGACTTTATCATAATCATCACTGGTTGCCACCCTTAACTGGGTTTCTGTACCATCACTGGATTCAATTACCTGTATAACTTTTCCGGAAAACGTGATCTCTTTCCCTGTGTAATCGTCTGGATTGCGCGCCAGTTGATCATAGGTTATATCCGGATTCCAGTTTTCTCTTTTATAAGACTTTTTCTTTGCTTTTTTCGTCTTTTTCTTCGCTTTTGTTGTGGCTTCTGTTGTGGCTTCTTCTGTCGTTACCTCTTCTGTTTCTTCTGTTGCTTCTTGCGTTGTGCTTTCTGTCACAGCCTCCGTTGTCGCCTCGGTACTGTTTTTTCCAGATGTAGTGTCTGAGTTTTGATCCGAATCATCGCTTCCAAACAAAGCCACGCAGCCCCCTAACAAAACAACAAATACGATCAGGCCAATCAGACAGCCTTTTTTCTTTCCCTTTTTTTCTTTCATGATCTTCCTCCCGTTTTTCAAAATTTATATATCCTGCAAGAGCTCTTACTAGTTCATAAAATATTACTTTAGCTGTCCTATAAAAATCCTAGCTCCTAGCAGTAAAGAAAGCTGTCAAAAACTAATCGGAAGCAGAATCGGATGTGTCCCTGTTACTGTGGACTCTGCTCCCAGAAAGAAGGTCCCTCATTTTTTTGGGAATTTTCTTTATTTTTGCTTGACAAAACCCGAAAAAATCAATAGAATAAAGAAGTATGTTTACATTAGATTGTCCGTGTCCGAAATAATGCAAAACAATATAAAATAAGAATCATTTGGAGGTGTACAGATTGGCTAACATCAAATCTGCGAAAAAAAGAATTTTAGTCATTGAAACAAAGACATTAAGGAACAAATCTATTAAATCTAAAGTAAAAACCTGTATCAAGAAGGTTGAGGCTGCTGTTGCAGCAAAGGATCAGGAAGCGGCAAAGGCTGCTTTAACTGTTGCGATTTCTGAAATCAGCAAAGCTGCATCCAAAGGCATCTACCATAAGAATACTGCTGCAAGAAAGATTTCTCGCCTGACAAAAGCAGTAAACGGTATTGCTTAATTCTCTTGTTTGATAAATAATATAACCTGGAAAGAGCGGCTGCTTTCCAGGTTTTTTATTTTTCCATAGATACCAGGTGGATGATCAGCATCTCCAGAGCAATCTGATCATTGACCTTCCCGGTTTTAATTTCCTCTTCCGCCTGAATACAGCTTTCCAGACAGAGTTCTAATGAACTTTCCCCGTATCCTCTTAACTGCTCTTCGTTTTTTTGTACAGCAAAGACCGGAATCCCTGCTGTTTTTGCTATGGCAGCACGGGGTTTATGCAAGCGAAGCATGCTGTCCACAATGAGTAAGATCCGATATTGGCGTGCCATGAGAAACAAAATGTGCATCGGCGGTTCTTTTAATAAGAGCAGATCGTTATAACAATCCATGGCAAATGCCCTGTTTCCCTTTGCGATTGCCTCTACCAGGGCAAAAATTTTATCCTGTAGTTCATCGGAAATAATATGATCGATATCTTCTGTGGTGATCTCCGTTTTTTCCCCTACATAGGCGATGAGTTTCTCCGTCTCGTTTTTAATCTGAAACATATCATTTCCAATTTTTTGCAGAAAATATTTTGCATCGGTTTCCCGGATCTGTTTTTTTTCTTTGCCAAGCAGTGCCGCAATCCACTTGACCAGGGTTCTTTCCGTCTGTTTTTTCTTCAGGAATTCGCCAATATATCCGTTCTTTTTTATCCATTGATATGCTTTGGTCCGTTTATCTACTTTAGGTTCACAAATCACAATGCAGGTAGTATCCGGCATTTCCTGCAAAATCTTTACAAACTCTTCCTTCCCTTTTTCAAGAATACCAGTTCCATCTAAAAGGATACATCTTTTTTCATTAAATAACGGATAGGTAAGTGCCAGATCCCGCAGAGTATAGAGATCCACTTTGTCATCGGCAAAGGAGGCATAATTCATCTCGTCTCCTTCAGGAACCATGGCATTTTTCAACATATGCTTTGCCTGCAGGATCAGATAGGGTTCATCTCCCGTCAAAAGATAGACCCGCGCAAAAGATTTTTCTTTGATATGACGTTTTATTTCTTTCATTTTTGCTTGCTCCCCATTTTACCGTCTCTTATTTTGATGAAACACCTTCCGGCTGTTTTTTTGCGGAAAATATCTAACCTGGAAGTTTCTTCCATCCGACGATGCGATGACTGCCCCGCCCCACGAAGTGGTATAGATTGCTGAACCAGCCTTTTTTATTCTGGAAAGCGTCTCTTTGTGAGGATGGCCGTACCAGTTCTTTTTTCCGGCAGAGATGATGGCCGTTTCCGGTTTCCATTTTTGAAGAAATTCCCCTGTCGTAGAATATTTCGAGCCGTGGTGTGCTACTTTCAAAAGGCATAGTCTTTCCGGTGTTTTCGCATTCCTTTTTTTAAACACCTCTAAGACCAGTGCTTCCTGTTCCTGATTTAAGTCTCCGGTAAAAAGGGCGTGAAACTTCTTGTATTGTAAATACATCGTAAGGGAACCGGCATTTTCTTCTTCCTCCTTCCATGTGGAGGGTGGATGGAGACAGGTCAGCCTCACTTTTCCAATGGAAAGAATGTCCCCTTTCGAAAGATAGGAAAGATGCACTTTATTTTCAGCCGCCAGCTTCTTTATTTTCAAAAAGCCCTGATTGTTCCTGTTCTTTTTCAGACGCTCCGGCAAAAAAAGATTTCTGATCGGATAGCCCTCTTCCATCAGCTCACAAATTCCGGAGAGATGATCCTCATCGGTGTGGGTGAGAAAAACGTAGTCCAAATGATCTTCTCCATAGTATTTGAAAGCCGGAATCATGATATATTCCGCAATCTTTTGTTTCGAAGTACTCCCGCCATCGATGATGGCAGACTTTCCATTGGGGAAGCGTAAAAAGATGCATTCCCCCTGCCCGACATCAAGCATGGCCACCTTCATTTCTAAAGAAGGTTTGAATAAGATGCCTCCGGCAATCAGGAAAAAAATAACGGCTGCCGCCTTCCATGCCCTGTGATACCACAAGAAAAATACCAGTACTTCCATCAAATACAGTCCGATGACCACAGGCCAGGATGGACATCCAGTGACAATGAGAGCCCCGGGGATTTTTTTCGTAAGAGAAAAAAGAAGATGGAACAAGCGAAGAATTCCATAGGCCGGAATGCATCCGCAAAAAGCAGCGAAATCCCCCATAATCCCTGCAAGTCCGCCAAACAGGGCACTGACCATTAACGGATTCATTGCTGGAATCACCACCAGATTTAAAAGGATACTATACGGACTCCACTGATAATAAAACCGTAAGATCAGCGGACCGGATGCCATGGAAATCACAATACTGGCAGTGAGTGCGTCTCCCAGCCTTTTTTGCCATGGTTTTCGATCAGAGATCTCTCCCTCTGCCTGATTCTTCCTCCGCCTGTTTTTTTGCATGCGCCTCACTGCAGGCAGGAGGAATCCAATTGCGAAAACGCAGGCAAATGAAATGATGCAGCCACTTTCCCAAAGTCTCCAGGGAGAATCCCAGAGCATGAGGATTCCGGCAAGGCTCATAGAAGAAGTCATGTCATATTCCGCCCCAAAATATTGGGAAAATAAAAAAAGAAGGAACATAACGACTGCGCGGAAAACCGAATTACCAAATCCGGTGACCATTCCGTAAAAAATTAACAGGATGCTCCCACTCAGGCAGGAAAATGCATAGCTTCTGCCTCTTTTTCTTAAGAAAAAGAAGACCTGACCCCCGACGACTGAGACATGCAGTCCGGAAACAGCCAGAAGATGTGCCACCCCATTTTCCTCATATAACAGGGTTTCTTCCCGGGTAAGCTCTGTCTTATCCCCGAGTACCATCGCTTTTAAGAGTGCATGCTCCCGGTCTCCAAAAATTCTTCCGTAGACACCGTCCAACCACTTCGCAAACCGATATGCCGCCCTTCGGATACCAAAAGGCTTTTCGGAGATTTTTTTTAGATGTTCTCCATAAAATCGGTACCGGATCCCTCTCGAATAGTAGTATGTTCTAGAGTCAAATTCCCCCGGATTAACCGGATTGTCCATTGGATACAATGTTCCGGATACGGAAATCCGGTCTCCCGGAAAGAGCTTCCCAGCCAAAAGAGGAATTCCAAAAACCTGACATCGTCTCTCCAACCGGCATTCCTGTTTCTCAATTTTCGTTTTCTTGGTACGGTTTCTGTCCTTTTTTCCGTTTTCTTTTTTCTTCGAAAAAAAGAAAACGTTTTGGAGAGTCAGACTATAATTTCCCTCTCCACTTACTTTTACTGTTACAATCTCTCCTGTAAGCGTTCCTTCCAGGGAATCTTCGGTCCGCTCCTCTTCCAGTTCATCCATCCGCATTTCACCGGAAAAACGAACCCCTCCGATCAAAAATGCCGCGAGGAAGATACCAATCCAAACTCTCCTGCCGACCAACCGGTCCTGTCTGTTTCGTTTCCCCCTTTTTCCATGTAAAACATGAGAAAAAAAACACAAAAAAGCAAAAAAGAATCCTGTTCCCAAAAGAAGGAAACCTACTATTAAAAAACCTTTCCAGTTCCATACTGCAGCCAAAACCTCTCCAAGCACCAGCCCTGCCAAAACCAGAAATAAAGGTCTTTTCAACACTTCTCCTTTTTCTATTCTATATCATACGCACAGGAACATAATGACTACTTACATAAAGAATAATCGCTGGTTAACAGCTTCCCGAAGCCTTCAAATTCGCCGAGTTTATCCACTTTGCTTCCATCTACCGTAAACTGTACCTGATAAGCGGTATCTAATTCTGTAAGGGAATTCACCATCGCATAGACTGCGATTTTCCCTTTGACATCTACCGCCGCATTTTCAATATCACTGCTCAGGTCAATGTAACAAATATTGTTTAAAACCTGGCTCTCGTTTACCTGAAAATCATCCGGCAAAGGACTTTTTAAATTTTTTTTGGAGGCCGGGGCTTTTTTCAGTTCCATCAACACCTGTGTTTCTAAAGGAGTATTATCCTTTACTGTCAACGTTTTCTCATAAGGAATGAGTTTATTTCCTTTTTGATTGGTATAATAAAGCTTCACTTTTTTCTTACACTGATAGATGTCTTTCTTATTTTCATTGGTCAGTATACTCTCGTCATCCATCACTCCTACCGGTACCTTATCCCCACCGAGAAGGCTGGAGCCGTTTACCGAGAAAACAACGGACTTGATTCCTGAAA
Source organism: Bacteroidaceae bacterium (assembly GCA_963626755.1). Taxonomy (GTDB): domain Bacteria; phylum Bacillota; class Clostridia; order Lachnospirales; family Lachnospiraceae; genus Anaerobutyricum. The sequence goes on from CAVFXN010000042.1 coordinate 41,205, forward strand.
TCTGTAATACGGTTTTTACAATGGATGTGCGGAGCAACGCTTCCTGTATATAGTTTAATTGATTATAACCAGCACTGAAATCTATATTCTCTTTTCCGTCATCCACTGTAATTTTATTAATCATAATCCCGTCAAATACAGAAGCTTTGTACTGATCCGTGTTGCTGTTTTCCGTGTCGGATAGCTTATAGATCACCTCATAGGAAGCTTTCAGGGGATCCGTGTTTTCCAGGGTATAGTCCACTTTTTCAAAGCCATCCCCTTTTGCGTTTAAATAGTACAGCTTCACCACATTCTCATTTTTCGAAGTGTCTGCCGCTTTCTCTCCCGTACTTTCTTTTTTTGCCGTATCGGAACCGTCTTTTTGGTTGTGACAGCCACACATCCCTGCAATAAGAAGCAGGCTGAGCAAAAGGGCGAACATACGAAACCTCTTTTTCATTGCGAATGCCTCCTATCCTATATAGTTGAGAGGGATGCGGATTATAAAGGTTGCGCCTTCCCCTTCTTTACTGTGAACCCGTATGGAGCCTTTGTGCATCAGCACAACATTACGTGTAATGGCAAGCCCCAATCCGGTTCCGCCCGTTTCTCTGGAACGGGCCTTATCCACCCGGTAAAAACGGTCAAAGATATGTTCCTGGCAATCTTCCGGAATACCGCATCCGGTATCCTTGACGCGGATATAGAAAAATTTATGATCTGCATTCAGTGACACATCTACCTTACCGCCGTCATTGTTGTATTTGACTGCATTTTCAATGATATTATTGCAGGCGAGGGACAACTTGACGGAATCCACTTCTGCAGCCACCTGACGCATTGTCTCAAGACGGATCTGAATTCCTCTTTTTTCTGCAATCGGAGAAATCCTCTTCAAAAGCATTTCGAGAAGCTCATTGATATTGGTTGACGCAATGTTCAAAGCGGCCTGTGTTTTATCCATCTTTACCAGGGTAAGCAGATCGTTGATGATCTGGTTTTCCCTGTCAATCTCATGCACAATATCATTCATAAACTCCGCATATAACTCTACTGGCACATTTTCTTGAGATACCAGGGAGTCTGCAAGGATTTTCATTGATGTGATTGGTGTTTTCAATTCATGAGATACATTTGATACAAATTCCTGTCGGGTATTTTCCAGTTCTGTATATCGGTTGATAATCTTATTAAATGCGACAGAGAGGTTATGAAACTCGCGGTATCCCTCTGTATTAAGCGTTTCATCGTGATGTCCTGCGGCAATAATATTCAGCTCATTTTGCATGATGCGGAAACAGTTCCGGATAAAAAGAGCGACGAGGGCACTGAAAATCAGAGAGATAATAAAGAAAATCCCCAGGAGGTTCACTCGCTGGTCACGAAGGCAGTCCAGCATCTCATTGGTATCATCGAGTGACACCAGTGCAATGATCAGACCGTCTGTCATATTTTTTTCTGTATTCGTAATCGGGGCGATCACCTGCATGTACTTCTCCCCGATCTTCTGATTGGCTACTTCCTCTCCATTCATCGCGTGAACCGTCTCTTTGGTGACGAGATATTGTCCGCAGTTATAGCGATACGTGTCGGTAATAATCTTGAAATGGCTGTCGAGCAGAAGAATCCGTCCACCCAGAGTATTCGCCAGCTGCTCCACTTCAAAAAGATTGGAATCCTGGATATCGGAAAGACTGTTCATGCTGTAACTGCGAAATCCATTGATACAAATCTGATTGACTAAGATATTACACTGTTTCCTGGCATAATCGATTCTTTGCTCAGAAGCCTTTTTTTCATAATAGTGAATCTGATTCGATGTTCCGACAAAGAGAAAAATGTTAATAAATACGAAAACAAGACATCCGACAACCTGATATAAAGAAATATAGCGGAAAATCCTTTTTATACTAATCTTGGAAATAATATCCTACCCCCCACTTTGTATGGATATAGAGCGGCTCTCCTGGATTTTTCTCTATTTTTTCCCGAAGTCGCCGGATATGTACATCAACGGTACGGACATCTCCAGGATAATCATAGCCCCATACAATATTTAGAAGGTTCTCCCGGCTGTACACTTTGTTTGGATGGAAAGAAAGAAGCTCCAGCAAATCGTACTCTTTTGCCGTCAGCTTCACTTCCTTCCCTCCTACAAACACTCTCCTGCTGTCGCAATCTATTTTTAATCCATTTTTCTCAAATACTTTCTTCTTTTCCTCTTCCGCTGCTTTTTTCGAACTTCTTCGCATGATCGCTTTAATCCTGGCCTTCACTTCCAGAATATTAAAAGGCTTCGTAATATAATCGTCTGCCCCGTATTCCAGTCCTAGAATCTTATCCATATCGTCTCCTTTTGCCGTCAGCATAATGATCGGCATATTGGAGAATTCCCGAATCCTCTGACAGACTTCGAAGCCTTCCATCTTTGGAAGCATCACGTCAAGAAGAACCATATCGTATTCTGTTTTTTTGGCCATTTCCAGTGCTTCTTCCCCATCATAAGCACAGTCCACTTCCATATCATCCTGCACAAGGGAAAACTTTATTCCCTTGACAATCAGTCGTTCATCATCGACCACCAGTATTTTTTTTCCCATAACACACCTCAGTTAACCGTAATTAAATCTTTAATCTTACGAAAGATGCCATCGCCTATCCCGTCGACATCTTTTATTTCTTCTATGGAAGCAAAGGAACCCTTTTCTTCCCGGCAGGCAATAATCGCATCCGCCCTGGATGCGCCGATTCCCGACAATGTCATCAGCTCTTCTTTGGAAGCCTGGTTGATATTGATTTTGCCTTCTTTTGCAGATGCATTTTGGTTTGTTTCCGTCTCCTTTTGTTCGCCTTTTTTTGATTCCTCCAGCGAAGGAACATAAATCTGTACCCCGTCCTGGAGAGGCTCTGCCAGGTTCCACGCGACTCGATCTGCCTTTTTGGTAAAACCTCCGGCCTGCTCGATCGCCTGCTGGACTCTCGCACCGTCAGCCAGACGGTAAACCCCCGGCTTTCGCACACATCCACATACATGTACATAAATCTCACCGGATGTTTCTTTTGGTATAGTGCTTCCTTCCTCTTCTCTTACGATTACCGTATTATCCAGGGCATCGGACTCTTTGAAAGGGGATGTAAAGGAGCAGCCTGTCAAAAACAGGATTCCCAATGCAAGTGCAAAGGCCAGAATAGATTTTGTAATGCGATACTTCAAATAAAAAAATCTCCTTTCTTTTATTGAAGACGGATGACAAACTATCTGGCTGCACCTCACGGAAAGTCTCTTTTTTATTTCTTGTCCATAGTCTGCTTACATAATACCGAATATCCGGTAAAAAGACAAGAGGGGGATTTTATTTTATTTTCCGGTCTTCCGTCATTGCCTCTTTTAAAATCGTGATCATTTCATCCACGTCTTTCTCTTCTATGATCAGTGGAGGAACAAAGCGGATGATATTTGTTCCTGCAGAGATGATGATCAGTCCTTTTTGTAATGCGGATACAATGATTCCTCCAACCGGCTTGTCAAATTCCAGTCCCTGCATCAGTCCCAGTCCCCGATGGTCTTTGATTTCCGGGAATTCTTCTTTCATTCCTTCCAGCTTTTCATAGAGGTATTTACCGATTTGATTGACATGGCCGATGATGTCCTTTTTTTCAAACTGGGAAAAGACTTCACATACTGCGGCCGTTGCGAAAGGATTTCCTCCATATGTGGTTCCGTGGTCTCCCGGCACCAGTGCGTGGGATGCCTTCTCATTGGTTACAAAAGCCCCTACCGGAACACCGCATCCCAATGCCTTGGCGAGGGCCATCACATCCGGCTTCACCCCATAAAGGTCATGGGCATAGAGGGAGCCGCATCTTCCCATACCGCACTGTACTTCATCAAAAATCAACAGGATGTCTTTTTCATCACAGAGTTTGCGGAGTCCCTCTAAAAATTCTTTTTTGGCCGGATAGATTCCGCCCTCTCCCTGTACAACCTCACAGATGATCCCACAGGTTTTATCCGTGATCTTGCTTTCTACATCGGCCAGATCATTGAAGTCGGCAAAAACTGCCCGCATGGATACCGGCACGAACCCATCCTGGTAGTGAGCATTTCCCGTAACCGACAACGCACCCTGGCTTCTTCCGTGGAAAGAATGATTCATAGCGATGAATTCATATTCTTTGGAAGGATCTTTGAGATAGGCATATTTTTTGGCAACTTTTAAAGCACCCTCGATTGCTTCCGTACCGCTGTTCGTGAAAAACACTTTGGACATTCCGGAGGTTTTTACTATTTTTTCTGCGGCATCGATAGCCGGTTTGTTATAATAGAGGTTGGATGTGTGGATGACCTGATCGATCTGGGCTTTCAGGGCATCATTGTATTCTTTATTCTGGTAGCCAAGTGCAAATACGGCAATGCCTGCTGCAAAATCCAGATACCTTTTTCCATCCATATCATAAAGGCAGACCCCGTCTCCCTTTTCCAGAACAACCGGATAACGGTTATATGTTTTTAAAATATATTCTTCGCCCTTATTCATATATTCCTGCATTTTTGTCATAACCTAACTCCTTTTAAAACAATGGTTCTTTTAAAATAGCGGTACCGATACCCTTTTCGGTAAAGAATTCCAGCAACAGGCAGTGTGCTACACGGCCATCTAAGATATGTACCCTGGAAACTCCTTCCTCTATGGCATCAATACAATTGTTCAGTTTTGGAAGCATGCCGCCTCCGACCACTCCATTGGTAATGAATTCTCTTGCTGTAGTGACATCCATCTCTGAGATCAATGTCTTTTTATTGGACGGATCCATGAAAACGCCTTCAATATCTGTGAGAAAGACTAATTTTTCCGCATCCATCGCTTTCGCCACGCCGCAGGCCGCATCGTCTGCATTGATATTGTAAGCCTCGAACTCCTCATCCAGGCCTACCGGTGCGATAACCGGGATGAAATCCCTGTCCATCAGAGTATCCAGCAGTTCTGTATTGACAGAGGACACTTCCCCGACAAAGCCAATGTCTCTGCCGTCAGGCATTTTCTTGTTCACACGTATCATATTTCCGTCTTTTCCACAAAGTCCCACGGCATTGACTCCCATTTTCTGCATGAGCCCGACCAGTTCCTTGTTCACTTTATTTAAAACCATTTCCGCAATATTCATGGTCTCTTTATCGGTAATACGCAGTCCGTTATAAAATTCAGATTCTTTTCCTGAAAGCTTGACCCATTTACTGATTTCCTTTCCGCCGCCATGGACGATGATCGGACGCATACCGACCAGCTTCAGCAATGCCACATCTTTGATGACATTCATTTTCAACTGGTCATCCAGCATAGCACTTCCGCCATATTTTACGACAATCGTCGCTCCATTGAAACGGCGAATATATGGCAGTGCCTCTATCAGTGTGTTGGCTTTCATCATGATATCATTTACATTGGTGTTCATTTCCGTCATGTTCTTCCTCCCGATTAAATATGGTGTACTCTCTTCTATCTGATTAGGAACGGTAATCTGCATTGATCTTCACGTATTCATAGGTCAGATCACATCCCCAGGCGGTAGCCTGTGCCTCTCCTTCATGGATATTGAGTACCGCTTTTACCGGATTGGCAGACAGGATTTCTGTAGCAAACTCCTCGCTGTATTGTGTGGCAATGCCTTTTTCCACAATGGAGAGGGAACCTTTTTCGCTTTCCAGGCAGATATCTACTTTTTCCGGATCAAATGAAATTCCGCTGTATCCCATGGCGCAGAGGATTCTTCCCCAGTTGGCATCTTTTCCAAACACCGCTGCCTTGGTAAGGGAGGAGCAAACAACAGACTTACTGATGACCTTCGCATCTTCTTTTGTTTTGGCTCCGTGACAGGTGACTTCAAATAAACGGGTACATCCTTCCCCATCACCGGCGATCTGTTTTGCCAGATATTCCATGACAAACGCAAGTGCTTCCTTAAAAGTCTTTCCATCTGCATCTTCTTCGGTGATGCACGGATTTTCCGCCATGCCATTGCACAGGACAAGACAGGTATCATTGGTAGAGGTATCTCCATCTACCGAGATCATGTTAAAGGTATCTTCTACGATTTCACTTAAAAAAGTCTGTAACAGCTTCTGGTCGATTGCCGCATCGCTGCTGACAAAGGCAAGCATCGTGCCCATATTGGGATGGATCATCCCGGAGCCTTTGCACATGCCTCCAATGGTCACCGTTTTCCCTCCGATGACACATTCGACTGCGATTTCTTTTTTGCAGGTATCGGTGGTCAGGATCGCTTCGGCTGCATCGGATCCGGATTCTTTTCCGTCCGAAAGGACCGGAACCAGATTGTGGATTCCTTCTTTAATCATGTCCATCGGAAGCTGCGGACCGATCACTCCAGTGGAAGCGACGAAGATCTGTTCCGGTGCCGCACCGATAATCTTTCCGACTTCCTCCGCTTCTTTTTTACAGTTATCAAGCCCTTCCTGTCCGGTACAGGCATTGGCAATTCCGCTGTTGATCACGACTGCTTTTGCCTTTCCTTCGTTATATACAATGTCCCTGTCCCAGAATACGGGTGCCGCTTTCACCACGTTTCTTGTAAAAGTTCCCGCACAAACTGCTTCTTTTTCGGAAACAATGAGTGCCATATCTTTTTTTGTTTTACCTGATCGGATCCCTGCCCGGATTCCGGCTGCCAGAAACCCTTTTGCCGCAGTGATTCCTCCATCAATTTGATTCATTCCATTACCTCCATTTTCCGGTCATCTTCTATCTTTTTCTGCTCATTTATATCAATATCAGTATGTTTTGCCATACCGCTTCCTTTTTCTGCACTTTACGGGAAAACCGGCGGCATAAGAAGACCGGTATTTTCTGGAAGTCCAAACAGCAGGTTCATGTTCTGCACTGCCTGTCCAGCCGCTCCTTTTACCAGATTATCCATCGCACCCATCATGATGATACGGTGGGTTCTGCTATCGACTTTGACATTGACATCCACATAATTACTTCCCTCTACCCAGCGGGTTTCCGGACAAACTCCCGGATTTAAGAATCGGACAAAGGTTTCGTCCCGGTACGTCTCCTCATAAATTCTGCGCACCTCTTCCTCGCTGACTTCTTTGGTCAGGTTCGCGTACGCGGTGACCAGGATTCCCCGGTTCATCGGGACAAGATGTGGTGTGAAATTAATCAGCGTTTCCTGACCGGATGCATAGGAGAGCTGTTCTTCGATCTCCGGTGTGTGCCGGTGGGAAGCAACGCCATACGCTTTAATACTTTCGTTCACTTCGCAGTAAAGATTATTCACCTTGGCTCCCCTGCCTGCCCCGGATGTTCCGGATTTGGCATCCACGATGACGGACTTCATATCGATCAGTCCGGCCTTTGCCATCGGATAGATTGACAGGAACGAACAGGTCGGATAACAGCCCGGGTTCGCAATGAGCCTTGCCTTTTTAATCTTTTCCCTGTTGACCTCACATAATCCATACACTGCTTCTTCGATAAACTGCGGTGTCGGATGTTTGATCCCGTACCATTTTTCATAGACATCGACATCCTTAATACGGAAATCCGCACTCAGGTCGATCACTTTCACCTTTGACAATACCTCTTCACTCAGGAGGGAAGCACATAAGCCCTGCGGTGTTGCGGTAAAGATGACATCTACCTCCTCACACAGCTCCTCCAGATTCTCCCCCTTGCAAATATCCGGTACCAGCTGGAACATGTTCTGGAATACCTCTGCGTAAGGTTTGTCAATATAGCTTCTGGATCCATACCATCGAATCTCTGCTTCTTTATGTCCAAGTAAAATACGTACAAGCTCCTGTCCGGCATATCCGGTAGAGCCAATGATCCCTGCTTTTATCATTATTCTTTCTTCCTTTCTTTCTATACCAGCTTATCATTATCCCACAATCTGCCCCAGAAAACAAGAGGCATCTTTCATCAAAAAAATTTTTATATGCATATTTATTAATATTTTATTCATAATTATACGACTTTATCCGATTTTATGCAAGTAATATTTAATATTTATTTATTTTAGGCAAAAAAACACTTGCATTTCCCAGGGAGATGACGTATAGTAAAACAAATAAAGAAGAAAAAATAAGGAGGATTCATAGAATGAGTAAAGAAAAAGTTGTTTTGGCCTACTCCGGAGGTCTTGATACAACAGCAATTATCCCTTGGTTAAAGGAGACCTATGACTACGATGTGATCTGTTGCTGCGTAGACTGCGGACAGGGTGAAGAACTGGATGGTCTGGAAGAACGTGCGCTTTACTCCGGTGCTTCAAAACTTTATATAGAAGACATTACGGATGATTTCTGCGAGAATTACATTTTGCCTTGTGTACAGGCAGACGCAGTGTATGAGAATAAATATCTTCTCGGTACTTCCATGGCCCGCCCGGGAATTGCCGCAAAATTAGTCGAGGTTGCCCGGAAAGAGAATGCGGTTGCGATCTGCCACGGTGCTACCGGAAAAGGAAATGACCAGATCCGTTTTGAGCTTGGAATTAAAGCCTTAGCTCCTGATTTAAAAATTATCGCCCCATGGCGTGATGATAAATGGCAGATGGATTCCCGTGAAGCGGAAATTGCCTACTGTAAAGCACATGATATCCATCTTCCATTCTCTGCAGATAACAGCTACAGCCGCGATCGGAACTTATGGCATATCAGCCACGAGGGACTGGAACTGGAAGATCCTTCCTGTGAGCCGAATTATGACCATCTCCTGGTGCTGGGTGTCTCCCCGGAAAAAGCACCGGACGAACCGGAATATGTCACCATGACTTTTGAAGCCGGTGTCCCAAAGACAATTAACGGAGAAGAGATGAAAGTTTCTGATATCATCCGTAAATTAAATGAGCTGGGCGGCAAACACGGCATTGGTATTATTGATATCGTAGAGAACCGTGTGGTAGGTATGAAGTCCCGTGGTGTATATGAAACTCCAGGCGGAACCATTTTGATGGAAGCCCACCGACAGATGGAAGAACTCGTATTAGACCGTGACACCATGGCAGTGAAAAAAGACATGGGTAATAAACTGGCACAGGTGGTATACGAAGGAAAATGGTTCACACCTCTTCGGGAAGCCATTCAGGCTTTTGTGGAATCCACACAGAAATATGTCACTGGTGAAGTAAAGTTTAAGCTTTACAAAGGAAATATCATCAAGGCCGGAACCACATCCCCATACAGCCTTTACAGCGAATCCCTGGCATCTTTCACTACCGGTGACCAGTACGATCATCACGATGCCGAAGGCTTCATCACTTTATTCGGACTTCCATTAAAAGTACGGGCAATGAAAATGATGGAAGCAAAGAAAACACAGAATAAATAATAAAAAACTATAATCAAAAAAAGTGCCGTATCACGGATGTGATATGGCACTTTTTTATAAGCTATAAAACTTTCGATAAAAATTCCTGGGTTCTCTCTTCTTTTGGATGATCAAAAATCTCTTCCGGTGTTCCCTGCTCCAAGATTCTTCCATCATCCATAAACATGACGCGGGTTCCTACTTCTTTGGCAAAACCCATTTCGTGGGTTACCACTGCCATTGTCATTCCCTGATCTGCCAGGCTTTTCATTACTTCCAGCACTTCCCCTACCATTTCCGGGTCAAGAGCGGAAGTTGGCTCATCAAAAAGCATCATTTTCGGCCTCATGGCAAGCGCACGCACAATCGCAATTCTCTGTTTCTGCCCACCGGACAGCTTTCCCGGATAGGTATCTGCTTTTTCCTCCAAATTGACAACACGCAGCAGGCGGAGGGCCTCCTCTTTTGCCTCATCACTTTTCATCAATTTCAGGCGGACTGGAGCCAGCGTAATATTTTCCATGATCGTTTTATTTGGGAAAAGATGAAAATGCTGGAATACCATTCCCATATGCTGACGAACTTTATTAATATCGGTTTTGGGATCCGTAATATCCACTCCGTCAAAAATGATGTGGCCGGATGTCGGGCGTTCCAAAAGGTTCATACACCGGAGAAACGTTGATTTTCCTGAACCGGAAGGCCCGATAATCACAATCTTTTCTCCCGGGCTGATATGTTCATTGATATTCTTTAAGACTTCATGAGTCCCGAAAGATTTACATAAATTTTTAATGTCGATCACTTTCTCTAAGCCTCCCTTCTAATTTACTCATAATCCATGTAAAGAACATGACGATCACGAGATAGATCACAGCAACAACCAAAAGCGGAAGCAGTGCGTCAAAGGTTCCTGCACGGATAATATCCCCTCCTCTTGTCAACTCACTCAGGCCAATATATCCGCAGATCGATGTCTCTTTCAAAAGCGTGATCATCTCATTTACAAGAGATGGCAGACAGTTCTTTACTGCCTGCGGCATAATAATCTGTGTCATCGTGTCCACATAGCCAAGACCGAGGGATCTTCCTGCCTCCATCTGACCCCGGTCAACCGACTGTATCCCGGAACGGAAAATCTCTGCCACATAAGCACCGGAATTCACACCGAAGGTAATGACCGCAACTAACACTTTGCTGTTAGAGGATACCATGAAAACAAAAAACATCAATAATAACTGTACTAAAGTAGGGGTTCCCCGGATAATCGTAAGATAGACACGGCAGATCCCATTTGCCACATTCAGAAGGAAACCGCGAACGCTTTTCGCCTGCTCTCCTTTCAACTGGTCATGGCTGGTACGGATGATTGCAACTACCGCACCAAGAATCAGGCCGAAAATCAATGCAAGAAAAGTTACTTCCAATGTGATCTTCAGACCATCTACAATATAACGCCAACGTTCTTTTTCAATAAAGTCCAATATAAACTTTGCCTTGATCTCAGTAAACCATTCGTTCAAAATTACATCCTTCACTTTCTATTGTATCAATGCCGAAAACAAAAAAATATACTCTGGCATACCCGCGTGCAAAGCATCGCTGCGCAGCCAAAAACAGTTTCACAAAAGATTACCCGAAACTGAACTCTGATTTCCGGGTTCGTCCCCTGAAAAAGTATCAGCTCCGGGTATGATTATAAATTACTCTGCTGTAATATACTTGTCAAGAATCTTTTGGATGGAACCGTCCTCTTTTAATTCCTTTAAAGCACCGTTCACTGCATTCAGCAATTCTTCGTTATCTTTAGAAATGCAAGCTGCATAATCTTCCTGAAGATATTCTGTGTCCAGAACCTTTAATCCTGTTGTAGTGGATACAAAAGATTTCGCCGGCTCATTGTCAATGATTACGGCATCAATCTTGTCATTGGTTAAAGCCAGAACGGCATCGGCACCTTTATTATATTCTTCGACATTCTCTTCGCCAAAATCATCCTTTGCATAGATATCACCGGTGGTTCCCAGCTGTACGCCGATCTTCTTTCCTTTTAAGTCATCTGCAGACTTGATGGTAGAACCTTCTTTTACGATGATCGACTGAATTCCCGTTGCATAGCTGTCAGTAAAGTTAATTGATTTCTTTCTGTCAGGAGTCACTGTCATTCCTGCAAGTCCGATATCCACCTTGCCTGTCTGTACGGCTGTGATAATGGAATCAAACTCCATGTCTTCAATCTTTAACTCTAATCCCAGCTTGTCGGCAACTGCCTTTGCAATCTCTGCATCGATACCGACAATTTCATCTCCTTCATAATATTCATATGGAGGAAAAGCGGCATTCGTTGCCATCGTTAACACACCATCGTTTACCGTTTTTACGGTAGCGGATTCCTTGGAACCTGTGGTAGCTTCTGCTGTCTTGTTACTGCTGCTTCCACATCCACACAGCATAGATGCTGCCATAACGATTGCCAGTGCAATCCCTGTTAATTTTTTCATTTTCATTATTTCTCTCTCCTTTTTGCTTGTACCATACTGCCTGTAATTTGCACAGGCGGTATCTTTTCCGTCATGCATTTACCTATAAGAAAAAATAACACAATTTTAACGAAATTACAAGAGATTCCTGTATTTTTCCTGAATATTTATGGAATTTGCCCAAATATTATTCCATATGCAGCATACGATTTCCACGTCCAATATCCGGCAGCTGTGCGAGCACAATCGCGATGAACATCAGGATGCACCCCATTAATTCCCGGAAAGTCAAGACCTGATGGAGGAAGAGATAACCGGACAGGGCGGAAAAAACGGATTCCAGGCTCATGATCAAGGCCGCTACCGTAGGATTCAGACCCTTTTGTCCGACAATCTGCAATGTGTAGGCCACACCGGTTGACATGATGCCCGTATAGAGGATCGGCACTGCCGCCTGAACAATCATCGAAAGATCCGGGCTGTCAAAGAGAAGCATACAAACTGCCCCGAGAACCCCTCCGGTCAGGAACTGGATGCAGGCCATCTTTACTCCATCTACCAGCGGATTATAATAATCGATGGACAGAATCTGTCCGGTGTAAAGGAAGGACGATACCAGAATCAATGCATCTCCTTTTTGTATCGTCAGCTTATCGGTAATGCACAAAAGATATAGTCCGGCCAGGGCGATGACGACACCGATCCAGGTGAGGATCCCGCAGTATTTTTTAAAAAACATCCCGACAATCGGTACGATGATAATATAAAAGGCTGTAATAAATCCGGCCTTTCCCACACTGGTATACTGGATCCCGGTCTGCTGGAAACAGTTGGCTAAAAATAAAAAGATCCCACAGACAATTCCGCTTTCCAAAAGCCGTTTATTTTTCCAGCTCAGTTTCTGCTCGTCCATCGCTTCCTGAGGATTGGAAAGATCGCCTGCTTTTCGGTTTCTCAGTGTATCAAGTACTTTGATCACAGGTAACAAAAACAAACCTCCAATAATAGACCGAAGACAGATAAATGTAAACGGCTGAATATAGTCCATGCTGACACTTTGTGCTACAAAAGCCGCACCCCAGATTATCGCGGTTAATAACAAAAAGATGGTATTGCGTATTTTATGTACTTTCATTTCTAATGTTTTCCTCTCTTCTTCTAGCATACTCTGTTTTATATAGATAAAACAGAGTATAACGATTCAGCACCCCATTCGCAAAATCACTGCTTTGTAGCTTTTTGCTCCTGTGGTTACTTCCCCATAGAAAACTGCATACCTGCCTGCATGCCAGCATTCGCAGATCGCAGTTTTGCATGATTCTGAACAGTTACAACCGATTATACTCTATTCTCATGCCATTCTCAAGAATTTTTCTTTTTCTTTTTTATATTTTCTCTTGTTTTCCTTGTCAGTTGTCCTGTTTTCATGTAAAATATTTTGTGACTGTTCAGAGTAATGCGAATTACCAGTCAATAGGTCAGTTAGGCTGATATGCCTGAAGATAGAAAAAATAAGGAGGCTTTATTATGGCTCAGTTATGGGGCGGACGTTTTACAAAGGAAACCGATCAGCTGGTGTATCGGTTCAATGCGTCCATTGATTTTGATAAGAAGTTTTATAAACAGGATATGGAAGGCAGCATCGCCCATGTCAAGATGCTTGCTGCCGTCGGTGTTCTCACGGAAAAAGAAAGAGACCAGATCATTGCCGGAATTGAGAGCATTTTACGTGACCTGGAGAATGGTTCCCTGGAAATTACAGAAGAATATGAAGACATTCACAGCTTTGTGGAGGCAGTTCTTACCGAGCGCATCGGAGATGTCGGAAAAAAACTACATACCGGAAGAAGCAGAAACGACCAGGTGGCCCTCGATATGAAGCTGTATACCAGACAGGAGCTTCTCGCATCCCGGGATCTGGTTTTTGAATTGATCCAGACCTGCCAGAAGTTAATGGAAGAACATCTCCACACTGTCATGCCAGGCTTTACCCATTTACAAAAGGCACAGCCTTTGACACTGGCGCACCATATCGGTGCCTATATGGAGATGTTTAAACGGGATTACAGCCGCTTAAGCGATATTTATGAACGCATGAATTACTGCCCGCTAGGTTCTGGTGCCCTCGCCGGCACCACCTATCCGTTAGACCGCCAGATGACAGCCGAACTGCTCGGTTTTTACGGCCCGACATTGAACAGTATGGATTCTGTTGCTGACAGGGATTATGTCATCGAACTTCTCAGTGCCTTCTCTACCATCATGATGCATTTAAGCCGTTTTTGTGAGGAGATCATCCTCTGGAATTCGAACGAATACCGCTTTATCGAGATTGATGACGCCTACAGCACCGGAAGCAGTATTATGCCGCAGAAAAAAAACCCGGATATCGCGGAACTGATCCGTGGAAAGACCGGCCGGGTATATGGGGCATTAACCTCCCTCCTCACTACAATGAAAGGGATTCCTCTGGCTTATAACAAAGATATGCAGGAAGATAAAGAGCTGACTTTCGATGCCTATGATACCGTCAAAGGATGTCTGGCACTTTTTAACGGAATGCTGCAAACCATTACCTTCCATAAAGATGTGATGGAACAAAGTGCAAAACACGGATTTACCAATGCGACCGATGCGGCAGATTATCTTGTGAACCATGGGGTACCTTTCCGGGATGCCCACGGAATTGTCGGGAAATTAGTTCTCTACTGTATCGAGCGCGGCATCGCTTTAGATGATATGAGCTTAGAAGAATTCCAGGCGATCAGCCCGGTGTTTGAAGAAGATATTTATGAGGCGATCGATATCCATACCTGCATCGAGAAAAGAAATACCATTGGGGCTCCGGGTCCTGCGGCGATGGAGCAGGTTATTGCTTTTAATAAAAAATGGATTGAAGAACATCGATAAACATAAAAAACCCCCTTTGACCACGATTTTCAGGCCAAACAGGGGGTTTTTCTTTACAAAGTTATCTTTTTTAACGAAATATTTTTGCTTTATTCCTGGAAAAAACTTACTCCTGTGATAGCAGATTGACATCTAACTGGTTAAACGGAATGGCAATCTGGTTTTGATCAAATGCTTCTTTGATATTTTCTCTCACATCCCACGGAGTCGTCCAGTAATCTCCGGTTTTTACCCAGAAACGAATTTCCATATCTATACAGCTGTCCATAAATTCACTGACAAAAATCTGAATCGGTTTGTCCTTTAAACAAGTGGGTTCCTTTTCCAGCACAGACTGTATCACAGTACGGACACGTTTGATATTTTCACTGTATTCTATGCCAATGTGTAGGGTGACCTGCCGTTCTTCCTGATAGGTCAGGTTGGTCACTGTGGCATTGGAGAGGTTGCCATTTGGAATCAGGATTGCCTTGTTATCTATGCTTAACAGCTTGGTATACATGATGCCGACCGCTTCTACGAATCCTTCTTTTCCTGAACTTTCCTCTATAATATAATCTCCTACCTGAAACGGCTTTAACATCAGGAGAATGACTCCCCCGGCAATGTTTGACAGGGAACCCTGCAGAGACAGGCCCAAGGCCAATCCGGCAGAGCCAAGGAGGGCGATGATAGAAGATGCCGCCACGCCTATTTTGGTCACTGCCAAAAAAATGACCAGCACTTTCATCCCTATTTTGATAAAAGAAAGCAGAAATGTCTGCAAAGTGACGTCCATATTGGAACGTTCAAAAATCTTTTGGGAGGCCCGCACGATATATTTTACCAGTTTAAATCCAATCAGCAAAATCAAAAGTGATGCGATCAGATCTCCACAAAAGTCTGCGAGTTTCACGCCAGTTTTTCCAAGATATTCATAAATAATCGAATATCCCACATCTTTTAACGAAGTGGTCTCAAGTATCATTTATCCGTTCCTTTCTGTCTGTTTTTTACAAGCGACCGGTGCCCGGTGGAAGAATCCCGCAAGCAGGATCCTTCCCTGTGATGTGGGATTATTTTGCGCTGATGTAACCCTGGGCAGTCAGTAATTCGGCACATAAGACAGCTCCGCCGGCTGCTCCACGGACAGTATTGTGGGATAAACCTACAAATTTATAATCAAATAAGGTATCCTCTCTCAAACGTCCCATGGAAATTCCCATTCCATTTTCATAGTCCACATCCAGCTGTACCTGTGGGCGGTTCTCTTCTTCCATATAACGGATAAACTGTGCTGGTGCGCTCGGCAGTTTCAACTCCTGCGGAAGTCCTTTAAAGTTTACCCAGCGGTCAATGATTTCTTCTTTCGTCGGTTTCTTTTCAAAATTAACAAATACGGCAGCGGTATGTCCGTCAAGAACCGGCACACGGATGCACTGTGTTGTGATCAGCGGTGTGGAAGCTTTCTCGATCTTTCCATCGACCACTTTACCAAAAAGACGCAACGGTTCCTGTTCGGATTTCTCCTCTTCTCCTCCGATGTACGGGATAATATTTTCTACCATCTCCGGCCAGTCCTTAAATGTTTTTCCGGCTCCGGAAATTGCCTGGTAGGTTGTCGCAACCACTTCTTTTGGTCCAAATTCTTTTAAGGCGTAGATAGCCGGTGCGTAACTTTGGATGGAGCAGTTTGGTTTTACCGCTACGAAACCTCTTTTGGTTCCCAGACGTTCTTTTTGTGCCTTGATTACCTCAAAATGCTCTGGATTGATTTCCGGTACTACCATTGGCACGTCCGGTGTCCAGCGATGTGCACTGTTATTGGAAACAACTGGTGTTTCTGTTTTGGCATAGGCATCTTCGATTGCACGGATTTCTTCTTTGCTCATATCCACTGCACTAAATACAAAATCTACCCCTGCTGCCACCTTTTCCACTTCATTGACATTCATTACCACCAGTTTTTTTACTGCTTCCGGCATGGCTTTTTTCATTTTCCAGCGTCCGCCGACTGCTTCTTCATATGTTTTCCCTGCGGAACGAGCACTGGCTGCAACCGCTGTTACCTCAAACCATGGATGATCTTCCAAAAGAGAGATAAATCTTTGTCCAACCATTCCTGTACCACCAAGAATTCCTACTTTTAATTTCTGATCCATTTTTATCACCTTTCTGTCTCTTTTCCTAAACTTTTTCCGTTCATATGTAACCATTCAGAGCCATACAAAATTGCTTTTTTGCAAATGGGACGCTGACTCGTTACGTTATTATTTGACGATTCTTACTTTTAAGACACCTTCGATCTGCGCGATGTGGTTGGCAGTTTCTTCACTCACCGGTGCATCCACATCAAAAATCGCATAGGAATAGTCTCCCTTTGTCTTGTTGCTCATCTCTGTAATGTTTACATTCTCATCTGCAAAGGCACCGGTAAAGCGAGAGAGCATGTTTGGCATGTTCTTGTGCAAAATAGCAATTCTTCCTGCGGTCTGGCAGATTCCCAGCTGGGTGTTCGGATAGTTGACCGAATTGGTAATATTTCCATTTTCCAGATAATCTTTTAACTGTTCTACCGCCATCTCCGCACAGTTATCTTCAGACTCTGCTGTGGATGCACCTAAATGCGGGAATGCGATCACACCTTTGACTTTGTCCACTTTTGGTGTCGGAAAATCGGTAACATAATGGGCAATTCTTCCCTCTTCAAGGGCGCGGACTACCGCATCCTCGTCAACGAGCCCGTTGCGGGCAAAATTCAAAATTACCGCATCGTTTTTCATCTTCGCAATTCCTTTTTCATCGATCATGTTTCTTGTACTGTCCATCAAAGGAACATGGATCGTCACAAAATCACATTTTTCAAAAATCTCGTCAATGGAGGATACATGATGGACCGCTCTTGACAGATTCCATGCGGATTTTAACGAAAGGAACGGATCGTATCCATACACTTCCATATTGAGGTTCTGTGCGGCATTTGCTACGAGAACACCGATGGCTCCCAGACCGATGACACCAATTTTTTTGTTCTGGATCTCTCTTCCCGCAAAAGCTTTTTTTGCTTTTTCCATATCCTTCGTAATGTTATCATCCTCTTTGTTTTCTTCTACCCAGCGGTTTCCTCCGATCAGGTCACGAGAGGCAAGCAGCATTCCGGCAATCACCAATTCTTTTACTCCGTTGGCATTGGCACCTGGCGTATTAAATACGACAATCCCCTTCTTCGAGTACTCGGCAACAGGAATGTTATTCACACCCGCACCGGCTCTTGCTACCGCAAGAAGGTTCGGGACATCCGTGATCTCGTGCATGGCTGCACTTCTGACTAATACTGCATCGGCATCTGTTATTTCCTCTACTGCTTTATAATTCTCATCAAAAAGAGAAATTCCACATGGAGAAATTGGATTTAAACATTTGTACTGAAACATTTTTCAAACTCCCTTTCTGTTCTTTACTTTTCTTGTATCTGTTTTTTATTTCTTTTCCAGGTCTGCCTCATCAAAAGCATCGCGAATGGAACCGCCCGGTGCAACCATCGGCCAGACCTTATCATCGCTGTCGATAAAACAATCAAGGACATAAGGTTCTCCACAGGCTAATGCTTCCGAAAAAGCTTCTTCGAATTCTTCCATCGTAGAGACCCGTTTGGCCTTCGCACCCATTGCTTCCGCTACTTTTACAAAGTCCACTTTATCGGCGAGCGTTGTTGCGGAATACCGCTCTCCGTAAAAAAGGTTCTGCCACTGGCGCACCATGCCTAACACATGGTTATTGACGATCACCTCAATGACCGGGATATTGGAGCGGACTGCCGTTGCAATCTCGTTCATATTCATCCGAAAACATCCGTCGCCTGCAATATTGACCACAACCTGATCCGGACATCCGGTTTTGGCACCGAGGGCTGCCCCCAGGCCGTATCCCATCGTCCCAAGACCGCCGGATGTGATGAAATGGCGGGGACTTTTATATCGATAATACTGCGAGGACCACATCTGGTGCTGTCCCACTTCCGTTGTAATGATCGCATTCCCTTCCGTCATTTCGTCGATTTTTTCGATGATGCCCGGTCCGGAAAGCTGTCCCTGTTCATAAGTGAGCGGATATTTCTGTTTCAGCTCCTGCACTTCCTGGATCCACTCCTTATGGCTCAGCGGGGTAAGTCTCCGGTTTAATATCGTCATGACAGCCTTGATATCCCCGATGATTGCTGTATCAATGAGAATGTTTTTATTGACTTCTGCCGGATCGATTTCAATCTGGATAATCTTTGCATTGCTGGCAAAGGTTTTGGCATTTCCATAGACCCTGTCACTGAAGCGGCAGCCGATCGCTATCAGCAAATCTGCCTTGGAGACGCCAATATTTGATGTTTTTGTTCCGTGCATGCCAAGCATGCCTGTATAGAGAGGGTCCGTTCCCGGAAAATTACCTTTTCCCATCAAAGTATCGCAGACCGGTGCATCGATGGTTCGCACAAATTCCCGAATCTCCTCACTGGCATTGGATAAGGTACAGCCACCTCCCAAAAGAATATATGGACGTTTGGAAGCATAGATCATGTCAATGGCTTCTTTTACACTTTTTTCTTTAATCGTCTCACAAACCGGATGGATCGGCTGAGGGACCACCGATTCATAGTAAGCCTTTGCCCCCGTCACATCCTTTGTGATATCTACAAGAACTGGTCCTTTTCTGCCGGACTGGGCAATATAGAAGGCTTCCCGGATCGTATCTGCCAATTGTGCAATATCTTTGACGATATAATTATGTTTTGTAATTGGCATGGTAACCCCTTTGATATCTACTTCCTGGAAAGAGTCTTTTCCAAGGAGGTTCACTGCCACATTTGCCGTGATGGCCACGACCGGAATGGAATCCATATAAGCAGTGGCAAGCCCGGTAACCAAATTCGTCGCTCCCGGTCCCGAGGTTGCCATACATACGCCTACCTTGCCTGTTGCCCTGGCGTATCCATCTGCCGCATGAGAGGCTCCCTGCTCATGGGAGGTCAGAATATGGTGAATTTCATCGCTGTGTTTATATAATTCATCATATATGTTTAAAATGGCTCCTCCAGGATATCCAAATACCGTATCCACCCCCTGCTCTTTTAAACATTCTAATACTATTTCTGAACCATTCAGAACCTGTTTCATGAGATCCTATCCTTTCTAATTATTTGATCTGTCCAACATCCAGTACTGCACCCCGATTTCCTGAGGTGACCAGTGCCGCATATCGACGGAGATAACCATCTTTAATCCTTGGCTCTCTCGGCTGCCATTTTTCTCTTCTCTTTTCCAGTTCTTCATCGGAAAGATCAACATTTAAACTGTGATTCGGGATATCAATTTTAATCAGGTCTCCTTCTTCGATCAGGGCAATCGGGCCACCGACTGCTGCTTCCGGTGAGACATGTCCGATCGAGGCTCCTCTCGACGCACCGGAGAAACGGCCATCTGTGATCAGGGCAACGGAATCACCCAGACCCATTCCGGCGATGGCGGAAGTCGGATTTAACATCTCCCTCATTCCCGGGCCGCCTTTTGGTCCCTCATAACGGATGACGACCACATCACCCGGCACGATCTTTCCTCCTTTAATGGCTGCGATGGCATCCTCTTCGCAGTCAAAGACTCTTGCCGGTCCTTCATGTACCATCATTTCCGGCACAACAGCAGACTGTTTTACGATACCGGTATCCGGTGCAATATTTCCTTTCAGCACAGCGATCCCGCCCTGTGCCATGTATGGGTTGTCAATCGGACGAATGACTTCCGGATTCCGGTTGAAGACATCTTTGATATTTTCGCCAACTGTCTTTCCTGTCACAGTGAGCTGATCTTCATACAGAAGATCTTTTTTGCTCAATTCGTTCATGACAGCGTACACGCCGCCGGCTTCATTTAAATCTTCCATATAGGTTGGGCCAGCCGGTGCCAGATGACAGAGGTTCGGTGTCTTTCCACTGATCTCATTGGCGATATCCATGTTCAGTTCCACTCCCGCTTCATGGGCAATGGCCGGAAGATGGAGCATCGTATTGGTAGAACATCCCAATGCCATATCGACTGTCAGGCAGTTGAGAAATGCCTTTTCCGTCATAATATCGCTTGGGCGGATATTTTCTTTTAAAAGTTCCATCACCCGCATTCCGGCATGTTTTGCCAGGCGGATTCTCTCAGAATAGACTGCCGGAATCGTACCATTTCCGCGAAGTCCCATTCCGAGTACTTCGGTCATACAGTTCATGGAATTGGCCGTATACATACCGGAACACGAACCACAGGTAGGGCAGACTTTGTTGACATATTCCTCCACTTTTGCTTCCGTCATTTTTCCTGCCTCATAGGCACCAACCGCTTCAAACATGGAAGAAAGGCTTCTCTTTCTCCCGTCAACATGTCCGGCAAGCATTGGGCCACCGCTGACAAAGACGGTCGGGACATTGATCCGGGCAGCTGCCATTAAAAGACCCGGAACATTTTTGTCACAGTTTGGAATCATAACTAATGCGTCAAACTGATGCGCTTTTGCCATACATTCTGTGGAATCCGCAATCAGCTCTCTTGTCACCAGAGAATATTTCATACCGACATGTCCCATGGCAATTCCATCACAGACGGCAATCGCAGGAAATACCACCGGGGTTCCCCCAGCCATGGCAACTCCCATTTTTACTGCCTCTGTTATCTTATCCAGATTCATATGTCCCGGGACAATCTCATTAAAGGAACTAACGATACCAACTAACGGCCGTTCCATTTCCTCTTTGGTAAAGCCCAGCGCATTAAACAGGGAACGGTGTGGTGCCTGCTGCATTCCTTTTTTTACATGATCACTTTTCATAAATTAAAACCCCTTTCTTTTCAACAGTCACTGTCAAGACTCGCCTTCGCTACCGCTTAGAGAAGGTGAATTCCTCCGACTGAGTTAAATACGCTCTGTAATCAGGTCTCCCATACGACAGGTTCCGACCTGTTCCATTCCTTCTGACATGATATCGACTGTGCGGTATCCGTCTTTTAATACCTGATCTACTGCCTGCTCCACCGCGTCTGCTTCCTGATCCAGATTAAAGGAATACCGAAGCATCATGGCAGCGGACAAAATGGTTGCAATCGGATTGGCGAGATCCTTTCCCGCAATATCCGGTGCAGATCCGTGGCTTGGCTCATATAAGCCAAACGAACCTTCTTTCAGGCTGGCAGAAGAGAGCATTCCAATCGAACCGGTCACCATGCTCGCCTCATCGGATAAGATATCTCCAAACATGTTTTCTGTTAAAATGACATCAAACTGTTTCGGGTCCCTTACCAGCTGCATGGCGCAGTTATCTACCAGCATGTGTTCCAGCTCAACTTCCGGATAATCTTTTGCCACTTCGTTTACTACTTTTCTCCATAAACGGGAGGAATCCAGAACATTGGCTTTATCCACACTGGTTACTTTTTTTCTTCGTTTCATTGCGATCTCAAAACCACGGATGGCGATCCGACGGATCTCATTTTCATTATAGGTAAGGGTATCTACCGCTTTGAGGACCCCATCTTCTTCAGAGGTCTTGCGCTCCCCAAAATATAAACCTCCCGTCAGCTCCCTCATGACGACCAGATCAAAGCCGCTGCCGATAATTTCCTCTTTTAACGGGCAGGCTTCTTTTAACTCTTCATATAAATAAGCCGGCCTCATATTGGCAAAAAGGCCAAGGCCCTTACGTAATGCCAGAAGTCCTGCTTCCGGTCTTAAATGTGCAGGGAGCTGATACCACGGAGAGGTTGTCGTATCACCACCGATGGATCCCATCAGTACTGCATCACAATTTCCAGCGGTTTCCAGTGCATCCTGGGTCAGGGGTTCCCCGCAGGCATCGATGGATGCTCCCCCAAGGAGAATATCCGTATAGTCAAACTTATGCCCATATTTCTCAGCGACACGATCTAATACCTTCACTGCTTCTGCTATGATTTCCGGGCCAATGCCATCGCCCCGGATTACACCTACTTTATAATCCATTTCCTTTTCCTTCCTTTTCTTATTTTCCTCAAAAATGCAAGGTATCATAACCTTTCCTGCAAATTTATATCATTTTTTTCAGTTTTTTCCCATATAGATGCTCACAATTAACTATCATATCTCATTTTTCTATGATTATCAATCATTTTTCTTTCTTGTTCCGCCGTTTTTTCACTTCTTTTTTGAATTTTTCTCCGATTTTCTTTCCCGATATCTTTTTTTCTGATAAAAAAGGCTGCCCAGAAGGACCTATCCATCTGTAGCAGCCTTAAGTCTCTCTCCTGAAATTATTCCTTCTTTGGCATAGGAGAGTTCTTTATTCTACGCTATAATTTGGCGCTTCTTTTGTAATGTGAATATCGTGCGGGTGGCTCTCTTTCAATGATGCCGCCGTAATCTTTACAAACTGTCCTTTTTCCTTTAAATCCTGAATGGTTCTCGCACCACAGTATCCCATACCGGAACGTAATCCTCCGATTAACTGGAAGATGGTATCCTCCAACTTGCCTTTATAGGCCACACGTCCTTCGACGCCTTCCGGTACCAGTTTTTTCGCATTCTCCTGGAAATAACGGTCCTTGCTTCCATTTTCCATGGCTGCCAGGGAACCCATTCCACGGTATACTTTATATTTTCTTCCCTGATATAATTCGAATTCTCCCGGGCTTTCATCACAGCCGGCCAGCAGTCCGCCAAGCATGACCACATTAGCTCCTGCAGCAATCGCCTTGGTAACGTCTCCGGAAAACTTAATTCCACCATCCGCTATAATTGGGATGTTGTATTTATCTGCCATCTCATAACAGTCCATGACCGCGGTAATCTGTGGAACACCGATGCCGGCTACGACACGGGTCGTACAGATAGATCCCGGTCCAATTCCAACCTTTACTGCATCCACGCCGCATTCGATCATTGCTTTGGTTCCTTCTGCCGTTGCGATATTTCCGGCAATGACCTGGAGATCCGGATATTTCTCTTTTACCAGGGCAAAGGTCCTCAAAACGTTGGCAGAATGTCCATGAGCCGTGTCAATGACGATCACATCCACGTGTGATTTCACCAGCTCGTCCACTCTGTTTAAGATATCCGGGGTACAGCCCACTGCGGCACCACAGAGAAGACGTCCGTTGCTGTCTTTTGCGGAATCAGGATAACGTATCTGCTTTTCGATATCTTTGATGGTAATTAATCCCTTTAAATTGAAGTTTTCATCTACGATCGGAAGTTTTTCTTTTCTGGCCTTACCAAGAATTTCCTTTGCTTCTTCTAAAGTAATGCCTTCTTTTGCAGTAACCAGGCCATCGGCTTCCGATGTCATGGATTCCTTGATCTTTTTATCAAAGTTCGTCTCAAATTTTAAGTCACGGTTTGTGATAATTCCAACCAGGCGGCCATTCTCCGTAATCGGGACACCGGAAATATGGAACTTCGCCATCAGTTCCTCTGCCTGGCTTAATGTATGTTCTGGTGAAAGATAGAAAGGATCGGTGATAACACCATTCTCTGAACGTTTAACTTTATCTACTTCTTCTGCCTGGGCTTCAATGGACATATTCTTATGGATAATACCGATTCCGCCCTGTCTGGCCATGGCGATCGCCATTCTGTGCTCTGTTACGGTGTCCATACTCGCACTCATTAAAGGAATATTCAGTTTAATCTTGTTTGTCAGTTGTGTTTCCAGGTTTACTTCATTCGGAATCACTTCTGAGTATGCCGGAATTAATAACACATCATCAAAAGTAATGCCTTCTTTTATGATCTTTCCCATTTTTTTCTTCCTTTCTATCCTGATCTCTGATTAAAAATATATCTAATATTAGTAAATTATGTTAACAAACAAACTGGCTTTTGTCAACGTGCAAAATAAAACAGAAATTTTTTTCAAAAAATTGTATTGTTATACAATTTGACTTAAGAAACATAATTTTTCCATACCCTTTAATCTGTACGAAAGCATAGTGGCGGGGATTTCTTCGACTAAGTGAAAAAAATGACACATTGCATGTATCAGACGTTATGCAATGTGTCATCTGTTTTTATTCATATTTATTTGGCAGAAAGTTTGGCGTCAATTGCCGCTGCCGCCTTCTTGCCTGCTCCCATAGCAAGAATGACCGTCGCAGCTCCGGTTACCGTATCGCCTCCGGCATATACGTTTTCTTTGGAGGACTCCATGGTTTCTTCATTTACAATGATACCTCCCCATTTCTGGCATTCCAGTCCTGGAGTTGTGTGGCGGATCAATGGGTTCGGGCTCTGTCCGATCGCAATGACAACCGTTTCCACATCAATAATGTAGTTCGATCCTTCGATCGGTACCGGACGTCTCCTTCCGGATGCATCCGCTTCGCCTAATTCCTGTTTGACAACTTCGATGCCCTTCACCCAGCCATTGTCATCTCCGAGGATTTTGGCAGGGTTATTTAAGAAACGGAAAATAATTCCTTCTTCTTTGGCATGATGTAATTCTTCCAGACGGGCCGGTGCTTCTTCCTCGCTTCGACGATAGACGATATAGACTTCTTCTGCGCCAAGACGTTTTGCCGTTCTGGCTGCATCCATCGCTACGTTACCGGCACCTACGACTGCAACCCTCTTTCCAATCTTCACCGGTGTCGGCACCTTCGGGAACTGATATCCCTTCATCAGGTTGACACGGGTTAAAAATTCATTGGCAGAATATACACCAAGAAGATTCTCGCCCGGGATGTTAAGGAATCTCGGAAGACCTGCACCGCTTCCTACGAAGACTGCTTCGTATCCGTCTTCCATCAACTCATCAATCGTTACGGAACGCCCAACGATCACATTGGTTTCAATATCGACACCCAGATCTTCCACGCTCTTGATCTCTTTTGCTACAAGGGCTTTTGGAAGACGGAATTCCGGAATTCCGTAGCTTAATACTCCGCCTGGTTTATGAAGGGCTTCAAAAACAGTAACGTCATATCCCTTTTTAATTAATTCTCCTGCACAGGTGATTCCGGATGGACCAGAACCTACCACAGCAACTTTTTTGCCATTCTTCTGAATGTCCGCTTTGACAGGCTTTGCATGTTCCATATGGTAATCTGCTACAAAACGCTCCATACGTCCAATTCCTACCGGCTGTCCTTTGATGCCGCGGACACATTTACCCTCGCACTGATTCTCCTGTGGGCATACACGGCCGCAGATTGCCGGGAGTGCATTCTCACTGGTGATGATCTCATAAGCCGCTTCAAAGTCACCTGCTGCCACCTTTTCAATAAATTCAGGAATCGGAACATTAACCGGGCAGCCACCTACGCACGGTTTATTTTTACAGTTTAAACATCTTGTCGCTTCTTCCATTGCCATCTCGGCAGTATATCCTAATGCAACTTCATCAAAATTTTTATTTCTGACATTCGGATCTTGTTCCGGCATTGGAACCTTTGTCAGACTCATATTCTTTTTTGCCATTATTTCGCCCCTCCCAGTCCGATCTTGCATACATGCTCTTCTTCTTTAAACATTCCCTGACGTTTCATACATTCGTCAAAGTCAACTTTAAATCCGTCAAAATCCGGACCGTCTACGCAGGCGAATTTCGTCTCGCCGCCAACGGTTACACGGCAGCCGCCACACATTCCGGTTCCGTCAATCATAATCGGGTTCAGGGATACCATCGTGTGAAGATCAACCGGTTTTGTAACCTTAACGACATTCTTCATCATGATCAACGGACCGATCGCGATACATTCGTCGTATACTTCTCCCTTATCTAAAAGATCCTGAAGTACGGTTGTTACAAAGCCTTTCGTGCCCTCGCTTCCGTCATCGGTTGCGATATAGACGTTCTCGCAGAATTCGCGGAACTTATCTGCCCAAAGAACATATTCCGCACTCTTTCCACCGATGATAACATCGACCTTCGTACCTGCCTGGGCCAGTTTGCGAAGCTGTGGATATAAAGGGGCAGCCCCTACTCCACCAGCAACACCGATCACCTTATGTTCCTTTTTCTCAAGATGAGCAGGAACTCCTAACGGGCCGACAAAGTCTTCCAGATACTCTCCCTCTTTTTTCTGGCTTAAAAGGGTGGTAGAATAGCCCACTACCTGGTAGATAATAGTGATTGTCTCTTTTTCCCTGTCATAATCTGCGATGGTCAGAGGAACTCTCTCCCCGTCTGCATCTACACGGATAATGACGAACTGTCCCGGCTCACATTTCCGTGCCACAAAAGGAGCATGAACCTCCATCAATTCGACAACACTATTTAGCGTTTCTTTTTTCACAATCTTGTACATATAGTTACACCTCACTCATAATCTCGCCAAATTCCAGTAACCCAAAAAATTTATAGCGTATCTTTATTATTACATGAACCAATAAAAAACACAAGCAAAACAAAAAAATAACCGTTATCGTCTGTGATTTCCAGTAAATACACCCTACTGAATAGTTATTTTTTTGGCTTATAGGAACTTTTCAGGGAAACAATCCGGTTAAATACTAAACAATCCTCTTTGCTGTCTTTGGAATCACAGCAAAAATATCCCTGTCTGACAAACTGAAAACTGTCATAAGCCTTGCTGTCTTTTAACCCTGCCTCCAGTTTACATTCGGACAAGGTCACCAGGGAGTTCGGGTTGAGATTTAAGCTTCCGTCCTCGTTGTAGACTCCCTTCTCCTCGTCCACGATGTTTTCATATAATCTGACTTCCGCATCCACACATTCCGACGCACATACCCAGTGGATGGTTCCCTTTACCTTACGTCCGGTAAATCCGCTTCCACTCTTGGTTTCCGGGTCATAGGTACAATAAATTTCTGTTACATTACCCTCGTCATCTGTCTTATAATCGGTACATTTGACAAAGTAGGCATTCATCAGACGCACTTCATTTCCCGGATAAAGGCGGAAATATTTTTTAGGAGGATCGATCATGAAATCGTCTCTTTCGATATAAATTTCTCGTCCAAAGGCTACCTTACGGCTTCCCAGTTCTTCATTTTCTTTGTTATTCTCCACATCCAGGTACTCAATCTGGCCTTCCGGATAATTCGTGATCACAACCTTGACCGGGTCGAGTACTGCCATCACCCTCGGTTTTTTCATCTTCAGGTCATCACGGATACAAAATTCCAGCATCGCGTAATCCACGGAACTTTGTGCTTTCGAAACCCCTGCCAGTTCGATAAAGGTTCGGATGGATTCCGGGGTGAACCCTCTTCTTCTTAACGCAGCGATCGATACCAGACGCGGGTCATCCCAGCCGTCAACGATCCCTTCTTCCACTAATTTCTTAATATATCTCTTTCCGGTGATCACATTGGTCAGATACATTTTTGCAAATTCAATCTGCCTTGGAGGATTTGCAAAACCGACTTCTTTTACCACCCAGTCATAAAGCGGACGGTGATCTTCAAATTCCAGGGTACAGATGGAATGTGTCACTCCCTCGATCGCATCCTCAATCGGATGTGCAAAATCATACATCGGGTAAATGCACCATTTATCCCCGGTATTGTGATGGGTCATATGGGCAACACGGTAAAGGATCGGATCTCTCATATTCATATTTCCGGAAGCCATATCGATCTTCGCGCGGAGTACTTTTTCCCCATCTGCATATTCCCCGTTTTTCATTTTTTCAAACAGGGCAAGGTTCTCCTCCACACTGCGGCTGCGGTACGGACTTTCTTTTCCCGGTTCTGTCAGTGTTCCCCTGTACTCACGAATTTCTTCCGGAGACAAATCACACACATATGCTTTTCCTTTTTTAATCAGGGTCACAGCGGCCTCATACATCTGCTCAAAATAATCCGAAGCAAAATACAGACGGTCTTCATAATCTGCACCCAGCCACTCCACATCTTTTTGAATGGACTTGACAAACTCCATCTTTTCTTTTGTCGGATTCGTATCATCAAAACGAAGATTAAACTTTCCGTGATACTTCTGTGCCAGGCCATAGTTTAATAAGATGGATTTGGCGTGACCTATATGAAGGTAACCATTCGGTTCCGGAGGGAATCGGGTCATGACATGGTCATATACCCCTTCTTCCAGATCCTTATCTATTTCCATTTCTATAAAATTCTTTGAAACTTTTTCTTCCATAATCTTCCTCCTCGTATCGTGTAAGGTCTGCCTGTATGGCAACCATTTTTCCGGCTTATATCATATCATACTTATTTTTCCAGTACAAGAACAATCGCGTTCTTCTGAGCGGTTCCACTAGCTGCTGGGAGCCGAGGAAAGTGTAACCAGGACTGTTTTCTCTCACTGCTGTGATCTACGGATTGACCAGGATATATCCGCCACAACTTGCCACTGAATTGTAATAGACGCTGGAAGAACTCCTCGTACATGGAATCATGTAGGAAACCAGCTGTTTCATCGTAGTGAATTTCACCCGCTGCCTGCTGCCAGACCACTTCCGGTATGCGGAATCTGCCACGATCACCTTTCCGGTATTGGTCATTCCCAAAAGAACCATCGTATGTTTGGAAGAAGACCATTTGGATGTGTAAGAAGAGATGATCCGTCCATTCTTCTGTCTGCGGTTGTTCACTTCCACGATCACTGCCTCTCCCTTTTTCAAATGATTTTCAATCTGCTTTATCGCTTTTGCATCTTTAAAATAGCGGACATATTTATTCGAAACATGACAGTAGCTTAACACTTTGGAAATCCCATATAAGGAAATCGGTCTCTGTGCCGACATCGACTTTTTATAATTCGCATTCCATCTGCGCTGTCCAAATACTTGCTTTTCTAATTTTTTGTAGGTTTTAGCCGGGGTATAATTTTGATATTTCGTGGTGTAACCACTTAACACCGTCGTCAGAGAGCAGACGGCACAGCCGTGCAAGGCTACAAAAGAACGCTTACTATTGAAAGAGCCTCCCTGGGCAAAGACACGAAAAGTTCTCTTCCCTTTGCTGCCGTTCACTGTCACGCGGACGATATCTTCATTGGTGCTCTTGGATACAAGCGAAGAAGGAGTGACGATCTTACTGGCAGCCGTAGATGCATTACTTTGAAACGGCATCAAGATCATCAAGCCTGCCATTACGGCCGCAAGTATCTTCTTTGGCATTCTTCTGTTCTTTTTCTTTTGGTTTCTTTTGAAAAACATAAATTCCTCCCTTGTGTTATTTTTATCTTACCCATATATATTTAGCGACTTTTTCCATTCTGCCGCAGTGCGATCCCTGCAGAGCGTTTTTTGTAATAGAAACAATGGTTTCTATTACAGAAAAAAGGGCACATGATAAAAACCATGCGCCCTTGACCAGCTGATGACGAGACTTGAACTCGAGACCTCCGCCTTACCAAGGCGACGCTCTACCGACTGAGCTACATCAGCAAATCAGAATCTGCTGTCCTGACAAAAGAGATTCTATCACGTTCTACCAGGCTTGTCAACTAAATTTTATTAAATTTTTGAAAAATACAAACAATTAAGTGTTACTGCAAATCCATCCTTCCGAAGCAAGCACAGATCCGGTGAGCAAGACTCGCGCAAGTCTTGCTCACCGGCTGTCTTTTATCCCAGTTTTTTTAACTGTTCTTTCATTAAGTCCAGTGTTTCCTCAATCCCCTTATTTTCCTCTTCAACCACAAGATCGGCATATTTTTCATACAGGACACTGCGCTCTTCGAAAAGATCCCGGAGTGTCTGCCCTTCCCTGAGGGCGACACCTCTTCCTTTTAAATCCCCAAGCCTCTTTTCCAGGATATGGAAAGGACATTTCAGATAAATGATAAGGCATTCTTTTTTATAATTCTCCATGGCCTCCTTTCCATATACCGCACTCCCGCCGGTCGCAATCACCGACTGTTTCACATGGATGGAAGCATTCACTTCGTTTTCTACGGCAAGAAAACCATCATGTCCTTTGGCAGCAATGATCTCCCGTAGCAGCATCCCTTCTTTCTTCTGAATCAACAAATCGGCATCGATAAACTGATATCCAATCTCTTTTGCTAAAATAACACCTATGGTACTTTTTCCCACCCCCGGCATTCCAATTAAAACGATACTTTTTCCGTCTTTCATCTGTATTATCCCTTTCTGATTTATTTTTCAGGCTGTATTATGGATTACATACCTTACAGGCTTCATATCCTTCTTTTATTAACTGTTTCCGGGTATCTGATGTCTTTTTCCGGTTCTCTGTTTCCATCTTTTTTACATAACGGCAGGACGGAAGATGGAACTTCTTTGTCTCTTCATTTAAAACATAACTTGTCTTGGTATCCGATGTTTTTTTCTTCTTCGAAGAAGTACTCTTTTTCGAAGAAGCAGTCTTGGTACTCTTTTCGGAATCTTTTTCCCAGTCTGTCGAAGAACCCTTCGCTTCTCCCGGTGTCCAGCTGGTATCCGGTGATGTGTTCCATGTAATTTTCTTTCCGTCACTGGATGCCACGATGGTTCCCTGGTTATCTGTACGGAAAACCTTGATGCCTCTTGTCCGCAAACGATTGAGCGTTTGCGCAGACGGATGTCCGTATTTATTCTCTTCTCCACAACTGATCACTGCATACTCCGGATCCACCGCATCTAAGAACTCCTCACTGGAACCGGTTTTACTTCCGTGATGGGACGTTTTATATACATCTGCCGAAACGTCTTCTCCTTCTGCCAGAATATCCTTTTCTGCATCCTGGTCTGCATCCCCTGTAAAAAGGAAACGGTTCTCCCCATACTGGAGCACCAGCCCGATCGACCAGTTATTCGTTTCCGAACCATAATCCTTGACCGGGGCAATGATAGTAAAGGAAGCATCCCCGAGAGAATAGGTCTTACCGCACTTTGGATGCACCGCCTTCATATTTTTCTCTTCCAATGCTTCTTCTACGTCATGATATGTCTGGGTATCGCTTGTCACATCCGGCATCAGCACCTTCTTGCATTGAAATTCCTCAATGACCACATCGAGGCCTCCGATATGGTCTGCATCCGGATGCGTTCCAATGACATAGTCCAGTTTTTCAATCTTCTGGCTGTCCAGATAAGACTGTACTTCCGTTCCCTGACTGTTATCTCCGGCATCAATGAGCATCGTCTTATCCTTGGTCCGGATCAGCGTACAGTCCCCCTGTCCCACATTAAGATAATGGACTTCCAGTCCAAAATCATCTGCCGTTCCCTTTTGGTTCGTCTTTTTCGCAGACTGGGATGCGTAGGTTTGCTGATTTTCGAAAGACATCTCTTGGCCGGTACACCCAGTCAACAGCAGAACCGTGATCACAGCCAAAATCCATATTCTTCTTCGCTTCATATTTCTCTCTCCTGTTTTTCTTCCATTTTCAAACATATGTTTGCAAACTATCATACCTTATTTTACCCAAAAGGTCAATAGCCTTTTTGTCATTTAGCTATCATCCTTTGTTATACTCCCTCTTTTTCCCATTAATTTTTTATATGCAAATCCCAGATAAAGCGGTTGTTTTCTAAATAAAAATACGGTATGATAAGAAGAAAGAGTGGCTTTACAACGCTTTGCGCGCTGAGATATTTAGGAAAGGAAAGATATTATGTTTGAAATGTTTGCTACCATCATAGCTGCCTGCACTGCTGCTATTTATGCTCTTTCAAGATCTATTTTCATGAACGGACCTCATCGAAATATTTACCGGGCGGCATTGGTCATCTTCCTTCTTGTCATTTATCTGATCCATCGGATTTACCGCTTTGTGAAGTTCCGCCAGATCCGGAAAATGAATGTGAATTTAGAAGATTATCTATATTATGATAAATATACTTCTCCTCTTTACAGGATTGCCTATTATATCAGCTATCTGATCCAAAATATTCTTTTTGACTATACATATATGAGAAGAAACTATAATTTCTGTAAGGGACTTGATGTTTATGACGGTGGTGTCAGTGAATATTATATCAAATTCCGCAACACCTGGTATCGCTATTTAAAGCTCGCGAATATCCGTCATAGAATTTCTTTAAAAAAACTCCAGGCTTTTGCCTGTGATATGAAAAATGAACTGATCATAGCTTCCCTGTCTTCTCCGGAAGAAAAGGAGCAGTATCACAGCTTTGACAAAGAGATCAAAGAGTATTTCAAGGAACACAGCCAGGAACCCGATTTGCTCCGGGAAGAACATTTGAAAAATCTTTCCTATTATGAAACGGTCGCACCGCTTTTTCGGAAGAATCTGATCAAGCACTGTCGTTCTGTGACCTACGCAAAAAAATATGAACCGGAACTCATTGCGATGGTTGAAAAGCAGAATTTCCGGAAAGAACGGGATATTAATGATTATAAAAAGACGAATTTCCGTTGAGACATTCCTCATAACGTAAAGATTCCCACGCCCATATATTGCAGCAGCTCCTATGGACGTGGGATTTTTTGTAACTATTCAGAGCCATGCAAAACTGCAAAGCAGCGATTTTGCGAATGTGGTGCTGAATCGTTACTCTTATTTTTTCATCCGCTGACGGACGATTTCAAAAGCCAGGACTCCGGCTGCCACAGAAGCATTCAGAGAGTCAATGTCCCCTTTCATGGGAATGGAAGCCCGGTAATCACATTTTTCTTTTACTAGACGGCTCACTCCGCTCCCCTCATTTCCAATGACCAGGCCAATCGGTCCGGTGAGGTTGACATCATACATCAACTCCCCGTCCATATCACCACAGACAAACCACATTCCTCTTTCTTTTAACTCCTCAATCGTCCGGGAAAGATTGGTTACCCGGCAGACCGGCGTATAATTCAATGCTCCTGACGAAACCTTTGCGACAATGCCGGTCAGGCCTACCGCACGTCTTTTAGGAATAATGACACCATGCGCGCCCGATAAATTTGCCGTACGGATGATTGCGCCTAAGTTGTGAGGATCCTCGATCTCATCACATAAAACAAAAAATGGTGCCTCTCCTTTTTCCTCCGCCTTTTGAAATAATTCTTCCAAAGAAGCATATTGATAGGCTGCCATAATTGCAACCACTCCCTGATGCTTTTCATGGGATGACAGGGAATCCAGCTTTTCCCTGGACACAAACCTTACTAAAGTGTCCTGTTTTTTTGCCTCCCGAAGGATGGTTCTTACCGGTCCGTCCTGGCAGCCATCCAGGACAAATAATTTATCCACTGTTTTTCCGGAACGAAATGCCTCAATGACTGCATTGCGCCCGATGACTGTACATTCTTCATATGCCATAAGTGTTTTCCTCTTTTCTCCTGTTTTCCCTGTTTTTATTCCTGCTCTTTCCCTTCGGTAAGACAGATCTGTACCAGCTCTGACAGCCTCTCCTGCTGACCGGATAGATAAAGATATCCCATCAACGCCTCAAACCCGGTGGCAATATGGTAGTCGTGGAGACTCTGATGCTTCGCAGGAGAGAAAGATTTCGCATTTTTCCCCCTGCGGAACACCGCCTGTTCTTCCGCGGAAAGAAGAGGCTTGATTCGCTGCATCATTTCCGTCTGTGCAGCTGCATTCACATAATGAATAGTTTTTTGGTGGTAATGGTTCGCCTTGTCATTGCCCCTGCTGACAATCTTAGTCCGGACAAAAAGTTCAAAAATGCAGTCCCCGATATAAGCCAGAGCCAGGGAAGAATATCCCTGCAGCTCTTTTTTCGTCAACGGGAAATGCCCTGCAATCTTTTCTATGCCCGTTTCCATTTCACACCTGCTCTGGTATCTTCCAGGATGATTCCTTTTTCTGCCAGCATATCACGGATTTCATCGGCTCTTGCAAAGTTTTTCGCTTTTCTGGCTGCCTGACGTTCCTCAATGAGGGCCTCGATATCATCCGCGAGCAGTTCTTCCTTTTTCTCGGTAATGATGCCGAGAATATCACAAAGCTGTACGATCGTGTCATACAGATTCTGCACGTATTCCCTGCTTCCTTTCTGTGCGGTGACATTGGCAAGCTTCACCAGCTCAAAGATGGCAGAGATCGCATCTGCTGTATTGAAATCGTCTTCCATAGCTGCCTCATATTTTACTTTTAAGGCATGGACTTCCTCCATATTTTGTCTGTCTTCTTTCGTCATCTCTGTTTCCGGTGCCGTTGCCATCACTTCTCTTAAATGATCGACAGCGGTAAGAATTCTTTCCAGTCCATTCTTGGACGCTTCCACTAGGGTATCACTGAAATTCAGAGGGCTTCTGTAGTGGGCACTCAACATAAAGAAGCGTATGACCTGAAGAGGATATTTTTCGCTGATTTCCCTTACTGTAAAGAAGTTTCCAGCTGATTTTGACATTTTTTTGTTGTCAATATTTAAAAAGGCATTATGCATCCAGTATTTTGCAAATTTTTCTCCGTTGCACGCCTCACTTTGGGCGATTTCATTTTCATGATGAGGGAAAATCAGATCTTCCCCGCCGGCATGGATATCGATCGTATCTCCGATATATTTTTTCGACATTTCCGAACACTCAATATGCCAGCCCGGACGGCCGTCTCCCCATGGCGATGGCCAGGAAGGTTCTCCTTCTTTTTTTGGCTTCCACAAAACAAAATCCATCGCATCTTCTTTCTCATCACTGACAGCAATACGGATGCCCGCCCTCATATCGTCTAAATTCTTTTTGGAAAGCTTTCCATAATCTTTGAATTTTCGGGTGCGGAAATAGACGGTACCATTTTTTTCATAGGCATATCCTTTTTCTATCAGCGTTTTGATCATGGTGATCATGCCATCGATCTCCTCTGTCGCCTTTGGATGACAGGTCGCCGGCTCAATATTGAGACCTTCCATGTCTTTTTTACATTCTTTGATAAAGCGTTCGGAGATTTCCGATGCCGGCACCCCTTCTTCAATGGCTTTGTTAATGATCTTATCATCCACATCTGTAAAGTTGGAGACATAATTCACATCATATCCTTTATATTCAAAATATCTTCTTACGGTATCAAAGACAATCATTGGCCTCGCATTGCCAATGTGAATATAATTATATACGGTCGGCCCACAGACATACATTCCCACTTTGCCTTCATGAACCGGAACAAATTCCTCTTTTTGCTTTGTCATTGTATTATACAACTTCATTCGTCATTCTTCCTCCCTGTCTCTTTATGAAAAATATCGATTTTTATGAAATCAAAACCGTTTTTACGTATTTTCTAGTCTATTTAATTTTTTTTCATTTGTCAATGCGAAATCACACAATTTCCATAATACAGTTTTCCGAAATCGGGACCATATTTTCTATGATTCGTTTTCCCAGCTTTGTCAGACCTTCAAAATCTTCGGCTTTTCCTGTCTGGTTTCCGAACAGGGCCTGCGTCAGGTCTCCAATACCAATCCTTCCCCCATCCGGTATGGTGTTTGTATCTTCTTCTTTGATGATTTTCGTCTTCCCATCTAAAAGAATAAAGCGATATCGGCCATTTTGCTCTTTCAGATGAATATCTTCTATAAAAATGCTTCCAGATATGTTATCTTTGCTCTCCAGAAAACCGCCAAGCTTTTCCAGATTTAAAATACGAAACATGATCTTCTTTACATTTTTTGCCGGCATCCAGCGGATCTCCTTATCAAGCCCCGGGGTTTTGACCCGCCCTTTCCACGACGGATCCAGAATGAGCTGGTATCGGTTATAGTGATAATGCCTGACTCCGTATCGCACTGCCTGTTGTAAAAAGGTTTCCCAATTTTCCATCTTCGCACAAAAAACCTGGGAAATAACCAGGTAATCATTCTCCGCTTCCAAAACCAGCCTTCCCTGGTACTCACCTTCGCAAAAAGCGAATAGAAGCTGTCCGTGTTCGCTTTCGATTTCTTTTTTCAGCCTTTGAATATACGGACCGCTGACTTCCGTATAAATAGCAAACAAACGGTCTTTCTCCGAATTTTCCAATTCGGTGATCTGCTCTAATTGTTTGTCTGTGATTTCTGTAAAAAAATCATAGGACATCTTTGTTTGCGCTTCTTTTTCGAGAACTGTCCCGATGCCTTCGGTTGTTCCTGTTTCCCAAACGCTTCCTGGTTCGTACTGCATCTCCTGTTCGATCTGCTCCATCCCGAAGCGAAAATCAAAAGGCAGATAATACTGCTCGTCCGCCGGCATCAGGTAGGTGAGCATTTCTCCCCGGCCTCTTAATGTCCGGAACGTTTTTGTCAGAAGCTCACGCATAACTCCCTGCCTGCGGTATTCCTCCTGCGTCGCCACCCCGACAATATATTTTGCCGGGATGGAATGCCCTTTGATCCTAAGGAGATAAGGATTTAAATGCAGCATTCCTTTTAGAAGTTCCCCTTCCATCTCCTCGTTATCGCAATCTTCTTTGCATAAAAGAACTTCGTTTTTTCCATACACTTCCCGAAAATAAAAACCCGCATAGGCAGACGGATCATGGAAATTCCTCTGCCAGATATCATAAATTTCCTGCCTGCGTGTCCCGTCATCCCAAAAGATCATTCCGTAAGGCCTCCCAATCCAGTGCAGCCTCTGCATGTGGCACAATTTTTTTCCTCCAGCATGACATCCGCCCCGACATAATTTTGTATTTCTGAAAGAAGACAGACCGCAGAAGCTGCCATTCCAAGGCCTTCCCCGGTAAATCCCAGCCCTTCTTCTGTTGTCGCCTTTATATTGACCTGCCCTTCCTGTATTCCAAGGATCCTGGCAATATTTTTTTTCATTTCCGGAAGATAAGGAGCCAGTTTCGGCCGCTGGGCAATAATCGTCGCATCAATATTTTCAATAAAATATGCCTTTTCCTGAAGAAGCTGTCCGACTTTTTGTAACAGCATCCCACTGTCTGCCCCTTCATAAGCCGGATCCGTATCTGGAAAATGCTGTCCGATATCTCCCAGGGCCGCCGCTCCGAGAAGGGCATCCATCACTGCATGAAGCAGGACATCTGCGTCCGAATGTCCGAGAAGTCCTTTTTCATAAGGGATATTTACCCCACCAAGGATCAAGTCCCTATTTTCTACAAGACGATGCACGTCATAGCCATTTCCTATTCTCATTTTCATTTACTGCCTGGAATCACCAAACAGTTTCTCCTTTCTTTTCTTTCTTAAACTCTACTACAAAACTATGGTAAAGTCCAGAGAAGATGCTCCCTGTGATACAATAAAAGCCTCTCTAAAACCAGCTTCCACTGCGTTTTAAAGAGGCAGATATAATCTCCTGTGAAATAAAAAAGTAGCGGGAACTGGATTTGAACCAGCGACACCACGGGTATGAACCGTGTGCTCTAGCCAACTGAGCTATCCCGCCACATCCTATATCTTCCCTGTCACACCAAAAGTATGATGACAGAAAAGGAGTGGGACCTACAGGGCTCGAACCTGTGACCCTCTGCTTGTAAGGCAGATGCTCTCCCAGCTGAGCTAAGATCCCACGTCTCTAACAAAAAGTATTATACTACAAGACTGACCCTATGTCAATTCTTTTTTCTGATGCATTGCAGAGAAAACTGCTGCCAGATGTAAAAAAACCCCATCGGATAATGCTTCTTCATTAATTTCAAATTTTGGATGATGGTTCAGATACGATTTCCCTTCTGATTTTTTACATCCCACAAAAGCGAAGACTCCTGGGATTTGCTTCTGATACCAGGAAAAATCTTCCCCGAGCATTAAAGCGTTGGTATGAATCAGCTTCCTGTCTTCTAAAAGCTGTTCTGCCTCCTTTGCAATACGGTCAGTGAGAACCGGATCATTATATACCGGAGGATGGGACTCCTGTTCATAGGAAATCTCTGCATTTCCCCCGTAAGCTTCTGCAATCGCATTCGCTTTCCGACAGATGGATTCATGCAGACGGTCTGCCACCTCTTTCGTATAACTGCGGCAGGTCCCTTCCAGACATGCTTCCTGGGAGATCACATTATACTGTGTTCCGGAACGAAGAGAACCCACGGTAATCACCGCTCCCTGTAACGGATCAATTTCCCGTGCCACGATGGTTTGCAGGCTGAGGATCAGTTCCGCTGCCATAACTGTCGCATCAATGCATTGATGTGGTTTTCCAGCATGTCCTCCTTTGCCGGTCAAGCGGACAGCAAAACGGTCGGTCTGTGCCATTCTCGGTCCCGGTTCTATCGAAATGCAGCCAGTTTCAATATCAGAAAATAAATGCAGACCAAAGATTTCATCCACTCCATTTAAAATTCCCTGGGAAAGCAGGCTCCTCGCCCCCTGGACATTTTCTTCGGAAGGCTGAAAAATCAGCTTGACCCTCACTGTCAATTCTTCTTCCAGTTCTTTTAAAATCGATGCCGCCCCCAACAGTCCGGCAATGTGACCGTCATGCCCACAGGCATGCATCTTTCCGGGATGCTGTGACTGGAAAGGCAAACCGGTTTCCTCTGTTACGAACAGACCGTCGATATCTGCCCGAAGCCCAATCGTATATGCATTTTGCGGCCCGATATAGGCGGTTACCCCGGTTGGGTCGAGACGTATTGGAATAATTCCCATTTCTTCTAAATGCTTACAGATTTGCTGCGTTGTCTCCTTTTCTTCCATCCCCAGTTCCGGAATCCGGTGAAACTGATGATACCATTCCCGGATCATTGTTTTTCTTTCTGAAACTTTTTTGCGTAATTGTTCCCGTGTCATCTATACCAGTCCTTTCTGCTCACGTTATCTTACCCGCGAATCCATCTTATCACAAAAAATACTGCAAGTATGAGCAAAGCGACGGGCAGCAAAAACTGCATAAGGAAAAATATCAGCAGTAATACGGCAATCGTTACTACAATACGAAGCACACTTTTTGCAGCATCCTGAAGAAATTTTTTCCTGTCCGATTTTGGAGCATACATGTCATCCTTTTCATCGGTTCCAAAATGGTTGCCATTCCAGTTCGCTCCATCCTCTTCCTTTCCAGGATCTTCCTGTGCAGCATTTCCTTCCAGTCCACGGGCATCTATGATCGATCGGGCAATCAGCCTCGGACTGCCAAGCCCGGCGAAAATCTCCTCTTCACTCTTTCCTTTTCTCATTTCCTCATCGATATACTGGCGGTAGTAGGAAAGGGAATCGGACAGTTCATATGCAGAGACTGCTCCTTGCAGACATTCTTCCAACTCTGCAAAAAACTGTTCCCGTGTCATGATTGCTCCACCTCAGATAGCAACTCATCTGCTCTTTTGATATCGGACGGATAGATGATCATCTCATCCCCGCTTCCGGTTGCAAAGGCATACATGTACTCCAAATTAATCTTTTCTGCCGCGATCGATACCAGCATATTCCCCAGTACTCCTGGTTTTGAAGGAACTTTCACCCGCAGTACATCGGTAAGCTCCACCTCATATTTA
Source organism: Bacteroidaceae bacterium (assembly GCA_963626755.1). Classification (GTDB taxonomy): domain Bacteria; phylum Bacillota; class Clostridia; order Lachnospirales; family Lachnospiraceae; genus Anaerobutyricum. The sequence goes on from CAVFXN010000042.1 coordinate 81,167, forward strand.
TGTTCTTGTAATAATTCTTTCGTTCCTTCCGGGTCGGCTACGATCAGTCTCAAAACAGTATCTGCCATACTGAGTGCTTCCACATTGATATTTTCTTTTCCCAAAATATCCATCACTTCTTTTAATTTGCCTTCTTTATTTTCTACTGTAACTGTTACCTGCTTTATTATCATCCTCTCGCCTCCCAGCTCATTTTGCAGAAAAGACCACAGACAAGAAAATTTTTCCGCCTATGGTCTTTTCTGTTCTCAGATGAGAAAATTTATTGATTAAAATTCTTTTGCAATTTCTCTGTGCATCATGCCCGGGTTTTACAAACTCTTACATCATGCCCATTCCGCCGCCTGCTGGCATTGCAGGTGCTGAGCTTTCTTCTTTAATGTCCGCAACAACAGACTCTGTAGTTAACAGGGTAGAAGCAACACTTGTCGCATTCTGTAATGCACTTCTGGTTACTTTCGCCGGATCAATAATTCCAGATTCTACCATATTTACATAGCTTTCTGTTAATACATCAAATCCTACACCAACTTCACTTTCGCTGACTTTATTGATGATAACGGATCCTTCCAGACCTGCATTGGCAGCGATATGGAACAGAGGAGCTTCCAGTGCTTTCAGTACAATCTCTGCTCCTGTCTTCTCATCGCCTGTCAGCTCTGCTGCAAGTTTCTTCACTTCTTTTGCTGCATGGATGTATGCGGATCCACCACCGGAGATGATACCTTCTTCTACAGCTGCCCTTGTCGCTGCAAGCGCATCTTCCAGACGAAGTTTTGCTTCCTTCATTTCGGTTTCGGTAGCTGCACCAACACGAATCACTGCTACACCGCCGGACAATTTAGCAAGTCTTTCCTGTAATTTTTCTCTGTCAAAATCAGAAGTTGTCTCTTCGATCTGTGTCTTAATCTGGGTAAGTCTCGCTTTGATTGCGTTTTTATCGCCTGCACCGTCAACGATAACAGTATTTTCTTTTTCTACTTTGACTGATTTCGCACGTCCAAGCATATCCATAGTAGCATCCTTCAGATCAATGCCTACTTCTTCAGAAATCACTGTACCACCGGTTAAGATTGCGATATCTTCCAGCATTGCTTTTCTTCTGTCACCATAACCTGGAGCTTTTACGCCGACAACAGAGAAGGTTCCTCTTAATTTATTTACGATTAATGTTGTCAATGCCTCGCCTTCAATATCTTCAGCGATGATCAGCAATTTGGCACCATTTTGTACGATCTGCTCTAATAATGGAAGAAGTTCCTGAATGTTAGAAATCTTCTTATCTGTAATTAAAATATATGGATCATCTAATTCTGCAACCATCTTTTCCATATCGGTTGCCATATATGCGGAAATGTATCCACGGTCAAACTGCATACCTTCTACCAGGTCAAGCTCTGTTCTCATTGTCTTCGATTCTTCGATTGTAATGACACCGTCCTGGGAAACTTTTTCCATAGCGTCTGCTACTAACTGTCCTACTTCCTCGTCAGAAGCGGAAATGGAAGCTACCTTTGCAATCTGTTCTTTTCCGCCAACCTGTTCGCTCATCTTACCGATGGCATCTACTGCTGCAACCGTTGCTTTTTTCATTCCTTTTCTTAAAATGATTGGGTTGGCACCAGCTGCCAGGTTTTTCATTCCTGCATTGATCATAGCCTGTGCTAATACGGTAGCAGTCGTAGTTCCGTCACCGGCAACATCATTCGTCTTGGTTGCAACTTCTTTAACGATCTGTGCGCCCATATTTTCAAATGGATCTTTTAATTCGATATCTTTTGCGATGGTCACACCGTCGTTTGTAATTAAAGGAGCACCATAGCTTTTATCCAAAACAACATTACGACCTTTTGGTCCCAGTGTTACTCTTACGGTATCTGCTAACTGATTTACTCCGGATTCTAATGCTTTTCTGGCATCTACGCCATATTTAATTTCTTTTGCCATAATATGATTTCCTCCTGATATATCACTATATTAATTATTCTACTATTCTACCACTGCGAGAATATCGCCCTGTTTTACAATGATGTACTCTTCGTCTTCTAATTTTACATTGGTTCCCGCATATTTGGAATAAATGACTTTCTGACCAACGTTTACTTCCATTTTTACATCATCGGTTCCAGGACCTACCGCAACTACTTCTGCTTCCTGCGGTTTTTCCTGTGCGGAACTTGTAAGGATAATACCTGTTTTAGTCTGAGTTTCTGCCTCAAGCTGTTTCAATACGACTCTGTCTCCTAACGGTACTAACTTCATAATGTAAATGCCTCCTAATCTAATCTACTTTATAATTTGTTTTTTTCTTTTTTGTTAGCACTCATTTAATCTGAGTGCTAATCACTAATACCTATAATATGTTTTTTCCTTTATAAATGCAAGTCATAAAGTCCTGTGTTTTTTCTTATATTTCTATTTATTTCTATTTAAAGTTAAAATACTCTTTTTTTCTAATTATATCTCCTGTTTTCTTTTATTTTCCCATTTGTCATTCTGATTTTCCAATCCTCTTCCATCTTGCAATCTTTTGGAAAAAGATTATAATAAGTTACAGACTTATTTATGAGAAGTATTGTTGTCAACTACCCACCACCTAAAGGAAGTGTGTTTCCGCCTATCACAAACGAAAGGATTTTATTTATGAATCAAAAAAATAAAGGAATTTTTTTCATTATCGTTTCTGCTTTTTTCTTTGCACTTATGAATATGATGGTGCGCTTATCCGGCGATCTCCCATCGATTGAAAAAAGCTTTTTTCGAAATTTTGTTGCTGTCTTTTTTGCCCTGATCGCTTTAAGACGGGCAAAAATTCCCTTCACCCTGCCCAAAGGGCAATGGAAATATCTGCTGATGCGCTCCATTTGCGGTACCCTGGGAATTCTATGTAATTTCTATGCGGTGGACCATCTGATGCTGGCAGACGCTTCCATATTAAATAAACTGTCCCCGTTTTTTGCGATCCTTTTTTCTTTTATTCTTTTAAATGAAAAAATACGTCCTTTCCCGGCACTTTGTGTCATCACCGCTTTTATCGGGAGTCTTTTTATTATCAAACCGGGATTTGCCTCCGTCAGCAGTTTTCCTGCCCTGATCGGTTTTCTGGGCGGACTGACAGCCGGTGCCGCCTACACTTATGTAAGGATCCTCGGTACGAACGGAGTGAAGGGACCGCTGATCGTCCTGTTTTTCTCGGCATTTTCATGCCTGGTTACCTTACCTTACCTGCTGTTTCATTTCCACCCAATGACCCTCGGGCAATTTGGCTGCCTGTTGCTTGCCGGATTATTTGCCAGCGGCGGACAATTCACGATCACGGCTGCTTATACCTGTGCCCCCGCCGGAGAGATTTCCATCTATGATTACTCACAGATCATTTTCTCTACCATGCTCGGTTTTCTTTTCCTTGATCAGATACCGGACCATTGGAGTTTTGTCGGATACGGTATTATCATTGCCGCATCTCTTGCCATGTTTTTATTCAACAACCGGAAGAGCGATTAATCTTGTTTTTTTCTTTCCTCTTTTGTTTTTTTACATGCTGGCGGGCTTTTTCATAAATATCAAAAGCTTCCTGGTATCTGGGACTGTAATCATTATGATACCGTCCCTTTTTTTGTTTTTCCATCATTTTTTCCTCTTTTCCTCTTCGGGTAGTGTCAAAAACTACCTGTTTTTTATTGTTTAAATCACTTTAAAACCTTGTT
>CAVFXN010000043.1:0-51211 GCA_963626755.1 Bacteroidaceae bacterium
GGCAAATTCAAAGGATGTCGTAAAAACAGGCGATGAAAATAACATGATCATTTGGTGGATGGTGATGCTGATTGCAGGCTGCGGCGTGGCAGCAGGCGCTGTGGTGGTTAGTAGGAAGAAAGACAATTAAGACTGTTTGGGAAAACTGACCATATGAATTTCTATAGTTATATAAAAATCAAGGATGCGTTTCGATTTGAAGCGCATCCTTTTTTCGTAAAATATGTTCTCCTTCGAATTTTCTCATTATATCAATCATGCCAAACAAAGATTTATATTCTCATTTATACCACCACGGAGGTATGGCAATGACACGACTATTCAACCACACAAACATACGGTGGGTAATTGAATGTGATTACAAAACAATTGAAACCGATCGACACCATTCACTCCGTGTAGAAGTGCCGTACAAACGATAAAGAAAGGAGCCCTGAGAAATGCTAGGAAAAGCTGGAAGTCTGCAGATCTCTTCTCTATGGCTATGATTATGACTCCTTCATGCGTGGATCTGATCTGGATCGTGCAAAGGCAATTACGGGAGCCGTGAACTATGTTGCTGCACCGGATAAGGAAGAATTCTCACTTTTTGATCCGAAGTTCCTGGAAGATACCGCTATTCGGGAAGGCTTTCCTCCAACACTTGCCATACTTGCAGAACGGCAGGAGAGGATTGAGCATTTCCAGAAAGAAGCCTTTTATAAAGTATCGCTGAGATTTCGTATTTTCCAGTAGCTCTTTTTGCAGTCATAGTAGCGAGAAAAAGTATTATTATCTGCAGAACAGAAAATCAAATGGTTATGTACATGACTTTTATCAATGTGTATTGTCAGAACATAGGAGTATTTTCCATCCAATAAGCGATCTGAAAATTCTTTTCCAATCTGATGGGCTTCATCATAGGAAACTTCACCGGGGAAAATGCCTGAATCAGATGAAATGCCTTATTTGCATTGTTCGGATCTCTGCAGTCATGTATGTGATCCAAAGTGTATTTAAAGTAAAGAGCTGCTATTTCAGGAGAACAGGCAAAGGAATAAAGATCCTGATTCTGCGGTACTTCGATATAAAAGTGGAAAATGGTATGCTATAATTATGGCAGTGGAAAAGAAAACACTGGGATTAGAAGAAGATGGAAAAATTGATATCCTGGATGTGAAATGTAATCCAGATCTGGTTGGGATGATTATTCAAACATATGGATTTTTACCGGGGTATCATATGAATAAGCAACATTGGATTACAATTCTTCCGATTAATAAATAGTGTATGTTGTTCAGAAGTATCTATCCATAGTTTAACATAGAATGGGTGGTAATACAATTAAATTATTTTACTGGGGTGTCCGTCAGACCAAGAAGATACTCGACTGTTCGTTTTTTTATCCCAATAAATAATCATTCTGATCCTCAAAAATTTCTAAAGATGAAGTATTATTATTGATTTTAAGAAAAAATATTGATACTATACTTCTAAAGTTAAAGTAATATAAAATTGAATGATCCGCATAGCGGAAAATGCTGATTTTAACTGGATTATTCGCATAGCAGGCAGGAATGTAAGATTTAAAACTTTACATCGCAGGCTGGTATGTAAATCGAAAATATTAAACAAGAGCAAGAAAGTCAGGAGGATGATGTTATGAGTAAAAAGGGATATAGCAGACGCGGATTATTTGGATCAATCAATCATTACGATGCAAACGGAAAGAAAGTAGGCGAGAGCCGTCCTGGATTCTTTGGTGCTATGAATGATTATGATGCGAATGGTAAGAAGATTGGACGTAGTTCTCCGTCTTTTTTCGGAGGCATGAATCATTATGATAATAGCGGTCATAAAGTAGGCGAGAGCCGTCCTGGATTCTTTGGTGGTGTAAATCATTATGATGATAAAGGTCATAAGCAGGGACACAGTAATCCAGGATTCTTTGGTAGATTCAATCATTACGATGATTAAAATCCGAGATAAAAGGATTTCATTTATGAAAAATTATCCAGAAAAAATACTGATAAAAAATGTAAATATTTTTAGTGAAAACGGAACGTTTAAAAAAGGAAGCATTCTGGTTTGTGGGAAGAAGATTGGTCAGGTAGATTATGTAAATATGGCGGATCATTCTTGTTCATCTATGGAAACAAACAGAAAAATGGTAGAAAACAGAAAGATTAAGATCATAGATGGGCATGATGGATATTGTTTTCCGGGGATGATTGATATGCATTTTCATGGGTGTATCAATTATGATTTCTGCGATGGCACACAGAAAGCTTTCGAACAGATTGCTTCCTATGAGGCACAGCAGGGTGTGACTGCGATCTGTCCGGCTACTATGACATTACCGGTTAATGAGCTGGAAAAAATTCTACAAAATGCAGCGCGTTTTCAAGAGAGAGAAGTCAAAGGTGAATTGCCAAAATGTGCGCAGCTGGTAGGAATTCAAATGGAAGGGCCTTTTGTCAGTCCCAAGAAAAAGGGAGCACAAGATGAGAGATATATGATTCCATGGGATAAGAATATTGTAAAAAATTTTTATAAAGTTTCATCCGGTCTTGTGAAAATAGTAGGGATTGCACCGGAAGAGCATGATATAGAGTCTTTGTCTGAGGATATAAAAGAGATGAAGGAGAAAATCCATTTTGCTATTGCCCATTCCAGTGCGGATTATGAAACTGCAAAGCAAATGTATCGTGCCGGAGTATGTCATGTCGTTCATTTATATAATGCGATGACCGGATTACATCACCGTAATCCGGGAATTGTAGGGGCCACTTATGATACGGAACATGTCACTGCAGAGCTGATCTGTGACGGAGTCCATGTGCATCCTGCGATGATCAATCTTACTTTTAAAATCCTTGGTAAAGAGCGGATCGTGATGATCAGCGACAGCATGCGTGCCACTGGTATGCAAGATGGCAAGTACACATTAGGAGGGCTGGATGTCAATGTAAATGGGAAGAAAGCTACACTTGTCAGTGACGGATCGATCGCAGGTTCCGTGACTACATTACCGGACTGTGTAAGATTTGCAGTAAACAGTGCCGGTGTGTCATTGGAAGCGGCCTTATGTGCCTCTATCATCAATCCCGCAATGATTCTGGGTATTGATGATATCTATGGGAAAATAAAAGAAGGATATTACGCAAGCATTGTCATTTGGGATAAAGACCTCCAACAAAAATTTGTGTTAAATCAAGGGAAAATTATTTATGAGGATTTTTAAATTTTTAATCATCAGTATGATGAAAGAGGAAAAGAAAAGTAGTGAATAAGCAAGTGGGACACAGGTTAAACTATTCGCAAAATTCAACTTTAACGCATAGTTTAACCTGATTTGTTCTCAAGTAAGGTGTTTTGGCGTTCCCACCTGTGCGTACCGAGAAATCTTTTCTCGTTCTTTTTGACGAATTCTTTCAGCATATTCTTTTATTTTATTACAAATCCACATATATGCCGTAGTCCCTTCCGTATAATCTGCTTCCGCATACATATGAATCCTTCCATCGACCCGCATCTGTTCTACTTGCTGCATTGCCTCCATATTTCCTTTAGGATAAATTGCAAAGGTAGCTCCCTTGTTTTTATTCATAAGGGAAAATGCAGGAATATCGCTTGGACCATCTGCTACGTAAATCATATTGATAAAAGGAACTCTTCTCAATTCTTCCGGAATCTTGGTGTTCACTTCGACTCCTTCATGACGGTTGACTCCTTTATTTATTTCAAACAACGCTCTTGTTTTACTGGTGTTATCGATCGTATAACCGATTTCACTGAGAATCCGGTTTCCCTCTCCATCTTCTTCTTCAATCAGTTCACATCCCCAAATGCCATTGACATAAGGGGCAACAGCAGAACCTTTGATTACCTGGCTTAACCCGGTACTTACAATATAATGCTCTACTTTAATATCATACTCCTGATATATAGGATCCTCTTCGATCAGCTTTCTTGTATGTTCAAAAATCTCCGGAACTCCATCATAAAAAAGAAGTTCCTTTCCAAATTCATATAGGGTAGCATTATTCATTCCTTTGAAATAGCCCTGTTTTACATAATGAATCAGATGATTTAGATAAATGGTATCCGGATTCACCCGTACATTCTGTTCTTTTTGGTATTTTTCAGGGAGATTTCGCACTTCCTCCCAAAATTGATCCGGATCTATTTGATAATGTTTAAAGATAGGATCTTCCATATATCCATTCACTAAAGTTTTGTCAAAATCCCATACAACTGCAATAATATTTGCCATGAAGCCACCTCCCATCATTATTAAAACGATATTTCTTCATTATATTCGATATTCGCTACTCACCAGTTCTACAAACTGAGGTGGCGAGAACGGAACCTTTGCGACAGCATTAAGACAACAATAACATTCTGCTGTTTGCGTTATAGATAAATGTATTTTATAATGGAAACAACAACCTGTCAATTATAAACAAATAGGAAGGAAACATGTTATGAGTAATGTCTTATCTTTTTCATGTGATTATATGGAGGGTGCGCACCCACAGATTCTTCAACGCCTTACGGAAACAAATTTCTTAAAAACACCGGGATACGGGTTAGACAGCTTCTCCAAATCAGCCAAAGCAAAAATCCGTGAAGCCTGCAGTGTTCCGGATGCAGAAGTGTTCTTCCTGGTTGGCGGAACACAGACAAATGCCACAGTAATTGATGCTATGCTAAAAAGTTATCAAGGTGTGATTGCTGCAGATACTGGACACATCAGTCTTCACGAAGCCGGCGCAATCGAGTTTGGTGGACATAAGGTGCTGACATTGCCGCAGCATAACGGAAAAATCAGTGCCAATCAAATCGAAGAGCTTTTGAATGCGTATCAAAATGATGCGAACCACGACCACATGGTCATGCCCGGAATGGTCTACCTCTCACATCCGACGGAATATGGAACGTTGTATTCACGGAAAGAATTGACGGAAATCAGTTCTTTGTGTCGGGCGCATCAAATCCCTCTGTATCTAGATGGGGCGCGTCTGGCTTATGCGCTGGCTTGTCCCCAAAATGATCTTACATTGGCAGACCTTGCTGCATTATGCGATGTGTTCTATATCGGCGGAACAAAGTGTGGGTGTTTGTTTGGCGAAGCCGTAGTCGTTCCGAATGAGAGAACAATTCCGCATTTTTTCACGATTATCAAACAGCATGGAGCACTACTCGCCAAGGGTTGGTTGCTCGGAATCCAATTTGATGAATTATTTACAGACCATTTGTACGAAAAAATCGGAATACCGGCAATTCAGGCTGCGAACCGAATCAGACAGGTGCTTGCCCAAAAGGGTTATGCGTTGTGCTTTGATTCCCCAACCAATCAGGTTTTCTGCGTCATTGAAAATAACGAGATGAAGCAGTTGGCAAAAAAAGTGGAATTCGGTTTTTGGGAAAGGTATGATGACACTCATACGATCATCCGGTTTGCCACAAGTTGGGCAACAAAAGTGGAAGATGTGGAAGCTCTGAATAAGGCACTCAAAAGAGAGCCTTTTATTGCAGAAGGTATGCATAAGAACATAAAATAACAACCGTAAGGGCCAGTACGATAATGATGTTTTGCAATAGTTTCTTCATAAAAATCTCCAATCTACTGCCTTGATCAGGCAGAATTATATAAATTTTCATTGATATCAAAAAAGCACCATGTTAATATAAGACAATCTTATAAAAATAAAAACCAGGGAGGCGATCATTTGCAGTACTCAAATTATAATGAGCAGATTAATATAGAAAATGAAACCCGTCTGAGGAGACTTTGTGAGGATCTTCCCGCTTTTTGTAAAGAATTTTTTCGTGGGATCGAACCGACAACCTCCTCTCGTACCCGCATTGCTTACGGTTATGACCTGCGGATTTTTTTTCACTTTTTACAGGAAAGATATCCAGAGTTAGAAAAAGCACCTTTAAAAGAATGGCCAGTTTCTGTTCTGGATAAGATTACCTTAACCCAACTGGAAGAATATCTGGACTATCTGAAGCTTTACGAAGATTCTGAAAACAAAATTCATACCAATGAAGAAAAGGGACGTATGCGAAAAACTGCCAGTATCCGTACTTTTTATAAATTTTTTTACCGCAAGCAAAGCATAGAAAATAATACAGCCAGTCTTTTGAATCTCCCGAAGCGGCACGAGCAGGCAATCATACGGCTGGAGGCAGATGAAATTGCAAAACTCCTGGATTCGGTCGAGCAGGGAGATACCCTGACAAAATCACAAAAAAAATACCATAATAAAACAAAAACACGTGATCTTGCCATTCTGACATTACTGCTCGGCACGGGTATCCGGGTTTCCGAATGTGTCGGCCTTGACCTTCCGGATCTGGATTTTGACATCAATGGCATGAAAATCCACCGAAAGGGAGGCTCGGAAGTGATCTTATATTTTGGAGAAGAAGTTCGGGAAGCACTTCTCTCCTATCTGGAAGAAAGAAAACAGATCCTTCCGAAGGAAGGTTCAGAAAATGCCTTCTTCCTTTCTATGCAAAAAAGCCGAATCAGTGTCCGGGCCGTGGAAAATCTTGTGAAAAAATATTCCCGTCCCGTCACACCTCTGAAAAAAATCACGCCTCATAAACTCCGCAGCACTTACGGAACACAGCTTTATCAGGAAACAGGCGACATCTATCTGGTAGCGGATGTATTGGGACACCGGGATGTCAACACGACCCGAAAACATTATGCTGCCATGGAAGAACATCGCAGAAGAATGGCTGCCGGAAAAGTACAGTTAAGAGAAAAACCCGGTGAAAAGTCGTGACATCCTCTTCCTTAGAGGCGGAGTCTTCTTACTGGAAGAGGATGAAGCTCATTTTTCTGAAGAAATGGGTTCCTGATCGTAAGGAATCATCAGATAACAGCCAGAAGTGATCTGGTCTGAATGAAGTCCGTTACACTTTTTTATCTCATAGATGTACTCGTAAATATCCAAATATCCGAAAGGCATATTTTCTTTTGCAATCGACCAGAGACTGTCGTTATACCCTACCTTTATTATCTTATATTTTATATCAGTGGGTGGCTCATCCGCTTTCACTACTGAGCTCCCGTCGAACATTGCAAATAAGCAAAGACACAAGAAAACGATAAGTAATATGCTGATGATTGACCGTTTTCTTTTTTTCGTATGACCTTTTTTCGTATGCATCTTTTTTCTTTGGGATATCTTTTCTTTCTTTCTGGAAATTTGATCATATTGATGAAAGATTCCCACAGTTTCCCTTTTGAAATTAGCAACCATATCCTACCCCACTCTCTTTTTTGTGAATGACAGACAACCGTTTCTAAAGATACATATGTTCCGAACATATATTTCGCGTACGTTTGTTTAGTATTATAGTGAACATTTTTTCGTGTGTCAATAGGGAAAATGCATTTTTCGAAAATATTTTCGAAAACACTTGTTTTCTGAAAAAGATTGTGATAGAATAATTAAAAACATACGTTCAAAGGAAGGGGCATGCTATGAGTTATGGTAAAATAAGTGCAAAACAAAAAGAGATACTTGAATTTATAAAAGACTCCATTCTAAGCCGTGGTTATCCGCCGGCAGTAAGGGAGATCTGTGAAGCAGTGCATTTAAGATCTACTTCTTCCGTGCATTCTCATTTGGAAACTTTGGAAAAGAATGGATATATCCGCAGAGATCCTTCCAAACCGAGAGCAATTGAAATCATTGATGACAATTTTAACCTTACCCGCAGGGAACTGGTAAATGTACCGATTATCGGAACAGTGACAGCCGGTGAACCGATTCTTGCCATTGAGAACATTCAGGGCTATTTCCCGATTATGCCGGAATTTGTATATAACAAACAGACGTTCATGTTGAAAGTGAAAGGCGAAAGCATGGTAAATGCCGGCATCTTTGATGAAGACTATATTATTGTAGAAGAGAAATCGACTGCTGCTGATGGAGATATTGTTGTCGCCCTGGTAGATGATTCCGTTACCGTCAAAAGATTTTATAAAGAAGAGAATTGTATTCGCCTGCAGCCAGAAAATGATACGATGGATCCGATTATTATTCCGCCAAACGCCTCATTTTCTATTGTTGGGAGAGTGATCGGGCTTTACCGTTGTATGAAGTAAGGCAGCCTTTTCCTGTTTTCGGGTGACACTGCCTGTATGGAATCGATATATAGACTTTTTGATACGGATATATATAAATATGCGGAGCGTTTCACTCAGCCGGAGCGTATCCCTGACTGAGTCTGGTTATCCATAACCCCCATCTGTGCGAAATCTTAGAGGATGGGGATTTCTCCGGCTGAGTTAAAGTGCTTCTTTTGTAATCTGTTTTCCGTCTCTCCAGATTCGTTCCAGATCATAAAATGCCCGATCTTCCTTACTGAAAACATGGACAATAATATCTTTGTAATCCATAAGGATCCAATTAGCTGTCTGATATCCCTCGACCTGTTTTGGATGATGTCCTTCTTTTCCAAGAGCTTCCTCTACATTATCCGCCATGGCCTGTACCTGATTTCGGTTGTTCCCATTTGCAATAATAAAATAGTCTGCTAAAACAGAAACGGTACTGATATCAAGGATTGTTATGTCCTCTGCTTTTTTGTCCTCCAGTGCCTCAACCGCACAAAGAGCAATCTTCTTTGATTCTTCCATTGATTCTTTCTTATCTCCCTTCAAAATATTCAAAAGTTTTTCTGGTCATAGGGTCGATCACACATTGTTTGTTCCCTAAATAGGTAATCGTATCTTTTAAAATAAGGAGCAGGCATGCGCTAATATCTTCGAAGGCAAGAGCTCGCACCTGTTCCAGGTCTTCTGCCTGATCCCGGTTTGGTTCCATATAATCTGCAATAAAAATAATCTGATCTAAAAGAGACATTGCCGGACAGCCAGTGGTATGCCAGGTTATTGCCGATAAAATCTCCGGGTCATGGACACCGTATTTTTCAGCAGCAAAACAGGCTCCCAGCTTGGCATGGAGTAATGCCGGATTTTTTCTTTCATAATCAGAAACTGGAATATGATATTTCTGGCATGTTTTTAATTGATCTTCGGATGACAGATATTTTGCACAGTCATGGAGAAGTCCGGCAAGACGGGCTTTTTCCAAATCAGCACCATATTTCATGGCAAGACAGGAAGCCGTGTATTCTACTCCAAGAGTGTGTTCATATCTCTTGGGGGAGAGATGTTTTTTTAAATCTTTTTTTATTTCTTCTAAAGGTATCATATCTGCACTTCCTTTTCATCACTGATCTCTTCGGTTTGGAAATAAAGATTGTGGCTGTAAATATAGTCACTTACCGGATCCGGAAGCAGATAACGAATACTTTCTCCCACGCCAACCCTTCTGCGGATATCATTCGATGAAATTTCTAAAATAGGAGAACATAGTCGAAAAATATTCGCATCATACTTATCTTCAATATATTCAATCTGACTGTTTAAGGAACTACCTGTCCCTGCACGCCCGGCAACCAGGATGGTAGCCATTTTTAAAAGCTTGTCTGGATTTCTCCAGGATTCAATATGATAAAGGGAATCCGCTCCCATAATAAAATAATAGGCACAATCAGGGTTCTTTTCCGTAAGATGTGTTAAAGTCTCTACGGTATATGTCGCTCCTTCCCTGTCCAGTTCTTCTGTTGACAGATGGAAATGTGCGTTATCTGCAATAGCCAGCTGTACCATATTTACCCGGTCTTCTTCGGTTACCGAATGGGATATTTTTTTGTAATAGGGATTCTTTGTCGGCATGATCAGTATTTTATCCAGATGGAACTGGTGAAATGCTGTCTCTGCCAAAAGCAAATGTCCATAATGTATCGGGTTGAATGTTCCACCCATAATACCTATTTTTTTACACTTCCTCATAATCTGGTCCTTTAATCTATCCTGTCAGCTTATGGTAAAGTGATCTTACTGTTTTCTTTGGCCGGTTTAAAGAGGACAATCTTCTTCCCAATCACCTGTACCACCTCAGAATGCGTCCTCTCAGCCAGTACTGCTGCAATTTCTTTAGGATCATCAAAACAGTTTTTTAAAATTGCTACTTTTACCAATTCTCTTTTATCAATCGCCTCGCGCACTGACTGGACAATCTCCGGGGTGAGGGATGCCTTTCCGATATGGGAAACAGGATCCAGATTCATAGCCAGGCTTTTTAAATATGCTCTTTGTTTGCTCGTCATATGAGTTCCTTCCTTTTCTTTACTAACTTCTCCATAACATAACATATTTCCAGTTAAATTTCAACGAAATTAGACGAAGAGGTTTTGTTTACGGAAGTTCGCGGTAGGATTTCAAAAAAGAGGTCAGCCGCTCACAAGATTTCGCCCAGACATCCAATTCTTCCGGTGTAAGGGTTTCCATGATCGCATTGATCATTTTTTCATGGAATTTCTCATGATGCTTATATGCCGCAATTCCTTTTTCTAAAAGAAAAACATTGACCACCCTTCTGTCAGTGCTGCTTCTTTTTCTTGCCACATACCCTTTATTTACCAGGCTGTTCATGGAAATGGTGAGTGCGCCGACCGTGATATTGAGCCGTTTGGCAACGACACTCATCCGTGCGCCTTCTCCCAGGCCGATTGCCTCTATGATATGCATGTCATTATTACTGATATCAGAGAATTCTCCCGTGATAATCGCTTTTTCTTCCAGTTCCAAAATTTCATGAAATGTTTTTACTAACATTGTATTGATTGTTTCTCTTACATTCTTCATTCTTGTATTTCACACCTTATCTAATCCCTTATCTTCTTATTATATACAGGGAATATGAAAAGAATCAATCACTTTTTTCGTGTTTTTTATTTTTGTTCACTGGGGTTTATGTCACATTTGGCGAAAACGCCGGTATCTCTTTTCTATACGTTCCTCTTCGCTTATTTTTCTGCTTCTCTCTAAAAAATCACGGATCTGTTCTTTTAAACAGGAAAAAACAGGAAGGATGGACTCCAGTGTATAGGATTCCGGTTCCGGTATGATTTTTTCAACAAATCCTGCCTTGTACAAATCATAAGAAGTCAGCTTCATTGCTTTGGCAGCACGATCTGCTTTTTTGCTGTCTTTCCATAAAATGGCAGCATATCCTTCTGGGGAAAGGATGGAATAGATTGCATTTTCCAAAATCCAGACTTCATCCGAGACAGCCATTGCCAGGGCTCCGCCACTGCCTCCTTCCCCAATTAATATAGAAAGAATTGGTGTTTGCAGGGACGACATTTCATAAAGATTGCGGGAAATGGCTTCTCCCTGGCCTCTTTCTTCGGCCTCCATTCCGCAAAAAGCTCCCGGTGTATCCACAAAACAGATGACTGGCCGATGGAATTTTTCGGCTTCTTTCATTAATCGTAACGCTTTCCGGTAACCTTCCGGTTGAGGCATTCCGAAATTTCTTTTGATATTTTCTCTCGTGTTTTTTCCTTTAACCTGGGCAATCACTGTGACGGGTTTTCCCCCGAAAAAGGCAAGGCCTCCGCAGATTGCCGGGTCATCCCCGAAATGACGGTCACCGTGCAGCTCAAGAAAATGTTCAAAAAGGCCCTGGATATAATCCGTTCCGTCCGGACGTTTTTTCTCTCTGGAAATCATCACCCTCTCCCAGGCTGTCTTCTCCTTAGAGCGTCTTTTTTGTTCCAGAGAAAGAGATTTTTTCCACCGGTTTTCGGTTCCCGGCAGTATTTCAGCGTAAGAAATCGGTGTTGTTTTTCTTTGTGGCGGGATAAGATGCCGGGTGTCGGTGGTAAGATGGATGGAAAGAAGCAGTGAGAGGACTTTTTTCATTTCTTTTCTTTCAATCAGACGGTCTACAAAACCGTGTTGTAAAAGAAATTCCGAACGCTGAAATCCTTTGGGAAGTTTTTTGTGAATGGTCTGTTCAATGACCCTGGGACCGGCAAAGCCAATCAGGGCTTTGGGTTCAGCAAGAATGATATCGCCCAGCATGGCAAAGCTGGCTGTAACTCCTCCTGTTGTCGGATCGGTCAAGACCGTAATCGATAAAAGACCTGCTCCGCTGTGCCTTTTTAATGCAGCGGAAGTTTTTGCCATCTGCATCAGGGAACTCATTCCCTCCTGCATCCTGGCACCACCGGAACAGGTAAAAAAAATAATCGGAAGGCATTCTCTGGTGGCGCGCTCTATGCCGCGGGTAATTTTTTCTCCTACTACCTGCCCCATGCTGCCCATGAGAAACCGGCGGTCCATTACCATGAGAACCACTTCTTTTCCATCAATGTGTCCTTTCCCAGTCAGGACTGCTTCCTCTAATCCGGTTTTTTTCTGTAAAGCTTTGATGCGATCAGGATAACCGATCATCCGGAGGGGATTTTTTGTAGAAAGTCCGGTATCCCATTCTTCAAAAGAATGATTCTCTACGAGAAAATTAATGCGGTCTCTGGCAGGTACAGGGAGATATCCGCCGCATTTGGGACAGATGAAAAAATTTTTCCTGCATTCTTCGGTAACAATCGCTTTACCACATTGATCGCAGCGTCTGATCAGACCTTTTGGCACTTCCGGTTTGCTCTGGCTATTTTCTTTTTTCACCGGCTTTGCCAGAGATGATTTTTTAAAAATATTTTTTAACTTCATGCTTTATTCTCTCCCGCTTCCTTTTTCTGATCCATTTCTCTTTTTACATTTTCCAGATACTGGATCGTGATCTCACCCTTTTGATAGTCGGAACGCTCCATAATCTCATATAGGAAATCCCGGTTCGTCGGGATTCCTTCGATAATAATTTCCCCTAAGGCCCGATGCATTTTCGCAATGGCTTCTTTTCTCGTCGCTGCAAAAACAATGAGCTTGGCGATCATGGAATCATAATAAGGAGAAATCTCGTATCCGCTGTAAATGGCACTGTCAATGCGGACCCCTTTACCGCCAGGAAGATACAGATCGGTAATCTGTCCCGGGCAGGGGCGGAAATTTTTGGAAGGATCTTCGGCATTGATCCGGCATTCGATGGCATGACCTGAAATTTGGATATCCTCTTGCTTCCATTTTAATGTTTCTCCATCAGCAATCCGGATCTGGGCTTTGACAAGATCGATCCCGGTTACCCACTCTGTGACCGGATGTTCCACTTGGATTCGGGTGTTCATTTCCATAAAGTAAAAGGTGCCATCTTCTTTTAATAAAAATTCGATTGTTCCAGCATTTTTGTAACCGGAAGCTTTCGCTGCCAGGACAGCAACTCTGCCCATCTCCTCTCTTAAGCTCTCTTCTATCGCAATACAGGGAGATTCCTCAATGATCTTTTGATGATTTCTTTGGATGGAGCAATCCCTTTCTCCAAGATGGATGACATTTCCATACGAATCGGCAAGAATCTGGACTTCAATATGGCGGGGATTCTCTACAAAATGTTCCAGGTACATGCGTTCGTCTCCAAATGCCTGTCCGGATTCTTTTTGTGCCATCAGAAATGCCTTTTGAAATTCTTTTTCGTCAGAAGCCACCCGCATTCCCTTTCCACCACCGCCAAGAACTGCCTTGATGATCACAGGAAAACCAATTTTCTTTGCGATATCCAGGGCTTCTTGGGCATCCGTGAGTGCTTTCTGGCATCCCGGGATAACTGGCACATTGGCATTCAGCATGATCTGCCTTGCCATGGCTTTATTTCCCAGTACTTCTATGGTTTGGGAATCCGGTCCAATGAAAGTGATATGACAGGCTTCACACAATTTGACAAACTGACTGTTTTCTGATAAAAACCCAAATCCCGGATGGATGGCATCGGCTCCGGTGATCATGGTCGCGCTGATAATCTGTTCCATATTCAGATAGCTGTCTTTTGCATTGGCAGGGCCGATACAGACCGCCTCATCTGCAAGCTGCACATGGAGTGCTTCCCGGTCTGCTTCGGAATACACTGCAACGGTTTCTATTCCCATTTCTCTGCATGCCCGGATAATCCGTATCGCGATTTCTCCCCGGTTTGCAATCAATATTTTCCGAATCATTTTTATTTCCTCAGTTCTTTTCTTGTTTAAGCGATCACGAAGGTCAGTTCCGCTTTTACGACAATCTTTCCATCGACCGATGCGATCGCTTCGCCTATGCCCATGGGGCCTTTTTTCTTTATGATGCTGGTCTCAAGTTTTACTTTGTCGCCCGGAACAATTTTTCCTTTGAATCGGCATTGGTGGATCCCGCCAAAATATGCAGTTTTTCCCCTGTTTTCGTCCAGGGAAAGAATGGCGATGGCTCCAACTTGTGCTAACGCCTCCACCGTAAGGACTCCGGGCATAACCGGCTCCTGTGGAAAATGTCCCTGAAAAAAGTCTTCATGAAAAGTGACACATTTATATCCGGTGGCCCGGACACCCGGCTCCAGTTCCTCAATATAATCGACCAACAGGAAGGGATGCCTGTGGGGAAGGATCTGTTCTATTTCTTTAATTCCCATTCTCATATGCTTCGCACTGCCTTTCCGTTTTTGGTCTGAATACGGAATAAGGGCTGTCCGTATTCGACGCTATCTTCGTTGGTTACACAAATTTCTGTTACGATTCCATCGTATTCACTCTCAATTTCATTCATCAGTTTCATGGCCTCCACAATCGCAAGTGTCTGCCCCTTTTTTACAAGATCGCCCACTTTTACAAATGGTTCTGCTTCATCAGAAGATGCCGCATAAAAGGTTCCCACCAGAGGAGATCGGACAATATTTTCGCCAGGTTCTTCTTCTGCAATCTCATTTGGTATCTGTCCTGGTGTATGGTTGCCGGTGTATCCTTCGGAAACTCCTGTGTGCATTGAAATTCCTGCGCTCATGGAAATATGGAGATTGCCTTCGCTATATTCGAAATTGGTCAAGCCTGCTTTTCCTACTGCTTTGATTAATTCTAAAATCTGCTGATGATCCATTTTTCTTTTACTCCTTATATTTTTTTATCAGGAGGGAAGCATTGTGTCCTCCAAATCCGAGGGAATTTGACATCGCTGCATTGACTTCCTGGCAAATCGGGCCGTGAAGTACATAATCCAGATCACACCCTTCTCCTGGTTTTGTGGTTCCTACGGTCGGATGGATATAGCCTTCTTTAATCGTTTTCACACATACAATCAATTCGACCGCACCGGCTGCTCCGAGAAGATGGCCGATCATGGATTTGGTAGAGCTGATCTTGACGCTCGCTGCTGCCTCCTGAAAGGCCAGATGCACTGCCCTGGTTTCAAACAGGTCATTGTGATGCGTCCCCGTTCCATGGGCATTGATGTAGTCTACTTCTTTTGGTGTGATCCCGGCTTCTTCCATGGCCAGCTGCATCGCCCTGGCTGCCCCGCTCCCATCTTCTGCCGGGGAAGTGATGTGGAAGGCATCGCAGGTGGAGCCATATCCGGCTAATTCTGCGAAAATGACCGCATTTCTTTTTTTGGCATGTTCCAATTCTTCTAAAATGACCACTCCGGCTCCTTCGCCAATCACAAAACCGCTTCGCTTCTCATCAAAAGGGAGGGAAGCGAGATGAGGATTATTCTGCGTGGAAAGTGCAGTCAGATTCGTAAATCCCGCCACTGCCACCGGGGTGATGCAGCTTTCCGTCCCTCCCGCAAGCATGACGTCTGCATCACCATATTCAATAGCACGGAATGCATCACCGATGGAATTCGTGCCGGTGGCACAGGCAGTGACGACTTCGGTGCATTTACCCTTGCATCCCAGGTCAATCGCAACATTTCCCGCTGCCATATTGGAAATCATCAATGGGATCAGCATCGGACTGACTCGTTTGGGCCCGTTTTTGATAATTTTTTCATGTGCCGATTCGATACTGGAAAGACCGCCAATACCGGAACCAATCATAACGCCGACCCGGTAAGGATCCTCCTGCTCCATATCCAGTCCTGCCATGGAAAAAGCTTCTCTGGCCGCTGCCACTGCATACTGGGAAAAGAAATCCATTCTTCGTGCGGCTCTAGGATCCAGTCGTTCCTTGGCATGGAAATCCTTGACCTCTGCCGCAATCTTCACCTTATATTCTTCAGGATCAAACCGGGTAATCGGTCCGATCCCGATTTTTTCTTCTTTGATCCCGTTCCAAAATTCCTTTACGGTATTTCCGATGGGAGTGACGGCTCCCATTCCGGTAATGACTACTCTTCTTTTCATAAATAAATCCTTTCTCATGATAGTAAGAGATCTTTCTTTTTTACATGATCATCCCGCCGTCTGCCACAAGTACCTGTCCCGTAATATAGGAGGACTGGTCGCAGGCAAAAAAAACGACCGCCTGTGCAATCTCCTCCGGTTTCCCAAAACGTCCAAGAGGTATCTGTTTTTTTGCCGCTTCTTTTACTTCCTCTGAAAGACCTTCTGTCATTTCTGTCTCAACAAATCCCGGAGCGATCGCATTACAGGTAATATTTCTTGAAGCAAGTTCTTTTGCCGTTGACTTCGTCAATCCAATGATGCCAGCTTTGGAAGCACTGTAATTGGCCTGTCCGGCATTTCCTGCCACACCGGAAACGGAGCTGATATTGATAATCTTCCCATAATGCTGTTTCATCATATACCGGCTGGCGAACCGGGTCATATGAAAACATCCCTTTAAATTCGTTTGGATCACCGTGTCAAAATCATCCTCACTCATGGCCATTAAAAGTCCGTCTTTGGTGATACCGGCATTGTTGACTAAAATATCAATCGTTGGAAAGGTCTGTATGACTTCTTTTACAAAGATACGACAGGCATTGAAATCTGAGACGTCTGCACAAAAAACTTCAGCAGTTCCTCCATTATCCTCGATTTCCCGTTTGAGCGAGAGTGCCCGTTCTCTATTTCCATGAAAATGCAGGGCAACTGCTGCGCCCTCCCTGGCCAGGGCCAAAGCGATGGCTCTTCCGATTCCACCGGATGCACCGGTCACAATGGCTGTTTTTCCTTTTAACATGTTATTCTCCTTTATTTTCTATGGTTTCCAGTACCTTTTCCAATTCATCTATGGTTCCGATGTGGAATACCTTTACTGTTTTATCAATTTTTTTCATAAAACTACTTAACGTTTTTCCCGGACCGATTTCGATGAAAGTATCGACACCGTCCGCAATCATCACTCTCATGCTCTGTTCCCACAAAACTGAGGAAGAAATCTGTTCTTTTAACAGTTCTTTGGTTTTGCTGATTTCTGTCACAATCTCTGCATTGACATTGGCGACATAAGGGATATTTAATTCTTTGAAAGCAATCTTTTGCAACGCTTCATAGAGCTTTTCTCCTGCCTCTTTTAAATAAGGGGAATGGAACGGGCCGCTGACATTTAACGGAATCACCCTTCTTGCCCCGGCTTCTTTTAAGACGGTGGAAGCATTTTCTATGGCTTCTTTTTTTCCGGTGATGACTATCTGACCCGGGCAATTATAATTGGCAACGGATACTCCGTCCATCGGTGCAAGCAACTGCGTGATTTTTTCTCCGGAAAGTCCGAAAACCGCCGCCATTCCTCCTGTTTTCTCCGGGACGGCATGGTGCATCAACTGGCCTCGGAGCCATACCATCCGGATGGCATCTTCTACGGACATCCCTCCGGCCGCCGTAATGGCACAGTATTCCCCAAGGCTTAGCCCGGCTGTCATATCCGGGAGAATCCCCCGTGATACGATCTCTTTTGTCATGGCCATACAGGTGACAACCATGGCTGCCTGTGTGTAATCGGTCCGGTCAAGGAGTTCGTTTTCTTCAAAACAGATCTGTTTCATGTCCTGTGATAAGATCTCGCAGCTTTGATCAAAGATTTCTTTTGCCAGTGGGCTTTTTTCATAAAAATCCTGGCCCATTCCAATTTTTTGTGCTCCCTGTCCGGGATAAAGAAATGCAATTTTTCTCATCTTAATTACCTCCGAATACTTCTTGCCTGTTCCAGGATTCGTTGTTCCATGTCATGGCAGATGCCTTCCAGGATTTCCTGACAGCTTTGGCTCTCTTTGATCAGTCCGGCAATCTGGCCTGCCATCACGCTTCCGTTGACCATATCCCCATCGACAACCGCCCGCCGCAGACCGCCCAGGGTCAGTTGTTCCAGCTCTTCAAAAGAAGCCCCTTCCTGTTCCAATTTTAAATAGTGTCTTGTCTGCTGATTCCGGATGCAGCGGACGGGATGTCCGGTAGTTCTTCCGGTTACTTTGGTATCAATATCCCTTGCTTTTAGGATTTTCTTTTTATAAGCTTCACTGACAGTGGATTCTTTGGAGGCGACAAAGAGGGTTCCCATCTGTACTGCCTTGGCTCCCAACATAAATGCAGCCGCCATGCCTCTTCCGTCGGCAATCCCGCCTGCGGCAATCACAGGAATTTCCACAGCATCTACAACCTGTGGGACCAGGGCCATCGTGGTAATTTCCCCGATATGCCCCCCGGATTCCGTTCCTTCTGCAATCAGTGCATCCGCACCGGCTTTTTCCATCCTTTTGGCAAGGGCGGTGCTGGCCACCACCGGGATGACTCGGATCCCGGCCTCTTTCCAGGCCTTCATATATTTTTCCGGATTTCCGGCGCCTGTAGTTACCACCTTTACTTTTTCTTCCACAAGAAGCCGGGCGATGGCATCCGCTTCCGGGTTGAGGAGCATGAGATTGACACCAAATGGCTTTCCTGTTTGTTCTTTTACTTTATGGATCTGTTCTTTTACCCAGGAAACGGGCGCACCGCCGGCACCAATCACTCCCAGGCCTCCGGCTTTTGAAACGGCAGCTGCCAGTTCTGCAGTACCTACCCAGGCCATTCCACCCTGTATCACCGGGTATGATATCCCCAATAATTGTGTAATCTCTGTTTCCATTTCGATCATCCCCATTTCGTTTGTTATTCTTTGTTTCGATTCATGTTACCATTCCAGATACATCCCGCCCCAGGTAAGTCCGGCTCCAAATCCAGCAATCACTAATTTCATTCCTGGCTGCAGTTTTCCTGCACGGTTTAATTCATCCATCAGGACGGGGATACTCGCCGAGGACATATTTCCGTTCGACATGAGATTCATCGGAAATTTCTCAATCGGCTGTTTCATTCGCTTTGCAATCGATTCCACAATCCGTTTATTTGCCTGATGGAGAAGAAAATAATCAATCTCCCCCACCGACTTTTCTGCTTTTTCAAGAATCTCCTGGATCAATCTCGGAACCTGCCGGGAGGCAAACTTATAAATTTCCCTTCCATCCATGGAAACATAGCCATCCATGGAAACATCGGTCGGGACCCCCGCAGGATTTTTGCAGGAAAGAACCTTCCCCCGGCTCCCGTCAGAATACAAAAGGAAAGGAAGTCCCCTTCCATCCATTGGGGTGCCAGGAGAGCTCACAACCGCTGCCCCGGCACCATCGCCAAATAAGATACAGGTCTCTCTGTTTTGCCAGTTGACTATCTTTGACAGACGTTCGACTCCGATGATCAATGCATTTTGGACAAGGCCGGCGGCCATTTGTCCGACGGCCATCTGGCATGCCACGATGAATCCGGAACAGGCGGCATTCAAGTCAAAGGCAGAGGCATTCACTGCCCCGATTTCCTTTTGGACACAGCATGCCGTGCTCGGAAGGAGCTGTTCGGAAGAAACACTGGCTACGATCAAAAGCTGAATGTCTTCCGGGGAAATCCCGGCATTCTCCAATGCACTTTTTGCCGCCAGGGAAGCCATGGAAACTGCCGTTTCCTTTGTAACAATATGGCGGGTTTGAATGCCGGTACGGCTTTGGATCCACTCATCACTGGTATCGACCAAATGGGCAATTTCATGATTATCCATTATTTTTTCGGGAAGGAAGGATCCTGTCCCTGTTACTTTGAAAAACATCTTTTCTCCTTTTAGATTCCACATCTTTTCAGCAGGCACAGAAGGACTGCTTTTTTGTTTTAAAACCTTATTACTTTTAATTAAAATAGTTTTGTTTTAAAAGTAAATCTTTTTAAATATATCACAGGATTGAGAAAAATCAAGTATTTTTTTCTTATCATTGGTGTCGCTTCTTTAAAAATGGGTATAAAAATACCGCTGACCATACTGGCCAGCGGCTTCTGTTTTTACTGTCTATTGCATAATGAGAAAAGATTTCTTTTGGATATTCAGGATTTCGTCTTTGCATCCAGGTCAAAATAGAAATCGACACCTTTTTCTTCATTCGTCACACCAAAAGGTTTTCCGTGCGCTTTCATGGTTGCCGCGACGATGGAGAGTCCAATTCCATTTCCACCATATTCCCTGGTACGCGCTTTGTCTACTTTATAAAACTTAATCCAGAGTTTATCCAGTTCCTCTTCTGGTATCTGGTGTCCCTCATTATAAACATGGACGCGCAGATCGTCGCCTTTTTTCTCAAACCAGATACGGATGATCCCGTTTTCTATCACGTGGTTCAATGCGTTCGAAAGGTAATTACTGAATACTTCCTCGATCATCAGCTCATCTGCCCAGACACAGACGGGTTCACTTTCTTCAAAGATCACAAGATTGTTTTTCTTTTTAAAAAGGATCTGAGAAGAACTGATTTTATTCTGTATCATCTGACAGATGTCAAAACGCTGCATATTCAGCTGGTTATTTCCAAATTCGATTTGGTTTAAAGTCAGAAGTTTCTTTACCATCGCATTCATTTTCTTTGCTTCATCTGCAATCACTTCACAGTAAAAATCTTTGCTTTCCTCATCATCCGTAATATTTTCTTTCAGGCCTTCCGCATAACCCTGGATTAGGGCGATCGGCGTTTTTAATTCGTGGCTGACATGCGACAAAAACTCTTTTCGCATCTCATCGATTTTTTCTTTCTTTTCAATATCTTTTTGCAGTTCCAGATTGGCTGTCTTTAAATCGGCAATGGTCGATTCCAGTTTCTCGGAAAGACGGTTCATGGAATTACCCAGCTCCCCGAGTTCATCATTTTGGATGACGGTAATTTTGGCATCAAAATCCAGATTGGCCATCTGATTGGCCACTGCTGCCATTTTTTTGATCGGCCTGGTAAAGGTGGAGGAGAAAATAAAAATAATGATGCTTCCTAAAAGGATGGCGATTCCGCCGACATATGCCATAAAACGACTGCTGACATTGGCACTGGCCTGGATCCCTTCAATCGAAACCCGCATGGCGATCAGGTAATCATTATCTGTAAAGCCAAAGAGATAGATTCCATTTTGTCCGCTGGCCTGGTCTTTTAACTGTGTCACAAAATATCCCTTGGTGATGAGGGTAGACATATCGTTTTCCTGGTTTTGCCTCCACGGAAACAGGCTTTTCTTTTGTTCGCTGTTAAAATCGCCTTTTTTATTTCCCAGGATGATCTGGCTGCGGATCTGGTCTAAATATCCCAGAATTTCTTCATAGGTCTTGCTGCCGTCTACCAGGTTACTGAAAATAACCGTTTGGCTGTAATAGTAATTGCTGGACTGCGCGATCATCATTTTAATATTCGTCTTATTGGAAAGCTGTTCCATCTCCTCGTCAATGACGTCCTGGCTTTCGTCATTTTTCAGGATTTTTTTCACTTTATTAAACGTGTCTACAATGGACATCTTTTCCGAAGACACATAGTATTGTTCAGAAAATGTGTTGTTCAGCAGCCAGGTGAAGACAATCACCCATCCTACGATCAGTATCAATATGGCTGTCATCTTAAATCGTATGGAATTTTTCATTCTGCGTTCCTCGTATTTCTAAAGATTTCCCTATCGTTTTTACTGAGTGTCTACCTCGAATTTATAGCCCATTCCCCAGATAGTCTTAATGTACTCTCCCTTTTTCCCGAGCTTGCTCCGAAGCTTCTTTACATGGGTATCAATCGTCCTCGCATCCCCAAAATAATCGTAATTCCACACATTATTCAGGATCTTTTCTCGGGAAAGTGCGACACCCTGATTGACAACAAAATAGCTGAGCAGTTCAAATTCTTTAAAACTTAATGTAATTGGTTTCCCATCGATGTGTACTTCATGGGCGGCGATATCGAGCTCAATTCCTCCGGCACGAAGGACCTCCTCATTGGAAAGGTTGTTGCTTCGGCGTAAAATCGCCTCCACCCTGGCTACGAGGATCTTCGGACTAAAGGGCTTGGAAATATATTCATCCACTCCCAGGTCAAAGCCGTTGAGTTCGTCGTTTTCTTCCCCTTTGGCCGTTAACATGATGATCGGGATCTGTGAATACTGTCGGATTTCTTTTACGACATCAAAACCATTAATTTTTGGCATCATCACATCGCAGATGATCAGCTGGATACTCTTGTCTTTAAAGAAAAGATCCAGTGCCTCTTCTCCGTCGGCCGCTTCCACCACTTCAAAATTTTTCTTTTTTAAAAAATCTTTTACTAGTTTTCTCATACGGCTCTCATCATCTACGACCATAATCTTTAATTTATCCATAAAAAAATGCCTCCCTTGCAATTTTTGAATTCTTATATACTATCATACACTATATTTCTGAAAAATCTATGAAAATGCAAAAGAAAAAACCGGCAAATTTCCATCAGGGATTCCCATACAAAAGGAGGGAAATTCCATAAGAAAATGCCGGTTTACTAAAAAAATTTGGCTATAATTTATTTTGCTTTTCCTTCACTGCCGCAGACTTTGATTTTGCCCATGACATACGCTTTGACTTTTTCTCTTCCGCGGGCATTGTATTTTTTCGGATCGATGGTATCCGGATGTTCTTTCAGAACTTCATTGACACCTTCTGAAAAAGCGATACGAAGGTCGGTTGCATAGTTTACTTTACAGATTCCACGCCGGATACATTCTTTTACGGCCTCATCCGGCACACCGGATGTTCCGTGCAGTACCAGAGGGATCGAAACGACTTCACGGATTTCACTCAGACGCTCAACATCCAGTTTCGGGGTTCCTTTATAGACACCATGTGCTGTGCCGATTGCCACGGCAAGAGAGTCTACGCCGGTTGCTTCCACAAATTCTTTGGCTTCCTGTGGGTCGGTGTAAGGATTGCCTTCCCCACCGTCCAAATCGTCTTCCTTGCCCCCGACTTTTCCAAGTTCTGCTTCGACCGGAACGTTGACCGGATGGCAGGCATCTACTACAGATTTTGTGATGGCGATATTGTCTTCAAAGCTCTCATGGGAGCCGTCGATCATGATAGATGTGTATCCTGCACGAAATGCCTGCATGGCAAGTGCAAAGCTGCTGCCGTGGTCTAAGTGCATCACGACCGGAACGCTGGCTTTTTCTGCCGCTGTTTTTACATTCGCATAAAAATATTCCGGATCCGCATATTTGACGGTGGATGGAGTGGTCTGCATGATGACCGGAGATTGTAATTCTTCCGCTGCAGCGACCACAGCCTGTACCATTTCCATGTTTTCTACATTAAATGCGCCAACAGCATAGCTGCCCTTTTGCGCATCACATAATAATTTTTTCGTTGTTGTCAGCATTTCTACTACCCCATTTCTTTCCTTCGATATCCTATCGATAACCCATCTATAATGTTTCGATTGTGATCTCACGGATCACTTTTTCGTAATCTTCCTGTCTGAAATTTCCAGTTTCCGCATTCATGGCATTAGCAGTTGCCACAGCGACCGCTTCCTTTAATGCTTCTTTTGCTGGAAGTTCTTTTTCTAATGCGACGGCAAAGGCCCCCACCATGGAATCCCCGCAGCCGACGGTGTTTATGACAGAAATCTTTGGAGGCCTGCCATGATACATTCCTTCCTCACAAATCAGGAGTGCCCCTTCCCCTCCAAGAGAAACAACGACATAGGGAATGCCGGTATCATATATTTTCTTTGCACAGGTGATGACATCCTTCATGTGGTTGATCTTCGTTTGAAGCAGAAGTTCCATCTCCTCTTGGTTTGGTTTGACGAGAGTCGGACGGGCTTTTAATCCCTCCTCTAATGATTTTCCGCTCGAATCTAAAATTACTTTGGTTCCCTTCTCTTTTGCCTTCACAATTAACCGGGCATAGATATCCGGTTCCACGCCTTGGGGAAGACTTCCGGAAAGAGTGATGACCGCACTCTCCCCGGCTAGTTTTTCAAACAGTGCCATAAATTCCGCATCTTCTTTTGCACTGATGTGGCATCCCGGTTCCAGATATTCCGTAGAGCCGTATTTTTCATCCAGAATATTCAAACAACATCTGGTCTCCTCTGCCACATGGACAAAGCAATGAGGCAGACCATCCTTCTCCAAAAGACTTTCCAAATATTTTCCGTTATATCCCCCACAAAATCCGGTTGTATTAACATCGGCTCCACATAATTTGATAATCCTTGCAACATTTAAACCCTTGCCTCCGGCGGTATTATTGCAGGAAGCGACGCGCATCACCGTACCATTTTCTATATCCCGGTCCATATGGTACGCTTTATCAATGGATGCATTTAACGTGACTGTTGTAATCATTTCCATTCCCCCGTAAAAGTCCGTTTCTTATTTCTCGCTGTCGATCAGAATTTTACCTTTGACGGTACCTGGCGTTTTATAGAGCTCGAAAGCATCGGCAATCTGGCTTAACGGAATTTTTTTGAAAATAAACGATTCGTCAAATTTTAACTCGCCTGTCTTGAAATAATGTGCGACTAACTCCCATTCTTTGCCCGGGAATGGTGCACTGTAAGACATCCAGGAACCGGTCAGGTTAAATTCTTTACGGTTGATATTCTCCCATTCCTTAACGGAAAATGTCAGTTCTCTTGTCGGTGTCCCGATAAAACATACATTGGCTTTGTTGGCTGCCAGTGCAAAGGCCATCCTCATGGTAATGGTATTGCCGGCCGTCTCAAAAATATAGTCATATCCGCGTCCGTTGGTAATGGCCAATGCTTCTTCCATATAATCTTCTTTGGTTGTGTTGACGGTGGCTGTTGCCCCGAGCTCTCTTGCAAGCTCCAGCCTTTCCTCAGCGATATCAAAAACGACCGCTTCCTTTGCCCCAAAGATTTTTGCCCACTGCATTACAAACATACCAATGGTTCCGCCACCAAGGATTGCCACAGTAGAACCGCCCTGAAATGGCACTCTTTGGAATCCGTGAAGGGCAACCGTTGCCGGTTCAAAGAATGCCCCCTGCTCAAAGCTGACTTCTTCTTCGAATTTCACCGCATTTTTTTCCGGTACGGTCACATATTCCGCAAAGCTTCCAAACTGCCTGGAACCGATAAAACTGTAATGTTTGCACAGAGAATAATTCCCTTTCTGGCAGTCCTCACATTTCATGCAAGGGACAAGCGGCACTCCGGCTACACGGTCCCCGGCCTTGAGGGAACTCACACCCTCCCCGATTTCTGCTACGGTTCCTGAAAATTCATGTCCTAAGACATTCGGGAAAAAATGGCAGGCATCTCCATTGACTCTTGGCACATCGGATCCGCAGATTCCCGTATATTTCACTTTGATCAATACTTCTCCTGCTTTTGGCTGTGGTGTTTCTATTTCTTCATATCGTAAATCTTCTTTGGCATGTACGACTCCTGCTTTCATTTTCTATCCTTTCTGTTCGTAATGATCCCTAAGTTTTCTTGCGGTTTTTAATAGTCGTTTTCAGAAGCGGCCAGTGCGGCTGCTGTTTTTTTCGAATGTATTACGCTAAATATCATGCATAATACATAGATCACTGTAATTACAAGAAATCCTGGTATATTTTCCCTGGTAAAAAGCTGTGTAAAGATATAAGTAATCGGACATCCGCCCTGATCCATGGCTGCGATCGTGTCACCGGCTTTTACAGCACCCACGCTCTGTCCGAGTTTGGTTGTCCACGAAACGGTCTGATTGGTGATCCATATGGTCATGGCCATAATACAGGAACCGGAGATCAGGGTACGGAATAAGTTTCCTTTATGGATGGCAACAGCAATGGCGATAAAGAATCCGATGGTTGCGAGGTCACCGAATGGTAAAATACGATTTCCCGGCATAACGATCGCAATCAGTAATGTGATTGGGATAAAAAGGATTCCGGCGGTAACTACTGTTGAATCTCCTAAAAGAATGGCAGGGTCAAGTCCGATATAAAAATCTGCTTTTTCACCAAAGTGTTTGTGCATCAGTTCTTTTGCTCTCTCCGAAATCGGCAGGAGACCATCCATGATACATTTGATGATTTTTGGCATCAATACCATAACTGCTGCCATTTTTACACCCAGAGGAAGGGCTTCCTGCGGGCCAAATCCTGCTAAAAATCCGATGATGGTTCCGAGAACGAATCCGATGACAACCGGCTCTCCGAGAACACCAATTTTTTCCTGTAATCCATCAACGGAAAAGTTTATTTTTCTTACTCCCGGAATTTTATCGATCACGGCATCAACCAGACAGGCAACCGGTGCCATGTAGGCAGAAGTTCCGTGTGGTGCTGTGATATTTTCCATTTCGAAATAATCCTCGATGACCGGTGCCCACAAATCCCCTAACTTAAATATAATAACGGAATGGATGGCACTTCCTAATAATCCAATCAGTAAATTTCCTGTGACAGCATAGGCGATAGCCCCTGTAAATGCGATATGCCACACATTCCAGATATCAATGTTGATGACTTTGGTTGTTTTTGTTACAAACATCAGCAGATTGATTGCGATGGATAACGGAATGGCAATCGTTGCCACAATCGATCCCCAGGTCACGCCGCTGATTCCCGGCCAGCCAACTTCTACGATCGAGAGGCTGACGCCCAAACGCTCAGCCATGGACTGTGCTGCCGGTCCCATGTAATTGTTCATCATGTCTACAATCAGGCTCATTCCTACGAAGCCCACACCGATCATCAATCCGGAACGGATCGCTTTGCCTACTTTGATTCCAATAATAATGGATAAAATAGCAATGATGATCGGAAGCATAACCGATGCTCCCATATCAATGATATAATTGATGACATAATAAGCTCCATCTAAAAATGCATTCATACTCCACTCTTTTCCCTTCTTTTTTCTGTATTTTTGGAGAAACTCATTTTTTTCTAATTCTGAGTTTCTCCGTTTCCTATATCATCGCCTTCTTTTTTTGTCTGTTGCTTATTTGTCTTCTTGTAATAACTTGAGAATCGTTGCCTCCGTTTTTGCCACTCCGACACCGGAGATAAAAGGCATTCCTGTAACCAGCGGTACTCCAAAATCCCGTTTTACTTTTGATGTTGTCACAATAAGGTCTGCCGGAAGATTCGATTCAATCTCAGAAATTCTTACCTGGCAGATTTCGATGTCCACCCCGTTTTTCTTACAAAGCTCCGATACTTTGTTTGCTGCTACAGTTGAAGTTGCTACTGCCCCACCACATGCTACGATTACTTTCTTTTTCATAATGTTTCCTCCTTCTCTTTGATTACATCAATAATTTCGCTTGCCTTGGTTGCTTTGCTTAACTTATCTAATACATCCTTATCCTGGATAATACTGATAATTCTCTGTAACTGTTCTAAATGCCCTTGCGGATCATCAACGGCCAGCATAAAAATGATTTTGGCATCAACATAGTCATCATCGGTTCCCATCTGTACAAAGGATACCGGATTCCTTAACACAGCAATTGCTGTTGCTGCCTGATTGACATGACTGACATCCGTATGTGGTATAGCCACCCCGAAACCGTCAATATCCAATCCGGTTGGAAAATCTTTTTCTCTGCTGATCAATGCATCCACATAGGATTCTTTTGCATATCCTTCAGCCGCGATCTGCTTTCCAACGGATCTCATGACGTCTTCATAAGTCTCAGCCACTAAATCGGTAAAAATAAGCGACTCTTTTAACTCCTCCCAAATCATTTGATCTTTAACCTCCTGTTGATTATTTCAGTAGTTTGTTTCTTTGTGGTTATATCGTATCATTGAAAATGCATAAAAAAAAGTCAAGACTCTTTCCCCTTTTGTGAAAAAAAATAGAACGGTTGATTTCTTTTCACAAAGCAGGGAAAAATCCTGACCTATATCCTTCGGAATCTGTTTTTTGACAGTTATCCTATAATATCATATTCATATTTTTCAATAATCGCAGCCGCCTCCCTCGGTGTACTGCATTGATAGAGCTTTTGCTTTACATCCCCTTTCTGGAGCATGTTGACCAGATTAAAAAATGCTTTCAAATGCGTTTTGTGATCGACCGCACTTAAGCAGCAGATTAAGTGCACCGGATCGAATTCTTCTTCCCCAAATGGCACAGGATTCTTTAAGCGGATGAGGTTCATCCCTACTTTGATACTCCCGGCCTCAAGCCCCTCATGCGGCATGGCAAATCCCGGGGACAGGACAATATACGGGCCGTTTTCCTCCACATTATGGATCATGGCATCGATATATTTCTCCTCAATATAACCGGAATCCAGCAGCTTTTGTGCGGATTTCCTGATGGCATCTTTCCAGTCCGTGCATTCTACATCCAGCTGAATGTGGCTTTCCGGAAGAAGATGGTGGAGATAGGGAGAAAAAATCTCCGCATCGGCTTCTAAGGACTGGTTCATGTAGGAACGGATCTCCCTGCGGAGCCTTTTCATCAGGGAGTACGCCTGGTCCGGGACCTGCTCGTAAACGATGGGCTGAATTCGCGCAATTAAACCTTTCGCAGAAATTTCTTTTTCTTCTACCCGGGATGGAAGGCTTCTGCTGTTTCTTAATGCGTCGATTCGATTTCCCACACGCAAGTAATCTTCATCCGTCAAAAGAGGGGAGACGACGACATAATCGAGGGCACAGTTTTTGAGTGGAACGGTAGAAATAACAAAATCGGCTTCTTCTTTTTTTAATCTTGCCGCTTCGTGGGAAGAGACGATGTCCACAATCTGAAAATGAAAATGCTGTTTTAGCTTTTCCAAAAGAAGGTGGGAAGTTCCGATTCCGGCATGGCAGACAACCACCACGTGAAAAGCAATCTCCCGGTTTTTCTTCCGCTCGAGTGCCGCACAGATATGTACGGCAATATATCCTGCTTCGATTTCTGTCATATCCCGGGGCATATAGCGTAAAATCACAGGAAGTTTCTTTTTTACCGCCTCAAATACTTCCGGATTCTCCTCCAGGACTTCTGTGATAATCGGATTTTCCTGATAAACCGGTGCGACATCGGAAAAGACCGACTGCAAATGATTCGATAAACTTTCAAAGAAATCATAATCATTATTGAGCTGCACTTCCAATTCTTCGGAGATTTCTTCAATAAACTGCCGTGTGATCAGCTGATTTTTTATCGCATCCTTATTCGGATTCTTTTCCTTCAGATATCTCGCCCGTAGCAACATTCCACTTAAAAAGTTCACTTCATCTTCGGTGGTATTGATATGGCAGTACTGGGAAATATATCGTAAAATATCCTGTGCCATACGGTATTTTCCGTTATTGTGATCTTCCTGTTTTTCAATAAATTCCCCCTGGAGATTCCGGTTCACCATAATACCCAGATAATGTATGATCTGATGAAAGGAAGCATCCGTCAGGAAACTTTGATGAATGTGTTCCTGCTCTCCTAATATTTTCTGAATCACGATCCGATTGCCTGCCTGAACACTGATATTTTGTTCGGCAGCTCCACTCGGGATTCCCGTTGTCTGTTTTCCGGACATCTTCATAAGAAAAAGACGTTTGGCACTTTCTTTTCCTTCCACCCTGAGCCCTTTGTTTGGATGGGAAATCACTTCCAGTCCATTGGTCCGGATCAATTGCTTGATGGCATCCAAATCGGAAATAATGGTGGCACGGCTGACAAAGAGATGATCTGCGATGGAGGAGAGGGTGATATAGGCGGGAGAAGACACCAAAAGTACTGCCGCCACCCGCTTTCTTTCCTCCTTCGAAAGCTTGTACTGGTAAAAATCGTCTTGTATGATCAGACTTTCAATCTTTGGGAAATCTTTTTCCCGTGAAATGTGTCCTCCCCGTTCCAGGACGATTTCGTGCAGTCCGTTTTCCCGTAAGAGATCATTGATCGCATTCAGGTCGTTTCGAATGGTTCTTGACGAAACCCCGAAGGAATCCGCCAATTGTTGGATGGTTCTCTCTTTTTCTGTGTTTGCAAGCTCCTGGATAATGGCTACCGTTCTTTTATTCATACATTCACAACCTTCTCATTTTATTGATAAGAACCCTTTTTATTTATAATAGTCAAAAGCAAGCTGGAAAACTTTTACTGTGTCCCCTTCTTCAATCCCCAATTCTTCCAACCGCTTTAACACACCATTTTCTTTCATAAATTTCTGGAAAAATTCAAATCCTTTTTCTGATTCCAAATTAGTATATCCAAGCATACGTTCCACCTTGGGACCTTCTACGACAAAGGTACCCGGGCTTTCCATTGTGACGGTAATCGATTCTTCTTTTTCCTCTTCGAATTGATCCAGGAAAAATTCCTGTTCAAACTCCACGGTTTCTGTTGGAAGCTCTTCTAACAGATGGGCTACATGCCATAAAAGCTCTGTTACCCCCTCACCGCTGACTGCGGAAATCGGAAAAATCTTGATATCCTGGTCGGCAAATGCTTCTTCCAGCAATTCCATGATGACCGTACGGTCCTCCTGCGGTACCGCATCCATTTTATTGGCAGCGATCACCTGCGGACGTTTTGCCAATGCAGGATTATATGCTGCCAGCTCCTTGTTGATGGCTTTGATATCCTCAATCGGATCTCTGCCTTCTACAGAGGCAGCATCCACCAGGTGGATCATCACCTTGGTCCGCTCAATATGCCGTAAAAATTCATAACCCAGGCCGACCCCTTCCGAGGCCCCTTCGATGATCCCGGGGATATCGGCCATGACAAAACCATGTCCATCTGCAAGATCTACGACTCCCAGATTGGGATTTAATGTGGTAAAATGATAGTTGGCAATCTTTGGTCTGGCATTGGTTACCCTGGCAAGAAGGGTCGATTTCCCCACATTAGGGAATCCGATAAGCCCGACATCGGCAATCACCTTTAATTCCAGGTCTACCCACAGTTCTTTGGCATCCTGGCCCGGCTGGGCATATTTGGGTGCCTGCATCGTTGCTGTCGCATAATGCTGGTTTCCTTTGCCGCCGCGTCCTCCCTTTAATAAAACAACCGGTTCCGTGCGGTCTGCCATGTCAAGGATCACCTTTCCTGTATTGGCATCTTTGACAATGGTTCCTGCCGGAACTTTCAAAATTCTGTCTTCTCCGCTGGCTCCGGTGCATCTCCTTTTTGATCCTTCCTTCCCGTCGCCGGCACAATATTTTCTTTTATGACGAAAATCAATCAGAGTATTTAATCCGGGATCCACTACAAAAATCAAATCTCCGCCTTTACCGCCATCTCCGCCGTCCGGACCACCGTCCGGTACATAAAGCTCCCGGCGGAAACTGACATGCCCATCTCCGCCTTTGCCGGAGCGGATAAAGATGCGCGCGCGATCTGCAAACATCTCACATACTCCTTTCTCTGATCTATAATTAATATAACCAAATCTAATATAATCAAATTGATAGAAGAAAAGCGGCTTCAAATCCAAAAGCTTTGAAGCCGCTGATAAATAACATATGATTATGCCACTGGATGAACAGAGCACTGTTTTTTATCTCTGCCTTTTCTTTCGAAACGTACCACACCATCTACTAATGCAAATAATGTGTCATCTCCGCCGCGTCCTACATTTACGCCCGGATGAATCTTTGTGCCACGCTGTCTGTAAAGAATATTACCAGCTTTTACAAATTGTCCGTCTGCTCTTTTTGCACCAAGTCTTTTTGACTCAGAATCACGTCCGTTCTTTGTAGAACCGACTCCTTTCTTATGTGCAAAAAACTGAAGGTTCATTTCCATCATTGTTGTTACACCTCCTTTGTTATAACTTTCAACCAGGTATCATACATCTTTTCGATAGAATGGATTCCTAATATATAAGAATTCATCAGCAATAATGCTTGATCGCTGAGAGGTTCTTCAAAAATCACCTGAACCAGACCGATCTTCTCGTCTTCTGTAATCGTAACCCGGTCCTTTGTAAATGTCTCAAGACTATTTACCAGATTCACTGTGAGAACAGATACCGAGCAACATACCAGGTCTGCTCCCTCTTCTACGCTGTCAGCATGACCGGATACCTGAAAACCTTTCCACTGATCGTCAGGTTTCTTATAGATAGTAATCTGAATCATATCTCTACCCGTCTTTGTCTAACAAACTGTCTCGTCTGTTTCCGCCTACTTTACCAGAAATTATGCGTTGATCTTTTCGATCTTCACTTTAGTATAAGGCTGTCTGTGACCCTGTTTTTTATGGTAGCCTGTTTTTCTTTTATACTTGTAAACGATAACTTTTTTTGCCTTACCGTCTTCCAGTACAGAAGCTTCTACTGTTGCACCTGCAACGACAGGATCTCCTACCTTGGTCTCTTCTCCGCCTACAACTAATACCTGGTCAAATGTATAAGCAGATCCAGCCTCCACGCCAAGCTTTTCAACTTTGATTACGTCGCCTTCACTTACTTTATACTGTTTACCACCTGTTGCAATAATCGCGTACATATGGCACCTCCTAATAATTACTCGCCAGCTTTGGTGTCCTTGTAAGGAACTTAAACCGAACTGTGCGGCATACAAAATATATACTAGCACAGCCAGAGGATTTTTGTCAATAAAAAATTGCCTTTTCTTCATTACTGAAATGCCGATGTTCAACTTGTTATTGCAATTTACATATGTTATAATTTTTGCGCATAGAGTAAATTGCAACAATATATCGCAATAGGATGGGATGAAAGTATGAATGAGAAGTCGATGATAAACTTGCATAGTATAAAGATGTTTTTTTGCATTACGACCGGACTGCTTTTGCTGATGCTGGGAAGGACAGTAGTCAATGCAGATACGAATGATTGCGTGGCAATAGCAGAATTTGGCGTGAAGTACTACACCGTTGAAGATGCCTGGAATGCCGCTCGAAATGGAATAAAGATTACGCTTCAGAAGGATTGGGAAATTGATTCTCGTCTGGAACTGGGCGAACACGAGAAAGCAACCATAGAGATGAACGGTTTTCGGATTGACAGGCAGCTTGGTTCAGAGAGCAGTGAGGCGCAGAGCGAAGGGGAAGTCATATTCATGGATGATGATTCCAGCCTGACTCTGCTGGGCAACAATAAACCGGAAACAGAATTTAAATATAGGGGACTTCCGGCGGACTACGCACATTATAATGCTGCTATTCAATGGGAAGAATATACCGTTACATCCGGCGGACTGATCACAGGCGGCTCCAACAAGGATGGATATGGCGGCGGCATTCGTGAAGAGGATGGCTGCACGCTCACATGTGAGAATGTCGCTGTTGCCGGAAATTACTCAGAAAAATACGGCGGCGGCATCTATATTGATGAGCAAAGCACGCTGAACCTTAAAAATGCGAAGATTCATCATAATCAGGTACCTCTCAGAGTGGTCAGTACCGGTGGCGGCGGTATCGGAGTTGATGGCGATTCTGTCACTATCAACATGGACAATTCGGAGATATGTTCCAATCGCTCGCTGACTGAAGGCGGAGGGATTTATTCGACGGGGAAGGGGACAAGCGTTTTTATAACAAACGGATCCCGAATTTCAAAAAACTATGCATCTTCATGCGGCGGCGGTGTGTATTTTGACGGAGATGAATTTCGGATAGAGTCTTCCGACAAAACCGGCGTTATCGCTAATAACATATGTTACAACTCCGACTTTTTCGCCAGCCGCGGTGCCGGAATTTGTATGTCCAGCAGGACCGGAGAGCCTGCCAAGGGGACAAGGACGATCAAAGGTCTTGAAATAGCGAGCAATGAGATTGGCAAGTGTAAAGGTGAGGAGATTCCCCAAACCGCTTTGGAAGGTGCCGGCATCTATGTGGATCAGCAGAATGTGGTAATAGAGGACTGCAAGGTTACCGGCAATAAGATTGTTTTCAAGAGTGAGGCCGGCGGCTGGACCGATGTTCTGGATTATGAAATCGGTCATGGCGGCGGAATCTGCAACAATGCCAAATACACTACAATTAAGAACTGTACAATTACCGGGAATTACGGCTGCATGGAGAGCGGCGGCGGTGTTTACTCGGACAGCCTGGACGATCTATGGCTGAAGGGAGATATGATAATAGAGGCGAATACCGTCTATAAGAATCAAGCGGATGACCTGTATCTTCAGACGGGTACCGCTTCCCAGGCGTATATCGATGGTCAATACGGTCTGCCTTCCGAAAATTCCCGCATTGGAATACGCACAGAGGATAATAAGGATAGACAGATTGGCAAGAATATATCCGCCTCTGCATATCATGATGTTTTTTATTCCAATCAGTCTGATTCCTGCCATATTGAATACAAGGATGGCAATTTATATCAGAAAAGCGGAGCGAAGACATATGAGGTTACAGTAAATGGCAAGTCCGCCGGCAGTTATCAGACGGGTCAGGTGGTAATCATAAAGGACACGAGCAAGCTATTTATCGAATGGGCGAAGGCGGAAGGTATTGATCTTGAAGATCTTGCAGATGCCAAGAGTGCAAAGACATCCTTCCGAATGCCTTCCTGTGCGGTAAGTGTAGAGGCGAAGTATGGAGAGGGAATTGAGGATATTACTCTGACTGTAGATAAGCCGAAGGGAGGCAGTAATCTTGACACTGCAGGCACATTGTCCTGGCAGGAAGGTGATGAAACCAAGACCCGTGAAGTTCCGGTGGAATGGAATGTGACAGTCAGCGGCGAAGAAGAAACGGTGACCTACGGTTCCGTGGCAGATTACAACACGACATACAGCGTATCGGCATCGATCTACGCTGACGATGAAGAGTCATCATTTAATCTGGTTGATCCAAGCGAAAAAAATGTAATCATACATTACGGCAATGAGGAAGATAATGAGACTCAGTCAGTAACGGTTAATTCGTCCGGAAGCATAGCTGTTTATGGCAAAAGTATCACAACATTGAAACCGAGCGTGAAATGGATTGGAGAATTCTCTGTTACCGTGCCGAAAGGCATAGCTTTAGCTAAACTGAAGGAGGTTCTGCCGAAGGAGACCTCGGTTTTTGTTGAGGATATCAACTCAGTGGGAAGAAAAGCCAGCACTGTCAGACTGAACAATCCTAGTGAGAATTTTTGGGCTGTTACGAACAACGATAACTGCGTTGTATATGATGGCACGGTTAATCTTCCTCTGGATATCAATGATAATGACGATATCATCAATACCGATCATATGTATTATAAGGTTAATGTTACTGTAGACGAGGCGGCCGATCCGGATGAGTATCCGATCGTTGAGACGCCGACACTTGATCCAGCAGGTTCTGTTTATTTTGGAGAAAAACTCACGGTAAAAGCTGCGTGTGCGACAGATGGAGCAGCGATCAAATATTCCTTAGTTTACAGTAGTGGTTCTACAGAAAACAAGAACTACGATGCTGATGCGGGCATTGTTATGACAGCAGATGCAGGAAATGAAGAAACCTATGACTTGAAAATCTGGGCAGAAAAAAACGGAGTCAAAAGTGCAGAGATCATTGCAAAATATATTGTGGCAAACAAAACATCTTCGAAAGATGGAACACAACAAGTGAACATCTATTACAGGAGTAATAAAGAAAGCGAATCCACACATCATAAGATCAAAACGATCACTGCCAATGAGGGCGGTACTGTAACGGTTACAGCACCGGTTATTGATAATTACAAGTTTGATCATTGGGAAAATCTTCCGTCCGGTGTCAGCGGTGAATCCACTGATTCGGTAATTACAGTTGACAAGCTGACGGAAAAGATAAATCTGTATGCAGTCTACAAGCCATTTGTTACGAAGCTGGATATCAACATAACAGAACCGGAACCTGGAGAATCTCTTCCACAGGATGTTGCTGATGCGAACCTCAGTGTAAAAGCCGGTGAGTATGATCTGACGGAATATCTGGCAGATGAAATAGAGTGGACTCCGGATAGCAGTACGATTCGCTACGGCACTAGATATACTGCAAAGGTTAATTTTAAAGAAGATCCGGAAATGGTGTTTAACGATGATCTCGCAGCGACTATGAACGGTGAGGACAGATCCTCAAGAGTTTGTGTCATAAGGAACAGCGAGGAGTATTACCTTTATATGGCATTCGAGACCACGTCCGTTGTAGAGCCGGTAGAAGTGGACCTTCCGGAAAGTATCGATGTATCAAGAGACGATGCACAAAGTGGAAACTGGAATCTTCCAACGATGGCTTATGTCAGTCTGAAAGACGGAACGTACAAAACTGCACAAATGACATGGGAGGATCCGAAGTTTGACACAGATAATCCTAAGGCACAGACAATCACAGTCTCTGGCACTTTCGAATTTTTGAATGGCCTAAGTATCAAAGAAGGATGCAGCAACCATGTGAGCATAACCGTAAATGTAGGTATTGCTCACCTGATAGCACCAACTGCAAGCGTGAAAGCCGGATCCTACGACCAGGAGCAGCTCGTTTCTCTTTCCTGTGATACGAAAGATGCACAGATTTACTATACATTAGATGGCTCGGAACCGACCAAAGACAGCATTCGATACAGTGACGATAAAAAAATCGGCATAACGAAGAGCACCGTGGTTAAAGCCAAAGCCTTCAAGGAAGACTGGGCCGACAGTGAAACGGCAGAATTCACTTATGAGTTGACAGACCCTGCAGCGCATCAATATGCTGACAAGAAGATTACGGAGAAAGCGACCTGCACCGACCATGGCACGAAAATAATCGAATGCGTTGTCTGTGGTGATGAGACTACAAAGCGTATCTCTGCATTGGAACATGTCTATGATCACATAGAAATTAAAGCCGGATATCTAAAGAATGGTGTATCGTATGACAAGTGCCAGGTTTGCGGTACGAAGGCGAACGTTAAGATTCTTGCAGGATATTCATCCTATGTAGTCAAAAACTTCAAGGTAATCAAAGGCTCGAAAAGCTTCAAGGTAACATGGTCCAAGGCAAGTAAGACGAATCAGAAAAAGATGACAGGTTATCAGATTCGTTACTCCAAGAAAATGAATATGAGCAACGCAAAGTATGTTAAGATAGGTAAGAATAGCGAATCAAAGAAAATCAGCAAGCTGTCCAGAAATACGAGATATTACATTCAGGTTCGCAACTATATGGTGAAGGATGGCAAGGCTTATTATTCCAAGTGGAGCAGCAAGAAGACCATAAGAACAAAATTTTAGCATCGACTCTCAGGACAGTCAAGGCCAACCTTTTATAAGGTGCTTTTAGAGGCCTTGACAGCCCTGTTTGTTCGATGCTAATGAACTTCTTCTTTATACTCTTTTTCGATCCGCATCCTGAACTAAATAATTCCAACAAACATTAATCTGCTCATGAAGGGGACGCTTGCGCTTACACCGGGTCATTTCTACCAGGTTAAGCATTGTCATATCAATGACTTTACAGGGAATTCTGTCCTTTCCACATTCCTGCCTCAGCAGTTGTAACAATTTTTCTTTTTGACTTTCCTTTTCCATATTAATAAAATCGATCAGGATCATTCCGGAAAGATTCCGCAGGCGCAGCTGTCGGGCAATCTCTACGGCTGCTTCCTGGTTTAATTGGGAAAATAGGGAATCCGACTGCCGTTTCTTTTTCAGGACGCTCCCCGTATTCACATCGATCACCGTCATGGCTTCCGTCTGCTCAATGACAATGCTCCCTCCTGATTTCAACCAGATATTTTTTCCTGCAGCTTCCTCATAAAAATGGGAAAAACGATACAGATTATATAAAGAATACGTGTCCTGATACAAAACAATTTTTTCTGTCTCCCGTCTGCCCACTGCATAGTAACGGCTCAGTTCCTCCAAAATATCCGGACAGTCTGTTAAAATCTCCGTTAAATCCTTTTCAGGAAGCTCTTTTCCCAGGGTAATATAATGTGGAGGTTCCCGGTAAAGAAGGGTTTTGGGCAAAGCGACCCTGGCCCGGCGCATCAGTTCCTGATATCGTTTTCCTAAAGATTGCAACTCCTCCCGGAGAAGTTCTTCCCCGGTTCCGGCAGCATTTGTTCTGGCAACGATTCCATATTCCTCGCTCTGATATTCTTCCATCAATGCAAGAAGAGCCTCTCTTTCGGTCGCCTTTTTAATCTTGCGTGAAATTCCGAAACGTTTCTCCGCCAGGGTAAGTACAAAGTACTTTCCCTGAATACTGATATTGCAATCACCGACGGGAAGTTTCGTCTTGACGGCATCCTTTGTAATCTGTATCAGAATGACATCGCCATTCCGGAGTTCCTCTTCGTGCCCTGGAGATAATTTTACCGGAGTTTTCAAAGAAGACAACGCAAAATAACATTTTTGTTTTTCACCGATTTCTAAGAAAGCCCCGTTGATCTCCCTGGCAACCCGCTCTACCCTGGCAGCATAAATATTCCCCACAAGACTCTGCTCTTCCTCTGGTTCACAATATAATTCTACCGGATTTCCATCTCGAAAATATCCATAGCATATAATACCGTTTTTCCTGGTGATCACAAGTTTATTTTGTCTGTTACTCATATTTTTATCCTTATCTTTCAAAGCGATGATTAATCGTTTACGATATAGCTCATATCATACCACTCTTCTTTTCCCCAGACAGAGGAAGAAACTCCATCATTTTGAAATCCCATCTTTTCGTACATCCGGATTTTCGATTCCAGGCAGGTTAAAATAATCTTCTTCCTTCCTCTCTCCTGTTCTCTTTGGAGATACCGGGATACAATTTCCCGGGCAAGGCCATGTCCGCGATACTCCGGAAGGACATCCAGACCTAAGAGCATCACATTATTTCCTTCAGGATCATATAAGCTGGCATCGGTAAAAAACTCATCCCGAAATTCTTCTTCCTTTGTGGAAAGCCCATTTAAAAAACCGGCAATTTTTCCAGTCTTTTGATCGATTGCTACCAAAAACATCTCCGGTGCCTTTGCGATCCTATCCTTCATCATCTTCTCGGAACAGGCTTCATTCGGCGGAAAACAGATTTCTTCTATTTGCACCGCCTGGGTATCTTCCTTTGGAAGAATATCCCGAAATAAAAACTGGTCGTTCCATAAATTATTCTCTCTTTTCATTTGTAATCCTTTCTTCTTTCGGCATCTTCCTAAATTCGAAAAATGCCATGACAATTGTGACGATGGCTGCCATCAAATCAGCAATTGGTCCACAGTAAATACACCCGTCAATTCCAATCATGTGTGGCAGGAGCAGCAAAAGCGGCATAAAAAACAAAATCTGCCTGGTCAGGGATAAGAAAATACCTTTTGCCGGCTTTCCGATGGAAGTAAAAAAGGTGGATGTAATCGGCTGAAGGGCATCCAGCCAGATAAAAAACAGGAAAATCCGGAAAAAGCGTATCCCAAATTCAAAATATTCTGGTTCCCCCGTGCCAAACAGGGCAAGAATCTGTTTCGGAAAAACCTGGAACAGCAGGAAAGACAGGATGGATATGATGACGCCTGCTCCTGCGGCGAGAAAAAACGCTTTTCGAACACGCCCATATTTTTGGGCTCCATAATTAAAACTTTCCACCGGCTGGCTGCCCTGTGCCAGACCGATCACGATGGAAAAAAATACCTGGTTTACCTTGATGACAATTCCGGCACAGGCAAGAGGGATTGCCTCTCCATATATAGATAATCCCCCATAGTATGTCAGTGAATTATTCAAAACAATCTGGACAGCCATCATGGCCACCTGATTAAAAAAGGAAGCCATCCCAATCTGGATGAGCCGCTGTATATAAGTCGCTTTTGGGAGAAAATGCCCGGAGAGCAGCGGTACTGTCTGAAAATGCAGCAGATAACGGATTACAATGATGGCAGAAACCACCTGGCCAATCACGGTAGCAATCGCAGCTCCTGCCATCCCCCAGTGGAATACCATGACAAATAAGGCATCCAGCACGGTATTAATCAGGGCTCCGGTCAGATTACAGATCATTGCCATCTTCGGGCTTCCGTCTGCACGGATCAGATGACACCCTCCTGTGGTCAAAATCAAAAAAGGAAATCCAATTGCTGTAATCCGCACATAGGTCTGTGCGTAAGGAAGGACATTCGCCGGTGCCCCAAATCTTGTTAAAAGCGGTGTCAGAAAGATTTCAGAGAAGACGGCTAAAAGCACTCCGCTGAAAATCAGACAGACAAGCGCATTCCCTACAAAATAAACTGCCTCTTCTTTCTGGCCTCTTCCCATACTCAGGTTAAAACAGGAAGCACCGCCGATGCCAAACATTAAGGCAAGCGCAATGCAGGATGTGGTCAGGGGAAATGCTACATTCGT
Source organism: Bacteroidaceae bacterium (assembly GCA_963626755.1). GTDB lineage: Bacteria > Bacillota > Clostridia > Lachnospirales > Lachnospiraceae > Anaerobutyricum. The sequence goes on from CAVFXN010000043.1 coordinate 40,210, forward strand.
TGCCGCATTTCCCAGTGTTCCCACTGCCTGGCCGATAAATAGCTGATCTACAATATTATATAGGGCACTTACCAGCATCGCGATAATACTTGGCACAGCAAAACGCAGCATAAGCGATGCCACTGGCTCTGTTCCAAGTGGATTCACTGTTTCTGTTGTATGGATTGATTCTCCACTCATTTTCTCATCCCCCTAAATTTTTTTCATAAAAATCTGTTGTCTTTCTACTCCACCAGACAACTGTTCTTTATTATAGCATCATTTTTAATAAACAGGACACACTTTTTTCGCATTTTGCTCAAAACTTTTTCAATTTTATCCTGTAAAATATTTCTATCGCAAAAACACAGCAGGAGGTATATCCATGAACGATAACAAAAAAACCAGGAAAAGATCCAAAAAAATATGGATCATCGCTGGCATTTTAGCCGTAGTGATTTTGGCAGGAATCTTTCTTTCCATTTCCGGAAAAGGGAAAAAAATGAAGGCAAAGGAAAGTTCCACTCTGGAAACCACCGTGCAAAAAGGGAGTCTTACCCAGACGATTGAAGGAACGGGAACACTTTCGAATGCGGATTCCAGTGATTTAAAAATCCCTGCCGGACTGAAAATAAAAAAAGTAAAAGTAAGTGAGGGTGATGAGGTGAAAAAGGGGGACACCCTGGCAACTGTAGATAAAACCTCTCTCCTGGCCGCCCTGGAAGAGACCCAGGAAGAACTTGACGAGATCAACACTCAGCTCAGTGAGGAAGCGGACAACGATACAACCAAATACGTGAAAGCAACCGTAGATGGAAGGGTAAAGAAGATTTATGCTTCAAAAAATACTTCTGTTTCCGATACGGTTTTAAAAAAGGGAGCCTTAATCCTGATTTCCCTTGACGGAAAAATGGCAGTGAAGATCGATACCACGGCAAATCTTACCGTAGGACAGGAAGTCAGCGTTACCTTAAGCAGTGGAAGTAAGGTAACCGGAACGGTCACGAAATCCGATGATGAGTCCTGTACCATCACGGTCACGGACAAGGGAACCGCTTATAATGATAAAGTGACGGCCTACACTTCTTCAGGCAAAAAAATAGGAACCGGCCGGCTTTCTATCAATAAAGAAGCAAAAATAACCGCAACTTCCGGAACCGTAAGCTCGATTCTCGTATCGGAAAATGAATCGGTATCCGAAGGGGATCGCCTGATCAAACTCAAAGGTGATTTTCAATCCGAAGAGTATCTCAGTTTAGAATCTCAAAAAGAAGACCTGGAGGAAAAACTGACTTCTCTTTTAAAGATCGCAAAAAACAATACGATCACTGCCGATTCTGCCGGAGTTATCACAGAAGTGAACCTGTCAGATGATACCGAAAGCGGAACGACATCGACTAGCAGCAGTTCTTCTGGCAGCTCCAGCACTTCCTCTGACAGCTCAGACACTTCTGTGAGCAGTTTAAAAACTTCTGCAGTCACGTCAGGCAGTACGACGGCAAACAATGCAGCACACTCTGCCAATTCGAATACCACGACGATCAAAGCAGTTACCTTAGGCACGAATTCGAACCGTATCACGAAAAAGACGACGGATGCAGCCTCCGCGGGGCTCATGACAGCCACTGCAGTAAGTACGGTAGAAAATGATACCTCTACAGAAAATACGGAAGAATCTTCGGAAAGTTCTTCGGAAGATTCTTCGGAAACTACAACGGCAGAGGAACAGGAAACCACAACCACGCAAAAGAGCGATACGGCCAAAAGCGATACTTCTTCCAATACTGACAAGAACAGTTCTGGAAATACGTCAAAAAACAATACAACAAAGAACAATCGCTCTTCCTCTGATTCGTCAAAAACCAAAAATTCGGGAAGCCAAAATGCAACCACGGGATCAGGCAAGTCTAATTTTTCAAATATTTCCGGTGCATCCGGGGCAATGCCATCTGCAGGAAGCAGCACAACGGCAGGAAGTGTGACTTTGGACAGTTCTTCTACCAGCTCTTCTGCATCGACAAGCACCAGTTCCGATACCAATACGGAGCTTATCAGTGCATTTGGTATCGCATCTGGAAAAAAGATGACATTATCCGTTGATGTAGATGAGATGGATATTTTATCTGTGAAGACAGGACAAAAAGCATCCATTGTTTTTGATGCGATCGAAGACCAGACTTATGAAGGGAAGATCACAAGCATTGACAAGAACGGGAGCACCAGCAATGGCACCACGAAATATCCGGTGAAAATTGCCGTGACAAAAGAAGACTCCATGATGTCAGGGATGAACGCTTCCGTTACCATCACAACCAGTGAAATCAGTGATGCGCTTCTTATCCCGTCCGCAGCAGTCACGGAAGAAGGAAATACTTCCTATGTCTATACACAAAAGGACAGCAAAACCGGAAAATTATCCGGAAAAACCGAAGTGGAGATCGGAGACACCGATGGAACCAATGTCGTCATTACGAGCGGACTTTCTGAAGGGGATACGGTATATTATTCTATGGCATCCGGCACTTCTTCGGATGCGGAGAATACAGATAATCAGAAACAAGATATGCAGATGATGAAGGATGATAGCTTTAATGGCGGCCAGGACTCGGGAAAAGGCGGTGGAACTCCTCCTTCCGGTGATGCCCCGAATAAAAACAATTAACAGGAGAATGTCTCATGATCATACTAAAAAACGTTTCAAAAATTTATCAAATGGGAGAAGAACAAGTCCATGCCCTCGACCATGCAAATCTTCATATTAAAAAAGAAGAATTTGTCAGCATCATCGGTCCGTCAGGAAGCGGCAAATCCACAATGATGAACATCATTGGCTGTCTGGACACAGCAGATGAAGGAGAATATTTTTTAGACGGCCAGGCAATCAGAGATTATTCCGAAAAAGAACTGGCCCGCATCCGAAATAAAAAAATTGGATTTGTCTTCCAGAATTTTAATCTCCTTCCCAAAATGACTGCGGCAGAAAATGTAGAACTTCCCCTGATCTATCAGAGGATTTCTGCCTCAAAACGGAGAGAAATGGTAGAAGAATCCCTGCAACAGGTACAGCTTTTTGACCGAAAAGACCATAAACCTGCCGAGCTTTCCGGCGGGCAGCAGCAAAGAGTAGCAATCGCCAGGGCACTGGCCACCCATCCCTCCTTATTTCTTGCGGATGAACCGACCGGGGCACTGGATTCCCATACCAGTGCAGAAATTATGGAACTGTTTCATGAGCTTCACGCCAAGGGGAACACGATTGTCGTCATCACCCACGATGAAGATGTGGCAGACCAGGCAGAACGAAAAATACGAATCAAAGACGGCAAGGTAAGTGAGGTGGATGGGTAATGATAGTACAGTCTTTAAAAATGGCATGGAGTGCCATTACGGGAAATAAACTGCGGTCATTTCTGACAATGCTCGGCATTATCATCGGTGTGACTTCCCTTGTTGTTCTGGTCTCACTGGTGAATGGAGCCACCAGCTCCGTCACAGACAGTATTTCCAGTCTCGGAACCAGTATGCTCAGTGTCACGGTCTCTGACGATAAGGGAAATCCTTACAGCTGGCAGGATGTTTTAGAACTGTCCGATGAAAAAGAATTCAGTGAGGTCGCACCATTGGCACAGACAAGTGTCACAGCAAAAAATGGATCCGAAAGTGATTCGATGACCGTCTACGGAACCACCTCCGGTTACGCCTCCATCCAGGGATTAACCATCGGAAAAGGCCGTTTTTTAAAAAAATCGGATAACGAAAGCCATGTAAACGTGGCGGTAGTCAACGCTTACACTGAAGAAACCTTATTTAATAATGGAAATGCACTCGGGCAGACCATTTCCCTCAATGGACACAAATATCAAATTGTCGGCGTGATTGATGAAGACGAAAGCAGCTCACTTGGCTTTACTTCGGAACAGATGGAAGCCTACATTCCCTATACCTCCCTCATACGTCTTTCGGACGGTGTCAAAGATGTGACAAGCTTTGTCGTATCTGCTTCCAGCGAAGAAGAAATGGATACCGCCGACAACAAGCTGACACAGATTTTGCTCGAGCGTTTTCAAAATGACGAGGATGCCTTTTCTGTGATCAACAGTTCCGACATGATGGAAGCACTGCAAAGTGTCACGGGAACCATGTCCATCTTACTCGGAGGAATTGCCGGAATCTCTCTGGTTGTCGGTGGAATTGGTATTATGAACATCATGCTCGTATCCGTAACCGAACGAACCAAAGAAATTGGCATCCGAAAAGCCATCGGGGCAGACTATGCAAGCATTATGCTGCAATTTTTAATTGAAGCATTAATGATTAGCTTAATCGGCTGCGGCATCGGGATCTTCCTCTCCTGGCTTATCATTTTTATTGCCGGAAAACTGATCACCACAATAAGCTTTTCCCTTTCCATCAGTGTCGTATTGCTCGCCGTGGGCTTCTCCGCCTGTATCGGCGTAGGTTTCGGAATCTATCCTGCCAACAAAGCGGCAAAGAAAAAGCCGATCGAAGCACTACGCTTCTCCTGAGAAAATCCTCTGTGCATCTTAGAATGGGTATTCCATCAAAAAAGACTGATATACTGGGACTTTTATCATTGAGCCACAGTATATCAGTCACTGCACTTTTTATAGAATCTTTCCAGGAATCTTATCTGGCATGTTTTACTGCAAATTAATTATTCCGTTGCCTGAATGGCATCATATCCGACTTCTTTCGTACGGATCTTCTGTGCATGCCGGATCTCATAGGTGAAAATCTTGCCATCTCCGGTTTCACCGGTGTAGGCAGCCTTTTCAATTGCGGCGATCGTTTTTTCCTCCCATTCCTCAGAGGAAACCACAATTTCAAATTTCAGTTTCGGCTGCATCTGCATATCTACCTGCATACCACGGACAATCTCTTTATATCCTCTCTGGATCCCGCATCCCATGACCTGGGAAACGGTCATTCCATTGACACCGATTTCATTTAAGGCAGCCTTTACATCTTCAAATTTATCTTCTCTGACATATGCTTCCACTTTTATCATCATAACTTTATCCCTCACATTTCACATTCATTCCACAAACTGCTTTGCAGACAACTTTACTGGTCTAAGCCGTTAAAAGACGGATAGGCATTTTCCCCATGCTGGGAAATATCCAGACCGATCTGTTCTTCCCGGGCACTGACTCTTAATGAAGTAAATACTCTGATCACTGCCACGCAAATCAGCGTTCCGACAACTGCTACTGCAATAGTAACAAGGATACCGATCAACTGTGCCACAAACAGATGATAATCTCCAAAGATCAGTCCATCCCAGCGGGCAACACTGTTGATTGATTTCTGTGTGAAAATACCAGTGGCAATTCCGCCCCAGATACCGCCAATGCCGTGACATCCAAATGCATCGAGTGCATCGTCGATCTTTAATTTTTTCTTTACAAAACCAACACCGAAATAACAGATTGGGCTGACCAGAGCACCAATGATGAAGGAAGACCAGATTGGTACAAATCCTGCTCCAGGGGTAATAGCAACCAATCCAACGACCAGACCGGTAGAAGCACCAACTAACGTTGGCTTTCCAGTCCGCAATACATCGATGAGCATCCAGGTAAGAAGTGCGCTTGCAGCAGCAATTCCTGAAGTCATAAACGCATGGGCAGCCAGTCCATCTGCCTTTAATGCACTTCCGGCATTAAAGCCAAACCATCCAAACCAAAGAAGGGTTGCTCCTAAAACAACAGATGGTATATTGTGGATACGGTAGGTCGTATGCTCATATCCTCTTCTTCTTCCAAGGATAATGGCAAGAACTAAGGCACTCACACCGGAACTGATATGTACGACATCACCGCCGGCAAAATCAACTGCACCGATGACAGAACCAAGGAATCCTCCGTCTCCCCATACCATATGGGCCATCGGATAATAAACCAGAATAGACCAGAGTGCAATAAAAGCAAATAACGCTTTAAATTTCATACGTCCGACCAGAGAACCGGTAATCAGTGCCGGTGTGATCATCGCAAACATCATCTGAAAAGCACAAAATACTAAATGAGGAATACTGTCCGCATAAGGACCAGCATCCATTCCTACTCCATTCAATGCAAACCATCGGAAATCACCGATAATTCCTCCATGATTTCCTCCAAATGCCAGTGAATAACCAAATAATGCCCACATAACAACGGACAAGCCCATAATAAACACACAGGCCATAATTGTGTTACAGACATTTTTTCTTCGTACTAAACCTCCATAAAAGAACGCCAGCCCAGGAGTCATGAAAAAAACAAGGGCGGCACAAATAATCATAAACGATGTATCTCCTGCATTCATAATATCATTAATCCTTTCTTCTCGTATTTTTCGATGAGTCATCTTTTTCCATGGATTGAAAATATCAAAGGTTCTTCCGGAGGAACCAACTGCGCAAAAGCGCATCTGCAATGCAATTTTGGTTAAAAACAAAATGCAGCATGCAAAACATCCTATATCATCATAAAAGTTTAGATGATATGAAAAAGGCGCCTAAAGTAAATAAATACTTTAGACGCCTTCGTCTGATGACAGAATACTATCACAAAAATGAAAGATTTGCAACATAAAATTTCAAAAAAATAAAATTCGCTTGAATTTCTACTAAGAGTATATTTTTCTTTTCTATTCTATCTTCTTATCGTGCACTTTTCCAGTCGTTTTCTTAAAATATGTAATTTTGCACAAGCAAAACCAATTTTTTTCTTCTTTAAGATATAAAAATGTAAAAAATTGAAATTCACTCTTCGAAATAACTCATCAAAATAGAAGCGGCATCTTCAATACATCCCGGGCAGGAACGTAAGACCTTTCCGGTATCCATTCCTTTTAATTCCCGGCAGATCGTCGAACCATTCTTTTTTCGGAACATTTCATTCATTTCTTTGACTTTTTTATAAGTATCCCCTTTGGAAGTTGGCGCATCTAAATTCCCACAGCTGTTTTTCATGCCCATCACCATGGCCATCCCTGTGACTGCACCACAAGTCCCGTAGGTATCTCCCACGCCGAGTCCCATTCCTTCTGAAATTTTAAATGCATCCTGCTCGTTTAATCCCACTTTATCACAAAAAGCGCATACAATCGCCTGACAACAATTATATCCTTTCTGATGGTTAGCTGCAGCTTTTTCTATACGATTCATAAAATATCTCTTCCTTCCTAAACTAAATTTTATTTGTTTTCCTGTTTTATTTTCTTACACACCAAGCTCTTCAAGAAATGACTGGCATCCCCAGATCAGATCCTCGTAGGTTTCATCAAAATTCCCCGTATACCACGGATCCGCAATATCTCTTTTCACTCCGGCATACTCCAAGAGCATATGGATTTTGTGATTTGGATCATAAGGAATCATCCTTCGGATATTGTTGATATTCCATCTGTCCATGCACAGCAGGTAATCATACCGATCATAGTCTTCTTTTTTCAGCTGTACTGCCTTCCTTCTGTGATGAGGAATGCCCATCTCGTCTAATTTAGCCACTGCTCCTGGATGGAGGGAATTCCCGATTTCCTCTCGACTGGTTGCACAGGAAGCGATCTGAAAAGAATCCTCCAACCCCTTCTCCTTTACCATTTCTTTTAAAATAAATTCTGCCATCGGTGAGCGACAGATATTGCCGTGGCAAATGAAAAGTACCTTTATCACTGATATCATCCCTCCTTGCTTTGCCCCAAAATCCCCGTACTGCCGAGGGTTTTGGTCTTTTTAATACTTTATTTTATCACAGATAGACTTTTTTTCATAGAAAAAAATAAGACTCAAAAAGTTACTTGACAAGATGCTATTTTAATACTTATAATGAGCACATGGTGATCATATGACTGACGGAAGTGGATAACCACATGGAGTATGATCTTATAACCGGCCGACCGTCTGGGCAGAAGAAGTCCAGATGGGCGGCTTTTTTTGCGTATAGCATTTAGCGAACGAAAAAGCGGCACATGGATGGATTCTTTTTAGCATGTATTATAGTGTTGAGAAAGGAGGTTCCTCAAATGACGCAGGGACGTATTCACTCCATCGAATCAATGGGACTGGTTGATGGACCGGGTATCAGGACTGTTGTATTTATGCAGGGCTGCAAGCTCAGGTGCAGATATTGCCACAATCCGGATACATGGGAAATGAAAAGCGGACGAGAGCTTTTACTTACTCCGGATGAGCTGTTAAAGAAGCTGATACGATTTAAGCCTTATTATGGCACAAACGGAGGCGTTACATTTTCAGGAGGCGAGCCACTTTTGCAAAGAGAATTTCTTTTGGAAATGCTCTCACTTTGCAAAGAGAATCAAATCCATACATGCCTTGATACGGCAGGATGCGGAAATGGCAGATATAACGAAATACTTGCATTTACGGATCTGATTCTTCTGGATGTGAAGCATTTTACAAAGGAAGGCTTTGAGAATGTTACTGGATGCAAGCCGAATGAATCACTTCGCTTTTTGGAGACAGCTCAAAGATTAGAAGTTCCGCTTTGGATAAGGCATGTAGTAGTACCAGGCCTTACATATGGAGAGGAGCATTTTGAAGCATTTTTCGAATACGTAAAGACACTGAAAAATGTTCAAAAGGTCGAGCTGCTTGCGTATCACACGCTCGGGGTGTCCAAATACGAGAAACTTGGCATTCCATATCCGCTTGAAAATGTAGATGCGCTCCCTGCAGAAAAATTATCAGATTGGCAGAAACGCCTAGATGAAACATTTGGCAATTAAGACAGCATGAGAGAATGTGAAAATGAACATATTGGCCTAAATTGCGAGAACTATCAGAGTTTTACGAAATACAAATTTGAAAATAAAAACGGAGGAAATTTGATATGCCGATTGATGTAAATTGCAATGCTTGGAAGGGATTTCACACAGGTGAATGGCGTCACCTTGTAAATGTACGTAACTTTATTCAGAAAAATTATACTCCTTATACAGGGGACGAGAAATTTTTGGCACCTATCAGCAAAAAAACAAAAAAGGTATGGTATCGTTCGCATGAGCTTATTCTTCAGGAGCTTAAGGAAGGAATCCTGGGTGTTGAAACAGATTTTGTATCAGGAATAGACAATTTCGCACCAGGATATATAGACAGGGAAAATGAAGTTATCGTAGGTCTTCAGACGGATGCACCGCTTAAAAGAATTGTAAATCTTTATGGCGGAATGCGTATGACACAGTCAGCTCTTGAGCAGTACGGGTATAAGCTCAATCCTGAGATAGAGCATCATTTTAAATTATATAGAAAAACGCACAATGAAGGTGTATTTGATGCATATCCGAAGCGTACTCGTCTTGCGAGAACAGCAGGTCTTTTGACAGGACTTCCGGATGCATACGGACGTGGCCGTATTGTAGGCGACTATCGTCGTATACCACTTTACGGCACTGATTTTCTGATCGCGGAAAAGAAAAAGGATCTTGATCTGCTCGATGGTCCGATGACAGATGAGCGTATAAGAACACGTGAGGAAGTTCAGATGCAGATACGTGCGTTGCAGGAGACAGCGCAGATGGCTGCTCGCTACGGTTGTGACATCACAAGACCCGCCGAAAATGCACGTGAGGCTGTTCAGAACCTTTATCTTGCTTATCTTGCAGGCGTTAAGGAAAACAATGGCGCGGCTACAAGCCTTGGACGTACCGCTACATTCCTTGATATCTATATCCAGCGTGATATCGAAAATGGAATTCTTGACGAAGCAGGTGCGCAGGAGCTTATCGATCAGTTTATTATCAAGCTTAGACTCGTAAGACACCTTCGTACACCTGAATACAATGAGCTTTTCGGTGGAGATCCGACATGGATCACAGAATCTCTCGGTGGTATGGGAGTTGACGGGCGTACTCTTGTAACAAAGAATACATTCAGATATCTTCATACGCTTACAAATTTAGGTACCGCACCGGAGCCGAACCTTACAATTCTTTGGAGCCTTAATCTGCCGGAAACATTCAAAAAATATTGCTCACAGATGAGTATTGATACTGATTCTATCCAGTATGAAAATGATGATCTGATGCGTCCGATGTACGGAGATGACTACTGTATAGCATGCTGCGTATCAGCAATGGCTGTAGGAAAACAGATGCAGTTCTTCGGAGCACGTGCAAATCTCGCAAAGAGCCTCCTTTATGCGATCAATGGTGGTGTTGATGAGAAAAAAGGCATAAAGGTTATCCCGGAGATCGAGAAGGATGACGATGAAGTCCTTAATTATTCAAAAGTGCTTACGAATTACAAGAAGGTTCTTTCATATGTTGCAGAGCTTTATGTAGATACAATAAATATCATTCATTATATGCACGATAAATATGCATACGAAGCAAGCCAGTTAGCACTTCATGACACATGGGTAGAGCGCATAGCTGCATTTGGAGTGGCAGGACTTTCTATAGCTGCAGATTCACTTTCAGCGATCAAATTTGCGAAGGTAAAGCCTGTCAGAGATGAAAATGGAATAGCAGTTGATTTTGTTACTGAAGGTGATTTTCCAAAATACGGAAATGATGACGAGCGTGTTGACGATATCGCAGTTGAGCTTGTTTCATATTTTTCATCAGAGCTTAAAAAGCATCCGCTGTACAGAAATGCAATACATACATTATCTGCACTTACTATCACAAGCAATGTAATGTATGGCAAAAAGACGGGAACAACTCCTGACGGACGAAAGGCCGGCGAGCCGTTCGCACCTGGTGCAAACCCAATGCACGGCCGTGATGAGAGCGGAGCTCTCGCAAGCCTGAACTCAGTGGCGAAGATTCCTTATCGTGCAATATGCCAGGATGGTGTATCAAATACATTCTCTATCGTTCCGAACGCATTAGGAAAGACAAATGATGAGAGAAGAAATAATCTTGTGCAAATTCTGGATGGATATTTTGTGCAGGGAGCACATCATTTGAACGTAAATGTAATGAACCGTGAAGTGCTTGTAGATGCTATGGATCATCCTGAGAAATACCCTACACTTACGATTCGTGTTTCAGG
>CAVFXN010000044.1:0-37914 GCA_963626755.1 Bacteroidaceae bacterium
CGGAATCCGTCGGGAACGTCTCCGTTTCCTATGTGACGGAGCAAAAAGACGGGGAAAGCCAGGAACAGGCCATCCGGAGGAAGCAGTACGCTGCGGCCTATCCCTACCTTGCCCATACAGGGCTTCTTTACAGGGGGTTGAGCGAATGATCACGAACACAGACATTACCGTGTATAACCGGGTGTATGACCGGGAAAAAGGGGCGAATGCCTATTACCGTACGGTACTAAAGGAGGTCAACTGGCAGGACAATACGAAGATCCAGCCGGGAGACTCCGGGGTTGTCCGTGCGGATGTGGCAGAGATCTACATCCCCTTTCTGGTTGACACCGAAAAGAACTATTTATCCCCGGTGAATTTTGCGGCCGCCGAAGATAGAGCGGGCTTTTTCACCCTGGCACCCGATGACATTCTGGTGAAAGGCGTGGTTACGGATGAGATCGAGAAGGCAAAAGACGTGGAGCGGCTGAAAAGCAAATACGACCACGTCCGGGTGGCTGCCATGGTGGAGACCAACGACAACGGCTCCCCGGGGATGCAGCATTGGAAGGTGAGTGCACAATGAAGATAACTGTAAGCCTGGATCCGACAGCGGCTATAATGGCAAGAAGGAAGCTTGGAAAAAGCGGGGCGGCACAGCGTTTTGCAGTCAACACCGTGCGGCGGCAGACCGACCCTTACGTCCCATTCCTTACCGGTGTGCTGAAAAATACGGCAGTAGAGCATGAAGGATCCATAGAGTACAACACACCATACGCAAGGCGGCAATATTACGAGCACAAAGGGAAAGGCCTCCGGGGCCCGCAGTGGGATAAGCGCATGTGGGCTGATAAGGGGGATGAGATCGTAAAGAGCGTGGCCGCCCTGATTGGGGGTAATGCGAAATGACCATAATGGAAGCGGTGCAGGAGACCGTCCGGCGGTGCCCTTACCTGGATGAGTACTATAAAAGTATCGGGGTGGATTACCTCGGGAAGGACAGTACGTGTTATTCCATCGAATCCGTCCCGGGAAGCCAGGTATTAAAAAGGGACATTGTAGGCAACACAAAAAGACAATGCCTTTTCTATTTCACCAGCAGGGAAGCCTATGGCGATGAGATCCGGCAGAACCTGGACAACATCGGGTTCTATGAGCATTTTTCTGACTGGCTGGAAGGGTTGAAGGATTTCCCGGAACTGGATCCGGGGAAAACGATCGTAAAAATGGAAGCAACAACCTGCGGGTATGTGTTCGATACAGAGCTTGATACAGCGAGATATCAGATACAGTGCAGGGTAATTTACAGACAGGAGGCTATATAAATGGCAGAAACAACAAAAGCAGTAAAACAAAGATACCAGGAAGCAACCTATATTCAGGTGGGTGAGACCTTTGTGCTGGCCGGTACCGGTTTTGAAAAATTGGATGAGGAGCCGGGAGCACAGACTTCATCAAAGAAGTATATCAATGATAAGTCCTCTACATCTTCCATCATTTCCTACGAAGGTGAGCACCCGTTCACAGCAGACCAGATTCTTTCAGAAAAAGTGATTGATGATTTTATCTCGATCGGCAAGCTCCGGAAGACCGGAGCAGATGCTGAAAGGGAAATGGTAAGGGTAGACCTTGATAAGGCTGTATCCGGATCAGAAAACACATTTGAGGCAAGAAAGTTCTTGGTAGCGGTGGAAGTGTCCTCTTTCGCTGATAACGATGGGGAATTACAGGTGGAAGGTACCTTGCATGACAAGGGTGACCCAGTTGAGGGTACATTTAATACAACCACCACAACATTTACAGAAAAAGCGGAATAAGGAGCGTAAGAGATGAAGCAAAACTTTCAGTGGAACGGGGTTAGTTTTCCCTTTTCTGCATTAGAATCCGAGACCATGCGGAAGTTTGAAGCAGAAAAAGAAAAGGTAGTAAAAGCCCTGGAAGCATACGAAAAAGAAGCCGGGATAAATGAAACGTTGAACGCGGACGGCGTCATTGCAGAATGCCACATCATGGACCTGTTTTTTGATGCGATCCTTGGAAAAGGTGCATCGGAAAAGATGTTTCAGGGTTACGACATCGGGGAGCGCGTCAAGGCGAGCAAGAAATTAGGGCGGCTTTACCGCAGGCAGACCGAGGAATATAATCAGTCCGTTTCTGAAGGGATTTTTGAATGAACATCCTAATGGATCCTCTGCCGGACTCCCTCACGGTTTCCGGTCGGGATTATGCCATCCGGTCAGATTTCCGGACAGCCATCCGGTTTGAGGAGCTGATGAGAAGCGGCGTACCGACAAAAGAACAGGAAGCCTTTGCAAAAGATCTCTGCCGGCTGGATCCGGAAACAGAATGGGATTCTGCCTTATGGATGGCGAAATACCGCGACGGGCTGGAGCTTTACTATGAAGAGGTTCCGGAAGACCTGCAGGGCGCGATCGAGGGTATGATCTGGTTTTATGGGTGCGGCAAGGAGAACATTGACCGTAAGCAGGGGAAAGGCAGTGCAAAGCAGGTATACTCCTACCAGCACGATGCAGACTATATCTATGCGGCCTTTTACGAACAGTACCATATTGACTTAGCGAGGCAGGAACTCCACTGGTGGAAGTTTTCTGCCTTATTCTCCGCCCTTTCGGATGAGTGCATGATCAGTAAGATCATGATGTACCGCAGTATCGATACAAAAGACATGGACAAAGGGCAGAGGAACTTTTACAACAAGATGAAAAGGCTTTACGCGCTTCCGAAGGATATCACCAAAGAGGAACGCGAAAGGCAGGATCGAATCACGGAAGCACTGCTAAACGGCGGTGACCTTACCGGGTTATTATAGGGCAGAGGCCGCAACCCTTGGAATGTGCGGTGGGGACATAGGCAACAGGCGCAGACACTCAAAAAAGGGGTGTTTCCATGGCAGATGGACGGATTGAGATTGAAGTCGAGTTAAATTCCGAAAAGGCGGAAAAGGCACTCGATCAGTTTAATAAACATGCAAAAACAAGCGAAACGCAGGCGGCAAAAGAAGCCGGGAAAGCGGCGGAACAGTCCGCAAAACAGGCAGAAAAGGCAGTAAGCCAAGCGGGGAAACAGGCGGAATCTTCCGCAAAACAAGCGGGGAAAAGCGCAAGCACTTCGGCAAAAGAAGCCGGGAAAGCGACCGAACAGGCCGCAGAGGAAGCCGGGAAAGCGAATAGGGAAGCCGCGGCTAAGACAACCACTTACTGGACTGGCGCGGCATCAAAAGTAAAGGCTGCATTGGGCACAGTGACGAAAGCTGTGGGAGCTGCAGGCCTTGCCGGTGCAGTGGCGTCCTTAAAAAGCGGGATTGATTTTGAATCAGCCTTTACCGGTGTTACAAAGACGGTAGACGGCACGGATGAAGAACTAAAGCAGCTGGAAAGCGATATCCGGAGTATGGCGAAGACCATGCCGGAGTCCGTAGAAGAGATTGCGGGCGTGGCAGAAGCGGCTGGACAGCTGGGAATTAAGACAAAAGCAATCAGTTCCTTTACAAAAACGATGGTCATGCTTGGTGATTCCACCAACCTGTCTTCTGAGGAAGCGGCAACCGCCCTTGCGCAGTTCGCCAACGTAACGGGGATGAGCCAGGATAACTTTGATAAGTTAGGCTCCGTTGTGGTTGCCCTTGGTAACAACATGGCCACGACCGAATCCGATATTGTGGAGATGGCAACTCGGATCTCCGGTGCCGGGGCACAGGTAGGCCTTACGGAATCACAGATCATGTCCTTCTCCGCGGCATTAAGTTCGGTTGGTATTGCGGCAGAGGCCGGAGGTACTGCATTTTCCACTGTATTATCCAAAATGAACCTTGCTGTGGAGTCCGGCGGGTCCGGATTGACGAATTTCGCAAGTGTGGCAGGGATGAGCGCAGACCAGTTTAAGAAAGCATTTAAAGAAGATGCGTCCGGTGCGGTCCTTGCCTTTATTCAAGGCTTAGGTAAGATCAATGAGAGCGGCGGCAGTGCCATCAAGACCTTAAATGATATGGGGCTAAAAGATACCAGGGTCCGGGATGCGTTACTCCGTGCCGCTGGCGCATCCGATACCTTTACACAGGCTCTAAATATTGGATCCGGCGCGTGGAAAAGCAACACGGCGTTAACGAAGGAAGCGAACACGAGATACAAAACGGTCGCCTCACAGCTTTCAATCGCGAAAAATAAGCTTACCGACATCGGCATATCCATCTATGATGACTTCAGCAAGCCATTAGCAAAAGGCCTTGCCAGTGCCAACCGGGAACTGAGTAAGTTTTCCTCACAGATCGAAAAGGGCGGGATCAAATCTGTTGTACCGGAGGAAACAGTCACCACAGTGAAGAACCTTGGCAGTGCGGCCAAAACGGCGGGTACTGCGGGCGTAAAAGCATTAGGCAGCGCGGTTGGCTTCCTTGGTGAGAACATCCAGGTGGCATTACCACTTGCTACAGGACTCCTGACTGCGATCAAGGGCTACCAGGTGATTACCACTGTGACTGCTGCATTCACCACGGTAAAAACCGCCATGGCCGCAGCCGCGGCAGAAACCGCTCTTCTTGGGACTGTGTCCACAGGTACCAGTGCAGGGATGCTGGCACTGGGGACGGCCGTACAGCTTTTTACCGGGAAGACCATAAAGGCCACTTCAGCGACTGCGTTACTGAAAACAGGTGTAGCAGCCCTTGGCGGCCCGATCGGTGTAGCCACGCTGGCAATTACCGCCTTAGGCACTGCGGCCGTCGCCTATTCCCTCACCCAAAAGAAGGTTGTTACGGTAGAAGAGCAGTATACGGCCCAAATGAAGAAGGCGGCCAAAGCGCAAAAAGAATACACCGAGACCATTAAGGATAACCAAAAGACCAGACAGGAATCCGTGGAGACCACGGCCACGGAGTCCGGAAAAACAGAGATCCTCTATGGGAAGCTTACCAAGCTGATGTCTGTGGAGAAAAAGAGTGCGGGGCAAAAGAAACAGATCAGGTCCATTGTTGAGCAGTTAAACGCAATTATGCCAAAGCTGAACCTTAAGTATGATGAGGAAACCGACAAGCTCAACAAAAGCACGGCCGCGATCAAGAAGAACATCGCCGTCCTGAAGGAACAGGCGATGGCCAAAGCCTACGCTTCCCAAATGGAGTCCACGGCGGGCGATATTGTCAAGACACAGGAAAAAGCCAGCCAAGCAGAAAAGAAGCAAAAGGAAGCGGAAAAGAAGCTCCAGGAAGCACAGGCGAAACAGAAACAGGTCGAGGAGAAATATAAAGGCATCACAGACTCTGGTGTG
The DNA here is from genome assembly GCA_963626755.1 of Bacteroidaceae bacterium. GTDB lineage: Bacteria > Bacillota > Clostridia > Lachnospirales > Lachnospiraceae > Anaerobutyricum. Next base: position 5,263 of record CAVFXN010000044.1, read on the forward strand.
GGCGTGACCGTCCAGAGCACAGAGCAGACGAAGGCCAACAAAGCAGTTGAGGAGGCGCAGAAAGCTTATGATAAGGCCTCACAGGCCACAAAGGGATATAAGCAGACCCTGGAAGACCTCAACAACGAGATGGAGACCTATTCGCAAAAACAGATCAGCACAGACAATTACGCGGAATTCCTTACTGGTATCGACGACCTGGCAAAGAAGGCGGGTATTAAGGCAAAAGAGATCCCGCAGTCCGTACTTGATGGGATCCAGTCCGGGGAATATAAGGCACCGACGACAGGGGGTGGCCTCAATCGACTGATACAGCTTGATTCCCTCAAACAGAAGGCGCAAAAAGCAGGCGTGGAGATCCCGCAGTACCTTTCTGATGGGATTGCAAGCGGATCCATCAACTTCCAGAGCGCGATCAACCAGATCACCAACTTAATGGATCTTACCAGTGCGGCACAAAAAGCGGGCTTGCAGGGAAAACAGATTCCTGAAGAGCTGGCAAAGAGCGTGGCGGAGGGGAAAACAAGCGTGGAGCAGGCAATCAACCAGCTCCTAAGCATTAACCCAACCGGTAAAAAATCCGGGAAAATGTCGGCTGAGGTAAAGAAGGAAATTTCCGGTGTGGCGGATACCATATCCAAGGGGAAACTCCCATCCTTAAATACCTCAAAGTATGACAAATCCCTGGATAAGACGAAGAAAAATTCAAGCTCTGCAAAAAAGACGATCAGCAGCAACAACAAGGCCATCGGAAAGTCTACCAAGATCACCGCAGCAGACAATACAAGCACAGCTAAGAAGACATACAAGCCGCTAGAGACCGAGGGGAAGAAGGCCTCAAACACAGCAAAGCAAACGTCAAAATCTATTGCGAAGAATACCACTTCCGGGACAGAAAAGATTAGCTCTGAGTTAAAGAAAACAGCGGAAAAAGGAAGCAAGAACTATATCAGTGGCTTAAATTCCGGAAAGAGCAAAGCGAAGAGCGCAGGGAAAAGCTTAGCCTCCAGCGCAAAAAGCGGGGCATCCTCCGGGACGTCAGGAATGCGGTCTGTAGGGCTTAACCTAAGTAAGGGGATGGCCAGCGGCATCAGCTCCGGGACGCCTTTTGTCCGCTCAGCCGCAAGGAGCGCAGTACAAAGCGCGGTGGCCTCTGCAAAAAGTGCCGGGGTCATCAAGTCGCCTTCCCGGGTCATGAAAAAGGAAGTCGGGCAGTACCTGGCAAAAGGCATAGCTGTAGGGATGGAAGAAAACACCGGGGCGGTAGAGGACGCATCAAGGAATGTGTCCGCCGCTGCACTTTCTGCTTCTATGGATGAACTCGATATTCATTCCCCGTCAAGGAAGTTTGCGGATGCCGTCGGGAAGAACATCCCACGGGGCATTGCAAAGGGTGTAAATCAGGCCAAAAGGGAACTGATCGGGGAGATGAAAAGCGTGCTTTCCGAGACGCTGAAAGCAGCTAAAAGCGCGTCAAAAAACGGGAATTATTCCACGGTTGGCTCCGACCTGGTTTCCGGGCTGTCAGAAGCCTTAAGCACGGCACAATCCCGGGCTTCGGAGACATTACAGACCGTCATTGATGCACAAACGGAAAGCCTTTCGAACGCTTCCAGCAAGAAAGAGGAAGCCTTAGAAAACAAGATTGAAAAGACAAAGAATAAGAACCAGAAGAAACGCCTGAAAAAACAGCTCAAGGCACTGAAAGCGGCCAATAAGAAGAAAGAAAAGACGTTAGAGACAGCCGGGGAAGCAGCGGCAAACGCATTCAATGCGGCCTTTGAAAAAGAGTCCGAACGTCTGACGGAAGTGGCCACCCAGCAGATACAGGAGCTTTCCGAGACCTACCAGACAGAGTATGATTCGCTCAAAAGCTCTATGGAAAGCCTTGCCGATAAGCAACAGTCCTACGGGAGTGTTTACGACCTGAAGCAGAACATCGCGGATTTAAAACGCTACCAAAGCGATCTAAAAGCCCTAAAAGGGAATATCCCAGACAGCATGATGGAAAAGATCCTGGGAATGGATGTGGACGCGGCGACGGCCTACATGGACTGGTTCCGCGGCATGACGAAAAAGGACCAGGAAGCCTACTTAAAAGATTGGAACAGCTTATACAGCACTTCGGAAGCATTTTCTAAGAGCCTGTTTGCCAGCGACTTTGCCAGCCTGCAAAAGAAGTATGAGGCAGAACTTAAGAAGGCGACGGAGAAGCTGAAACAAGAGATGAACAAGGCCGGCGTTAACATTGCAAAAGGATTGGCCGCAGGGATGGAAAGCGAGACAAGGAGCCTGTCAAAAGCAGTTACGAAGATCTGCAACAACCTGATCAAACAGGCAAAAAAGACGCTGAAAATCAAGTCGCCGTCCCGTGTATTTGCTGAGATCGGAACCTACAACATGCAGGGGCTTGAAGAAGGGCAGGAAAAGGAAGCGGCTGTGGTTTACCAACAGATGGACGGCATTGCCGACACAATGGCCACGCGCTTCGCCAAAGCAAACCTGAACCTTTCCGGGATTCAGGAGCGGCTATCTGCTTCTATGGCAAGGCAGACCCGGAGCGTGGCTTCTGGTGTGCAACCGCGCCTTGCTTTGGCAACCGGAGAAAGCATGAGCTACACGGAGACGATCGAAGTGGTGACGAACTTAGACGGCCGTGAGGTGGCGCGTACGGTCACACCACACATTGACCGGATGCTGAGTGCCACAGCCGAGAGGAAAGCAAGAGGGGGTGTATAGATGTATAAAGGAAATTTTGGTGTACAGATTGGGGAGAAGCACACGTTAAATGATTGGAAGCTTGGTTGGACGGAAATCACCCTGGGCTTTCCAGAAGCAAGGACTTATGAGCAGGAGGTGCCAGGGATGGATGGCACCCTTGACTTTACCGAAAGCGTGACCGGCGGCGATGTGAAATATAAAAACCGCACCCTTACGTTAAAATTTGAGACGCCAGACCGGGACTATGAAGAATGGGAGACACTGGTCTCTGAAATCGCGAGCTATATTGCTGGCAGGAGGCGGAAGATCATCCTAGATACCGACCCGGGATTTTACTACATCGGCCGCCTTACTATGGAGGCTGAAAAGACGGACCGGGAAAGCGGGACACTTACCATCACCGGCGATGTGGATCCATATAAATACGAGCGGTATTCCAGCCTTGAGGATTGGCTATGGAACACGTTCTGCTTTGAGCGGGACATTGCAAGGAACTATAAAGATATCACAGTGGACGGCCGCTGCACCTTAGTGATCCCTGGAAGGAGGAAATGGGTGGTCCCGACGATCAAGGCGAGTGATGACATGGAAGCTGTATTTAAAGGCGTTACCTACCAGATCCCGAAAGGTACGAGCAAAGTTTTCGGTATCTATATTGAGGAGGGTGATAACACGATCCTTTTCAAAGGGAATGGTACCATCTCCATAGATTATAGGGGAGGGATGTTGTAATGTACCGCGTTTACTGTGATGGGGAGCCTTTGCACGATGTGCGGGATGCTGAATACCAGGTCATTTCCCCGAAACTGACACTAGAGCTTAATAAAACCGGGAGCCTGGAGTTTTCCATCCCCCCAACGCACCCAAAAGCAAAAGAGATCCAAAACCTAAAATCACAGATCGAGGTCTATGATGTGGATGCTGCGGGAGTGGAAACCCTGCTATACAGCGGTCGCCCGGTGACAGATCAATACACCTTCGAATATCTTGGTACCATCACCTGTGAGGGGGAGCTTTCCTTTCTGCTCGACACCATACAGCGGCCGCACACTTATGGGAAGCAGTCGGCGGAAATTGGGAAGGCAGAGACCAACACAGCAATCTTTCAGTGCCTGATTGGGGAGCATAACGCACAGGTGGAAGAGGGAAAGCAGTTCCAGATCGGCATCGTAGATATTGAGGAAGAAACCATAGACACCTTAAGCACGAACTACGAGACCACCTGGGACTTCATTAATACAAACTTCCTGGAAAAATACGATGGGTACCTGCGCGTCCGGCATGAAAACGGCAAGCGGTATCTCGACTATGTAAAACAGTACGGGAAAGTGTGCACGCAGGCTGTCCGTTTCGGGGAAAACCTTTTAGACTTTTCGAAATCTGTAAAGGCAGAGGATATCAAGACGGCGATTATACCGATTGGCGCGAACAATGTCACGATAAAGACCGCAACTGACCATGATGGGCGTGATTATATCTATAATCTGGATGCAGTGAACCTTTACGGATGGATCTATGAAAAAGTGGATTTTTCAGACATCAACAGCCCGGATGAGCTGCTAACAAAGGCGAAAGAACAGCTGGCGAAGGATATGAATCTGGCAATCACGATCGAACTAAACGCGGCCGACCTGCATAAGATTGACGTGGATATCGACGCGATCGGCCTTGGTGACCTGGTACCCTGCATATCGGAGTACCACGGCCTTTTAAGTGAGATTGGGGACGTCTCTACCTACTACACAGTCAATAAGTACGAGATCGACCTGGAAAACCCGCAGAATACGAAGATCACACTGGGAAAGACCCTTTCCACTCTATCGGAAAAAACTGTATCATCTCAGCAGTCACTGGTGAAAAACGTGCAGGTGATCCATAACAATATCACGACAATTGAAAATACAGCAACCAGCGCGGAGAGTAAGGCAGAAACCGCAATTGAGATTGCTGAGGCAGGCGGGGTCATTCCGATCACGAACACGGAACTAGATGAAATCTGTAAATAGGAGGGAAGAAAATGGCAGATACAAGTTACTTAGACAAGCAAGGCGTAAGCCACCTTTGGGCGAAGATCAAAGCCCTGGTGCAGGGGTCCATCACTGGGCTTTCTGCATCCGGGCGGACAATCACCTACACAAAAAGTAGTGGTGATACCGGGACGATCACCACACAGGATACCACATACAGTACTTTTACTGGAGCTTCTGCAAGTGCATCCGGGACAGACGGCCTGGTACCAGCACCAGCAAAAGGCAGCCAGGAGAAATACCTAAAAGCCGACGGTACATGGGACGCTCCGGCGGGCGAAACCTACGCGGTCTTTGATGAGGGGGTAGACGGCCTTGTCCCGGGGACAGCAGCCACCGGGGACGATGCCACGAAAGTTTTAGGCGGAATGGGCTGGTCTGACCTCGGCTTTATGATGAGTGATGTAACAGGCGGCGGCCTTAGCATCACGCTCCACATGATCTGCGATGCAGGCGTGGATGAAGACCTTTCCGGGATACAGATTCCGCAGGCATCAGAAACCAAGCAGGGGCTGCTATCTGCGGATGATAAAAAGAAACTCAATGCGCTGGAAAGCACCTATGCTAAAAAGACAGACATCACAAACGTCTACCGGTACGAAGGATCTGTGGCGAACGCGTCCGCACTGCCGACATCCGGCCAAAGCGTCGGTGACGTATATAACATCGAGGCGGCGAGCACCTACGGAGGCGCAGGAATGAATGTAGCGTGGAACGGCAGTGCGTGGGACGCACTGGGTGAGATCTTCACGGTTACCGCAATGACAAACGATGAAATCGACAGCATATGTGTTTAGGGGGTGACTGCAATGGGATGGGTAGATGACAACGCACTATCTTATTTTTGGCAGAAAGTAAAGGCTTATGTCGCTTCCCACAGCTCCGGGGGCGTGTCGTTCGATGCGGTATACCCGGTAGGAAGCATATACATCAGCGTGAACAATACAGATCCCGGAACACTTTTTGGCGGTACGTGGGAACAGTTCGCAACAGGCCGCACTCTCGTGGGGGTAGACAGCACCGATACCGACTTTTCCGTCGGGAGCATGGGCGGTGAAAAAACGCACACCCTGACTGAGGCAGAGATGCCGGCGCACGCCCACGATGTGGCCGCGGTCAGCATCACGAGCAGTGGAGCGCATACCCACACAGCGAAATCCAATGTGTGGGTAAGTCAGGATACGAAAAACCTTTCAAGCGGCAAAAGCACAGGAAGGACAACCACGACGGATATCATGAACTCTGGTGGTGCGCACACCCACACGGTACCAGCGCACACCACGAAAAGCACAGGGAGCGGCAATGGCCATAACAACATGCCGCCTTACATTGCTGTTTACATGTGGCAGAGGAAGGAGTAATGGATGATTGATGACTACTTAAAAAAAATAAAAGAAGCGCAGTACGGGGAGGAGGTACGGGGGAGCATCCATGACGCAATCAGCCAGTGCTACCAGGACGCTACCGGAAACCCGGAAAGCATCGCGGCCTGTGTGCAGCAGATCACAACCTTAGATAGCAGCATAAGCAGCTTAGACACCAGTGTGGATACCCTGACGACGGATTTAACAAGCGTTACTGGGCGGGTGAAAACACTGGAAGATGGATCCGCACAGTATGCCGGTCTTGTGTACTACGGGTACGATAACTCAGCGGTTACCTGTCCCACCACATCAGGGAGCTATACACGCGTGCCGGCGTTTACGTCAAAAGAGGATGGCATATATTCGTCTTTTGCTATATTTAACGTAAACGTGCCAAGTGCTGCAACTGGTGGCGCGGTTTTGCAGATAGAGAAAAACGGTCTTTATTTATTTGATATTCGTGCGCAATTTAATTCCCACACAGCAAATAAACGTGTCGAATTTTGCCCGTTTATTGATGGCACGAGGGACGGTACACATAGTTACAGCTTTTGTACACCTGGAGACTTTTACCTAACCTACAACGTGCAGATCCCACTCAGGCTCACAGCAGGGCAAACTGTATACTTTGCCATTGCACCGGTGGAAAATGTGGCAGTAAGTGCAAAAATCGTTGATATCAACGTATGGGCGTTAGACTGGGAAGGGAAGTGATCACATGGGAACCATCACAGACAGATGTTTTGTCTGACGATTGGATGATTGCTGACTGACATGGACATAGAAAAAGCTGCCAAAGCATTTGCCCTGGCAGCGGATGTCTATCTGCATAAATTATCAAGTGTTACCTGAAGTGCATCGGCAAGTTTGATGAGAGTTGAAACTCGTCCATCACCTCTCTTTTCGAGGTCTTCGATGGTCCTGATCGGGACACCGGATAATTTAGACAATGCAGATACTGATAAGTTTTGACTTTTACGGATTTCTCTTAATTTCATTCTGAACTCTCCTTAAAAGTTAAAATGGTGTCGATGAACCATAAAATGATTATGGTGAAGTCGACAGGGCTTAAATGATTAAAGTCAATGACTTTGGAAACAAGTAAGGCCAGGATAATAATAGTAATTGTGGTGTGTTTAGATTTCATATTCTTCATGGATATGATATAATGGAAACACCTCATGAAGTTGGATAACATCCCGCCCTTGGGGAGGATGGGTGTTATCGGTTGGTTTTACGATTATTTATGCATCTTCTTTATTTTTTCGTAGATTTCAAGGAACAATGCTATTATCGTAAGATACTTTATGAGGTTTTCTATTATCTGATTTATCACATCCAATTCTCCACCTCCTTTCTATGTTTTAATTATACCACGTAAACACGTGGAAGTCAAGCATAAGTATCAAAAATACAAAAGAAATTTCATGACAAACGAAAGGATTTTAATTATGAAATATAAAATAAAAATAGACCTTTTTGTCAGATCATCACCTTCTATTAATGCCAAAACAATTGGCACCTTGAAGGCAGGAAAAGTCGTGAATGTGTCTGGAATCAAATCAGTTACAGAAGTACAAAAGACGATTAAGTCAAAAGTAACAGTTCCATGGGGAAGGATCTCATTTGACGGAAAGACGGGATATATTTCTACCAAGGCTAAGTATGTCAGTAAAGTGAAGACAGATTACGGAAAGCTGGTAGGAGCTCAATTGCTTCTGGCAGCGGAGAAAGCTGTTAAGAATAAAGCCAAGCATGTATCCGGAGCATATCAGTTTAAAGGATCGAAAGTGAATTGCGCTGTATTCACCGCATATTGTTATTACAAAGCAGGATTATTGCCTAAAGGTACTATTCCAAGCCACACAGGCAGCGGATTATCTCATAAAGATGCTTTCAAGCATTGCTCCATACATAAGGTGAATTGCCTTTATAAAAATCTTCCTGCGAAATATAAAAAAGTAGGAACCTTGTGTGTCCAGGAATCAAACCAGTTCATCATCGGATCTGACGGTTTGTATACGACGCATAGTACAGGGAAGACATATACAAGCCTTTCTATGATTCGACACAAATCATCAGGTGACTATGAGCATAGTCATAAGATTAATCTCGTGGTTGTGCCAAATGTAGAGTGAAAGGAGGTGAAACCGATGCAGGATGTAATAGTAGCCATTGTTGTTGCTGTGTTTGCCAGTACTGGATTTTGGCAGGTGGTAAATACAATCATCACAAAAGACAAAGACGAAAAGACAGTGGAAAGACATGCACTTAAAGCGTTGCTCCATGATAAACTGTACTATCTATGCGAAAAGCATATTGAAATGGGAGAAATCACAGCTGACGAATATGAGAATATTCAATACTTGTATGAACCTTATGTGGCTCTTCATGGAAATGGAACATGTGAACGCCTGATGAATGAAGTGAAAAAACTTCCAATAAAGAAGAAAGAAGGAAAATAAAAATGGATATTAGCAATGTTTCGACGGTAGTTGCAATTGTAGTGATATGCTATCTTGTAGGACTTGGATTAAAGGCAGTGGAAAAGATTCCTGATAGTTTTATCCCGGTCATTGTGGGTGTAGTTGGTGGTGCTCTTGGAATAGTAGGAATGTATGTGATTTCTGACTTCCCTGCAACTGACGTGATCAATGCGATTGCAGTAGGAATCGTGTCTGGCCTGGCATCCACAGGAGTAAATCAGATTTATAAACAATTGAAATAACAGGAGATAACAAATGATCATTACAGGGATGACATGCATTGAAGAAGAATAACAAAATCGTGGTGGGGAGATAGCGTCAAACCACCTTTTTAAAAGGATGTGATTTTATGTCGATTAAATTTCCAAAATATAAATTGAGTGAAAAACAGATCCGAGGTCTTGCAAACATTGTGCAGCATGAGCAGGGAACAGCGGCAGGCATGTATGCAGAGGCCTCTTTGATGGCTAATCTTACTGACATTGCAGGTGATTCAAATGCAACAGTAAGCAAACTGATTGCCAAGGCCACAGGAGGATGGTTCGCTTATGGGAAAAAAAGATACCGAGCTGGATATGAGGGGACTATAAACTTCATATCACCAATAGCGATAGATGCGGTGAAGAACTGTATTGTGAAAGGAAAAAGAATATTACCGAGATATGTGAATGAACATGACTGCATTTCTGATCTGAAGTATATAAAAAATAATGGTTATACTAAAAACAGAAAAGACAGAGGGAATTATATATCACATAGGACGGTATGTCATAATCGTTATGGATCAACGTGGATATTTTACGCTTTTCCTGGCGGAGCTGTTACCGGAGTAGATCCGTTTGGATATACATCGAAAAAATACAGATCGAAATGGGGAGATTTCTGCTATACACCTGCACAGAGCCAGAATGATAAGTTTGTTGGAGAACCCACATCATATACAGGTATATTACCTGTACTCCCAGATGAATCATTTGGAGTGGACAGAGACTATTATCAGAAAGGCGATGGTATTGACACTCTTAAGGATTATCCTACACAGATCGAGCGCGTTCAGGAATCAAGTAACTGGGCCACTGACAGCAATGAAGAGACAGACGGGAAGTATGGGGGTGATACTGAAAAACTGGTATCAAAACTCCAGAAGCAAGCCGGACTTCCAGTAAATGGAAAATTCGGGAAGAGATGTCTCGAATATATTAAGAATCTCAAAAAGTAGAGGGCTATATGTCAAAGCAGGTTCCATGAAATAAAATTATACTGGCAATGCTACACAGAATACAAAGTTGCTTAATCCGCTAGATAAATAACCAGAAACACAAGAAGGATAGGGTGACAACATTTTGACAACAATGACAACGATACAGCTAAAATATATAAGATATAATAAAATACGATAGAGTGATGAATATCTAGTATTTAAGCCATAAATAGCGATTTTAAGATATTTCTAAATACAGGTAATATTATTGGGTAACAATCCAATGGTTGGAGCTACTGTAGCCGTAGCTGTAAGCGTAGAGGAAGCTGCAAAAGCAGGCAAATTCTAATAAAAGCTCTTTATTTATGTGGGTTTTGGGACTTCCATTTTATGTGGAAGTCCTTTTTTTGTGCAAAATGACTTGACAAAATAGAAAATAGGTGGTATTTTTATAGCATAAAGATTGTCGACAATATAAATACTAAATGTATCTTATGAAATTAATAAGGGTGAGATTTAAAAATTATATGGGTAAAGGAGCGAAATGATGAGATTAACAGATGAAGAACAGAAGATGCTGGATGGTTATTATGGGAAGGCAGTACAGAAGAGTATGAAAGTACTGGTTGCTCTTGGGAAAATTTATGGGGCAGATCGTATGCTTGAAGTAAAGAGTGTACATTCTCCTGGAGTATCTTACAGAGTAACAGGTGATGCTGGATTAAACTATGTAAAAGAAGCAAGCGAGGAAGCAAAATTCCGTGTTCCAATGACACTTAATACAATAGGAATTGACTCTGAGAACTGGGAGAAGATGGGATTCCCAGAGGAGTTCGCAAGAAAGCAGATTGAATTATCAGAAGCTTATGAAAAGATGGGTGCTATTCCAATGAATTCATGTACACCATATCTGAATGGACATGTACCAATGAAGGGCGAACATGTTGCGTGGGGTGAATCTTCTGCGATTGCATTTGTAAACTCAGTACTCGGTGCAAGAACAAACAGAGAAGGTGGTCCTACAGCACTTGCAGCAGCTCTTACAGGACGGGTTCCAAATTATGGATATCATTTAGATGAGAATCGTGTAGGAACACATTTAGTTAAGGTAGAGATTCCATTAAAGACAGACAAAGATTTTGCAGTACTTGGTTACTTTGCAGGAAGCATTGTAAAAACAGGAGTACCTGTTTTTGAAGGAATTGAAGAGCGTCCTAGAATGGAAGCATTAAAGGCATTAGGCGCAGCACTGGCATCTTCCGGTGGAGTTGCCCTGTATCATATTATTGGAATTACTCCAGAAGCACAGAAGAAAGAAGATGTTGTAAAAAGTGAACTTCCAGTTCTTACATTTGGTCAGGCAGAGTACGATAAAGTTTGTGAGAAGTTTTCACAGACAGGCCCAATTGATTTCGTTGTAATTGGATGTCCCCATGTAAGTATTCATGAGATGACAGAGGTAGCAAAATTAGTAGAAGGTAAGAAGATTAAAACTGGTTTATGGGTTTGCACTTCCCGCATGGTAAAAGAACTCGGAGATAAGATGGGAATTACAAAAATAATTGAAGAAGCCGGTGGTGAGATTGTTTGTGATACCTGTCCAGTACTTTGCTACACATTACCAAGAGGATATAAGACAGTAGCAACAAACTCAGGAAAGATGGCACATTATGCACCAGGTTTATGGAACATGGAACCAGTAATTTTAAATACAGAAGAATGTATTCAGGTAGCTCTTGAAGGTAAATGGGAGGGAAGATAAATGCAATTTGAATTAAAAGGAAGATGTATCGTAGAAGGCTATGCAGAAGGTGATGCAATCGTAACAAAAGATGGAATCTCTTTTATGGGAACGGTAAATCCTAAAACAGGTGTTATTATTGAAAGAAAACATGAAATTGAAGGTGCTGTTTTAGGTGGAAAAATCCTGTGCTATCCAAAAGGAAAGGGTTCTACAGGTGGTTCTTACATGCTTTATGATGTAGTAAAGAATGGTGTAGGTCCGGCAGCAATCGTTAATATGGAAGCAGAGCAGGTAGCAGTAATTGGAGCAATTGTTGCAGAGTTGCCTATGGTAGATCAGATTGATATTACAAAAATCAAGACAGGAGACCATGTAGTTGTTGACGCAACGAATGGAGTTGTTAAAGTAACCAGAGATGAATAATTGAATGAATCAGGAATGGAGAAAAGAAGTATGAGCGAATTTAACGAGAAGTACAGAGAGCGTTTATTAAAGCTTTCCACAACAAATGTTTCAGATGCCCTTGATGCATTAGGATTAAAAGGTTCTACATACGGCATTCGTCCAATATGGGAAGGTGCAGAGAAAATTACAGGACGTGCAGTAACTGTTAAAATGACTGCCGCAGGTTTGACAACAGGGAAAACACATCTCGGAATTAAAGCGATTGAAGCTGCAGAAGAGGGAGATATTGTCGTTGTAGATAATGGTGGCAGATTAGACACATCCTGCTGGGGAGGAATTTTAGCAAATGGAGCACAGTTAAAAGGAATTTCTGGTGTTGTTGTAGACGGAGCTGTTCGTGATGTGGATGATTTTGTAGAAATCAAGTTCCCTGTATATTCCAGAGGTTCAGTTGTAGCTACAGCAAGAGGAAGAATTATGGAAGAAGCTACTAATGTAATGGTTCAGTTTGGCGGCGTGCAGGTGCGTCCGGGCGATGCAGTTTTAGCTGACAGAAGTGGTGTAGTTGTTATTCCATGGGAAAGAATAGAAGAGGTTATCACAAAGGCAGAAAGTCTCTATGAAAAAGAAGAGGCTATGATTGCAGACCTTCGTTCTGGATTATCTTCTCTTGAAGTTGATACAAAATATAATTATGAAAAGATGCTGAAATAATAAGTTTATATAATAAGTTCATAAAGCTGCCAGACAGAGAGTTTTTCTTCTGGCAGTGAGCCAGAGGAGAATAGAAATGGAACTGACAAAAGAGGTTAGAGAACAATTATTAAAACTTCCAACAGGAAATATAGAAGATAATAATACAATCCATGGAGCTGTAGATTCTGGATTGAAACCGTTAGATCCTAAGTCTAAGATGGTTGGACGTGCTGTTACTGTACAGTGTTATCCAGGAGATAATCTTGCAATGCATCAGGGAATTTATGCAGCACAGCCAGGTGATGTACTGGTACTTGCCTGTAATGGATATTCAGAAGCGGGACATTTTGGGGATGTTATGGCGACAGCCTGTCAGGTGAGAGGACTTGCCGGTGTTGTTTTAGATGGAAGTTGCCGTGATGCAGAAGATATCAAAGAGATGGGATTTCCTATGTTTGTACGTGCATTGAATCCATCAGGAACAGTAAAAGAAAGTCTTGCACAGATTAATGTGCCAGTCAGAGTCGGTGGAGTAGAAATCCATCCGGGTGATATTGTTTTTGGAGATTGTGATGGAATCGTAGTTGTAAGAAAAGAAGATGAAGATGAGGTCTTTGCAAAGGCAGAACAGAAATTCCAGAAAGAAATTAAAATAGTAGAACAGTTAAAGGCAGGAAAGTCAACTCTGGAGATTTTTGGATTTGACAAACTTATCGAGAAAAAGAGCAATTAGTATGCTAGAGTACTTGGATGCCTCCAGAAAAGAGACTTGCTTATTTTACACCCCACTCACAAATTTACTATATAATTTACAGTCAGAATTTTTGAAAGAAATAGGAAAAGAGGGAATAAAATGAAACCAGAGCTTACATTACCAAAAGAGGTTATTGATGAATATAAAAAATTAGATGTTCCAAGTATTTCTGATGCGATGGACAAATTAAAGTTATATGGCGGCCTTCTGCATATTAAAGCGGTTGTGCCAGATACTTATGTCTGTGGACAGGCATTTACTATTCATTATGTTCCGTGTGGAGAAGTAAAAGGAACCGTGGGTGACTTTATTGATGATATACTTCCAGGTGAAGTTGCAGTTATTGATAATAACGGACGCGAGGATTGTACTGTATGGGGCGACATTATGTCAATCTATGCAACAAAGAAAGGTATCGCCGGAACAGTTATTGACGGAGTATGCCGTGATATTAATGTGATCAGAGAATTGAAATACCCTATCTATACAAAGGGCACTTATATGGTAACAGGAAAAGATAGAGTGTATGTCGACCGTATTAACGAACCAGTAAGTATTGCTGGTGTGCAGGTTAATCCAGGCGATCTAATCGTAGGAGATAATACGGGAGTTATTGCAGTTCCATTTAATAAAGTAGAAGAAGTGTTGAAAGTAGCAAAACAGATTGAAGCTGTAGAACAGACAATTGTAAGTAAAGTAAAAGCTGGAATGCAGTTAAAAGAAGCAAGAAAAGAAACAGGCTATCATACACTTCAAACTCCAGATGAGGAGTAATATTGCCAGAAACATATTCATCCTTGATGTGTTTTAATATCTCAATTCGTAATATTGGATTTGAGAAACAGCTATGGAAAAAGACAGGAATGTCCGCGTGTGCAGGGCGTAAAGTAGCTGTATAATCTTTTGCCAAACAAACCTGTGAAACAGAACAGTCCCAAAGCATAGTTTATGTTTTTGGACTGTTCTTTTTTGTATTTTTCTATGGAAAAGTTTAAGAAAAATGCCCTTTAAAATGATAAAAACTCCTTTTAGGGATTTCCGAATAAGGTTTTCGACATTGCCGAATGCACACTTATTTTATGGAGCTATAATAAAAGCATGAAAGAGATCTCTTAAAAAACAAAAAATAATGTGTAGTTTTTCGCAAAGAAAGCGAAAAAAGGAGGATAAAATGTCATACGTAGATCGGGTTATAGCAGCAACAGAAGCAAAAAATGAAAATCAGCCAGAATTTCTTCAGACTGTGAGAGAAGTACTTCATTCACTTCGTCCAATCGTTGACGCAGATGATAAGTATGAAAAAGCAGGAATTCTTGAAAGAATTGTAGAACCGGAAAAAGCAGTAGTTTTCAGAGTTCCATGGGTAGATGATAATGGAAATGTCCAGGTAAACAGAGGATACAGAGTACAGTTTTCCAGCAGTATCGGACCTTATAAAGGAGGATTACGTTTCCATCCTTCTGTCAATATCAGCATTATCAAGTTCTTAGGATTCGAACAGATTTTCAAAAATTCTCTTACAGGACTTCCTATTGGCGGCGGTAAAGGTGGTTCAGACTTTGATCCAAAAGGAAAATCTGACAGAGAGATTATGAGTTTCTGTCAGTCATTTATGACAGAGCTGTACCGTTATATTGGACCAGATACAGACTGTCCGGCAGGTGACATTGGTGTTGGTGCAAGAGAAATCGGCTATTTATATGGACAGTATAAGAGAATTAAAGGTTCTTATGAAGCAGGAGCTTTATCAGGCAAAGGAATTCCTTACGGTGGATCTCTTGGAAGAACAGAAGCTACAGGTTATGGAGCAGTTTATTTTACAGAAGAATACTTTAAGAAGATCGGAATGCAGATAAAAGGAACAACTTTTGCAATTTCAGGATTTGGAAATGTATCATGGGGTGTATGTAAAAAAATTGATGAACTTGGTGGAAAAGTTGTTACATTATCCGGTCCTGATGGATATATCTATGATCCAGATGGAATTACAGGTGAAAAGATTGATTATATGCTTGAAATGCGTGCTTCCTGCCGTGACTGCGTAAAAGATTACGCAGATAAATTCCACGTGGAATATCATGCAGGTGAAAAACCTTGGGGAAGAGTAAATGCAGATATTTATATGCCTTGTGCAACACAGAATGATATTCACAAAGAAGATGCAGAAAGAATCCTTAAGGAAGGACATTGCAAACATCTTATTGAAGTTGCCAATATGCCAACAACACAGGATGCGATAGATCTTTTTATGGATAATGGAATCGCAGTTCTTCCATCTAAAGCAGTTAATGCAGGCGGCGTGGCTGTATCCGCTTTAGAGATGGCTCAGAATGCATCTCATTTATCCTGGACACAGGAAGAGGTTGATGAAAAGCTTCAGGGAATTATGAAGAATATCTTCCACAATATTGATGAAGCAGCAGAAAAATACGGATGCTCAGGAAATTATATTGCAGGAGCCAACCTTGCAGGTTTTCTTAAAGTTGCAGAAGCAATGTTAGCGCAGGGCGTTTGTTAATGTCTACTAATATAATTCTGTTAATATAAATGTATAAAAATGCCCCGAACCCTATTGGTCGGGGCATTTTGCAAAAAAGGGGAAATAAATGAATCTGGAAAAAGAAAGCAGATGGATAAAAGAAAGTGTGGATATTTCAGAAACGGGCATATCTTGTCTTGATATGATGAAAAAAATGATTCCTGTAATGAAAGAAATTTCAGAAGAAGAAATGGATGAAATGAAATGGCTCACAATGATATATCAGTATTGTGTTTCAACATATTTCCCGGGAAATTTTTTGCGAATTTCTAATAAAAAGATAAGAAGGGCGTGTCGGTTTTATCTGCAGAGTTTAAAGAATGCAATCGAAGAAGAACAGAAAATATGCAGATTTAACCGGTGCAGAGATTTTGAATTTTTAACAGCGCAAGAAGAACGAGATAAAAGTGATATTCAGGAAGAATACCAGCATTTTAAAAAGATAGTAGAGGAACTGTATATTTGTGAATTCATGCGTGTTGCAAGAGAATGTACACCATTTGATACGCTTGGACATATTGCTGGTGTTCATTTTGTGGCAATGCATATAGCAAGACAGATTGCTTATAATACATTGATAAAAATAGACATTGGATTAGTGTCAGCAGCGGCCTTTATACATGATATTGGAAAGTTTGGATGCAGAGACAATGAGGCAGGAAGGGTACCGTATCTCCATTATTATTATACACAGCAATTTGCACAAAGATTTGATATGGGGATTATTGGACATATTGCGGCGAATCATTCAACCTGGGATTTAGAATTGGAGAACCTTTCGATTGAGAACCTGCTTCTTATTTATGCAGATTTTCGTGTAAAAAGTATCCGAAATAAAAAAGGAGAAGAAGAAATCTGCTTTTGGACACTTGATGAATCCTATCGGATCATTTTAGATAAATTAGATAATGTAGATGATAAGAAAAGAAATCGCTATAAGAAAGTATTTCAAAAGTTAAAAGACTTTGAAAAATTTCTGTGTAGTCTTGGAATATCTACGGATTTAGATAAAACCTATGCAGGAACACCGGAAGAAAAACATCTGGAGTTTTTGGATACACAGGAAATAGGCGAGAAAATTCGTCATAAGGCAATCCAGTCCAATATTATGGTAATGAATACAATTAATAATTTCTCTGCATTTGTCGGATTACTTGAAGAGGCAAAAGGGGAAAAAGACTGGAGAAATGTAAGAGCCTATTTAAATGTTCTTGATGAATATTCTACTTATATGACCTGCAGACAAAAGAAGATGGTTCTTTCCTTTTTATATGAAATGTTAATGAACAGGGACGGAGATATCAGAAGGCAGACAGCTCATATTATGGGAAAAATCATTGCCGGGTATGAAATAAAGTATCAGAAGGAAATACCAAAAGGAGAAGAAATCCCTTTTACAGGAGAATCCTTTCTTGAAATCTGGGACCAGACATTGCACTCTATGCTCATAGTAGACCATAAAATTACACAGCAGCACAGACGATGGATTGGATACTCAATGAAAAATGTTTTTCTTACAGTGATGGAAAAAGTGGAAGAAGAAAAACGTTATCGGGCACTTCAGGTTCTTATAAAATATTATGAATATTCCAAATGGGATTTACTATCTAGGTTCATCTTGATGGATTGTGCTTCTGTAATTATGTATAAAGATTGCCTTGAGGCTGAAATAAAGATACTAAATCAGTTTGCAATTGCAGCATTATCGGAAAAGAACAAGGAACTTCAGATGACTGCACTTAGATTTTTCTATATATGGACAAATCAGGGGTGGAGAGCGAATGAAGAAAGCAGAGAGTATATAAAAAGCTGGATAGAAGAACATCAAGATCTGCCAATTGCTTTTCAGTATTTAATGGCGGGAATTGGAAAGAGACTTTTTGCGAGAAAAGCAATCATGACCCGGTTTAATATCAATCAGCAGGAAGTATCTGTATTATTTATGGAAAATCAAAAGATGGATACTCCATGGATTTACAAATTAGTAAATATGGAAATCTTGAATATGTATTACCGCCAGAACAACAGGAAGCAGTGTTTTCAGTGGGCGGCACATTTGGTAAATATTTTGCAGACAAGTGACAGAATCGTTATCCGTCATCAGGCCGGAAGATATCTGATCGCATTAATTTCAAAGCTTACGTATGAACAGCGGTATGAAGTGGCAGCAGAGCTTGTAAAAGGACTGGAAATAGGGCAGTATTCTGTTTCAAAATATATTCCGGAATATCTTGGAAAACTCTTTTTTGAATTAGACAAAGAAGCACAAAAAGAATTTTTAAAAAAATATAAAACAATGATTGATGGAAGAAATCATAAAGTTGCAATTGTTACTCTTGAAACGATTGGGATAACGATGCAGCATTTCTATTCCTTTAAAAATAACAAAAGACAATCTGATAAAAAAGAATGGCAAAGAGAACAGATGGAAGGTCTGTTATTAAGAGGAATGGCGCATTATATTGATGAGATTTCTCAGGAGGCTTTTTATATCCTTGGGCACAGCATTTTTGGAAGTGATATTCTGACAATAGAAGAAAAGGCAAAATATTTTTACTCTATGGGAAAGAAGATGCTGCTTTTGATGCAGTCAGAGAATAAGTCATTTTATTTATATAACAATGCAGCCGCTTTAAATCATATCTATCGCTTTTTGACAGATTATTATATGAGACATGGCGAGCTGATAAAAATAAAAGAAAAAAAGGTAGCATTTTTTCCGGGAACCTTTGATCCGTTTTCCAAAGGACACAGAGAGGTGGTAAAAGAGATAAGGCGGCATGGTTTTACGGTATTTTTAGCGTTGGATGAGTTTTCATGGTCAAAAAGAACGCAACCCTATAAAATACGCCGCAAAATCATGGAAATGTCGGTAGCAGATTTGAGGAACGTGTATCTTTTTCCATCTGATATTCCGATAAATATTGCAAACCCACGAAATCTAAAACTACTTGCGGATATTTTTTCAGGACAATCTCTTTATATAGCGGTAGGAAGTGATGTAGTAAATAATGCATCGGCATACAGAAAAGAAAAAGAAGATTATTCCATACATAATTTTAATCATGTGATTTTGCAGAGAACTACAAGGAAGAAGTTAGATAAAAAAGAAGTAAAAAAGAAAATCACCGGGGAAATTCTTTATCTGAATATACTTGAAAAGGGGGAGAGTATAAGTTCTACAAGAATAAGAGATAACCTGGATCTTAACAGGGATATATCGAATCTTATAGAAATTAATGCACAGAATTATATCTATGAAGAAGGTCTTTATATAAGAGAACCGGGATATCGCCTGGTAACAGAGACCAAAGCGGTGCATACAATAATCGAGAAGGGTATATCAGATGAGGTGAGAGAAGAACTATCTTTGTCGCTGTTAAAACAGAATATCGAATGTTTTGATAGAGAAAATGTTATTTTTATCAGAGATGAGTCTTACTATAACCAGATTATGGGCTGCATATTTTTTCATACAGCATTATTAAGTGAATTATATGAAGAGACGGGAAGTGAAGAGACGGCGATGTGGTTAAGGAAAGAAATTTCCGGAAAAGTTGCCGTGATTTCTTCCATACATGTAAGAAAAATGGAAGATTTTGAAAGCAATAAACAGATTGTTTTTTCAGAACTAATGGCGCATCTATTGGAAAAAGAATATACCTATGTTCTGTGCAGAAAGAAAAAAGAAGATGAAGAATTTTTATATCAGCAGGGCTTTTTGGATATTGAGATAAACGAAGAGTGGCTTTTGCTTGATATACGTCGACCACTTGTTTTGTTTGCTGATCTGGTACAAAGCATAAAGAATCCATTTGCCGAAAATGCTCATATTCAGAATACGATTATTAAAAGCCGGAAAAAACTTCAGAAAGCTCTTACAGAGCTTTATCCGGGTAATTTAGTACTCCTGATGGATCTGAGAGTAGTAAATTATAAGCTGGTATCCATGATAAAAAAAGAAAATGAAATAGAGCAGCTTTCTGATCAGGAAAAATGGGGAAAGAAAATGTGTGTCCCATTTGGAAAGATTTTAAAGGGAGTTCAAATTCCGGGCACAGTTACCAAAGAACTGAATACAGAGAAAGTATATGGCTCTGATATGAAAGAGTTTATTATCCGGGAGTATCCGAATTATGCGGATCTTGAGACACAGATAAAGACAATAAAGGCCTTTAAAAGACCTGTGATTATGGTGGATAACCTGTTCCATAAAGGATATCGTATGAGTTTTATATCACCATATTTGGAAAAAGAAAAAGTAGATGTGAGCAAAATCATTGTGAGCGTCCTATCTGGAATTGGAAAGGATATTGCCAGAAAAACAGAAAAAAATATAGATTGTGCTTACTTTATTCCGAATATGCGAAGCTGGTTTATTGAATCAGATTTCTATCCGTTTATCGGAGGAGACAGTATCGAGAAAGAAGGAAGGCAAACTAAGATACTTCCGTCTGTGAATCCAATACTTCCGTATCAGATTCCATGTTTTCTGGAAAATATTTCAGGAGCGGCTCTTTATAAGCTGTCAGAAGCGTGCCTGGAGAATACACAGGAGCTTTTAGAAGCAATGGAAAACATTTATCAGAAAAAAATGGGACGAAAGCTAATCATAGGACGTTTGGGAGAGGTTCTTTTTCAGTCTAGGTATCCGGACTGTGGAGGAGGAAATTTTGAAGAGGAAAATAAAATGCCTTCACAATATATAAAGTATGAGTACAAAAGACTGAAAAGAATGAATCGTTTTATGATTTATGGAGAAGGAGAGGGAAAAGGATGAAACAATATAGTATTTTAAATTTGGACACAACAACGGAGGAAGAAAAGAGAAAGGTTTTTTATCGCTGGAGTCCCTTAAAACCAGGAGAAAAAGTGAGGATGCAGATAGCAGGCCTTGGCGATGTAGGCGGTACTGTTCTTCTTGGGCTGTTACTTACCGCAGAAAATGTAATAAAAGATATTGGCATTTATGATAAAAATCAATTGCTTTGTACAAGATGGGAGTTAGAAACAGCTCAGGTTGCCAGTCCTTTTGAACGTAGAGAAGTTCCGGCAGTACATACACTTGATGAAGATGAATTATTTCAGTGTGATATTTTTGTGTTCTGTATTGCGAAATGTATTCCTCCAATTGGAGGAAAGGAAAAAGATGTGCGTATGGCGCAGTTTGAAGAAAACAGGAAGATTGTTTCAGCCTATGCACGTATGGCGGCAGACAGAGGATATCAGGGTTTGTTTCTCGTAGTTTCTGACCCGGTTGATTTACTTTGCAAAGCAGCATTGCTTGCATCGCAGGAAGGTCTGTGTCCGTTAGAGCCTGAGCAGATTCAGGGCTGTGGGCTTGGTGTAATGAATGCAAGAGCATTGTATTATGCTAAGAAAGATGTAAGATGCCAGATGTTTGAAAAAGAAGGCAGAGTTTTTGGACCTCATGGCAAAGAACTGGTAGTGGCGAACAGTATTATTCCAGAACATTATGACCATGCCTTATCTTTGTATCTTACAGAACAGACCGTAAATGCGAATATGCAAGTTAGAAAGACGGGATTTAAGCCATATATTGCCCCTGCTATTTCTTCTGCTGCGTATACGATTCCTAAAATTATTTCCGGACAGTGGAATTATAGTTCGAATTATCTGAGCGGTGTATATTTTGGTGCAAAAAATAGAAGAACTGATCACGGAATCGAATGGGAAAATACCGAATTGCATCCAATGCTGTTTGCGAGAATAAAGGAAGCATATGAAAGTCTCAGGGTGGTTTTATGAAATTGATCATTATAAAACCCAGGTGCCGTGAACCCGATAAAACCAAGAGGCTGGAAATGGTATTGTCCTATGGAATTGAAAAGGCAGTAAAGGAGGAAAAAATTACAGCCGAATACATAGAGACCGCCTCTGAAATAAAAGATTTTCTTAAAAATGAACAGTTGAAAAATAAAAGGATTTTATTTGCCATTTCCTTAGGTGTTTCAGGAGTAAATCTTGAATACTATGAGATGCTAAAAGCGATTCGTCTTACAAAAAATTGCTTCTGCAAAAGCGTGGCTGGAATAATCATTGATGGGAAAAATGAATTTTATACAAAATCAATTGCCCGTGAGCTGGTGATGGCGGCGAATATTGCAGGATGTACGTTTGTTGGAAGTCCACTTGTAGAAGGGACGGGCTCGCTGAAAAACTTTGAAGTTAAGGCATCAAATCTTAAGAAGAATACAACAGAAGCCTATATGGAGTTTGCACGTATTCTCATAAATAAAGTGATAAAATACTACCCCATAAAAAAGAAATGTCCCAAGCTATTATGTGTTCATGCAAGTGATAAGGGACGTTCTAATACATTGCATTTATGGAATATGGTTAAAAAAAACATAGGAAAAAAATGTGAAATACAGGAAGTGTCCCTGGCAAAAGAAAATATACAAGATTGTGCGGGATGCTCCTATACGGTGTGTATGTATTATGGAAAAAAGAACAGATGTCTGTATAATGATATTATTGTAGAAAAAATATATCCGCTATTGCAGGAAAGCGATGCACTTATCATGCCGTGTCCCAATTATAACGATGCAATAGGAGCGGGGTTGACCGCTTTTGTGAATCGCTTAACTGCATTATACCGGATATGTCCATTCGATAATAAGTACCTTTATGCTATTGTTGTGTCAGGCTATAGTGGAGGCGATTTAGTGTCTGAACAACTTATTGGTGGGTTGAATATGAATAAATCCTTTATTTTACCGGAGAAGTTTGTCCTTACCGCAACTGCGAATGCTCCGGGAAGTGTGTTAGAAATCCCGGAAATAGAACAAAAAGCGGAAAAGTTTGCCAGAAATATTCTGGATATGCTGCTGAAAGAGTAATCATTATAGCTGCTTATACTATAGTGAAAGATTAATAATCATATTCTTCAGCAAATTTGATGAATTCTTCGGTTGCAGCAGATTTCCAGCGTTTATCTGAAATCAGCATTCTTCCGTTAATTTTCATTTTATTCCCCGTCCAGTTTAAATATACTAATTTTTCTTCTAAAACATCTTCGTCTGTCATACTTTTTGGCAGTACGGAGATGCCCTTTCCTTTTGCCACATATTTTTTTATTAAAGTGCCACTTTCTATTTGCAGACTGTCATGAATCTGCAGGTGCTCTTGTTCAATCAAATCCTGAAAAGCATCATAATAACAGCAGTCTTCATGTTGATACAAAAAAGTTTCGTGTCGGAAATCCGCCGGATTTACTTCTTTTTTAGAAGCAAGCCTGTGACCGGGAGAAACGCAGAAACAAAGATCTTCCTGGAATAGAAGCTGTTGCTTGAGAGCTTTATAATCTTTTTGTGAACAATCATATAAAAAAACGATATCAAACATTCCATTTTGAAGCTGAAGCGGAAGAGAGGCGCTATTGCCTGTCTTTATAATCAGATTCACATTAGGATGATGACAGAGAAAGTCAGAAAAGACATTCGCCATTTTATAAGCTGCCATAGATTCGATAATGCCGATAACAATGGTTCCTTTTAATGATTGTGTGTTATCCATGGCATCTTTTGCAATCCGGACATGTTCAAGAATATTTTGTGCGTGACGGAGAAATTGTTCCCCCTGTTTTGTAAGAATTGCCTTCCTGCCAACTGTCTGAACAAGCTTTGTTCCAAGCTCTGCCTCGAGCTGGGCAATGTGTTCCGTGAGTGTTGATGGTGCATAATTGAGTTTCATTGATGCTTTTAAATAAGATTTTTCTTTTGCAAAAGTAACAAATGTGATAAGATTCTTTGTATCCATTTCCATAACCTCTTTTTAACAAAATATACAAAGTGTCGACAAAACATAAAGAAATTATAGGGCTATTAAAAAAATATGTCAAGAAAAAATGAAAGAAGGCTTTATAAGAAAAGAAAAAAAGCACAAAAAAAATAAGGAAATAATAATTTTATAAAACTAATTGACAAAAAGCCGAAAATGATATACAATAAAAATATAAATTGTCGACAATACAAATACAAACAATGCACAAATGCTAAAAGGTCATGGGTTAAAGTAGAAAGGGGATAAAATGGAATTATCATTAAATATGTATCTGACAACTGCGATAGCTATTATCGTATACTACATGGGTATGTTTATTAAAAACAAAATAGAGTTTTTACAAAAATATTGTATTCCTGCACCGGTAGTAGGAGGAATCATTTTTTCTGTATTAATTCTTATATTGCATGAAACCAATATTTTGGTCGTTAATATGGATTCAACTTTACAGGAAGCATTTATGCTTACCTTCTTCTGCAGCATCGGATTTAATGCAAGAATGAAGATGTTAAAGAAAGGTGGTATACAGCTTATATTTATCGTAGTGCTGGTTGCAGCCTTATGTACATTACAAAACCTTATGGGATCAGCAATTGTAAAAGCGATGGGACAGCCTGCATTATTAGGTGTAGCAATCGGTTCCGTGCCTATGGTAGGTGGACATGGAACAGCCGCAGCGTTTGGTCCTCTGATTGAAAAGATGGGTGTTCCTTCTGCTGCAACAGCATCTTATGCAGCAGCTACTTTCGGATTGATTGCCGGTTGTATGATCGGTGGACCAATTGCCCGTATAAGAATTCTTCAGCTTCAGAAGAAAGCAGTTTCAAAACCAGTAGAAAGTGAAGAAGAATCTTTTATCAATGAAAAGCCAAAGAATATTTTAAGCGGTGAAAAAATTATGCTGGCAGTAGCATTACTACTTCTTTGTGTAGGTTTAGGTACGATTATTTCGGGATTGCTCGGAAAGCTGATGACTTTCTCCGCAGCGGTAGGTTCTCTTCTTGCCGGATGTATTCTTCGTAATATCTGCGATGCAAAAGGAATCAAATTACCAGATGAAGAAATTGAGATTACAGGTGATGTATCATTAAGTATCTTCCTTTCTATGGCAATGATGAGTATGCAGTTATGGCTCTTAGCAGACCTTGCACTTCCTATGATTATCACACTTATTGCAATGACAGTACTTACAGGAGTTTTTGCTTATACGGTTGTCTTCTGGTTGATGGGACGAGATTACGATGCAGCAGTTATGGCATCTGGTGTCTGTGGTTTTGGACTGGGTGCAACTCCAAATGCCATTGCGAATATGAATGCTGTATGTAGTAAATATGGACCGGCGGCAAGAGCCTTTCTTGTTATTCCGATAGCGGGAAGTATGTTTGCCGATGTAGTAAATTCAACAATTATTACATTGTTTATGAACTTTTTAGGATAAGTATTTTAAGATTAAAAGGAGAATGACATGGTTTCAGATAGAATAAAAAATATGACACCATCTGCAACAAGTACATTAGGGGGGAAAATTGCAGAGATGAAAACAGCAGGCATCGATATAGCAGCCTTCAATTTAGGAGAACCAGATTTTCCAACGCCTGATAAAGTAGTAAAAGCCTGTACAAAGGCTATGGAAGAAGGAAAAACAAAATATATTGCTATCGGTGGAATTCTTCAATTAAGAGAAGCGATTACAAGAAAACTGAAAAAAGATAATAATTTATCCTATACAGCGAATCAGATCTGTGTGTCTACAGGAGCAAAACAGGCAGTATTTAATGCAGTTATGGCAGTATGTAATCCAGGAGATGAGATTATTATCCCAACACCATGCTGGGTAAGTTATGTAGAGATGGCAAAGCTTGCAGGTGCTGTTCCAGTTCTCGTTCCAACAGATGATAAATTCCATCTTATTATAGAGGAGATTGAGAAGGCGATTACAGATAAAACAAAAGCAATTATTATAAATACTCCAAACAATCCTACTGGAGCTGTATATTCAGAAGAGTCATTAAAAGAACTCGCTGCTCTTGCCATAAAAAATGATTTTTATGTTATTGCAGATGAAGTGTATGAAAAGTTAGTTTATAATGATGTGAAACATGTAAGCATTGCTTCTTTATCAGAAGAAATGTATAAAAAAACAATCGTGATCAACGGATTATCCAAATCCTATTCCATGACTGGATGGCGAGTAGGATATGCAGCAGGTCCAGAAGACATTATTAAGGGAATGACTTCTCTTCAGGGACACGTTACAACAAGTTCTACAACATTTATTCAGTGGGCTTCTATTGACGCATTAGAAAAATGTGAAGAAGAAGTGGAGAATATGCGTAAGGAATTTTTAAAGAGACGTGACTTTATGTATGAAAGATTAAATAAAATTCCGGGAATGCAATGTCCGAAACCAGAAGGTGCATTTTATTTGATGCCAGATGTAACATATTATTTTGGAAAATCTTACAAAGACTGGAAGATAGAAAGTGCGGCAGATTTATGTAATTATCTTTTAGAAGAAGCCAGAGTAGCAGTTGTACCAGGTAATGCTTTTGAAGCACCAAAGACGATACGTTTTGCTTACTCTGTTTCTATAGAAACAATTGCGGCAGGTATGGACAGAATGGAAGAGGCACTTAAAAAACTTAGCTAAGAGTGTTTCTCTCTGCATAGTAATTTTGTAAAATACTTCAAACTAATATAGCTGGAAAGTATATCATGGATAGTTGATACACTTTCCGGCATTTTTATTGATTTTAGATAGTTGATAGATAAATGCATTTTAGCCTGAGGAACAGGAAGAGTGCCGGAAGAAGTGGAAATTTAAATAGTTTATAAATGCATTCCTTGACAAGAAAAGAACATATTGTGTACAATAAAAACACAATGCAAAAATGAATGAAAGGAATACGTATGGCGAATGAAAAGAGTGCTGCATTAAGTGATGTAGCGTATAAATATATACTGGAAAGAATTATATCATTTGATTATAAACCGAATGAACCGATAGTAGAGAGTGAGATATGCGAATATCTGGGAATAAGCAGAACTCCTCTTAGAGAGGCATTGCGAAGGCTTGAAGCAGAAGGTTTTATCGTTAAGGCACGTAACAGGGGGGCTTTTGTAAGAACATATACTGCCGAAGATATCAGTGAAAGCTGTGATATACGATGTCTGTTTGAAGTCTATTCACTGGACAGTTGTATAAAACATGCCAATCAGGAAGAAGTTGAAGACATAAAAGAGAAACTGACTGCATTAACAAAGAATTCTTCTGAAGAAGAATTCTATACTGCGGATAAAGAACTACATGGCATGATTACAAGATATTGTATGAACACCCGTATGTTAAATATTTTAAAAACGTTATCAGTCCAATTGGATATGTTTCAGAGGATTTCAGCACAGACACCGAATCGTTTAATGGAATCAAAAGAAGAACATTTGAAAATCGCAGAGGCAATAAAGGAAAGCAATCTGACAGAAGCGCAACGTTGTCTAAAACAGCATCTTGAAAATGTAAAAAAGAGTAGTATACAGGCTTTTCAAAGAATGCGAGTAGAAAAAATAGGAGTATAAAATGGCGAGAATCGGAAATACCAAGAAAGCATATGACTATATTTATGAACAAATTATATCAGGGAAAAAAGCCTTGGGAGACCCCATTTCTGAAATGGAAATTTCTGAGGTACTTGGAATGAGCCGTTCTCCAATCAGAGAGGCCCTAAAGCTTTTGGAAATGCAGGGGATTATTGTACATTATCAAAATATAGGAACCTTTGTAACAGATATAACCCGAAAAGATGTAGAAGAAATTTTTCAACTCCGCATTATGATAGAATTGGAATCCTTAAATAATGCCTGTGTATATATTGATGATGAAGTTTTATTTGGTTTAAAGAATAGTATAGAAAAACTTACAGAAGAATCCGCTGTAGAGGAATATTATGCAGCGAACACCGCTTTACATCAGGCGATTGTTAATTACAGCGGAAATGGTAGAATGATTAAGTTCTATGAAACAATTTCTATGCAAATAGCTCTCGTAAACAGATTATCTGCCAAACTGCCAAGTCATTTTAAAGAAAGCCGCCAGAAACATCTTGCCATTGTGGAGGCTATCATAGAAAGAAATAAGGAAAAGGCAACAGTGCTTTTACGGAAACATCTGGAGGAAGTAAGGGATAAGACGATTGTGGCTATGATTTAGGCTGCTATAACAGACGCGCCCCAAAATGAAAGCAAGCTCGATTCATTAAAAAAGAATCCAGGCATTATCCGAAACTGTATGAAAATACAGGTGTCTGTGGTCAATGCACGGGTATTCCGTGAAATACAGCGGGAGTACGGAAGTTTCTCCGGATATCTTTGGCATTGGACAGACGGCAAAATAATTTACGAAAATACGCGGACTAGCTCACCGCTTTCCGATGAAATATCAGAAGATTTGAAAAAGCGTGGGATGAAATTCGTCGGAACTACCATTATTTACGCCTACCTGCAGGCAGTCGGCGTCATCAACTCCCACGAGGACGGATGCTTTTTGGCATATAAGGAGGAACGATTATGATATATACGACATATTATCATTCGCCGCTTGGAAGGATTTTACTGGCTGCGGATGATAAAGGACTGATCGGTGTATGGTTTGAGGGGCAGAAATATTTTGCAGATAAGATAGGTGAAGATGCCCTGCAGATGGAAAATGAGATTCTGCGCCAGACAGCAAAGTGGCTGGATATTTATTTTTCAGGGAAGGAACCGGACTTTACCCCGGCAATCCATATGATTGGTTCAGATTTCCGCAAACTGGTATGGAATATTTTGCTGGATATCCCATATGGAAAGACAATGACCTATGGTGATATTGCAAGAAAAATTGCCACGGAACATCACAGGGGAAAAATGTCAGCACAGGCAGTAGGCGGAGCGGTCGGGCATAATTCCATATCCATGATTATTCCGTGCCACAGAGTTGTCGGAACAAACGGAAGTCTGACCGGATATGCCGGGGGGATTGCAAAAAAGGTAAAATTACTTGAATTGGAACATGCAGACGTGGGCAGTATGTATATACCGAAAAAAGGGAATACAGTCAGATAATTGTTTGAAATTAAATGAAAAAAATCAAAAAGAATTTACGGTGATTTTACAATAATTCCACGTGATCATGATAGAAGCCTGTGAAAAAAGTTGCTATGATAAGTAACGTAAATGTAAAAATTTCAGTAAGGGAACAGATCACAGGTTTTCGAAATTTTCGGAACAGAAAAGAGGTTATTATGAGAAAATTTACGTGGAAAAAAGCTGCCGCTGCAGCGATGACTGTGACGATTCTGGCAACAAGTGTGACGGTACTTCAAGCTGCCGCGCCAGACGGAAAGACAAATGCACAGGATACGGTCGAAGCTTATGGTGGTGCTTATACCAAGTGGCTGAATGAGTGGAATACTACATTGAGCACAGACAGGGAACAGATTTCTCTCTCCCCAGGAAGCGATAACAGTTCTGTCAATTTTGCATGGTATACAAAAAAAGATTCCGGTGCACAGAAATTAAAAATTGCAGACAATAAAAGACTCGCCAATGCGAAAGTATATGATGCAACACAGACAGAGGCAGTGACAGATAAAGACGATACTGCCTATGTATCCAATAAAGTAACCGCAACAGACTTAAAGGCAAGTACAACCTACTATTACAGTTATCAGAAAGATGGCGAATGGACAGCCCCGGAAAAATATACAACGGATGGAGGAAGTTCTTTCAGCTTTATCTTTGTAGGCGACCCACAGATTGGTTCTTCCAATCCGGAAAAAGGAACGAGCAGCGATACCTTCTATACTTCACAGTCTGATGCAGTAGCCAATGATACATTTAACTGGAACACCACATTAAATCAGGCAATGGAAAAAACAAATAATAAAGCAAGTTTTATCCTGTCTTCCGGTGACCAGATCCAGAGCACCAAAAAGAAATCATCCGCATGGATCAGTGAAATTGAATACAGTGGATATTTAAGCCCAAGTGTCCTGAAAAATGTGCCGGTGGCAACAACGATAGGTAATCATGATGCAGATAATGCAAATTACAGCTATCATTTTAATGTAGCAAACGAAAGTGAACTTGGTTCGAATAAGATTGCCGGCGGCGATTACTGGTTTAAACATAACAATGCATTATTCCTTATGTTAAATACACAAAATACCAATGTAGAAGAACACAAACAGTTTATTCAGCAGACGGTTGCAGCAAATAAGGACTGCAAGTGGACAATTGTTTCCCTGCATCAGGATATCTATGGTTCCGCAGAACATTCCAATGAGCCGGAAATCACGAACTTAAGATATCAGCTTGCTCCGATTTTTGAAGAAAATAATGTCGATGTGGTTCTTACCGGACATGACCATGCTTATTCCCGCTCACAGATTTTAAAGGGTGGACATAAAACCACAGAATACTCGGGAAGCAGCTTTAAATCGATGCAGCAAAAAGATAGTGCCACTGACAGTACAGACACTGTTTACGTAGCAAACGAAAATATCAAATCGGACACGACAGATGATTCAGAAAAAGCATACCTTGAGTATCTGAATTCAGTAATGGACGAAGATGCAGTCCAGCAGGTGACAAAGAAAGGAACAACCGTATTTAATCCAACAGGAATCCTTTACATGACAGCCGGTTCTTCTTCAGGAAGTAAATACTATGATCTGGTTCCAAGACAGCAAAGCTATATTGCAAGCCGCTGGCAGCAGGATGTACCTACCTATTCTGTAATAGATATCACAGATACGACATTTACAATCAACACCTATCGGACAGATAACGACGAGAAGATTGATGAGACCTTCAGTATCGCAAAAGTAAATCAGGATTCCTCTGACGATAAGAAAGATTCGACGACAGAAAAGAAAAACACAACAAAACCGTCTAAAAAAGTCACTGCTCCAAAGAAATCTGTTGTAAAGAAAGTAAAAGCACTTGGAAAGAAGAAAGTGAAAGTAGTCATTGCAAAAGCTTCTGAAAAAGTAAGCGGATACGAAGTACTCTTCTCCACAAAGAAAAACTTCAAGACAGCAAAGAAAGTGACAACAAAGACGAATGTATTAACGGTGAAAAAATTAAAAGCTGGTAAAAAATATTACGTAAAAGTACGTGCCTTCAAGAAGGTGGGTAATAAAAAAGTTTACGGAAAATACAGTGTCACTAAAAAAATCATCGTCAGAAAATAATCATTAAAAAAATAATAAGGGATGAAGATTTATGTCAGAACAATTAAAAAATACTGACATAAAAAAGATTGCAGGAAGGGGATGCCTGATTGTAGCGGGCATCCTGTTTCTGCTCTTTTTATGTCGCTACAATCAAATCAAAAAAGAATCATTATATGATACCGAAGGAAGAACCTTTGCAAAAGCTACGGTACTTACTGTTTTACAGGACAACGAGACCAAGGATGGAATCTATATTGGAAGGCAGGTCGTAAAATTAAAAATCACTTCAGGAAAATGGAAGGGAAAAACGATGGAAGCAGATAGCTCTTCCGCATATTTATATGGCGCACACTGCAAAAAGGGGAGCAAAGTCATTGCACTTGTCAGTGAATCAAACGGTTCTTTTTCTGCTTCTGTTTACAGTGTAAACAGGGAGATGCAGATATATCTGATCCTTGCAATTTTTCTTCTGACATTAATTATCATTGGAGGAAAACAGGGACTTGCTTCTGTACTTGGACTTGTTTTTACCGCAATATGCATCCTCTTCCTGTTTTTGCCAATGATTTACAAAGGTCATTCCCCGATTTGGGCTGCGGTACTGGTCGTGATCCTGACGACGATCGTTACCATGTATCTGGTGGGTGGAATTTCCGGGAAAACAGCGACAGCAATTGTGGGAACGGTTTTGGGTGTACTGATCTCGGCTCTTTTTGCCCTGTTATTTTGTAAGATGACCGACATCAGCGGTTATAACGTCTCCGATATTGAGAGCCTCATTTATGTGAGAGATCAGACAGGAATTAAAGTCGGACAGCTCCTGTTTGCCGGAATTCTCATCGCATCATTGGGAGCAGTTATGGACGTAGCCATGTCGATTTCATCAACCATAGAAGAGATTGCTTATCAAAAACCGGAACTTGGAATCAAAGAACTCTTTTTTTCAGGAATGCGTGTCGGAAAAGATATGATGGGAACCATGTCGAATACATTGATTCTTGCTTTTGCGGGTGGTTCAATCAATACCTTAGTGTTTATCTATGCATACAACTATGACTACCTTCAAATGATCAATATGTTCGACATCGGGATTGAACTGATCCAGGGGATTGCATCGAGCATGGGTGTAATTCTCACTGTGCCGATCTGTTCCTTCCTGGCGGCGTGCGTGCAGGGCAGGCAGAAAAAGGGAGAGATCAGAGAAGGATAAGGTGGAGAAAGCCAAAAGTGAGTCAACAACGATGCAAAAAACGATAGTGTAAAATATATTGTGTAAACGGATAGTTCCTCAGGTATAGAAAAAAGGAAAGAGACTGCTATTATATGTAGAAAAATTAAAAAATAGCTTTCATAGACAAAAGAAGCTAAGGAGAGAAATCGCCTTGGCCTTTTTTTTTGGTGCGCCGCAAGGCGCACCAAAAAAACGGGCACTTCCATCACGAAACACCCGATGAATTTCGCAGAGTATCAAACTCTGCGAATACAATCATTTCTCCTTATTTCTTAAATTTCTATTAAAATTATATATTTTGTCACAATACTTGTCAATATATCAGATGATATTTGTCAGATATTCGTCAGAAAAGTTATTTTCAGGTCGTTCATTACATTCATTTGCCGTCATCGTTATAGTCATAAGAGGAGCTTCTTGTATAATTCAAATATAAGGAATTCCGAGAAAGAAGGTTGAGAAAA
>CAVFXN010000045.1:0-33366 GCA_963626755.1 Bacteroidaceae bacterium
TTCATTCGGTGTCTTTCACAAAGACAATCGTTTGGATTATTTTTTACAAAATACAAGGAAAAAACCGCTTCCCCGATCCGGAATCTGTGGCGAAAGCCATCCAGAAAGCTGCCCGGAGTTCTTACCGCTTACCTAAAACGATAAATGACTCTGTCAATCAGGTGCTTTCTATATCCATAAGCTCTATGAAAGCTTTGGAATCACAGATCAAAGCCTTTGATAAGGCGATTGCCGCACAGATGGAACTGATTCCGAATACACTGACTTCTGTAGGTGGAATCGATCCTGTTTATTCTGCCGGTATCATTGCAGAGATTGGAGATATCAATCGTTTCGCCAATCAGGCTGCTTTAGCAAAATACGCTGGTCTTGCATGGTCACAGCATCAATCCGGTGATTTTGAGGCTCAAAATACACGCCTCATAAAATCTGGAAATCGATATTTAAAGTACTACCTGTGTGAAGCTGCTATGTCTCTTGTGAGATGCGACGCAGAGTACAGCCGCTTCTACCACCTCAAATATAAAGAGGTCAACAAGTACCAGCACAAACGTGCCCTCGCATTAACTGCCCGTAAATTTGTGCGGCTCGTCTTTCGACTGCTGAAAGACAACTGCTTATACAGGGCACCGGAAACTCATTAATTTTGAGCCACGGTGATGTTCCAAGCCCGGCTTTTGAAAAAAATCAAAATTGGCGGGGCTTAGGTGGGTGTTTTTTGTCTTGATAAAAATGTCTTAAAAAAATGCGATTTTTATTTATTTTCCTCTTGACATATCACCGCTGGACTTTACTGTCAAATCAGACAATTTACCGCCGTGATATAAAATCAACAGACGGGTTCTTTCCCTATCATACATGATAAGGAGCAAGATTACAACAAAACAGAAAACGGATTCCCGGGCAGCCGAAAGGGCGAAGAATCCCTCTTTGCTTTAAGTGTAAGAAAAAGGGCCACTGCTAAAAGCAGCAACCCTTTTTCCCTATCAATCTTATTGTGTTTCATCATGCCTCTTTTTCTTTCTGCCAACTGCGCCTAAGATGAGAAAGCACAGTCCTCCAACGGTCAGCAACGGCACCGGCCACCACAGCATACCGGTCTGTGGCAGCTTCTGCTTATCCAGTGTATTCGTCAGAACAAAAGTGCAGCCGTTCTGATTCACGCTGGACACATAACCGGAAACGTCAGTCTCCTGGATGGTCCAGCTATATTCCTTCCCATCTGCATTGTATTGTGGAAGTGCATCCCACGTGTACAGCCAATCATTCGCCTCGTTGAGGGTCACGGTGCCATAAGCTGTACCGTTCTGCAGCAGCGTTACCTGTACCGATCCCGGACGGCGGCTCTCATAGCCCTTATCCTCCCAGATCTTTGTCACGATACGCTTTACGGTCTCATCCGTCGTCTCCGGGGCGTAGGTATTTGTCACCGTAAAGTTGATGCCGTTTTTCTCAATAATCACCGTGTAATCGTCTACCGCTTTTTCCGTGACTGACCATTCCACCTTCGCGCCATCCGTATTGTATTTCGGCAGCTCGTCCCAAGTGTGTCTCCAATTGTTCTGTTCACTGAGCGACACGGTATCATAGACCTCGCCATCTTTCAGAAGCTGAATGATGACCTCCTGCGGGCGAAGACTTTCCACGTCATCCTTCCAGACCTTTATGACCTTGCGACTCACAGTATCATCGGACGGACTGGGCGGAAGTTCCTCGCGGGTGTGCTTTGGCTCTGCGGTCACATCATAACTCCAGGTGTTTGTATCGCTGTCCAGATTGGGAAGTGCCACAAGAAACGGCTCTGTCTTGTAGTGATAGCCATCCTTAGTCAGCGTCTTGCCTACAACCAGATAAAGTCCCGGTTTTAGGTTCTTCTGTGTATTAGGAAAGGAAAGCGTGCCGTTGTCATTGGTTTCACCGCAATCCAGTGCTCTGAGTTTGTCCTGCTCTGCATAGCTCTTCAGCATCTCCGCCAATGTCTTCCATGCATCCGCCGCCAGACCATTCACCTGCACCGGGTAATCTTTGAACTCTCCCGCAAGAGTAAATTCCGCATATTCGTCTACATCCGCCACATAGTAGATGTCAAACGGTACGTTGGATATGGGACTTCCATCCTGCTCATATTGAAGAGTCAGCGTTACATTCTGATTCAAATCAACTGCCCCCGCCGCCAGTGCCTGTGTTGGCAGAAGTACCAGTACGCAAAATATACTGAGCAGCAACGGTAGAATACGATCACGAAGTTTTCTCATCTTTGTTACCTCCGGAGGGTTTCTTTTTGTTTCCTGGCAGGAATACAATCATCAGCAAAATCAAGAGGACGGGAGCTGCAATCATCGGTGCAACAATGATCGGCTCAATCTGGATGGCATCTGATGTCACACGAACAGAGTCGGCTTCCTCCGCATTTTCGATTCGATGTCCACGAACCAGAAGCCGATGCGTATTGATGCCGTAGGGTGTGCAGGTTACAAGCGTACAGTAGTCCTTCCCGGGAACAATTTGCAATGCCTCGATATCACTTGGTTTCACAATCAAGATTTGATCTACCTCATAGGTCAGGACTTCGTCCAGCGTTCTGAGAAGAAACGTATCGCCAACCACAAGCTTATCCAGGTTGGTAAACAGCTTTGCGCTCGGCAGCCCTCTATGCCCGGATAAAACACAGTGTGTACTCTCTCCACCAACTGGGAGTGATGTCCAATCAAGATGTCCGATCGAAGAATTCAGCACACTGTCAGAAGTTCCATGGTAGATTGGAAGAGAAACATCAATAGAAGGGATTTCAATATATCCCATCACACCATTTCCGTCCACATCGAGAAGCTGAGAATACTGTCTCTCTTCCTCGTCTGTCAGCTCATACCTCTGTGTACTTTGTGCAAGTGCAGCATTATATTTCCGGGCTGCCGATAACATTGCTTCATATTCTTCTGTATCCATATTCTCTACACTTTCTGCGTATGCAGAGATTGCTTTTGATTGATGAAGTGAGTTTATATAATCGCTCAAAGTAGGATAGAGCAGCAAGCCCAAGCCAACAAAGGACATTAGGATTAATAAGATAGTGCTAAAATATTTCTTCATATACTGCGACCTCGTGTTCGCCTATTTACTGGTTCCTGTCTTCCTGCGTTTCTTTCCATCAGGCTCTCTTTTTTGCTGTACCCCGTGGGAGAACCCACGGGGTACAGCGGAAAATTATCTCATGTGTAATATGCAGCAGAAGCTACTGAGCTGCGCGGCTCATACGCTTTTTCACAACCAGCAGGATTGCTGCGCCAACAAGCAGAACGCCGCCCAACACATAGAACAAAGTGGTGCCCATGCCGCCGGTGGAAGGCAGCTCGGTGCCCTTATTGTTCACAATGACCAGACCTGCAACAATTGCATTTGCCTCATATTCCTTGGTTTGTTCTGTAACTTCATCGGTCACTTTTCCATTTTCATCCACATATGTGGTGATCTTTGTGGTGTACTGCTCCTTCAGAGTTGCTGTTACTTCTGTAGAGCCCTTCAGGAGGTTGTAGCCCTGCGGAGCAACCTGCTCGGTTACTTTGTAAGAGCCAGCCTCGACACCCTTAATCACGAGTACGCCATTGTCGTCAGTTGCAAACTGCTTGACAGCTCCCTCGGTTTTCTCAGTGCAGTATTCATAGATACCAGCCGTACCTGTTGCCTTTGCATAGATATCTTTCTTGTTTGCATCTTTCACAGAAAACTCAGCACCGCTCAGGACATTACCCTCGGAATCAACCTTTACAACACCCAGTGCATAGACATAGGTCGTGGTAGTCTTCTTATTACTCGTTGGGAAATTCGGATCCGTTTTAGGATCGGGGGTATCGGTAGTGCTAGGATCTTTCGTATCATAAGTGAAGTTGGCAGTGTTGAGGTTGCCGTTACCGGCCAGCACTGCATTGTTTTCGACCGTTGCGCTGTAGGTTACTTCAATCTTAGCGTTTGAGCCGTAGGCTTCGGCATAGAGAAGAGTAACCATGAAGGTATTATTATTTTGAACAAGCGTGTAATCCTTGTCAAGAGTCTTTTCCACGCCATCGACAGACACTTTGATATTCGATGCTGCGCTGAATCCATCAGCCAGAGTATCGGTGATGTAGTAATAAGTAGTCTGCTCATCACCAACATAAGCAGTGGCATTGACGGCAATGCTGAAGTTCACGGTGTCGCCGTAGTTTGCAGTATTCTCGGTTACCTTGTTGCCATTGGCATCAATAATGACTTTACCTGGATTCTTATCATCTGGATTCTTAGGATCTTCATTATCCCAGCCGGGTTCCTGATTCTTGTCAATGACTTCTACATTCGGAAGTGTGCTGTCAATGGTGAGCACGGTGCCAACCTCGCTGGTCACAAAGTAGTAACCATAGGCAAGACTGTCGAAGGTAAGCTCAGAAGCGGTTGCTTCTTTTGTAGCAGAAGCAGTCAGGCTGCCCTTCTGCGCGTCCAGGAATTTCGTGATGTCAGTAGATGTTTTGCCTGCATTCAGAGAAACACTGTACTTGTCTTTCGTTGTGGTTTCCGTGAGGGTGAATGGACTGTCATTGCTCTGAAGGGCAGTGAAGAATGCGTCATCCTCACTACTCTTGGTGTAGGTGTAGGCGACATTCGTTTCGGTATTCTTTTTGCTGTAAGTCAGGTCGAACACTTTGTAGACAGAATAGTCTTTCCCTATGGTTGCATTTTTGATTTTGATGGAACCATCATTGTTGGCCGCAAACGCTGAGGTAACCCCCATCGCCAGCAGCATAACCATTGCCAGCAACAAGCTGACGATTTTCTTTGCATGTTTCATGTTTTCATTCCTTTCTTTTTAATAAGTTTGTGAGTGATAACTTGTCCGCCTCGAAGCGGAGAAAATCTGATTATCCAAGCCTCCTTTCCCGCTTCCAGCGTATAAAGTATCTATACACCAGCGCACCGCCTAAGGTCATTAGACCAAGTCCGCATAATGTAAACAAGAGTGTGCCGGGTCCACCGGTTTCAGGCAGTTCGTAGGCGATTGCCGCGTTTGTAATAACCAGAGCAGGAATGGATGTCGAACCGCTTTGATATCGAGATTGGGTGTAATTTTTGGTCACTTTATTGCTATCGATATTCTCAGTTTTACCGTCCTGCTTCAACGCGGTAAATTCCCAAGATGCAATTTTCACCGGGTTTCCATCTTCGTCCAGTGGCATATGATCCATTTCAAAGGTATACAATTCATTTTTTATAAAACCGTCACTGACAGAGTATGTTTTCGTGAACGTTTTACCGTCATCTGTGTGACAGGTAATCGTAATACTTTTGACATTTTTCTTATCCTCGGAGCATTTTATCGTAAACTCCGCCTTGGCCGCATAGCTCTCGGTGGTGTCGGTATTCTCAGAATAGCTAACCGTATAGCCATCCGGAACATCGATCTCCTCTACGGTATATTGAATCACCTGTACATTGTCGGAACTGTCTACTTTTGCGGTTTCAAGATCGTCAATTTGGATTTTCCAATCGTTATCTTCGTTCAAAATATAGGTTTTTCCAGTGTCAGACCCGTCCGCAAAGAGTCGGAAGCTGACCTCTGGATTATCCCAAGTGGGGGCTGTTTCCCAAACCTTTCGAACAATCAGACTGGAGGTAGTTCCTGCTTCAACCGTATCCACCCAAACTTTTCCCGATTTTTTTAACGCACTTACTGCTTTCCTTGTCGTTTCGTCGCAAAAATTTTTATTTTTGCTCGACACACTCTCCGGAGCAAAGGTAAGCTTTAACGTTCCCACATAGTTTCCAGCTTGATTTGGCGTGAAAATTTTTGAAATATCAGGAAGTTTACCCGGAACACCATTTTTGACCGTTACGCTTCCAATGTCCACGCTTGTCCCATCCGGCAGTTCCCATATATAGGAAAGGGTTCCGTTAATTTGTGGATAGTTGTCCAGTAACCCTTCCACCTGTTTCGGGATCTCGCTTCCAAGGTCTTTCAAGTCAACATCGGTATTCACCAAAACTGTTGTTTTCTCTCCATCCACTGTAGTGTAGCGTATGGGGACATTAACTTGTGGTGTATCAAAACAGCTCACATCATAGTCTTTTGTTTTCCCTGTTTCATTACCGTCTGCATCAAGCACGTCATGCTTGTAGGTCAGCGTTGGCGTTTTCACGTTTGTGTAAACGTTGTTACTACCGATATAGTCTTCCTTTGCAACAATTCCAAAATGTAACGTACACTTCTGACCATTCACCGCTTTCCCAAAGTTGTACGTAACCGTAGTCGTTCCGTCTTTATTCTCGGTGAAATTCAGATCATCCTTAGTCAGCGTGATTGTTTTCTCTGCGGAACCATCCTTATTGGTAATGGTTGCAGTGATTGGCTCGTCCTCGTTCAGGATGAACTCCTTCTGGATGGTATCCGTCACCGTCACATCTTCCACATATGCATTAGGTGCATCAATGTCGATTCCGTTTATACCCATTTCTTGTTCAGCAATCTGTACCAGATACTGGTATACAAGATCTTCCGTGGCAGCAACATATTTTTCCGTAAAAGCGGTGCCATTCCCCTCTGAATAGGACGTTCCCGATGTATTACCAGAATAATCCAGCCAAGAAAGCTCGCCATTTGCAGCATAGGAAGTACCATTATTGGTACGGATACCATACACAGAATCAATCCCACTGCTGGCAAAAGTACTCCACGGAAGCGTACAAGCATAGCCGTTTTCTCCATTAGTGTTTTCTGTCGGGCCACCGATAACGACCGCTACCTTCCGGATATCATCATAAGGAATCGTCTCGTTGTTGTTATACTTGAGCTCTGCAAGGTTGTTTGAAAGATTTTTTACCGCATTCTGCAATTGGTCGGAATCGTAATGCACATGCTCGCAATTGCCAAAACTGTCCCACTCCAAGATGGAATTTCGCAGTATATCATAATTATTGGACACATACAGTCCGTTTCCTTTTTTATCGCTTCCCGTAAACATGGATTGCGACTTGGCATGCTGTGTTTCTGTAATTCCAAGAACCAAATTGTTGCCAGGATACTTGTTTTCCATATAGTCCACAAAACGCAGCAGTGCCTGTTTGATGTCATAGAGTGTGGCAAGCTCTGTATTATTTGCAACTGTACCAACCTCCGTGGAGCCGTTTCCTTTCAGTGCATTGGCATGTTTCAAATCGAACATTTGCCAGGATGTCTGAATCTGCAGAATAATTGCAACAGGTCCCACAGCCTTAGCCTGTGCGTCAGCCTCAATATCAACCAGATACTCGCGCTCTTTGTTCTCATCCCCCGCCAACTTTGCAGTTGCTTTTTTCTTCAGTGCAGTAATAAAATTCCCGTAGTCAACTCCCTGTTCCAGATAGTTGTAATTCAATGCATCAATCTCAGGTGTTCCTGTTGTATGGAAGGATGTCGCCCCGTCCTTTGGCCAGCCCAGATTTTGGTCTCCATAGGTAGCCCCATTTTCGCTCGGATAGCCTTGATTTTCATTGCTCTTATTTCCGTTGTCATGGGATGGGTCATAAATATCGTAAAGATATTTATGCCACGCAGTTCTTACCGCATCCATCCCCTCATCAAGATACAGCCCTGCCAGATAATCGGCATAGCTTTCAGCATCGTCAAAAGGCACACGGCTATCCTTTGCAACATTGCCATAATAGAAGTAATCCTTAAACTGTGTCCCGTTGATTGCCAAATCGCCAAGGTTCAGTCCGCTGTTAATCTTTTCAATCGCTTCCGCATATTCCGCTTCTTTAGGGTTAAACTTCAAAATGTTGCTTGTGCCAACGGGGTCGGTGGAACTGGAAGTATATATATTGCAGCGGATTTTGTGAGGACCGCTTTGCAGGACATCGACCTCAGACAGATTGATTGTGGCTGTATTTGTCGTGCAAAACTCCTGCCACTTCTTATTATCGTCCAGATACTGCCACCGATAAGTGTATGTACCGTCTGGTGTAACATCAACCGTCCCCATATATTCACCATCATCATTTTTCTCAGCAGAGATCGTGACAGTTGCAAGCTCCATATACTTTGCGAACGCCGTATAAAGCTCCTTCACCGTTTCCGGTGCTGTTCCGCCATAAACCGAAACATAGGCATATTTCAGCCAGTCACTGAAGCCGGGTTTCACACCATCCAGCAACTGTGGAAGCGTGGCAGATTTCACAACAGCATTATTGCTGTAAACTCTGAACTTTACCTTTTTATAGGACAAATCTAAATCCAAAGCTACGTCATCTGTTAGAGTGATGGACTCACCTTTTGAACTCTTCGCTGTTGTAAGGGTCGTCCAATTTGTCCCGCTGTCCACACTGTAATCCAGCGAATAGTCCTTCCCTTTGTTGGGCGAAGCAATACAGGCCGTTACACCAGAAACAGCATTTTTATTCCAAACAGCTGTAAACTGATCACCGGTCATTTCGTTTGTTTCCGCAATAGTTGAA
Organism: Bacteroidaceae bacterium; assembly: GCA_963626755.1. Classification (GTDB taxonomy): domain Bacteria; phylum Bacillota; class Clostridia; order Lachnospirales; family Lachnospiraceae; genus Anaerobutyricum. The sequence continues at coordinate 8,458 of CAVFXN010000045.1, forward strand.
ATAATCCATGTTGAGAAGCCTGATGCCTCGAATGTAATATTGGATTGATCTGTAAATCTGGCCGGGACTTCCGATGCAGTGTCTGTATCACTGTCCACATGGGATATTACCAGACTTTCTCCTTCGGAGAGGCTAAATCCCGGCTTTACTATGCTCACGGAAAGGGCACTGGTCGGCTGCCATTCCTTTCCATTCACAACAATTTTGATGTCGTAAGCATAGGTGCTCTCTGATGTATGGCACAAATATCTGTCAAGTTCATCTTCCGAGAGTGAAACCGGCGAAATCACAGCCTGTGCTCCATCAGGAATTGCACCGGAAATTTTAACCACCGTTCCATCTGTGGCTGTCTTGGTAATTGTAACTTCCGGTTTTTCCGGCAAAATACCATACCCCATGATGCTGGTATCAGAAATAGCATATGTATTCCGCTTCACCGCATCATCGGAATCTCCCTCAATCGTTGTGACGGATGTGGTTGCCCCGTTGTCATCCAACTCTGTTTTTTCCACCAGACCAACGTGGTCTGCCGTCCCATCCTGTTCATAATCGAAGAAAATAATATCGCCAATTTGAGGCGTATATTTCTCAGCATCCGCATACATATTCTTCTTGGTAAGCTTTTTTATCCATTGGGAGCAACTTACCTTAGATGGAACAGACTTCGTCGGGATTTCTGCATAGTGTAGACAAAACGATACGAACATGGCGCACCAGTCACCGTAAGGATCACCATACCATTCACCGTAACGAGTGTAGCCCTTTGTGGCCGCACCATCATCCAGGACAGTATAGTTTGCTGTGCTCTCCGTATATCCAATCTGGCTCTTTGCCACTGCTATCACATTCTCTGCCCAATTGTCACCCAAGTCCGTAGGAATCGTCTTCTCCCAAACAGAGTCGGTTTCCAAATCTGCATTCGGATTGGAATAGCAGCTCAAGCTGTGGGTATGTTTTTTGGTGGTACAGGTGAGCTTTTCTTTATAGCATTCATCAGTGTGGGTGTGACCTTCTGTCGATTTTGTACAGATCAGCTGCTTTTCTTGCTGATAGCAGCTTTTATCATGGGTGTGACCAGTGCTTTCCTCAAGTCCACAAATTATCGTTCCGTTTTCGTCATAGCAGCTGTCTGTGTGGCTATGACCATCAGTTTCTTCCAGGTCGCAAGAAAGCACTGACTGCGTTTTATAACACTCCTCACTGTGTGTATGCGATTCTGATTCTTCCAGTGTGCAGGTCAGCACTTTTTCATAGCATTCCTCACTATGGGTATGCTCCTCATAACCGCAATATGTATCCGCACCCATGGTGATAGCGGGGAGAATCAGTGCATAGGTGGTGCAGAATACCACCACGCCAGCCATCACAGTGACTGCACGCCTCCAACGCTTCATCCGTAGATGCTCTTTGATATAATCTTTCACCTTTTGGGATATCGTCTTTTGCATAGTGTTCCTCCTGCCGCCATTACTTTACCGGACCAAATTCACTCAGCGGCCAGATGCGGAAAACGACCTTTCCCACAATCTGCTCCTCTGAAACGCCGCCCACTGCTGTGTTTCTGGAATCAATTGACACATCCCGGTTATCACCCATCAGGAAGTACCGATTGTCCGGCACCTGATAGGGAAGCTCAATATCTGTTTCGCCATATGCCTTTTCCGCGATGTAAGGCTCATCCAACGCCTCGCCATTCACGGAGACATTACCGTCTGCATCGATATCAACCCAATCCGCCGGCCCAGCGATAAACCGTTTAATTAAGAGCTTGTTTCCCTGATAAAAGGCCACAATGTCTCCCTGCTCAAAGCTGCAGCTCTTTACCGTAACAACAATCTGACCGTCTTTTAAGGTTGGCACCATGGATGTGCCGTATATTCTCAAAACCGGCATCCATAGCGTTGCTACCAGTATAGCCATTGCTGCCACAACAATAAAAACTGCAATCGTACTCTTCAAGGTTTTGCTATATCGACGCTGATACCGCAGCCGTTTTCGCTCCTGCTCGACCTGCTCAGTCGTTGGCAGGTCTACATGTTTGCTTCGTTTTTTCTTCATTGTTCATCCGTTCCTCTGCTTTTTGGTTTGTTTTCTCCAATCGCTTCTTCTGCTACTGTTCTATCTCGGCCTGCTTTGCTGCATTTTCTGCCTCCAACATGCGGATAGAAGCAAGGTACTGCTCAGCTGCAGCCTGTGCCGCCTCGACCACACCATTTACACTGATCGCCGCTTCCGCGATGGAACCGGCCTTAGAAATGCGGAGCGTCCGTTCATCAAGGGCGTTCCGCATTTCCTGCATCTGTGCTTCCTTTTCGTTGTTCCGCTTTTGAAGCTCATAGATGATGTCGATCAGCTCCGCACGGCTGAGGTGTCTTAATTCTTTATCTGTCATGTGCTTACCTTCCTTCTGTCATATTGTCTTGAGGCAGCATGTATCATCCCATATATTCAATCCAAGCTTATCCTTTCATTACTCTTTGGAAAATCTTCCGGCCATTTTAAAACCCCTTTACCGCAAACCTCATGAAGTATTGTTATCATAGCAAACTGCCACCAACGCCAAACCAACGGAATCGACTGCTTTTCTAAAATTTTCTAAAAAAAAAGCCGCAAACGGCTTTTCAGTCGTCTGCGGCAGCATAGTTTTTGCATTGAAATCTGTTTAATTTTCACTTCTTTCTAAAATTCCTGCCAATATAGTCTCACTCCAGCTATATTCCGACAGAAATTCACCTTCGAATCGGTCTCGTTTTCCCATGGCATTATCCTGCCACGCAAAGTAATCGCAGTCACACATGGTGGTATTCAGCATCTGCCCATGCGTTGTGGAAATCAGCAACTCACTCGCACCCGCTTCCGCCAGCACATGCCTCAAGCGGCTGATGGCATTGTAATAGACCTTCATGCTCTCGTTGCTGTACTCGCGGTTTTCCCACACGGTCGTGTAGATTTCCTCGTTGCTGATTTCCTTTCCGCGGCGGGAGGCAATCAGTGCGAAAATCTCTTTTGTCTTTCCGCTCAGCTTCAGAGGAATACCGTTTTTCAGTACGTTGAAGCGGCCAAACATCTGAATGTAAATCTCCTTGTACAGACGTTCAGAAAGCATTGCCATCTTTTCCACCATCATCTGGATGGTTTCTTTCTTATATGGCTTTATGATATAGTAGTCGCCGCCAATTTCGTTGAAACTGCGGATATAATCATCGTATGCAGAAATGAAGACAACCAGCAGCCCGGGATGGAGCTCGCGTAGCCGAACTGCAAGATCAATACCGTTCATCCCTGGAAGGCAAACATCCAGCAGAGCCAGCTCAAAGGTATTTTCCTCTGCATAGGAAATGGCTTCCTCTGCGCTTTGAAATTGTGCAACCACGTTCAGATGTGGGATATCTGCGCTGTTGCGCATAAAGCTCCGCAGCATGATGGGCTCGTCATCTACCAGGAGTGCTCTCATACCTGTTCACCTTCTTTCCGGTCATTGGCGTTGAACGGGATTGTAACCGTAACCTTTGTGCCGCTGCCAATTTTGCTGTCAACGGAGACCTCTGCTTTCATCAAAGTGGCAAAACGGAAAATCAGATTTGCCAGTCCGTTGGAATCTCTCGTTCCGTTCTCGACTTCCTGCATGGTTTTATGATAATCAAAGCCGACACCATCGTCTTCCACGTACACAAAGACGCAGCCGTCTCCGCGGGCCGTGCTGACCCTGACTTTTCCGCCAGCTGCACCACGGTCAAACACGCCGTGCCGGATAGCGTTTTCAACAAGCGGCTGAATACTCAACGGAATAATATCAAAGTCCGTTTCCGGGCAATGGAATTCTATGTTGAGTCGATCTCCGAAACGCATCTTTTCAATATTGACATACGCCCGGATATTTTCCAACTCCTGCGTGAATGGGATCAGCACATCACTGGACATGGATCGGACACAGGCCCGCAGATGGGTTGTAAAGTCATAAATCAGGTCCGAAGCATATTCCGGGTCTTCCAGTACGATTTCACGGATAGAAGAAAGGGCATTATAAAGGAAATGCGGCTGCATCTGACTGCTGGCATTTTTGACTCTTGTCTGCGCAAGCTGGCCGCGGATCTGCTTCAACTTCTGCTCAAGCTGCTTCTGTTCTTCACGCTGCTTGCGTATATCCGTTACAACAGAGTATCCATACATGATACCGGAAGAACTGCGCTTGGCATCCATCGTGTCAGAAACTTCGAGAAGCTCGCCGTTCTTACACTGCAAGCGATATTCGCAGCTTCCTACCCCCCCAAATTTAGATAATTGATCCAGAAATTCAACAAACCTCTGTCTGTCTTCTGTGCAGATCAACATGGAATATAGGAATTCAGAGCCAATCAGAGCATCAATTTCCGCATGGGAGTACCCGAGCATTTTGCAGAGGCCATCACTGTAGTAGTTTACATGTATCGGCTTCGTAAGGACATGACGGTGTACGGCTCCCGGTATCTGGGCATAGGTATCCAGCGCATTTTCGTGAGCTTGGTGCAGATCTGATACATCAAACAGTACGCAGTAAATTCGCGTCGTCTCACCATTTTCATCGTTAATCGGAATCAGCTTTGTCTTTAGCCAGTAAAATCTACCCGGATCCGGTGCTAAAATTGTTTCAAATGAACATGTTCTCCCATTATTCCTCGCAATATCAATTTCCGACTCCAGCTCTTTAAAATCGAATTCCGGATGCATATGCTTGTAGTCTTCATAAGCATCTATGGTTCCGTTCAGTGAACCCAGCTTCAGATTGCCGAAATTCTCCTGTAGGGTTGTCATGGTTTTGGTGGCGATATCATACTCCACAACCGCGCAGTGTGTTTCACTCAGAATATTCCTGTAATTGTCGTTATACTGTTGGATGATTCTCGCCTCCCGTTTTTTCCGCTGAAAATAAATATTCCCCAAAATGAGGATACAGACAATGCATGCCGTGAAGATCAATATAATGGATACAATGGTATTCGCTGTCCTTTTCTGATTATCGCGGTATGCTGTGCCTGCATCTGCTTCGTCCACAAGGCAATACAAGCCCCAGCCACATTCATCCAGATCACTGTACCCCGCAAAGCAATTGACTCCATTTATCTTTATGTGCTGTGCCGTGCCGTCTTCGCGCATGGGCTGTAATTCACTGCTCAGATCGCTGATATTCGGTTTGTCGTTTTCTGCAATATCATGTTTTTGGAAAAAATCATATCCGTTTTCATTCGCAGCGATGAGCTGATCGGACTCGTCACAGATAAAGATAGCCACTGTCGCATCAAAGAGACCGCTGTGTTCAAAAAGTGATTTTTGGAGGACAGAAATTTCCTTGCTGCAAAAAAGAACACCGAGCATTTCGTCGTTTTCGTCATATGCGGGCATGGATAAAATCACGCGCGGCTCGTCTCCGTTTTTTGTGACAGCGAGATATTCGCAGATTTGGGTATGGCTTCCGTCCATAATCTCTGTGAAATACTCCCGATCGACACAGCTGCCGATCGAATTCCCCTGATAGTCGATCGCATTGCCTTCCGTATCGGCCATGCAAAATGTGCAGAGATTGAACGTACGAATAATGGAATTCAGCGTGGGCTGTATTCCCTTGCTGGCAAAATGTCTGCCGTTCTGCAGCATATCCGCAACCATCCGCAGTGCCTGAAACTGCTCATCCATATACTCCTTAAATGCCGATGTCTGCATACCGACGGTGGCATTCACCTCCGCAGTGGCGCGGCTTTCTACGTTTTGCATCAGGTTTGACAATGACAGCGTAACGGTGAACGCAATCACCAACACAGCAATCACAATATAAAAGAACAACGTAACCCGTTTAAAAATTTTCTTATGCAGCTTGCCGAAAATGCCAGCGAACTGCGTATCCTCATTTTTCTTCATGTCTCGCATCCATCCACTCTATATAATAGTACCACAGCAATACCAACGCCATACCAACGTTCCAGCCGCTTTTTATACCGCTCCTCCGGTGCTCAGATCAGCATTATCAGCGTCCCGCCGACAATCATCCCAAGGCCAACTGCCGCTTTTCTTGACAGCCGCTCCTTGAACACCAGTGCCGAAAAACCGATCGATACCAAAATACTCAGCTTGTCTATGGGCACAACAACGCTGGCAAGGCCACCCTGCAACGCTTTATAGTAGCACAGCCAGGAGCCGCCGGTAGCCAGACCAGACAAACAAAGGAATCCAAGCTCCTTTTTTGGTATTGACTTCAGCGTGTGCTGCTTTCCCTTGAGGAAAACAATGAGCCATGCCATAACCAGCACAACACCGGTACGAATGGCCGTTCCAAGGTTCGATTCCACGCCATCAATGCCAATTTTTCCAAGGATTGATGTCAATGATGCGAACACTGCGGAAAAAATAGCATACAGCAGCCAGCTTTTCTTTTCCTGCTTTTGACCGAAAACAGATTTTTTCTCAATCATCAGAAAAGTACCGACACCAATTAACACGACGGCAATCCCTTTAAACCATGAGATGGGTTCCCCGAGGAAAATCATCGCCAATAATATGGTCAGAATGGTGCTGGACTTGTCAATAGGCACCACCTTGTTGACATCTCCGATCTGCAGGGCCCTAAAATAACATAGCCACGAGGCACCAGTGGCAAGGCCGGATAGAATCAAAAATATCCATGTCTTCGCACTGAGTGTAAAAATTGTCGAAGCAGAGCCGACAATCCAAACCATCAGCCACGAAAAAAGTAACACAATGATGGTGCGGATTGCCGTTGCTGCATCAGAGTCTGTTTTCTTTATGCCGCACTTGGCAAGCACCGCCGTTACCCCGGCAAACATCGCCGAGCCGAATGCAAAGAGTATCCACATAATCATCGCCTGCCTTTCTCTTCTATTACACACAAAAATGGTAAAACAGTTGGTAAAAAATTTGACAGATTTATTGTACCACATCTTTCCTCATTGCGCCCTGTTTATGATCAGCATAGGTATCTTCTGCAATCCTGGTCTTTTGCCCTGATTCTTTCCCTATCATACATGATAAGGAGCAAGATTACAACAAAACAGAAAACGGATTCCCGGACATGTTGAAGCGGCCGGAATCGACCTGATTGATATATCCGGCGGATTATGCTGCTTCACCCGTGAGGAACACACCTATCCAGGATATTTTGGTGAGATTTTTGAGGCGGTAAAAGGGGCTGTCGTACGACAGCCCCTTTTGACAGCCCCTTTTCATAGGTTTTTTATAGATTTTTTCATAAATACAATCCCTTCCTGCTTTCTTTTGTCTGATACATTTTAGTCGTAAACAAAATGTAAATTATATGTCCCCTTAAAATATAACTGTTTGGCCATTTTCGGCATGCGGCTTTGTTTTTTTCCAGACCCATAGGTATGTACTTTTTTATCCGGCCCGATATATCTGTAACATTTATCTCCCATGTAATAAGCCCGGTATTCTTTTACCTTCCTTCCCTTCTTCTGATAGGCAAATGCAAAGGAAAGCCTGCGTCCTGCGTAGTAATATTCACAAACAGTTCCTGAAATGGCCAGGATATTGCCTTTGGCTGGTTTGATTACGGATAATGCCAGATGATTTCCGTTCCAGTAGTCGATACAGCCCGAGCCATTACTGATTCGTTTATATTTTCTTAAATTTTTCTGTGTCGTGTAATAACATTTTCTTGCCTGTTTTACTGCTTTAGCAGACTTTACAGATGCCTCGACCTGAATCGGCTGGGCAAAACTGCTCACCGTTGCGGATACCATAAACATTATAAAAAAACATATCATTGATTTTTTCAAAAACTTTTTCATATTTTTCTCACACTCTTTTCTTGTAAATCCTATATCTTTCTTCTATTTGCACTGATATTCCTGACAAATTTTACTGTGCCTTTATATTGATAGCTATTCTTTATTCTATTATACTGTGTCGAATCCATATAGCCATAGTTCTTGATGACTTTTCCACCTTTTTTAATCACACATTTCTCATATTTATCGTATGGATCGCTTCTCCAATTATGACTGTTGTAGTACTCACATACATAAGACTTACCGCCTTTTACACAGAAAAATAATGCCGTATCAGACATACCGCTATTTATGTAATTCTGGCCTTTCTTTTTATAGAGCGCAATCTCTCTTCCAGCGCTAAGACTGCCTGCTTTTCTCACTTTTCCACTCTTGTAATAATAAACTTTACATCCTGTATATTTTCCTGTCCCATATCCTTTATATGTTCCAATCAGTAATACCGGCTTATTTCGGTCTCCGATCTTTACAATTTTATAATACCTTTTCCCACTGACACGATTTGCCAGATATCTTTTATATGCTTTCTTCATTACAGAAGCAGATGCCGCCTGTACGTTACCGGCCGGAAGATTGGCGGAGCTCATAAAAAGGACTGCCGCGATGAATAAGGTGACGGTTGCGATGATTCGTTTTGTTTTTTTCATTTTTCCCTCTCTTTCTTATAGTTTCCATATTCCACCGACATGGCAAAGCCGTTCTTCGTATCAGAACGGCTTTGCTGTGCAAAACTTAATTAAATATTTTATATCCCTGTACGGAACCAAATTTGTAACAATCGCTTAAATATCTTTCTGTACCTGTGGCCGGGTCAATGACAATGAAATCACTTGCCTGCAGATTATTCACATTCGCTCCATTTTTTACTCCGATAATGGTAACCCAGTGTTGGCCTCCACTACCGTAATAATAATGCAATAATGATGGTTTGCCATTTTTTAATGCATTATATATGGCACCTGTATTAAATCCACTTGTATATGCACCGCATCTGCCTAACGCATCCACCGCATACTGTCCATTCCAAAAGCTTACCGGATTATAATTTTTCTTATCCACGATACTATACCCAATCGCATAAGCGGTAGACATGCATCCAACATTCGAACCATCTACAACAAATTGTGAATAGTCGCCCTGTTTCATTGAATTTGTCATATATACCTGCAATTTTATTCCATTATTTTGTGCTTGGGAAACCAGAGTCGTTTTGCTTAATTTCCATTTCTGAGCATCGGTTTTATTGAAAGAGTAGGCCCAGACGTTCGTTCCATTTGCCGCGATCCCCCCATAAGCATCCAGATAGGTTCCCAATTTTGACTGTATGTAATAATAGCCATTCCCGGCACTGACAAACCGCCATAGCTGGGCTGCAGACCCATTGTACGAATACTGCCATACATTCGTTCCTGAACTGTTTGATCCATTCGATACATCCAGCACTTTTCCGGAATGTGCTGCCTCAATGCGGTAATATTCACCGGAGACACTGATGATATGAAACTTCTGCTGATTGACTGCATCTTTTTGCCACAATTGTACATTGGTCTTATCGTCAGTTTTTCCGCCATCAACATCCAATACATAATTGGTATTCGCTTTCGTCGCGATTGTGTAAAGTCCATTATATACTGAGCCCTTTGTCTTTTTTACCAATTTCCATTTCTGGGCGTTGCTTTTATTTAAAGAGTAGGCCCAGACGTTCGTTCCATTTGCCGCGATTCCCCCATAAGCATCCAGATAGGTTCCCAATTTTGACCGTATGTAGTAGTATCCATTCCCGGCACTGATAAACCGCCATAGCTGGGCTGCAGACCCATTGTACGAATACTGCCATACATTCGTTCCTGAACTATTTGATCCATTCGATACATCCAGCACTTTTCCAGAATGTGTTGCAATCAGTTTGTAATAGCCATCTGCTACATAAACAATCTGGAATTTCTGCTGATTGGCCGATCCATCTTCCCATAACTGCACATTCGTCATATTATCCGTTTTTCCGCCATTGACATCCACAACAAACTTTGTATTCACCGCAGACGCAATTGCATAGGAACCAGCAGAAATTGATGCACTTCCCTCTCCTTGTTTTACAGTAATTTTCTTTTGATAAGTTCCATTCTTCAAAGTGACAACTGCGCTTCTTGCAAATCCAATATTCTTTGTGCATGATAATGTAATCTTTCCTGAAGACTTGCTAACTTTCAGCCAGTTTTGATTACTATTTACATTCCAGCTGCCAATGGAATATACAGATACCTTCTTATTTCCACCAGAAGCAGAAAATACAATGGAGTCACTGACAACACCTACATATCTGCTTAATTTCGTTAACTTCCACTTTTGGCCATCCGATTTACAAAATGTATTTAAATTAACATTATTTCCATTGTAGGCCTTCCCTCCTACTGCATTGATATACGTTCCCAATTTTGACTTAATGTAGTAACATCCACTCCCCGCTGAAATAAATTTCCATCTTTGGCCATTCGATGTACTGTTTTGATATTGCTGTAAATTGGCTCCCACTTTCTTAGATGCTCCTGCAATATCTAAGAACTTCCTGGAATGCATTGCTGAAATTTTATAATATCCCCCTCCACAGCTTGATATCTTAAATACCATCTGCGGACTGCCATAACCATATTTTGTACTCAGCTGTACATTCGCTTTATTTGCTGTACTTCCACTCTTTACACCTAATGCAAACTTTGTATTTACCTTACTGGATATACTGTAATATCCTGTTGCGATTGTTGCTGCATCCACTTTCCTGTTCACTCCCAAACAAAGGAAAAACATACAACACAATACAGCAAATAACAATTTTCTGTCTCTTCTTTTCATTGACTTCCCCACCTCATCCTTATTTTTCAATTTCTGTTTCTCTAGGTATTATTTCCTGATCACAGGCACACTCCTTCCTGAACTTATAATAATCCTCAAATAACTCCATCTCCGTATACCTCATACTCCCATTCAAACACAGCTCCACAAAATCCTGATTCCGGAACCACTCCATCTTCTGCAGATCCAGTTCATAAGAAACAAAATTTATTTTGTCTAATTTATAAATCTGACCATATTCCGTCATACAGTATTTTGTATGTTCGCTGGTGTACACAGGAAGAGTTACCCCCTCTGCTTTTTGTCCGCAAATATATGACTCTACCTTCATGACCGTTTTAAACATTACAGAATTACAAAAATGCATCCCCCACTGTAAATTCTGTTCTTCCATTATATGATCCCCATTCTCCTTTCTCCCCGGATTGTTATTTCACAGACACTCTCAGCCTTCCTTCCCCTTATGACATTCGTTTTTTCTTCTATTATAAATCTTATATTTTTAAATTCCATAGTTCGTGTCCAAGTGGTCGTTTTTACAGCACTTTTATTTAATCTTTACCTTTTTCCCGACTCCTTTCGCTTTTAATAACTTCTGATATGCTTTCTTCTGCTTCTTTGGGACCTTGATGGTCGCTTTCGCATAAATTCCTTTGAAAGCATTCGCTCCTACCGTTTTGCTGGAAAGATATGTTGTTTTAATGGTAATACTCTTTAAGTTTTTGCACTTTGCAAATGCTTCTTTTCCGATCTTTCGTATGGTTGACGGAATCACTACGGTCTTCATCTTTGTATCACCCTTGAATGCTTTTGCTGCAATCGATGTTACCTGACATTTGATTCCTTTCAGCTTCACTGTCGATGGAATTGTCCGGGAAGTCTTTTTAGAAGTTGCTTTCACATATTCCACTGTGTTCTTTCCTGTTACCTTATATACTGCTCCTGTGGATTTATCTGTGATTTTCTCTCCCGTTTTCAATTTTGGTTTCGTACTGTTTCCAAGTGCTTTGATGACTTCCGTTCTTGTTGCTTTACATACTGTACAGGTATATGTTTTGATTCCTGTCTGTGTTGCAGTAGCCGTTTTTGTAATCACACCGTTATCCCACTGATGTCCGACTGCTTTCGTTACACTGCCAGATTCAATCAGCTTTCCACAATTCGTACAATATACATCTCCTGAATAGCCATCAGCCGTACAAGTTGCAGCTTTTGCATTCTTGACTTCTCGCTTGGCCGTATCGGTATGTTTACATTCCTCCTCTACTTTTTCGGTAATAGCATCTACCTTAAAGCCCCATGCATTTCCCGCATCATCTGATACTAACTGGATTTTCACAGTATTTCCTGAAACAGTGATTGTCTGTCCTGCTAATTGTGTACCGGTATATTTTCCAACCTGTTTGTTCTCTTTGTCAAAAATATACAGATAGTCAAAATCTTCTTCTAATACAGTGCTACTGTTAAATGTAATGTCTAATGCTGAAGCTCCTGCTTTTGTATATACCCAGAAATCAGAACAGTTATTTTCATAGTTATGCACACTCTCTAATTTTGAAATATCGGTAACGACATAGGCTGTATTTTTAACGGTAACTTTGCAGTTTTTACTTACTTCGCTGCCATCTTTTGCCTTTACTGTAATTACTGCTGTTCCTTTTTCCTTTGCCTGTACCAAACCATTTTCATCTACTGTTGCCACTTTTTCATCGGAAGATTCCCAGCTAACTTCTTTATTATTGGCATCGGAAGGATATACGCTGGCCTGTAACTGATAAGTATCTAATGCCGTCATTTCCAGTGATGTCTTATTCAAAGAAATCGATGTTACCGGCTGTACAACATTTACTTTACAAGTTGCACTCACATCACCAACGATCACTTTAATCGTTGCCTGTCCAACTCCTTTCGCTGTTACCGTTCCATCCTCTGCGATTGCTGCCACATTCGCATCTGTAGATTTCCATGACACTTCATCTGTAAAAGTTGCCGGAGTAACTGTCATGGCAAGGGAATATTTCATTCCTTTATTTAAAGTCAGTTCTGTTTTGTCCAGTACAACATTGGTTGCTTTCACTGCTTTATCAACAAACTTCATTCCCTGCTGATTTGCAAAAGTTTCTGCATATGTACCGGCAATTCCATATACCGTCATCTTAGCCGGATAACTGAATGCGGAAGTTGAAATAGAGGTTGTTGCGCGCGGAATCGTTATTTCTGTTAATGCTACACAATTCTTAAATGCATCGTCCCCTATGTTAGAAACTCTGTACGGTAATACAACCGATGGCAATACATCACAATGTTCAAAACAGGAAGTTTGAATCTGCGTAATTCCTGTTCCTAACTTAACATCGGTAAGAGCATCGCAATCATAAAAAGCTTTTTCTCCCATACTGGTTACTGAATCTGGAATACTAACTTTGGCAAGTGCATCACAATTCTCAAAAACTCTGGAACCAAGAGTCTTTACACTATTTGGCACCGTAATATCTGTCAAACCTCCGCAGTCATAAAATGCACCTGTTCCAATACTTGTTACAGTATTTGGAATATCAAGTTTTGTTAAGGCATCACAATTTTCAAAAGCATAAGATTGAATGTCTGTAATGGATTTGCTCCAATTTATGGTCTTTAATGCGGTACAGTTTTTAAAAGCGTGGTCTTGGATTTTGGTTACTGTGTCTGGTAAAGCAATTTCTGTTAAACTCGTACAGCCTTCAAATGTTGATGACATAATATTCACACGTTTGTTAGGTAATTTCACAGAGGCAAGACTTGTACAACCTGAAAATATCTCCGTGCCCATACTTATTATTGAGTCTGGAAGAGAAATTGATTTTAGACTGGTACAGCCTAAAAATGCTCTTCTATCAATGGTTTCTACTTTTTCTGAGAAAATTATTTTTTCCAATTTTGTACAATCTGCAAAACTTCTTTCCCCTATTGATGTTACTGTATCTGGTATTTTAATATTTTCCAATCCAGTATTTCCAAATATTGCTGTTGGTATTTGCGTAATCCCTTCTGCAAATTCTATCTCTTTGAGATTTGAACATCCATCAAATGGATACCACCAATTCCATCCAGCTGTATCTACTTCCGTTAGGCTCTTAGGTAGATTTATTTTTTCTATTTTAGTACATCCTGCGAACGCTCTATTTCCTATAGATTTCAAATTTTTTGAAAGACTTACTTTTTCTAAATTTGAGCAGTCTGCAAAACTTCTTTCTCCTATTGATGTTACTGTATCTGGTATCTCTACTTCTTCTAACCCCGTGTTTCCAAATATTGCTGTCGGTATTTGCGTAATCCCTTCTGCAAATTCTATCTCTTTGAGATTTGAACATCCATCAAATGGATACCACCAATTCCATCCAGCTGTATCTACTTCCGTTAGGCTCTTAGGTAGATTTATTTTTTCTATTTTAGTACATCCTGCGAACGCTCTATTTCCTATAGATTTCAAATTTTTTGAAAGACTTACTTTTTCTAAATTTGAGCAGTCTGCAAAACTTCTTTCTCCTATTGATGTTACTGTATCTGGTATCTCTACTTCTTCTAACCCCGTGTTTCCAAATATTGCTGTCGGTATTTGCGTAATCCCTTCTGCAAATTCTATCTCTTTGAGATTTGAACATCCATCAAATGGATACCACCAATTCCATCCAGCTGTATCTACTTCCGTTAGGCTCTTAGGTAGATTTATTTTTTCTATTTTAGTACATCCTGCGAACGCTCTATTTCCTATAGATTTCAAATTTTTTGAAAGACTTACTTTTTCTAAATTTGAGCAGTCTGCAAAACTTCTTTCTCCTATTGATGTTACTGTATCTGGTATCTCTACTTCTTCTAACCCCGTGTTTCCAAATATTGCTGTCGGTATTTGCGTAATCCCTTCTGCAAATTCTATCTCTTTGAGATTTGAACATCCATCAAATGGATACCACCAATTCCATCCAGCTGTATCTACTTCCGTTAGGCTCTTAGGTAGATTTATTTTTTCTATTTTAGTACATTCTGCGAACGCTCTGTTTCCTATACTAATTAAGTTCTTTGGTAAATTAACATTTTCTAAATTCGAACAATTTCTAAATGCCGATGCGCCTATTGATGTGATCGAATCCGGTATTTGGACAGAAACTATTTCTTCGTGGTTTTCAAACGCACCACTTCCCAGTTTCACCACCTTATGCCCATCAATCTCCTCCGGTATCACCAATGCCGACACATTTCCTGTATATCCTGTAATGGTAGCATTTTCATCATCGTCTAACGAATAAGTAAATACTGGTTTCGGAGTACCGTTTTCATCTAAGCCGTAGCCTCCCCAGGAGCTTCCATAGCGGGAATTCCATTTTGTAAAGTATCCTTTTGCGGATGCCAGCCCTCTGCTGCAAGGATATATTAAGCTTCCGTCCTCAAAATGGTATACCAGTCGTACCGGGCTGTTGTTTTCATTGAATATATCATAAGTTTTGCTAAAAGACTTTTTCGTTATATAAAAATCCAGACTGGCATTTGCCCCGGCAGATGCATATAACCAGGAGGATACGGTTGTACACATTTTGGGAGTCTTACCATCATCAAATGTTTCTGATTCTATCACTGTCTGTGCTCCCATTTTGGCATAAATCTTTCCGCTGATTACTGGAAGTTTCACCAATCCGATGGAGGCTGTCACTCCGGCACTTAATGTTGTTTTAGAGTGGAGTGTAAAGCTTTTCTTCTGAAAATCTTTTGTCAGTCTGAAGCCATCTTGTGGGGAGTACTGTAAGCCTGTCTGAAAGCCTGTCGTATAAGTTAAGGTTACTTCTCCATTCATGCTATATTCTGCGGTAACTGTAATCACGCCAACATATGCCACAGGAATTTTCACCAGTTCAATCGAACCAGATTGCCCTGCTGCCGCAACGGCGTCCCACTCACCTTTTCCTGTAATAATAGCTGTTCCATTTGCCTTAACATAGGCTTCTCTTTTCCCACTGTTTATTTTATAATCTACGCTTACATCAGAAAGCGTACAATTAATCGTAAATGATTTTCCTGTACCTAATTCTAATTTTTTGGAAGCTTTTACTGCACTGATTTTTTTATTTCCACCAATTCGTCCGCGGCTCTTATACGCTCTTCCATTTTCATAAGCCTCTTCTTCTGTTCCGCCTTCTATATAGGTAATCTGTGTATCTCCAACTGCTTCCGCCTGTTTTAAATCTCCCTCTTCGGTTCCCTGTGCATCGACACTTTCTGTTACTTCATCAATATCTACATCATTCGTTACAATGATTGTATCTGTTCCGTCTACCGTGATTTCTTTTGCAGTATAAACCTGTGCTACTCCATTTTCATAAACTGCAAAAGTATCCCCAACTGTAATTTCTTTCGGACAGCTGACAATCGTTACATTTTTATCTTCATCCACATATACACTGACATCCTGCGGTATTTCTATTACATTTGACGCAAATTCATAGCTGTTGTTATAATCTTCATCAATTTGAGTTGATTCCTGCACCGTCTTTGCGTCCGATACCATATTTTCGATTTCCGCTTTTGTTATGGTCTTTTCAGGATTAAACTTTCCATCTTCTAATGTAAACCATCCTCTGTTGATGGCAATCTGTGTATCGTCTGGATATTTTATTTCTGTCGTATCCGTATAGGTATATGTCTTATCTTCTAATTTATATCCCAAACAATAATTCAATGTATGCGCTGCAAACTCTCTGGTCGCTGTTTCATCTGGCTTTACTTCCTGTCCTGCTTCTATGTCAATTACACCAAATTCCGCTGCCATCATAATATCTTTATAATATGTATGTGTGCTTGTCACATCACTGAAATAATCATCTGGCATATTATCTTCTTCTACCGTCATATCAAACATAACGGTCAAATCATGCAGCCACTCTGCCCTCGTTATTGTTCCATCGCCATATATGATTGACGTTTCTTCTGCCTGAACTTGCTGCCCTGTTAATCCAAAACAAAAAGCAGCTGCCACTATTACGAATAACAACACTTTACTGATTTTTTTCATTTACTTTCCCACCTTATTCTGAACTTATAGCAATCCTCAAACAACTCCATCTCCGTATCGCTCATATTCCCATGCAAACACAGCTCTCAGCCTCCCTTCCCCTTATGACATTCGTTTTTTCTTCTATTATAAGTCTTATATTTTTAAATTCCATAGTTCGTGTCCAAGTGGTCGTTTTTACGACACTTTTGGTAACTGTACAACAAAAAGCCGGAAATATTCCGGCTTTTTGCTATCATTTTCTGTAGTTTTCAGATATGTTGGTATTCTATTTTTCCTTTTCTGTAGTGACGGATTCCTTTTTGGGTTCCGTTTTTCCGGAAATGATTTGATGTCCGGAATAGATTGCCATAACCATGCAGATCAGAGAAGCGAAAGCAAAATACTTATGACCTGATTTTAAACCTTTATATCTGGTATAAAATGTTCCCAGCATCGTTATGAACGCACCGATGGACCAATATTTATGAGCTTTCATTTCAACACCCCCTACCATCTATTTCTTTTATCATACATCTTTTTGGGAAAAACACAAGTTATTTGTCCTGCTTTCGATATTGTTTGGGCGTACAGCCCATAATGGCCTTAAATTTTGCAATATAATTACTGGCCTGGTTATATCCGCAGCGTCCGGCGATTTCTAAGACTGACAAATCCCCGGAAAGCAATTCGACACTTTTACGGATTCTGTATTCTGTCAAAAACTGATAGGGGGTTGTTTGCAAATGCTCTCGAAAAATACGGCAGCATTCGCCCACGCTGATATGGGTGGAACCTGCAATATCAGCTAATGTAAGGTCATCGGGATAGTGTTCATAAATGAACGAAAGCATGGACTGTAATCGCTGCCTGCGGACATAATCTACCGGCAGCGTAGTCCCGTTTTCCTCTGTGAAATTGGAGAACAGCAGCTGCCACAAATTGACTATTTTTACCGCGATCAGGTACTCGTTTTGATTGACCGCGTTATGATCCCAGATCGTATTAATTTCATGTAAAATATCCAGGGCGGATTGCTGCCATTTTGTTTCCGGGCGAAGAATGGTGACTGGCAGGCAGCGATCCGTCACATACGGAATGACATACTCTTTTTCCATTCGGCTTCCGGGGAAAAATGACAGCATCTTGTAGGGAAAATTCAGGCTGCTATATTTTCCAGCCGGGGAAAGATTGGTTATGGCATGAATCATCCCGCTATTAATAAATGCTGCTTCGCCTTCGTTTAGGAAATACTGTCCGGCATCGACCTGAAGTGTAACCGACCCGCGAATGGCAAGTGTAAATTGTAATTCGTCGTGCCAGTGGAAATCCCGCAATCCACGTCCTAAAGGGAACATTCCTTTTTCATCAACACGGTAAACTTCTACCGGAAAAAGCGTATCTTTATATTGATTGATTTCATGGTATGTTTTCTTTTCCATCGTCACACCTTACCTTGTTAAGATTTTGATATTTTTTGATAAGCCTATTGTATCATAAGGACAAAAAAACAGATATAATAATCCCCATAAAAGTTTGAGGAGTTATGAATATGGAACGTGAATTTGATGAAATACCAATTTCAAAATTAGTATTAAAATTAGGGATACCTGCTATGTTGGCCCAATTTTTTAATATTTTATATAGTATCGTAGACCGGGCTTTTGTCGGGCATATTGCATCCGGTGGAGAAACGGCCCTCGCCAGCATTGGTATCTGTGCCCCCCTGCTGACGGCAATTACCGCATTTTCCTCTCTGATTGGCGTTGGCGGGGCTTCTGTTATGAGTATTTCTATCGGCCAAAAAGATTATAAAAAGGCCAGGCTCACAATGAATAATGCCTTTTGCCTGCTGATTTTCGTTTCGATCGTGGTGACCATTCTCTCACTGATTTTTGCCAAACCGTTATTATACGCTTTGGGATGTAGCGATACCATGTACCCTTATGCAAGCAAATATTTTGTCATTTACGTGCTGGGTACCGTTGCTGTACTCTGCGGAACAGGTATGAACCAGTTTATTCTGGCATTCGGAAAAGCCAAAAGAGGTATGGTTGCCATTATGATTGGTGCCATCGTCAATACCATCCTTGATCCGATTTTTATTTATGTTTTTGATCTGGGAATACAGGGGGCTGCCATTGCTACCGTCATTGCACAGTTTTGTGTACTGCTCTATGTTTTATCTTTTCTGTTTTCTGATCAGTCTCTTTTCCGCTTAGGCTTCAGAGGATTTGATTTTTCTATTGTGCAGCGGATATTAAAGATCGGCGGTCTGCCGTTTTTTATCATGCTGTTTGACAACCTGCTTGTGATTTCGTTGAATTTTACTTTGCGAAAATACGGCGGAAATATAATGGGGGACAGATATATCTCCTGTGCTGCTGTCGTACAGAGTTTTATGGTCCTGGCATTCTATCCGGCACAGGGCATCACGACCGGGTGCGGCACGTTATACAGCTACCATTATGGAGCGGGACATTATGAAAAAGTGACGCAGGTTTTCCGATATGTCTTTTATTTATGTGCCGGATATATGATTCTCCTCGGCATTGCCGCACAACTGATCCCGGAAACCTTTGCGAAACTTTTTATACAGGACGAAAATACAGGCATATTAGCTGCCGCCTGCATACAAAAATATACGTTGGGGCTTTTGGGTGTTGCCGTACAATATACGCTTGTCGATGGTTTGACCGCCATGGGACAGATTCGTTTCGCCCTGCCAATATCCTTCTTTCGAAAAATTTTATACATCGTACTGGTATTTCTCATCCCCGTTTTTGCTTCTTTAGAGAACGTATTTTACGCCGAAACGCTGTCTGACATCGTGGGGGCAACCGTTACTGTAGTCACATTTATGACAGTGATCCTTCCGAAGTTACGAAAAAAGATCATTCATTGGTCTGTTCACCTTCCATCGGATTCCTGACTTCTTCCATGCACTGCATAAAATCAGAAAAAAGGCCGAGGCATATTGCCTCGACCTTCTCGTGTCAATCTATTGTTTTTATTACCGCATAGGTAATCTCGCAATCAAATGAACGGTTTGATTTTCAAACTCAGGGTATACCGTTCCGTCATACTTTTCCGCAATCCGCAGTGCATTCGCAAGCCCAAGTCCTTCATGGGATTTTTTTGTAGTGAATCCAGGCATAAACATGCGGCTCATTTCTTCAGGAGGCAAATGACACGGATTGGATACTTTGATCATGTTGTATCTTCCCCGCTTGATGATCAAAAGATGAATCACTCTCGATTCATTTTCCGGATGCAATTCAAGCTCGTCTATCGCATTTTGCAAAAGATTACCAAGAATCGTATTCATTTCAAAAACGGAGGGGGCTGCAAACTGGAGATTATCATGGATCTCGATTTCGATCTGTAATCCTTTTTGCATTGCCATTTCCTGGAAAGTGTTCAGCAATGCACTGGTAGCAGGATGATACAACGGCAGAATATCGTTGGTACTTTGTACATTTTTCATCATACTGCTTACATAAGCCTTGCACTCTTCAAACTGCCCGCTTTCTATCATTCCATAAATCGTCTGTGTGTGAAAATTAAAATCATGACGTTGCGAACGGATCACCTGCATAAAGTTCAGCAGTTCTGCCTGATATTGTTTATCAATGATATTCTCTACGCGTTTCTGTAAACTTCGCACCTGCTGCCCCAGCTGCAGCAAGGCCACAAATTGCCAAAGCAGTGTGAAACCGATCAGATATCCGGATAAACGCGTCACAAAGCACAGCAGATAAACCTGCCATGCAAGCAACAGCACAAGTTCCGGGAAAAAGAAAAAACGCTGCGTTAACATCACCTTTTTTTGGTTCTTTGTGAGAATATAATCTTTCGGAAAGATAACAACTTTCCCAAGCCACAGCAAAAGCGGAACAATCAGCCCGGCACTCGATACAAACATAGGCATCTCAGCTATCATGGAATCAAAATTCAGCATTGCCATAATCAGCTGCCCTGACAGACATAACGACAGAGCAATCATTACCGTAACAGCCGATACACACCAACTTTTTTCAGATAAATAGATGGCACAAAAGAATCCAATGACGATCCATACAGCAATTGCAGCAAAAACAAACACAGTTCCTCTCAAAAGATGAACGAAAACTGAAACAACTGATGGCAAAAGTGCAGCATAAGCAGACTTTACTTTCTCCTGTCCGGCAAGGATATATGCCGACCAGAACGCCGAAAAGGTGATCAGAAACACTGCTGCCATAAAGAACATTTCTTCCGCCATATTACGGCCCCCTTAAAAAATTTTGATTCCTCTTTGTTCCAGAATCGAACGAAGCGTCGCATAATTATCCCGACTGAGTGGAATTTCCTCCTTCACACCTTTCAGCTTAATCAAGTACGTCCGCCGGAACATGTCAGCACTGATGGACTCGATTAAAGCAATCTGCACAACAAAAGACTGATGGCTGCGAAAAAAGCCGTACTCTTCAAAAACCTGATATAGTTTTTTTAGAGTTTCCGTTGTCATTAGAACTCTGCCGTCCTTGCATACTACCCGTACCTTGCGTCTGCTTGTTTCAAGATAGACAACATCACTGATATTGATAATCTCAAGCTTCGAATCCACATGAAGCCCGATTTGCTTTTCGAAAGGAGTTGGCTTTGATTTCATCTGACGTTTTTCCTCTGCCAGCTCCAATACCCTTTCGAGTCTGGATATGCTGATTGGCTTAATCAAAAACGACAAGGGCTGGTAACTGTAGCCATCCAACGCGAAATCGCTATGCCCGGTCACAAAAACATAGGATACATCCGGATAATGGCTGTGCAGATAAGAGGCCAGTTCAAACCCGTTCATCTCATCCATTTCTATGTCCAGCAAAACAAGATCGACTGGATTTTTTGTAATATATGCAATCGCCTCCATTCCGGAAACAACCGTACTGACAACCGCTGCCTCCGGAAAAAGTTCGAGTGCCTGTTTTGTTATATCCAATGATAAGGTATCATCATCGACAATCATTATTTTTAACATTGTTTTTCTTTCACTTTTTCCACTCATTTAAAATTAATTTACCACGATCGGCTTTTCGTCCAAACATCTCATATCACTTTGCAATGCACGACGGAATATATATTTTGTAGTATATCATAAAATGAAGGAGGCTACAATCTGACAGATAAGAAAAGGATGCATTATTGACAAAATTCGACAAAACTTTTATAATATTTTAAAGCCAGCAGAATTAGGCACTCGCTATGCCGGTGCCTGATTTTGTTGGTTTTTTTGTTGTTAATCGGGGTCTTACTACCCGTTTACAAAAATATATTTTCAGAGGGGAGAACCTATATGTTACCTGCAATTCAAAACGGCTTTACCTTTATCGCCTTCCTGATGTTCATGGCTGGCGGCCTGCTGGCACTGGAAAAGTACACCAAATGGAAAATCTTCAATTATATGCCCCCACTGGTGTGGATCTATCTGCTCAACATGATATTCTGCACCCTGGGCCTGTTCAATTCTGAGGCAGTTTCGACCGCCTATGGCAGCCTGAAAAACAACCTGCTGTATGCGATGATCTTCGTCATGCTGCTGCGCTGCGACTTCCGTAAGCTCGCCAAGCTTTCCGGACGTATGATTGCGATCTTTCTTGGGTGCTCAGTCACGCTGGCAATTGGCTTTCTGATTGGCTTCCCGATCTTCAAGGGCTCCCTCGGTGGCGGTAAGACCATCTGGGGTGCGACTGCGGCATTGTATGCCTCCTGGGTTGGCGGTTCCGCCAACATGGCTGCCATGCAGGAAGCACTTCCTATTGATGCGGGCTCATATGCCTGCGCACTGACGCTCGACACCGTCTGCTACTCTGTATGGATTGCGTTGCTGATCTTCATGGTCCATTATTCCGGCAAATGGAATCAATCTGTGAAAGCCGACACATCCAAGCTCAATGCGATCGCGGATGTTGCCAACGCAGAAGTGGAAAAAGAAAAGAAAGGTAAGGCGACGGCTGCCGACTGGGTGTGGATCATTGGGCTTGCACTGATCGTTTCTGCCGTTTCTCAATGGATCGGTGCCAATATGGGTGCAGGATTTGCCAGCCTCGGCTTCCAAATGTTTGACAAGGGCACTTGTACCACGCTGTTTGTCACTGTCCTCGGTCTGGTCTGCGCCATGACTCCGCTTGGCAAGCTTCCCGCTGCCAATGAACTTTCCAGTGTGCTTCTGTATGCCGTCGTTGCTTTGCTTGCCACCCAGGCTCCACTGAACGCTCTGATCGAAGCTCCGATGTGGGTTGTCTACGGCATATTTATCCTCGCCCTCCATGTCATCGGCATGTACATTCTTTCCAAGCTATTCCATTGGGATCTGTGCATGGTTTCCACGGCTTCGGTTGCCAATATCGGCGGTCCGGCCTCCGCACCGATTATTGCAGTGGCCTACAATCCCAACTTCGCCGGTATCGGTGTTTTAATGGGTATTTTCGGCCAGGCAATCGGCAATTTTGCCGGTCTTGGAATGAGCTGGCTGCTTCACCTGATGGCGTAAAGAGAGGAGATGGAATGAATACAATGAACAGTTATGGTTTAATCGATCTGCACTGCGACACCCTGGCAGATTGGAAATATGCGAACACCGGCAACCCGGATACCTTAGATGACCCCGGCCGTGTGCTGCAGCTGAGCAGCATTCCCGGGGATGTCCATTGGGCTCAGTTTTATGCGGTGTTCATTCCGGACGAGGAACGCGGTGGCGCGGCCATCGCCTATTTTGAGAAGAACCGTGTGAATTTTTATCGGCAAATGGAGAAATTTTCCGATCGTGTGATGCCCTGCCGCAATGCTGCGGACATGGAAAAAGCCTGGGAAAAGAACAAAACCGCCGCATTCCTGACCATTGAAAACGGCAGTGTTCTTGCCGGTGACCTCACCCGCATCCACACACTTGCCGGGCAGGGGGTACGTGCGATCACCCTGACCTGGAACGGGGAAAATGAGCTTGGCTCCGGTCATAGCACCGAACATGGGCTGAGTGAATTCGGCAAGGCGGCTGTGCGCGAAATGGAAAAGGAAGGCATCCTCGTCGATGTCTCCCACCTCAACGACCCCGGTTTTGCCGACCTTTTGGAAGTGGCAAACAAGCCCTTCGTCGCCACGCATTCCAATGCCCGTGCTCTGTGCGGCCACAAGCGCAATCTCACGGACGATATGATCCGCGAGATGGTCCGGCGCGACTGCCTGATCGGCCTGAATTATTATGTGAATTTCCTTCGCAATGATGGAGAGGTGAAAAGTCTTGACGAGATCTACCGCCACACCATGCACTTTTTCGAACTGGGTGCAAACCGAAACCTTGCCCTCGGCTCTGACTTTGACGGCTCGCTCCTGCCGGAGTGCCTGAACACACCTGCAAAGGCCGCTTCCATCTATGAGTACCTGATTTCCCGCGGCGTTTCGAAAGAAGATGCCGACGGCGTGATGTTTCAAAACGCTCAGGAATTTTTCCGCAAGAACCTCTAAATCACTACCAACTTTGGCTGTAGAATTCCTCTGCGATTTTTAATCCGGCAGGTGTTTGTGCAAGACCTCCCTCAGCGGTTTCCTTAATCGTATCACTCATATTTTTACTGATGGAATTCATCGCTTCAAATACTTCATCCGCAGGAATCTTGCTTTCAATGCCTGCCATGGACGAGGCGGAGCCAATCTCCGCCTGACACCCACCCTGGGCTCCGGCAAGGGATGCCTTGCTCGCTATGACTCCTCCGATTCCTGCCGCAACAAACAAAGCCTCTGTCATCTTTTCATCACGAATTTCATCTCTTTCCTGAATCGCTATAAAAACAGCTGGCAGAACTCCACAGCTTCCTGCCGTTGGTGCGGCAACAATTCTCTTCATGCAGGCATTTGATTCTGCCACTCTTAGGGCTTTTTGAATCACATTTCCAAGAAAATCCCCACATAAGCTCTCCTTTTTGCTGACATATTTTTTGAATTTTTCTGCCTCTCCGCCCACAAGCCCGCTGTTGCTTTTCTGTTTCGGATCATAATTCGCATCGGACTCTTTCATCGCAAGATACATCTGGTGCATCTCTTCAAAACAGACTTCCTCTGCCATTTCTTTTTCCCGGCACTCATCGAGCATCACAAGCTTCCAAAAGGGAAGTTCCGTTTTTTCTTCTGCTCTTAATATTTCTTCTATTGATTCGTACGTGATACACCGACGGGCAACCAAAGTTGACCGCGGCTTCTTTACGAGACTTT
>CAVFXN010000046.1:0-15858 GCA_963626755.1 Bacteroidaceae bacterium
CGGGGCAGCTGGATGAGATTGTGGAAACGCACTTTGGAATTGGGAAGGCCTAAGGCCTCTTAGGTTCCATGAATTCTCCGGAATTTCCGGATCTACGCTGCTCTTGATTTTTGGAGCTTATATGCCGGTGATTTCTGCAGTTCGAGGGTTTATGGGACCGACCACGTTAGAGATACCGAATGCGGCGATGAATATAGGAAATTTTCAGATACTTGCATGTCTGGTAGGTGTAGCATTAGTAGGGGGAATGCAATTAGTGAAAGAAAAAAGTGAAAAACATGGGAATTGAATTTAAAATTCTGGATTTAATACAAAACATGCAGACTCCGGTGGGTGATGCGGTGATGTGTTTTATCACCAGATTAGGCGATGCGGGAATGATCTGGATTCTATTAACGGTTATACTGCTGGTGATTCCAAAGACACGGAAATCTGGAATTGTATTGATGGTGGCATTATGCGTAGATTTTGTGTTATGCAATGGAATATTAAAAAATTTGTTTACCAGAATACGTCCATGCGATATAAACACTCATGTTCAGTTGTTAATTGCAAGACCAGATGATTTTTCTTTCCCATCGGGACATACTGCGGCGTCTTTTGCATCAGTGACGGCATTATATTTTTCCGGGGAAAAGAAACTATGGAAATTAGTACTTGCGATAGGATGCTTAATAGCATTTTCTAGATTGTATTTATATGTGCATTATCCAACAGATATACTTGGGGGAATTTTATTTGGAATTGCAGCAGGTTATATTGGTTATATTGTGGTGAGCAGATGGATAAAATGGAAGTGAGTTTTATGATAGGTTTCCAATAGGGGTGCAAGCATCCCTGTACAAGAGATATTCGCCGGAAGAAGTGCGAAGGATTTATTGATAATTAAACTAAAATATAGCTTGTGCTATACTGTGAATAAGAGTATAAACAGTAATAGTGGAGGAGACACCGAAAATACTTCAAGATGATTTGATTGATATGAGCAGCACTACTCAGAGTCGATCTGTCAAAAAACAGACTTATTTATAAAAGAAAGGAAAAGATGATGAGATATATTCTAAGTATATTACCCGTGGTTCCAATTGCGATAGTGATTACTGTCGCTGTGTATACAGGTATTTATAATCTACTGAAAAAGAAAAGAGAAAAACCCAGCAAGAGAACCATGCTTGCTGAATTTGTGCTGGTTGGCTGGGTAGTAATGTTTATTTATGTAACGCAGGTTATGTCTTTCGGAAATGGAATGGGCGAAAGAATGAATCTGGTGCCGCTAAGGCAGTTTATCACCGCATTTCGCTACGGATCAAATAATGCCAGCGGTGTATGGCAATTCCTGCTGAATATCATCATGTTTGTGCCGCTGGGCTTTCTGCTTCCTGTCGTATTCAAGAGATTGCGGTCTTGGCATGGTGTGCTGGTGGTATCTTTAGCTTTCACGGTTGCAACGGAACTGCTCCAGCTGATTTCATACAGAGGAACTGATATTGACGATGTGATTGCCAATACGGTGGGCGGGTTATGCGGTTTCGCTCTGTATCTGGTGATGATCGGGCTGGTGCATATTCTATGTCATAAAAGTATTGCCGTTTCCAAGTATCGGTTGAGACTGTCCACCGGTATGGTGCTTCTCGTTCTTGTAATGGGTGTATTTACTTCATTGAAATTTTGCGACGGTTCCTCCAAGTACGGAAATCTTTATTATGGCCATCTGATTCCAAATGAAGTAGAAGTGAAAGCCACCCTTGATGACACGCAGACGAAACGCCCCGTATATCAATACGCAGAGCAGATGTCGCTCAGTGCTTTGGAAGAAAAGCTGCAGTCGGTCACAAAGTTTGACGGTGATTGGGTAAAAAATAACACAGATGAAACCTACTATTCTCTATCGGATGGTGACAGCAAAGTCATCTTTATCTTTCCGTATCACACGTGGAGCGTGTATTACGAATACGGTGTTGATGGAGAGGCTTCTAAGGAGATTAATGAATCTTCAGCACTGCAAAAGGCATGGAAATATATGGAAAAATTCGGAATTGAAAATACCGATGTAGTTTATGATGCCGACAATGACGAAAATTTTGCAGATGACAATTACTATTTTGATTTTACACCAACTGCAGAGGACGGCATGACGAAAGTTTATGGAGATGTTCTGTTAGAACTCGGAAAGGACGGAAGACTTATCTCTATTTCCGACAAGAGAATTTGGTGCGAATATGTCAAAAATGTGCAATGCCTTTCCATGTCAGATAGTATTGATGTGGCACAGGAGGTAGGCTGCGGCAATTGGCAGGGCAAAGCAGTTGTGGAAAGCGTAGAAGAAAGTTATTCTTTCATTTCGGATACCGGATATTTGATTCCTACCTGGATGATAAACGGATATCTCGATGATAGCATTCAGACGTTGGAGTGGCATCCCCAAATTGATGCAATAAAATAATCAGAGTAATCAGAGCATTAAGCACCGATAAGTTTGCAAAACAGCAAGACGTTATCGGTGCTTATGTTTTGAAAAAATCAGACTATTGGAACTTAATCTGTGGAGAACAGCGAAATCCTATGAAACGGTATGATTGGATTTTCTTCTTCTCACACAAATAGTGCAAAGGACAGTTGCCGATGTGACAAGCATGAAGAAAAATATGTTGGTGTTTGTGGTATCGTCTGTTTTGGCAGCTGCTGTCGATTTCTTCTCTTTCTTTGTTTTGGTTGAAGACGAAGACGTTGTTTGGCTTTGGTCTTTCTTTGCTTTGGTTGAAGACGAAGACGTTGTTCCGCTTTTGTCTTTGCTTTCACTTTCTTTTGCCGGAACCGATTTGGCGGGTATATTAAGTGCCTGGATCGCTTCCTGTAAATCTTTATTATGAGAAGCAATCTGGATGACACGATCATTATACAGCCTGTAGAGAGTATCTACGGCATGTAATGTACCCTCCTGAAGACTAGATGTATTCAGCGTTATGGTATTGGCAATTTCGCCATCTACGGTATCGGTTTCTTTGTTCTGTTCCGGTGAAAAGTCAATGGATGCTGAGCCAAGCTTTGTCACTTCTGCCCCATCCGTGCTGACATAATAAACATCCGTTATTAAGCGATATTTGCTGGCACTGTTTAAGTTTGTATACTTCACAGTATCGACCACATCGACATTGTCTCCAATGGTAAGGGTTTTGCTTCCTGTTTTGCCATCAAAAAATGTTGATTCTATATTAACAGTGAGGTCAACAAATGTCGCCATAGTATAATTCGTTCCGTCTTCTCGAATCTGAAAGATAATTTCCCAGTCTTTATCTACCTTATATCCTTTAGATACACTGGACACTTTTGCTCTATACTTACCATAAGGCAGACCATCCTTTTTTGTCTGACATGCGCCATTCTCATCTGTTGTCAAAGCCGTGACTTTCTGTCCTTCTGCGTAGCGGATACCATTACTTTTTTTAAGACAGAAACTGTCTTAGGAGCAGGTATGATGCTAAAAATCTCCAGGTTTTTAGAGCTTTCTATAAAATGAATGACTTCTTTGTCAGGTGATGTATTTTGTGATACAATTAATATCTGATGCTAATTGCACCAGATATAAACTCGAATGGAGATTAAATGATGAAGATAGTAATGATACATGGTCAAAGCCACAAAGGATCAACTTATCACATAGCACACATGTTGGCAGAAAAAATAAACGGGAATATAAAAGAGTTTTTTCTTCCAAGAGATTTTGGAGAATTTTGTGTAGGCTGTACCATGTGTTTTATGGAATCAGAAAAGAAATGTCCGCATTATAAAAAACTAAAGCCATTGACGGATGCAATGGATGAAGCGGATGTGATTATCCTGGCGAGTCCGGTTTACGTATATCATGTAACTGGGGCAATGAAGGCCTTTTTAGACCATTACGGCTACAGATGGATGGTGCATCGTCCAGAAGAATCCATGTTCAAAAAACAGGGAGTGTGCATATCTACGGCGGCTGGTGCAGGAATGAAACCAACGAATAAAGATATGGCGGATAGTCTGTTCTTCTGGGGAGTAGCAAAAAGATATCAGTATGGTGTCCGTGTTGCTGCGGTGAGCTGGAATGGGGTCAGTGAGAAGAAAAAAAGTGAAATTGATAGTGCAACATCAAAAATTGCAAAGAAAATTGTAAATAATTCAAAATATGTAAAACCAGGAATAAAAACCAGAGGCATGTTTTGGGTTATGCATTTTTTGCAGAGAAAAGGTTTTAATCCTTATGACGCTGAATACTGGAAGGCAAAGGGATGGACAGGTAAAAAGAGACCCTGGAAATAAACTTTTTTAGATCAATTGAACGAGAACCAAACTCACCGGGATTAGGGAAGCTCCTACCTTTACAGATGGGGAAAATGTCACTAAGACAGTACTTTCAATCCTACTATGCCCCCTACAATCAGTACCACACATATTATTTGTGGCAAAGATAATGATTCATGAAATATAAAAATTCCGAGCAGCGTCGTACCGACAATTCCAAATCCCGTCCACATTGCATATGCAGTACCGAGAGGTAATTTCTTAAGTGCAATCGATAAAAACACTGCACTTAGAATATATCCAACAATGGTAACTATGCTCGGTACAAGCTTTGAAAAGCCTTCTGACAGTTTCATAGAATAAGCCCATGAAACTTCAAATACTCCTGCGAATAATAACATTAACCAATGCATATTTTTCACCTCTTTCGCAACAAAAAACGCCAGCCTTTTCATGTCTTCTAAGGCCTAACGACATGAAAATCTGACGTACTTCCTGCTACCCGGCGGCAGCGGTTCTACATGAACAAAGTATATTCGATCTATCCATCATTGTCAATGCATTTCATTTCTAAAATTTATCAAACGCTATCTGATCTGCGATGTTCTGATATTTCAAGCTGGTATTGTCTTTCTGCTGTCACCTTGTCAGAGGCTTTGTTTATGATCTTAATTATGTTTCCTATCAGAAGTGCACCTATCACTGTTCCCTCGCGCACACCTGCGAGTTTTTGCAGAAAAATCAGCCCCAGCAGCACAGCGACAGCGGCCTGCGACGAATCGGTAATCAGTTTGACAGTAGCGAACTGGCATCCGGTGACTTTCGTGATTGCGCGCGTGAAACCGTCTGCCGGAAGCATTGTGACATCCGCTTTCACTTCAAGCGATGCGCCGATGGCAATGATGATACATCCTGCAAGCAGTGATATTAGCTTGACGACATAGTTGGCAGGATGGAAAGCAGTCAGAATCCACATTGAAAAATCGATGACATAGCCGAACAGAAAAGTAATCGGTATCTGTAGAATAATATCTATCCATTTCACGTTTTCTTTGAGTAAAATGACCTGCAGGGAAATCAGTATCATGCTCACGATAATCGTAAAATTTCCCAGCGTTAGTCTGGGCATGATCAGTGACAATGTATATGGAATGGATGCGATTGGTGTAGTTCCAAGTGCAGATTTGGTGATGAATGCCACTCCGAATCCGTTGCAGAGCAGCCCCAGCAGAAATAAAAGGTAACGGTTGACAATACGTTGATTCATAAATAAAATCCTTTCGTTTTCGTAGGCGGAAACCTACTACTTTTAGGTGGTGGGTAGTTGATAAAAGCCTCCATAATGTCTATGTAAAGATATTCATGCAAAATTTATTCTCCGGTTATGTTTTTTTCGATGCGTGCAAAATATTCAGCGAGCAGTTGCTTTTCATCATAGGAAAAACCCTTCAGCAGAATTTCTCCGTTCGATGTGCCTTTCTTTTTTAATCTTTCGCACAGGGCAGCACCGTCCGATGTCAGACGGATACAGATATTTCTTCGGTCTCCGGCGGAAATCGATGTTTCAAGGATTCCTTTGTCTTTTAACTTTACTACAAGCTTCTGTGCCGCCTGATGCGTGATTTTCAAATGAGTTGCCAGATCTTTGATGTTACAGCCTGCATTTGCAGCGTAGAATAAAATGGTCTCAGACTGTACGGAGGTAAGATTGTTGTCGGATAGATCCTGTGTTCGTATGTTGTTCAGTGTATTACCGACTTTCAGAATAAGCCGTTCGATCTGAAATTCTAAGGCGTCCATTTTATCCTCCATTTTGTGTTCTCTTCTATTCTCTGTTTGTTTGAAATCCATGATGAATTGTTGTCAAGATATACAACCTGTTGTATATCTTACACTTTGCGGTTGGTATTGTCAATATCCCTCCAAATATATTTTTCAAATCACGCATTGGAATCATCTGCGCAAAACGATGCGATAACGCAAATGTTCGTCTCAAAATATAGAAATCTGTTGGAACGAATGGTAAAAGATGGTAGAACTTTGAATGAAATAGAGAGTGATTAGAAACAGTTTTTTCTTAATTAATCTTAAGCTATTACGGAAGAATATTGATTTTTATAATACATAGGTATATAATCATAAAAGTTTTAAAAATATCATATAAAAAAGGAGAGAATAACAATGAAAACATTGAAAAAGTTGATTGGTGTCAGCATGTTAACTTTATGTCTGCTCTTAACATTATTTGTTCCTACAACGAATGTTAATGCTGCTTCTACTAGAACGAAAGCATTAACAGCATACCAGAAAAAGCTGAAAAAGCTTGATTCTAAAAAGTATAAATTTGCTTTAGTTTATTTCAATAAAGATTCTGTTCCTGAACTTCTCATTACATCAACAGATGAAGTCCATGCTATCCACGGAAAGCTTTATACTTATACCGGTGGTAAAGTGAAAGTCTTAAAAAAAGCCGGCAGTGATTTTGGTGAACTCGTTTATTCTGCAAAAAAATCTGTAACCTGTAGTTTGTCATGGGTGAATGGATACGGCCTTGTTTCTACATTTTATCGTTTTGACAAAAATGGAAAACAAACAAAAATTAAGAGATTTGATGCTGTTGTAAACCCGACAAGTTCTTTTAAAATCAACGGCAAAAAAGTATCCGAGACAAAATATAATTCAGAATTCAAAAAAATGCAGAAAAAATATCCTTTAAAACAGATTACTCCAAAGAAAGCTTTTAGTCTGACGACTACAAATATTAAAAACCTTACTAAAAAATATAAATCCTTTGTTGTAACTGGATCAAAATATTAATCTATCAAAGGGAAAACACCTCGCTTCGGCGGGGTATTTTTTATGTAATAAGAAATAAAA
Organism: Bacteroidaceae bacterium; assembly: GCA_963626755.1. Lineage (GTDB taxonomy): Bacteria > Bacillota > Clostridia > Lachnospirales > Lachnospiraceae > Anaerobutyricum. Next base: position 7,156 of record CAVFXN010000046.1, read on the forward strand.
TTTCTTATTACATAAAAAATGCTCCGCAAGGATCGCACTGCGGAGGAAAAGGAGAATTTGAAAACGATTTTCAAATTCTATTGACAAATCCAAATTGCGTGTTAAAATGGAAATGATTTTCAAATTGAAGGGAGAGATGGATTTGGGTAAAGCACCATATAAGACAAAGCAAATGACCGAATTACTTACCTTTTTGAAATCAGTTCAAGGCAGTCATGTTACCGTGAATGATATTTGTGCCTATTTTCAAACGAAAGGATTATCGATTGGCACGACGACCGTGTACCGTCAGTTGGAAAAAATGGTCAAAGAAGGTTTGGTGGCGAAATATATTGTAGACGGAACCAGCAGTGCCTGTTTTGAGTATATAGGCAGCCACGAGGGGGATAATCCGGAGGCTTGTTACCATTGCAAATGTGAAACGTGCGGAAAGCTGATTCATTTGCGGTGCAATGAAGTAGAAAGTCTGAAGCAGCATATGATGGAACATCACAGCTTTGAGATGGATTCATTACGTACCGTATTTTATGGAGTGTGCAGCGAGTGTAAGAAAAGACAAAATGAAAAGCCATGGATAGCAGTCAGCCCGGTGAAAAGTGGGATGGGTAAGAAAAAACAAGATGAAAAGCCACAGTGTAATTGTGGGAGAGAAAATACAGAGGAAAAAAGAGGATCTATTGAATGAAAAAATATATTTCGATGCTTTTAGCGGCAGTTATGGCAGTATGCTGTCTTTGTGCTTGCAGTCAAAAGATTTCTGATACCAGTACACAGATAAAGGAGCATCAGGAGAAGAAGATGAAAGTGGTTACCACAATATTCCCGGAATATGACTGGATAAAAGAGATTGCCGGAGAGGAAGTATCGAATATGGATCTTACGATGCTTCTTGATAATGGAGCGGATATACACAGTTATCAGCCTACTGCTGAGGATATTATGAAGATTTCCGAATGTGACCTTTTTATCTATGTTGCCGGAGGGTCCGACACATGGGTGGAAGATGCATTGAAGGAAGGTACTAACAAAAACAGGAAAGTCATCAATTTATTTGATGTGCTTGGGAGCAGCGTAAAAGAGGAAGAGATTGTGGAAGGTATGAAAGCCGAGAAAGAAGCCGGAACGGAGGAAGAACCGGAATATGACGAGCATGTATGGCTTTCTTTAAAAAATGCAAAAGTTCTTTGTAAGGCAATTGCGGACGAGCTTGCTGAAATGGATCCGGAACATGCAGATACGTATCAGGAAAATGAAAAGGCATATGCAGAGCAATTGGATGAACTGGATAAGAAGTATCAGGAAACGGTAGATTCCGCTTCACGGAAGACACTGTTGTTTGGAGATAGATTCCCGTTTCGCTATATGGCAGATGATTACGGATTAAGTTATTATGCAGCGTTTGCCGGATGCTCCGCGGAGACGGAAGCCAGTTTTGAAACGATTACGTTTTTAGCAGGAAAGATGGACGAACTTGGATTAAAAAATATTATGACAATTGAAAATTCGGATCAGAAGATTGCAAAAACAATTATTCAGAATACAAAAGAAAAAAATCAGGGTATTTTAGCAATGGACTCTATGCAGTCGGTGACATCAGATGATGTGGAAAAAGGGGCAACGTATCTTTCCATTATGGAAAAAAATTTAAATTCTTTGAAAAAAGCCCTGCAGTAGGAGGTTTTATGGAACAGATTATCTGTGAGAATCTTGCAATTGGATACGATGGAAAGGTGCTGTTGCAAGACATTAACTTTTCTGTAAAAGAAGGAGATTATCTTTGTGTGATTGGAGAAAATGGTTCCGGAAAGTCAACTTTGATGAGAACATTACTTCATTTACAACAGCCAGTCAGCGGCGTGATTACATTTGGGGCTGGAGTAAAGAGTGATGAAATCGGATATTTGCCACAACAGACAGTGGTACAAAGGGATTTTCCTGCATCCGTGAGAGAGATTGTTCTTTCCGGATGCCAGAACCGTGTAGGTATGCGGCCATTTTATAACAGGTCAGAGAAAAAGCGTGCGAGGGAAATGATGGAAAAGCTGCAGATTACCAATCTGGAAAACCGATGCTATCGGGAATTATCAGGTGGACAACAGCAGAGGGTTTTGCTTGCGAGGGCATTGTGCGCCACAAAGAAAATCTTATTATTAGATGAACCGGTTTCCGGCCTTGATCCGAAGGTGACCGAGGAGATGTATCATCTGATCGAGAAAATCAACCGTGAGGATAAAATTACCATTATTATGATTTCCCATGACATGAAGGCGGCAATGAATTATGCCAGCCATATTCTGTATATTGGGGAAGAAGTATTTTACGGAACGAAGCAGGAATATGAAAGAAGGTGCATTGTTTGAGTGATCAATTGATTTTTTATTTCCAGTATCCCTTTGTGAGATATGCGTTGATTGTTGGGGTGCTGATCGCACTTTGCTCCTCTTTGCTGGGGGTTACGTTGGTGTTGAAGCGTTTTTCCTTTATAGGAGACGGATTATCACATGTTGCCTTTGGGGCGATGGCAGTAGCCTCGGTTTTGAATTTTACAAATAATATGATCTTTATTTTGCCTGTGACCATTCTTTGTGCTATTTTGTTATTACGGACAGGGCAGAATACCAAAATTAAAGGGGATGCAGCAATTGCGATGATCTCTGTCGGAGCATTGGCGGTCGGTTATCTGCTGATGAATCTGTTTGCCACAGGACCGAATATTTCGGGAGATGTGTGCAGCACATTGTTTGGGTCAAGCTCTATATTGACACTTACGAAAGAGGAAGTCGTAGTGTGCAGTATTTTATCAGTGATAGTGCTGGCTGTTTTTGTGATATTCTATCACAAAATTTTCTGTGTTACCTTTGATGAAACCTTTGCGAAGGCAACAGGGATGAAGACGGATTTCTACAATCTGTTGATTGCTGTCATCACAGCGGTGATCATTGTTCTTGCCATGAATTTGGTCGGCTCTTTGCTGATTTCTGCGCTGGTCATCTTTCCTGCCTTGTCGGCGATGCGTATATATAAGACCTTTCTTGGGGTGACGATCTGTTCCGTTGTGTTATCTGTGATCTGTGCCATTGTGGGGATTGTGTTATCCATTCTTGCGGGAACCCCGGTAGGTTCGACGATTGTGGCAACGGATATTGTGGCATTTGTGTTCAGCTATGCCATAGGACGGGTAAAGAGATAAATGATTCACTTATGGAGGAAAAGTTAAATGGAAAAAGAGATCATTGTGAAGCGCGATGGATTTAGCAGCAGATGGGGCTTTATTCTTGCCTGTATCGGCTCGGCTGTCGGAATGGGTAATATCTGGCGCTTTCCTATTATGGTATCGATCTGGGGCGGGATGACCTTCCTCATTCCTTACTTCATCTGCGTCCTTCTGGTTGCTTTTACCGGTGTGATAGGTGAATTTGCTCTTGGACGTGCCACCAGCTCTGGTCCCATAGGAGCTTTTGGAACCTGTACGGCTCTGCATGGCAGACGTCAGGTGGGACAGATCATCGGTCTGATCCCGGTTCTCGGCTCGATGGCTCTGGCGATTGGATATACGGTTGTCATGGGATGGATTTTTCAATATACTGTCATCTCCATATCGGGAGAAATGTATTCCATGGGTCAGAATATGGAAGCAATCAGTGGATATTTTGATGTGGTTGCTGCTGATAATCTTCTTTTTATTATTGTTGCGGGTATTGCATCGTTCGTCATTATGGCAATGGGGGTATCTGGTGGGATTGAAAAAGCAAACAAATTTATGATGCCGGTGCTGTTTTTCCTTTTTATCGTACTTGGGATTTATATCGCTTTTCTTCCGGGAGCAAGCGGCGGTTATCAGTATATTTTCAAGCTGGAGCCAAAGGGGCTGCTGGATCCAATGGTCTGGATCTTTGCATTCGGTCAGGCATTCTTTTCTCTGTCTGTGGCAGGCAACGGTTCTGTCATTTACGGCTCATACCTGCCAAAGAATGAGAACATTCCCTCGTCGGCCAGAAATGTTGCGATATTTGATACGTGTGCTGCTCTGCTCGCCGCGTTCGTCATCATTCCTGCAATGGCAGCTAGTGGTGCACCGTTAGACAGTGGTGGACCAGGCCTCATGTTTGTCTGGCTCGTGAAGGTTCTCAACGGTATGCCCGCAGGCCGTATCCTCGGCATTCTTTTCTTCATCTGCGTACTGTTTGCCGGTCTTAGTTCCATCATAAACCTATATGAGGCTCCGGTTGCAACTCTTCAGGAACATTTAAAAATGAAACGTGTTCCCGCAACGGTCATCATTCTTACGGTTGGATGCGCCATTGCGATTTTAATTCAGAAGATCACATCGGAATGGATGGATCTTGTTTCCATCTACATATGTCCTCTGGGGGCACTGTTAGCCGGAGTGATGTTTTTTTGGGTTGCCGGTAAAAAATTTGTTTTAGATGAGGTCAACGCCGGATGCAAGGCTCCGCTCGGCGGATGGTTTTATCCGCTCGCCAAATATGGCTACTGTATCCTTTGTATCGTTGCACTGGTTGCCGGCGCGGCTCTCGGTGGGATCGGTTGATGAAAGGAAATCGTGCTTGATGCATTTTGTCATTCGAAGCAGCGATTTCCTTATGATTTCCCTGTATAGAAATTTTATCTGAATAAAGCTCCACCAACAATTAACTGCTGGATTTCGTTAGTTCCTTCGTAAATCTGGGTGATCTTTGCATCACGGAACATTCTTTCTACATGATATTCTTTCATATAACCATTTCCACCCATGAACTGGACTGCCCATTCGGTTACTTCCATGGCAACATTTGTGCACAGATATTTTGCTTTTGCTGCGGACTGGTCGTATGGCTTTCCTGTATCATGATCGGTGGCTGCTTTGTAAAGCATATATTTTGCGGCTTCAATCTTGATCGCTAATTCGGCCATCTTAAACTGCAGATACTGGAATTTGGCGATTGGTTTGCCAAACTGTTCTCTTTCTTTCATATATTCTTTTGCTTTTTCAAAAGTACCCTCGGCAATTCCGAGTCCCTGTGCGGCAACACCGATACGTCCACAGTTCAATGTTTTCATTGCGGTTTTGAAACCATGTCCATCTTCTGCAATTTTCGCAGAGATCGGAACACGGCAATTTTCAAAGATGACTTCTGAAACCTGTGCGGAACGGATTCCCATCTTATTTTCAATCTTGCCGGTGCGAACGCCAGGGGTATTCTCGCGGTCAACGATAAAACAGGAAAGTCCTTTGGATTTCTTTTCCGGTTCCGTTAATGCATACACTGCGGTATATTTTGCCAGAGGTCCATTCGTATTGAAACATTTCAAACCATTAATGACATATTCCTCTCCATCCTTGACTGCTGTAGTGATGCATCCACCGGCATCAGAACCTGCATTCGGTTCTGTCAGACCGAAAGAACCAAGTGCTTTACCAGAAAGAACTTCTGGAAGGAAGGCTTTTTTCTGTTCTTCGGTTGCATCCGAGTTCCATACGCTTCCTGCATAAAGGGAAGTACTAACAGAATAAGCGATACCAAAAGATGCATCTACTTTAGAAACTTCTTCTACGGCAAGGGCATATTCCATATATCCAAGGCCCTGTCCACCGTATTCTTTTGGATAAGGAAGGCCGATCAGACCTAATTCTCCGGCTTTATGAAACTGTTCAATAGGAAATTCACTTGTCTCATCTCTTTCAAGAACGCCTGGGAGTAATTCTTCCTGTGCAAACTTTCTTGCGGTTTCCTGGATGGCTTTCTGCTGTTCGGTTAATTCAAAATTCATAATGTCCTCCTTCATAAAAATAAAATTTTAATGATTTTTCTGATAGTTCTTTGCTTTAAAAATTGGATTCGCGAACAATTAGTATACTAACTATTGGTTTCAAATATATCATTCGGCCCCGGATAAGTCAATCCACGTTTTGCACAAAAGTTCGCAATAAAAATTGTGCAAATAATTTGTTGACTAACTATTCGCGTGGCTGTATAATAGTGGCAAGCAAATAGTTAACGCACAAAGTATTAAAACAAGCAATTGTTTTACACATCTCAAAACACATAATGATATATGAGGAGGCTTATCATGGAAAACTTATTAATGGATGTTGAAAACGAAATCGCAGTGGTCACTATTAACAGACCAAAGTCTTTAAATGCATTGAATTCTGCAACATTGCAGGAGATTTATGAATGCTTTACAGACATTGCCGCAAGAAAAGATATTAAAGTAGTTATCCTTACAGGAAGCGGAAAAAAAGCTTTTGTTGCTGGCGCAGATATTTCTGAGATGGTGAATGGTACTCCTGCTGAGGGAAGACAGATGGGAATGATCGCTTATAAAGCATTCAAACAGATTGAAGAATGTCCGCAGGTTGTCATCGCAGCTGTGAACGGATATGCACTCGGTGGAGGATGTGAGATTTCCATGGCCTGTGATATTCGAATCGCATCGGAAAATGCCAAGTTTGGACAGCCGGAAGTGAATCTTGGAATTCTTCCTGGTTTTGGCGGAACACAGCGTCTGCCAAGACTGATCGGAAAAGGCCGTGCGAAAGAGATGATTTTTACAACAGATATGATTGATGCGAATGAAGCATACCGTATCGGCCTTGCGAACCATGTCGTACCACAGGATGAACTGATTGATTACTGTAAGAAGATGGCTACAAAGATTATTTCAAAAGCAAGCTATGCAGTTTCTCTTGCAAAACAGGCGATCAATGTTGGTCTTGATGTAGATCTCGCATCTGGTCTTCAGCTCGAAGCGAATCTTTTCGGCCTTGCTTTTTCCACAGAAGATAAAAAAGAAGGTATGACTGCTTTCCTTGAGAAACGCCCAGCCAACCTTACAGATTTTTAATTTAGTCGGGGTTAAAGTTCCGACTGGGTGAAACGCTCCGCGAGGATGCGCACGGATTCGGATAGGTATATGTCTGCTGATGCAGACCCGAATCCGGCGCGCAAGACTCGCAAGCGAGTCTTGACTTACAGTACATATCAGATAATCGGGGAGGACAAACAGATGAGAAAAATACCTGTCATTACTGCAGCACAGGCTGCGGAAGCTGTCGAAGATAATATGACCCTTACAAGCTCTGGTTTTGTTGCAAGCTGCCTGCCAGAGTCATTAAATAAAGCATTGGAACAAAGATTTTTAGATACCGGAGAGCCAAAGAATCTGACGATTTTTTATGCCGCTGCCCAGGGAAATAGAGATCATTCCGGAACAGACCATTTTGCCCATGAAGGTATGGTGAAGAGGGTGGTTGCCGGACACTATAATATGGTACCTGAAATTGGGAAAATGATTCTTGATGGTAAAATCGAAGGATATAATTTCCCGCAGGGGACTCTCTCCCAATTGATGCGTGATATTGCAGCCAAAAAGCCAGGTACGATTACTCATGTAGGATTGAATACTTTTGCAGACCCACGGGTGGAAGGCGGTAAGCTGAATGATATCACAACAGAAGATCTGGTAGAAGTGATTGATGTATTAGGCGAGGAAAAGTTGATTTACAAAGCACAAAAGCTGGATATTGCCTTCATTCGCGGCTCCTATGCAGATGAAACGGGTAATGTCACGGTAGAGAGGGAAGTTTCCAGTACAGAAGTCACAGCTATGGCGCAGGCAGTGAAAAACTGTGGCGGTAAAGTATTTGTTCAGGTAGAAAAAGTAGTAAAAGCAGGAACGCTCGACCCGAAACTGGTAAAAATCCCGGGCATTTATGTCGATGGTATTGTGGTAGCGGAAAGTCCGGAAGACCATGAGCAGTGTCGTACCTGTGCTTTTGATGGATCCATGTCCGGTCAGTTCACCATTCCACTGGAATCTGCCAAGTCAACCGCTCTGAATGCAAAGAAGATCATTGGCAGACGTGCTGCCCTGGAACTGACCGAAGGAAGCGTGGTTAACCTGGGAATCGGTGCTCCGGAATACATCGCTTTGGTAGCAGATGAAGAAGGAATCGGCGATTATATGACAATGACCGTAGAAGCCGGTGCGGTAGGCGGAATTCCTATGGGCGGCTCCAAGTTTGGCGGCTCCGTTAATCCAGATGCGATTCTTGACCAGAACATCCAATTTGACTTTTATGATGGAGGAGGAGTCGATTTGGCATTCCTTGGACTGGCGGAAGCGGACAGCTGTGGAAATATCAACGTCAGCAAGTTCGGTCCACGTCTTGCGGGCTGTGGAGGTTTTATCAACATTACCCAGAATGCCAAAAAGGTATTTTATTGCGGAACCTTTACTGCAGGCGGTCTCAAAGTAAACTGTGAGGACGGACAGCTTTGTGTTACACAGGAAGGCAAAAATATAAAATTTAGAAAAGATGTAGAACAGATTACTTTCTCCGGGGAATACGCCAATAAAGTCGGTCAGCCGGTTATGTACATTACAGAACGTGCAGTATTTGAACTCAAACCAGATGGAGTCCATCTTACCGAAGTAGCTCCAGGCATTGATATTCAAACCCAGATTTTAGATTTGATGGAATTTGAGCCGATCATTGACGGAGAACCAAAATTAATGGATGCAAGAATTTTCAAAGAAGAGAAGATGAATTTATCTGCACTTTAATTCCATAGACCCAGATAAGGGGCTGTCGCAATAAAGCAATTGATATTTCCTGCGGCAGCCTCATTTACTACCTTGGCAAAGATAGTGTCAAATGATATATGAAAAACTGGGCTTAAGAAAAAAGGCTCAGAT
>CAVFXN010000047.1:0-14436 GCA_963626755.1 Bacteroidaceae bacterium
ATTCATCCGCAGGCAGCTGAAGTTGGCTGCGGTTTTCTGCTTAAGACTTGATAATCAATTCATCTCCCCTATAGTATGATAATGATGTAGTCAATTAGCCCATTTATGTAGTTATTACTTTATATTTATGTCTTAACGCTTTTGATAATGTAACATTTGAAAATGCCACTTTCCGATCATTCTGAAGACGTCCTAACACAATTCCCGGATCCCGATGGATTTTTTCCGCAAATACTCTGATCTCGTTTTCGCCAAATTGATTATTCTCTAGAAATCCTACATATTCTTCCGGAGGAATCAGCTTGTCTTCTGCATATTTATCTGCAGCATCCTCCTGGCCTTCATGCTCACCATCAAAAGTTATTCCATAATCACCATTTATAATATGTCCAATTTCATGGAACAACGTAAACCAGAACGTGTCAGAGTATAATCTTCGGTCATTGACCATCAACATCACATTCTGACCAATTTTTTTAGTGGCCCCATTAATTCCAGAACCTGGCAAATTAGGTAGTATTATCAAAATAACACCTGCATCTGCAAAAGCCTGGTTGATTAACGGATAAAAATCCTGATGTTTTGTGGTTAAGGTTAATGCATAATCCACAGCTAATTCAAATTTCTTTTTATTAAACTTTGGAGCTTCTATCTTTAAAGCTTTGTTAATAGCAATCTGCACCATGACATTAGCTCTAGCTTTATTTTCCTCCTTCATGTTTTCAGAAGCACTTCTAAAACTTACTGCCATATCAGGTTTTGTAAACACACAAAGAGAAGCAACATTTAAAAATTCGCGAAGACATTTGATTTGCTCATTAGTTTTTCTCGGCAGATCAGGCAATCCAAATTGATCACGAAAATATGCGTACTGAAAATACTTGAAAATGCGTCTTTCTTGTTCTAGTTCTTTTTCTGACTCAAATTCGACAATCAACGCATCATAACTTTTCTGTAAATTCAGCCAATATTCTACGCTCGTGCCCAGCATTCTAGAAAGCTTCATCGCTATGTCTAAAGATAAACTCTGCTCTCCACGAATTAAAATACTCAGATTTTTAGGAGTAGTATCCAACCGCTTTGCAAAATCCTTTTGTGACAAGCCACTCTCATCAATGATTTCTTTAATATAATATCCAGGATGAAAAGCAATTTTATCATTATATTCAATATAATTACTCATAATGCTTACTTACCTCCTTCACTCCTACAATTCTTACAACTCCAGCAATTTCATCTATATTACAAGGTACATAGGGTTCTTCATTCTCATTTAGGGGTTGCAAAATGATTCTCCACGGATCTTTCCGGCTCTTCACATCTATTGCAAAATAACCTTCTAAATCTCCATTTAATTTATGGAAATGAAATGTCGGCATCACAACAATATCCTTAATGACACTTGCCTTCCTTTCTATTAAAATTACCTTTTGGGTAATTTTATATTATCATAAAAGGATGCTCTGGTCAATGATTTTCCCATTTTTTCAGTGCTTCATCGTCTCCTTCTGCTTTCTTTCCTCTACTTCTTCTGGCTTAGTCGTCAACAATTACCTGACAGTAACCAGGACCCTCCGCGCGACTTGAAAAATAGCCATTCCTATGATAAAATTTCAGGTAGACAAATCATTATAAGGAGACATGTATAAAATGACAAAAACGGATTCTTATGCCAGAAACGGAAAAATACTTTCAAACAGATTCTGTGCGTTTCTGTTGCCCTCCATTTTAAGTGGAATCGCAGCAGCACTGGATGAATTTGTAGACAGCATCATTGTTTCAAAACTACTCGGAAGCACTGCCATGTCGATTGTCAATATGAGTATGCCGATGATGACCATGTACGCCTGCATATTTATGCTGTTTGGAACAGGCGGTGCTGCGGTATATGCAAAGTTTCTTGGGCAGATGGACCGCAAAACCGCAGGAGCATCCTTTACCGGTTCGCTTATGGCTGCGGCAATAGTCAGTATACTCATTACACTCGTCGGCTTTCTTAATACCGATTGGCTCACTGCTCTCCTTTGCAATGTTGAAAGCCTGCAGATGGATTTTTCAAGATACACCAAGATCGTTCTGATCTCCGCACCCATCATCATACTGCTACAGTTTATCATATGTTACCTGCCGGCTGCCGGATATCCGAAATTCAGTGCAGTGCTTAATCTTATCGCAAATGGCATAAATTTAGTTTTTGACATCCTATATATTCAAGTTTTTCATACCGGAGTTGAGGGAGCTGCCTATGCAACACTCACAGGATACATTGTAGCCTTTGTCGTGCTTTTCATAGCGTTTTTCCGAAAAAAAATACATATTCAGGCTGCGACGCCGAAGCTGTCACTGGTGCGAAGACTTCCGGAATGCATCCGATTTGGATCCGTTTATGCACTGGGTCAGTTGCTGCTCAGCATGAAACTCACGTATTCAAACCATATTGCAGCGCAGTACGCAGGTGAAAGCGGTGTTGTGGCATTTTCCGTATGCCTTCAGCTCATGTCGATTGTGTCTATCTTTATTTCAGCTGCCGTAGGCGTTATGGTTCCTCTCGGAAGTTCGCTGTACGGTCAGAAAGACTACCAGGGTGTTAAGATCGTCACAAAAAAGTGTATCATCTTTATAAGTGCCTGCATGGCTGTTTGTATTGCAGTTTTTGAAATTTATCCTCAATTCGCGATGATTCTGTTTTCTATCAAGGATGCTGAAGCAGTGGATATGTGCTGTGTTGGAATTCGCATATTCTCCATCGTATTTCTATTCCGCGCTGTAGCACTGTCATTGATCTATGAACTTCAGATCATTGGAAAGACCGTATACTCTCTGCTCCTTTCCATTTTTGACGGCGTTGCCGGCATCGTCCTGATTTCAACGGTACTGTGTCCTTTCCTTGGTGTAAACGGTCTCTGGTGGGCATACGTCTTCACCGCAATCATCCTGTCCATTGCGATACCGTTAATCAATTTTGCAAGTACACGACATCATGAACCGGCTCTGGATGTCCTCACACTGCTTCCAAAAGAAAATGAATGCACTGGCGTTTTCAGCAAAACCGTAACGGGAAACATGCAGGATTATGAAGAAGTAGTAAAACAGCTTAACGAATTCTGCCTAAAAATGGGTCTAAGTAAAAGCCAGTCAAATATTGTGTCTGTAGCATCAGAGGAGATGTCAGTTATCACACTAAAGCATCACGAAGGACAGAAGAATCTACTGACGGATATCCTCGTAAGAATCAGTGACAGTGAATTTACGATGGATTTCAGGAGTCTCGGCTCTCCCTTTGACGTCATGAGCGTCCCGGACACCGGGGAATTCTCAAATCTCTCGGTTTTAAAAAAAATCGCGGATGACCTGACCTTTGATTATATCATGGGTATGAATCAGACAAGAATCACGATAAAAACCAGCAAATAGTACAAAAAGGAGAATGGATTTGGAAAACATTATAATCGTTGAATCTATTTCAACAGGATACAATTTTATTGCGGATATCTGCGCAAGAGGATATCATGCCGTCTCTCTGGAAGCGAGATGCAGCAACCAGGAGGAAGCGCGGAAAAAATGTTACCGTCAGATCGAATATGACTTCGAACTCATACAAGAGCAGGATACTTATGAAGAGACGCTTGAACTCGTGAAATCATACCATCCGGTCTGCATACTTCCGGGTTCTGAACTTGGCGTTCCCCTGGCAACAAGACTTGCTGACAGTCTGGGGCTCTGGGGAAATCCTGCATCCATCATAAATGCGATGGTTACAAAAAGCGGCATGCACGAGGCCCTTAAAGCTGCCGGAGTGCGTTCCATCAAAGGGCAGATCGTACGCTCAGAGGAAGAGGCTCTCAACTTCTGCCTGGAAAATCATTTGACACGGGCCGTTGTCAAACCACTTCACAGCGCAGGAAGTGTCGGTGTCACCATGTGTGATACTGTCGACGAAGCCATGGCTGCTGTGAAAAACTCATTCGATACCCCGGATTATTATGGAAAAAAACATGATTGCTGCCTGATTCAGGAGAGAATTGATGGAACAGAGTATATCGTCAACACGATCAGCTGCAACGGAAAACCGCGCCTTACGTCGATGTGGAGATATAAAAAAGTCAAAACCGCAGAAGGCGGTCAGATATATGATTATTGCGAACTGATTAAAGATTTGGAGCCGGGCCATTCTGAGATCATCGAATACGCTTTTGACACGGTTCGCGCAATCGGCATACAAAACGGCATGGTTCACGGCGAATATATGCTCGATAAAAACGGTCCTGTCCTGATTGAGGTAAACTGCCGCCCTATGGGTGGAAATCTTCCGGCAGGTTATCTGGATGCTATGCTCGGACAGCATGAAACTGACTCCATACTGGATACTGCACTGCATCCTGAATGCTTTGAACAAAAAGCACAGGAAGCATATCATCCCGTGCGAAAAGGCTGCTTTAAGTTCATTATGGTACCCTACGACACAGAGACTATGTCGCTTCCTTTATGGGTTATCGCCTCAAGACTTCGCAGTACTTACAAAATAGACGCTGCGGACAGGTATTCCGTCAAACATTATGCAAAGACAAATGATCTTAAACTCAGCGGTGGAACGGTTTATATGCTGCATGACGATGAAAATGTATTGGAAGCCGACCTGCAGCTGCTGCGCGAGATTGAAGCGGATTACTTTGGATATATTTTAAATGACGGTATGACAAAACCGTGGTTCATAAAGGCCCAAGATGCCGGTCGCGGACAATCTGAAGATCTGCGGAAATTAATTGACCATATTGCTCCGACGGGCGGATGTCTTCTTGTAACGGATGAAAAAACCCGGATTCCTGGCAATATGGTTGTGACACCAGATGAGCTGGAAAATGTGCATGGCATGTTTAAAAATGTCGTAATCGGACTTCAGGATTCTCTTGTTGAGAGAAACGAAGCCGATGCGCTTGAACTTCTGTTTGACATCATGGATATGGTAAGACCGGGCGGAAAGGTATATATTCCCGAATCGACCTACCGATACATTTCCTACGGCAGGAGGGGAACGGAAATCCTGCTGCGGGTGCTGGGATACAGCATCATGGCACCAAAACCAGAAGACTGCAAGTGTGTCATAGGCTTCAGAAAGATGTAAAGATCCTGTTCTTATGCGGTCAGGTATCTGGCTGGAGACTTTAAATTATTTTGTTGAAACGACATATGATCTAAATATCCTCTTGAATTGATGTGAAAATCATACTCAATCCAAGAGGATATTTTTATGGCGTTATAAGGCCACTGCCATGATTTATTGATGTAGAAATCTTTTATGCTCTTTTTGTCATAAATGACTCGAATCTCACATACTGATCCATTTTGTCACCGATGATTCCGATGGCTTTTCCCATTGTAAAGGCTGCGAGGATCGTACCAATACCAAGTCCGTCAAGATGTCCGAGTATGATACATGTCATAATTCCAGTGATTGCAAGACAGGTCACATCATATCCAATCTTTATCCTTGAATATCTTATTTTCAAAATATCAGCAAGTTCACGTGGAAACAGGTCTGTTGGAATAATCGGAAGGCCGCATCGATTGGAAAGAGCGATCCCGACGCAGATTAGCATGTAGCTGATCACAAAATAGATCACACGGTATCCTATTGCTGTCGGCAGCACCTTGACCCATATTTCATATACATCAAGCATTTCACTGAATACAAATCCGACGACAAAACTGAACAGATAGGATGCAACGAATCTTTTTCTCATAATCATCAGAGACAATATCAGAAGTCCCTGAAATATATATGTCCATGTTCCAAGAGAGACTTTCGAGAAAACCCTCGAGAAAGCATACGGAACACTGGATATCGCGGAAATCCCTGATCCGGAATACAGCATCAATACAACGCCCAGGCTGTTGATCAGCACAACAACAAGTAATGCCAGCTCGCCTCTCAGTACAGGTAATTTTTTCTCTTGCGTCTCAATTTCTTCAATCACTTTAAATTTCCTCCATATTGTGTAATTTATTCTCTGTATATCTTAGCACTTGTCCGTTCTTTTTTAAAGAGAGAAAAAGCTTGAGTTTCCGCAGTTTTATCATCATGCCGATATCCCTCTCTCAGTAAAGATTTAAGGTATACTGTCCATGAGCAAGATTCCTTATTTAAATAGTGGAAAGAATCTCTGCACGGCTGTAAGATTTCTCTTTGCGGTAAACCGATGGAGACATCCCGGTCTTCCGGCGAAATTCTTTCGCAAAGTAGCTGGAGTTTGAGAAGCCACAGCGTATGGAGATCTCGGTGATATTAGCATCCGAAGAAAGCAAAAGCCGGGATGCCTCTTGAAGGCGGACATTGAGCAGATATTCGAAAATGGTACAGCCCGTCTGACGTTTGAATACCCGGCAACAGGTACTACAGGCAAGAGCGACCTGTTCTGCAATCTCATCGAGAGAAATAGGATTCATATAATTCGCACGGATATATTGAAGCATCTCTTTCACCTGCGGGCTGATAGTGCTTCCTTTTTTCTCTGAAGATGTTGATGATTCGGAAGTGATCAGTATGTGCCATACGGTGGCAAGCTGAATAATGATCTGCATCTCATCCGGTTGTTCCGAATGAAAGGATCCGGACACGGCGAGCAGAAGATCAAGGATCTGCTTTTGCCAGTCAATCTCCGGTGAGAGGAGACAATGCGTGAAGCCTGTCTTTTTTAAATAAGGAACTACATATTTTGATTCCAGGATGCTTCCGGCGAATCCGGCGATCATCCGTGGATGAAAATCAAGACAGATATAAATACTATCCGAAGCGGCGTGATTCTTTGCCATGTGGAGCTGCTCCGCATTGACAAAGATTCCGTCTCCTTTTTTTAATAAGAATTGCGATTGATTGACAAAGAAATCAACCTCACCTTGCAGGACAACACAAAACTGTAATTCATGATGCCAGTGCCAGTCAATATACCCAAGGATATTCTTATTAATCTGTGTTGTGTAGATGGCAAGCGGAAAAGCAAAGTTGCCGTGTTGCGTGGTTTCCTGATGGGTACTGTCTAAAGGAATGTTGTAAACCTGCATAAAAAACCTCCCGATGAAATTATGCATATTTATTTGGCCTCAAGTGTAAAACAAGATGCAGCCTCTCTCATTCTGATCTAAGTTCATAGTTATTTAAACTGGCATTTGGCTGCCACCTCGGATTACAACTCAGCCTGAAAATCATCTTAAAATCAATATTATTATAATATATGAGAATATTATTATATTATTTTCTCTAAAAGTCAATATAATTATTAAATAACGAAGTTCAAGAAACAAAAATCAAAGGAAAAAGGAAGGCAATAGAAGGAGCAGAAAGGAATGAGTAAGACAAAGCAGAAGATCCAGGCAGTGGCAAACCAGAGTCAACGATATATTTGTAAAAATAAGGCCGCAGAGGCAGCGGATGCCAATCTGTTTGGAAAAAAATATGCGGTGCAGGTGAAAAGATTTCATCAGAGTTTTCCGTCTTATCAGCCGACAGAACTTAAGAACCTTAAAAATTTGTCAGAGTATCTGGGTGTGAAATCATTTTATATCAAAGATGAGAGCACCAGATTTGGGCTGAATGCATTCAAAGGACTTGGTGGGAGTTACTGTATCGGTCGCTATCTTGGAGAACTTTGCAATATTCCTTTGCAGGATCTGAATTATCAGGTCCTGCAGAGCGATCAGGTGAAAGAAGCTTTGAAAGATATGACATTTGTAACAGCTACCGATGGAAATCATGGACGGGGAATTGCATGGACAGCTAAAGAACTTGGTGTCAATGCCGTTGTCTATATGCCGCGCGGAAGTGCACGGGAACGACTGGAAAACATCCGGGCGTTGGGAGCACAGGCGGAAATTACGGATTGGAACTATGACGATACCGTTCGCTTCGCGGCGCAGTGTGAAAAAGAAAAAGGCTGGATTCCCGTACAGGATACTGCATGGGAAGGGTATGAAAAAATTCCGGCATGGATCATGCAGGGATATACGACAATGGCACTGGAGGCAGCAGAACAGCTGGCAGATGAGATCCCAACACACATTTTTCTTCAGGCGGGAGTTGGTGCGATGTCCGGTGCACTGGCAGCATTTTTTGCAGATTATTACGGGGAGGATAAGCCGGAAATCATTATTGTAGAGCCGAATCATGCGGACTGTATTTTTCAAACGGCACAGGCAGCCGATGGACAGCTTCACGCAGTGACCGGTGATCTGGATACCATTATGGCAGGGCTTGCATGTGGTGAGCCGTGTACGATTGGATGGAACATGCTGGAAGCATATGCAGATTATTTTATCTCCATGCCAGATTATGTGGCTGCAAATGGAATGAGGATTCTTGGTAATCCGTTAGCAAATGATGCACGTGTCATCTCGGGAGAGAGCGGTGCGTCGACGACGGGAATTGTTGCAGAGATTCTAAAAAACGAAAAACTTCAGGATTTGAAAGAAGCTCTTCATCTGGATGAAAATTCAAGGATTTTATGTTTCTCAACAGAGGGGGACACGGACAAAGAAAATTATAGAAAGATTGTATGGGGTGGTGCGTATGCATCAGAAAACTGCAGATCATAGGAGGTAAACAAAATATGTTAGAAATCAACGGGGAACAGCTGATTAACCGAATCAATACACTTGGTAACATCGGAATCGGAGAGGATGGAAGGAGAATCCGTCTCGCAGCTTCGGATACAGAGAAGGCAGGAAGAGATCTGGTATCAGCCTGGATGAAAGAGGCCGGACTCCAGGTTGTCGTAGATCGAATTGGAAATATCTTCGGAATCTGGGAAACAGAAGAAAACAAAGGGGAGAAGCCTTTGATGATGGGTTCTCATATTGATACGGTGATCAATGCCGGACAGTATGACGGTTGTTATGGCGTGATTGCGGGAATTGAAGTGATTCGCACACTGAAAGAAGCCGGAGTCAAGACAAAGAGACCACTTGTTGTCGGAGTATTTACCAATGAAGAAGGGGTTCGTTACTCACCGGATATGATGGGATCTTTGGTATATGCCGGAGGAATGCCTGTAGAAGATGCGCTTGCGGTTGTCGGAACCGATGGAACCGTTCTTGGAGAGGAATTAAAAAGAATTGGTTATGAAGGAACAGTAGACCCGGGCTTTCTAAAACCATATGCCTTTGTAGAACTTCATATTGAACAGGGACCCATTCTTGATGTTGAGGGAATTCAGCTTGGAGCAGTAGAGAACCTTCAGGGAATTCACTGGCAGAAAGTGACCATTGAAGGGCTTGCAAATCATGCGGGAACCACACCGACTGCCCTGCGTGTCGATGCCGGACTGGCAGCAGCAAAAGTAAATGTATTCTTGAGAGAACTTGTGACGAAGTCTCATGGTGTAGCAACTGTGGGAACAATTGACTTCAAACCGAATGCAATCAATGTGATTCCGTCTAAAGCGACATTTACTGTAGACTTGAGAAATCCGAATAAAGAGAAACTGGAGGAAGATGAGAAAGCATTTGCCCAATATCTTAAGGAGTTAGAAAAGACAGATCAGGTAACGATTCAGACAGAACGCATGACAGAATTTGATCCCGTTCTGTTTGATGAAAAAATTGTTGAGCAGATTGAGACTGCGGCAAAAAATCGCGGACTGAGCTGTCGCCGCATCACATCAGGTGCAGGGCAGGATGCGCAGATGATTGCAAGGATCTGCCCTACAGCTATGATTTTTGTACCAAGCGTCAAAGGAATCAGTCACAATCCAGAAGAATTTACTGCAGATCAGGATCTGATTGCTGGTGCAAATGTATTCCTTGATGTTGTGCAAGAGAATTGCAAATAAGGAAAATAGCCTATCCATAAATTCAGGATCCTTGCTTCTCACGTCAATCAGGAGGTGTCGCAAATTGCTAACACCTCCTAGCTTCAACTCGAATCTCAATATCCACTTTTAATGTTGAATGTCCACTTTCATGTCTTCAATATCCACTTATCTCTCACTTTTTCTTTTCAAGATCACTCCTGTAAGTCCAGCAACCGATACCAATAAGGTCATCCAGATATAAACTATTTCCTGAGTATCTCCTGTTTTTGGCGAAGATGTATTTTTTCCTGTTTTTGACGAAGATGTATTTTTTCCTGTTTTTGACGAAGATGTATTTTTTCCTGTTTTTGACGAAGATGTATTTTCTTTTGTTACAGGCTGTTTTTCTCCACAAACAGTACATTTGCCGTCTTTCCAAGTATGACCTGTTGCTGAAATTTCTACCGGCTTTTCTATTGCTGCCGTTCCTGCTTCATCCGAGAAAAGTTTTCCGCAGGTCTTGCACTTCCAGTATGCTTCATATCCAGCTTCCGTACAGCTTGCATTTTTCTTTGCAACCTTTTCTAGAGCATGACCTGTTGCTGAAATTTCCACTGATGTCTTCTTATAGTGACACGTTGTACATTCTTCATGTTGACTGCCTTTGTTTTCACAGCTTGCTTCTACATCAACAACTGTTTCAAAACTATGCTCTTCCTCATTCTCTTTCGCTGTGCAGCCCTCTCTCGTACACTCACGCCAATGCTTCGTTTCATCACTACTGTAAGAAGTGCGCCATTGGTGACCTAATGCTGAAACCTCCACTGTTTTTTTGTCTGAACAGATTGTCCCCCCATAGTAACAAGTCGCCGTATATGTCGTTATTCCTTCAGTAGTACATGTTGCCGTAGTTGTAGATTCTATATCACAGTCTACCTCCCTCTGAGATGAAACACCCCCCCTTTGTATTTTTTTAGTAAAGTCGACATCACACAAGAGAATCGAGATTAGCCCAATTAAGTAGTAGTCCTTTTTTCAATTATAAAGAAAAAAACTCGATTGTGTCAACAAGAAACTGTAAATTGTTTTTTTTTGAACAAAAATCTGTCATTTATAATTTTTTCATGTATTTCGTCGGAACAGATTTTGTAAGCCATACTCCATTGACAGAAAGATAAAATACGTATCCGTCATCGTACATCTCACTGGCATGAATTTCATAAATGACCGGCTTACCATGTCTTGATCCAACCACTTTTGCAGTCTGCTCATCAAGTGTAATGCCAATGGTTTCCGGCTTATGCCTTAAAATTGTAAATTGGTTTCATTACGTCAATGACATCTACAGACTCCCGAATCACATCTATGATGTCCTCCAGAGATTTGTATGCCATTGGTGCTTCGTCCAATGTGTTTTCATTCACAGAAGTCGTGTAAATTCCTGACATTTCTTTCCTATACTCGTCCATGCTAAGTTCGTTCTTCGCCTTTGTTCTGGACATGATTCTTCCTGCTCCGTGAGGTGCAGAATAATTCCAGTCAGGATTTCCTTTTCCTACGGCAAGGACACTGCCATCTCTCATATTGATAGGAATAAGAACTTTCTCTCCAGCGTGTGCTGCAATAGCCCCCTTTCGTAAGATCATCTCCTCTGTATCAATATAGTTGTGAATGGTATGAAAAGCCTCTCCGCCGGTCATACCGGTTCTTTGCAGAATAATCTCTGCCATCTTTTCTCTGCTTCTGCGAGCAAACTCCTGGCAAATCTCCACATCATGAAGGTAGTCTTCTAAATACTTACAGGATAAATAGCAAAGATCCGCTGGCATGGAAGGCTCACTTTCATAAATCTGAAAATGCAGTGCTTTCAATGCATCCTGAATCTCTTTGCGTCTTCCCTGTTCTTTGTAAGTTCTGATAATCTCATCTCGTTTTTCGAAGTATGTGCCATAACCCCGATCCAGATCCACCGCCAGCTTCTGATAAAATTCAGCAACCTGTTTACCCAGATTTCTACTGCCGGAATGGATGATCAGATACTTTGTCCCATCCCGCGCTTCATCAATCTCCACAAAATGATTGCCACCTCCTAAGGTTCCGAGCGATCTTTCCAGCCTTCGGGAATCTCTGAGACTTCTATAGCAGCAAAGCCGTGTCAGATCAAACCGTTCCTGACGTCCCTCCCACACATTCATTCCTGACGGAATAAAATGGCAGGCCTCATCTACCTTTGCAAAATCAATATTTATTTTTCCAAGATTCGTCGTATACATCCCACAGCCAAGATCGACTCCGACTACATTAGGAACAGCCTTATCTACAATCGTCATGGTTGTTCCGATAGTGCAGCCCTTTCCTGCATGGACATCCGGCATAACACGGATCTTGCTGCCAGCAGTCATGGGATAATCACACATTCTTCGGATCTGCTCGATCGCTTCGTCCTCTATGACTTTTGCATAGCAGATAGCTGTATTTACCTTTCCTTTAATCTCTAACATTTTTATCTTCCTTTCCCACATTGAACAAAATACACTACCACGAGCTGCGCATCATTGGCACGCAGTGCCTTTTTGTGTGATAGAGAACTCCGTCGGAATTTCCTATCACACAAAAAATACCGCCTACCCCGGTTCATCTAAGGTAAGCGGTACGCTAAACATGTTTATATATCTGGTATTGGATTAACTCCATACAGGTTCGTCAACACAATTCATTCGTTCCAACCTATCCTTAAATGGACGCGCGCAGTCATAGCCCAGTTCTTTCTTTTTGAGCTGTGCGTCACGATGTTCACTATTTAAACTGAATAAACGAATAATTGCTGTCATGTCTTTTCCTTTCTGGCCCACTGTGGACCGCTTTTTCTTTCTACCGGTAGAATAGCACAGATTTTGGTTGATGTAAATTATACTCGTGGTATAAAAAAATTTTATGGTACAAGCTCTTTGAGCACCGGAATCTTCTTGACGATCCATACAATAGCCAGTGAAATCAGATAAGTAACTAAAATAAATACCGTTCGCCATAGCATCGTCTCGTTGGTAATCTGAAAATGTATTCCCAGATACTGTAATTCATAATACATGACAATTCTGTGGATCAGATAGATTCCAAGACTACATGAAGCCATCGTCTGTATGATAGCATATGGAATATGCAATTTTTCTATGATTTTCTTGAAATTGATATTTTTTGCAAGCACAAACACGGCACACGCCAACATCACTGAAGGGAAATAACCGTAATTAAAGAAAAGTGTATTCTTCTCGCCATCTCTAGTTGATAACAGATAAATCCCTGCATATCGAATCACGATTCCACAGATTCCTGCTAGATAAATCATGATTCGCTGATGTTTTGTCAAATCCGTCTTAGATAAATAATATCCTAAAAATACAAAAATCAAATAGGCATGGATCGGCAACCCATAATTACTGTTCCATTGAATTTCTACAAGTTTTAAAATCGGCGGCATCACGGACTGGCAGATAAACATCACCAAAATAATATATTTGATGCACTTTCTGTATCGGTCCTCTGCCAGATATGAGATAACCGGCATAAACAGATAAATCGAAAACAATAACGGGAAGAACCAGTAGACATTTTCCATCTTGTAATTAAGCAATGCATCAATAATCGTCTTTACCGAATATTGATTCAATGCCAATTGACCTGTACCGATCTTCCAAATCAAAACAATGCAGCTCCAGCATAAAAATGGCACGACTGCTCTTTTAAAGCGTTTGATAAAGAATGTTTTCGTATCATATTTTTTTCTGTAGTTCATCAGTGTTGCACCGGAAATCATTAAGAATATCGGTACTGCCCAATATGCAAAAACTTCTGCAACCAATGCAAGCTTCCACCTTAATGTATTTGAATATGTATGAACGATACCATTGTGATGTAAAGTAATGACCGCAATACAAGCTGCAATATTCAATATATCATAATATATAACTCTGCCTTTTGGTTCTTTGTATTTCATCTCTGTCAAGTTAGTTTCCCTGCCCTTTATTCTCCAAAATTAATTACAACATTTAAATTTTTCTGTGCATTTGACGCCTCGTCCAATGCCTCTGCCAGCTTCTCTAGCGTAAATTCCGCAGTTATCATTTTTTCAATATCCCATTGATGACTCTTCATAATGTCCATGACTGTCTCAACATCTTCTGGTCGGTATCCACCTGACCCACATATCAGTTGTGATGAATAAGTAATACGCAGCAAATCTATATTGCGAAGGTTATTATTTACTGCTACAGTGGTATACTTAGCTTCCACCTTCTCTAGCTTCATAAAGTCATCAAGTATGGAGTCTGCTCCAGCCGCATCCAGCCAGATATCTATATTAGGAACCTGTCCACTAATAGAATAAGCCTCGCCCCAGAGTGATCTCGCTTTATCCTGATAATCTTTTGCTTCCATATTGCAAGTTTCAAATCCCATTTCCTTTGCAATGTTAAGACGCAGCTCTGAATAATCGCAAATCATCACGGATTCTACCCCAAGCCATTTTAAAGTAATAGACGCTGCTAGTCCTATTGTTCCGCAACCAAATACCACTGCATGGTCAGAAGCTTTTGGAAAACAACCAACGATTAAAGTTTTTTCCGTAATAGATGCAATTTTTGCGTTCTGTGTGTTA
>CAVFXN010000048.1:0-12275 GCA_963626755.1 Bacteroidaceae bacterium
AGTATGAACCAATCAAATGGCGTGTCTTAAACAGAAATGGAAATGATGCGCTTCTTCTTGCCGATGTTGCCTTAGATGACCAGAAGTATAATACAAATTGTGAAGATGTAACATGGGAGACAAGCAGTATGCGAAGCTGGCTGAACGGTTATGGCGCATCGGTTAACCAGCCAAAGACAGATTACAGTAAAAAGAACTTTATCAATTCTGCCTTTACATCCACGCAAAAGAATGCGATTAAGACAACCAGTGTTGCAAATGATAATAACATTAACTATGAAACAACAGGTGAAAATAATACCTCGGATAAAATATTCCTTCTTTCTGAATCAGAAGTCTACAATACAGATACGGCAGCAGGCTATGGTTTTGTAAAAGATAGATATACATACGATGAAGCGAGAAGAAGCCGATGCAGTACCTACGCGTATGCGATGGGCACGTATAGATATTATACTACGGCAAAATACAATGGAAATATTTGGTGGTGGCTCCGTTCGCCGGGCTATTATGGTAGTGATGCGGCCAGGGTGGGTAGTAGTGGCTGGGTCCGTAGTAAGGGTAGTAGTGTCTACTATAGGACTGTCGGTGTGCGGCCTGCTTTGTATTTGAATCTCGCTTCCTCTACCCTCTATTCCTACGCCGGGACTGTATGCTCAGATGGTAAGGTAGAACCTGCCAAACAGCCATCTGCTTCAGATAAAGAAAAACAGCCAGAAAAGAAAGTAAAAGTAAGGTCGATCCGTCTCTCCGGCCTCTCCAAACAGATCGCCGCAGGCAAAAAGCTGACTTTGAAAGCGACGATTTTACCGAAGAATGCATCGAATAAAAAGCTAACCTGGAGGTCAAGCAATACAAAGATCGCAACCGTGACACAAAAGGGTGTTGTCACCCTGAAAAAGAAAACCGGCGGCAAAAAAGTGACCATCACCGCAAGGTCAACGGATGGCAGCAAAAAATATGCTTCTTGGAAGATCACATCCATGAAGGGGATCGTAAAGAAAGTGAAGATCACAGGGAACAAATCAGTAAAAGCCGGCAAGAAGCTGAAACTGAAAGCGAAAGTAACGGCAACGAAGAAAGCCAATACCAAACTTCTCTGGACATCGAGTAATACCAAATATGCTACTGTGAATTCCAAAGGGGTTGTAACCACGAAAAAATCAGCCAAAGGAAAAACGGTAAAAATCACCGCTATGGCAACGGATGGAAGCGGAAAGAAACAGACGGTAAAAATTAAAATAAAATCCTGATCTGTGGGATAGTATGCATTCATTACCCCGGCTTATGCCGGGGTTTTTTTCATATTGAATTTAGTTCTTTATTACATTATAATCCGTCCATTATCCTTTCTTTCGGACTCATCCCCAGAAGTATTTTTCAGTTTTTCTTTATAAAGATATAGCTTGGGCTATAATGAAAATGACAAAATAAGATATTTTCATTATAGCAGAAAGGAGCGTATCTGTGGACAAAGATATTAAAAAATCAATATCAGCGACCGATAAAGATGCACAATATGATGAAAAAGCAAAAAATCTATTGGGGCATAAGATTATACTTGCACATATACTGGTAAAGACAATTAACGAATTTAAGGGAATGAATCCGAAAGATGTCGTGCAGTATATTGAAGGAGAACCATATATTAGTACAGTTCCGGTAGATGCAGGGAGCACAAATGTAGAAAAAGAACAAAATGGAGAAAAAGTCGTTGGATTAAATACAGAAAACAGTGAGCTTCATGAAGGATTGGTACGGTTTGATGTTATATTCTATGTGCGGATGAAAGATGGCTTATCACAGGTTATTGTGAATATAGAAGCACAGAAAGGCAGAGAATTTGTGAATTCCAATTATAATGATATAAAACGAGTATATTCCATATGGGTTTGTATGAATATATCGCAAAACTGTATGAATTCTATTCATTTGACACAGGAAAGTGTCGTCGGTACTTATCAGTGGAAAGGTGACATAGACCTTGCCAATATTGTCTTAATTGGTTTAGCAGAAGACCTTCCAGAAAAAGAAGAAAAATATGAACTTCATCGTTTGCTGGGAGCATTATTATAGGAAATGAGTTTGATATTCCATTGGAAAGTGACATTAGAAAGGATGTGAACGATATGTGTAATCTGAGTCAGGGAATAAAAGAACAGGCATATGCAGAGGGAACAGAGAATGGCATTGTAAAAGGTGTTGCTATTGGAAAACAGGAAGGAATTACTATTGGAAAAAGAGAGGGAATTGCCGAAACAATGATTGACACCATATACGATACCATCTATAATATAAATAGGAGGTATAACAAATGTCAAAATGGGAAAAACTGATAACACGTATATGTAATTTATCAAAAAACCTCCGGTTTGACGAACTACGAAAGGTATTGGAAAGTTATGGGTACGAAATGAATGCTCCGAGGAACGGAAGTAGCCATTACACATTTAGGAAGCGAGGTTGCATGCCGCTTACAATACCAAAACATGAACCAATAAAAAAAGTATATGTGGAAATGGTAAGGCAAGTTGTAGAAAGAGAGGCGAAGAATGATGAAGACGCTGAATGATTATATGGAAATGTCCTATCGTATGGAAATTGTAGAAGATAAGGATGAAGGCGGATTTGTGGTTTCTTATCCAGATTTGCCTGGATGCATTACTTGTGGTGAAACAGTGGAAAGTGCAGTAGCAAATGCACTGGATGCGAAAAAGGCATGGATTGAAGCCGCATTAGAAGAAGGCATGGAAATCCATGAGCCGGATAGCCTAGAAGATTATTCTGGTCAGTTCAAGCTGAGAATTCCAAGAAGTCTGCATAGATCTTTAGCAGAACATTCTCAGAGAGAAGGAATCAGTATGAATCAGTATTGTGTATACCTTCTTTCCAAAAATGACGCAGTGTTTTCTAAATAAACATGGTCATCTAAAAACCGAAGGAAATTATCCTACCACACTTTCATTCTCCGGTTTTATTCACTACGCTATAGAGAATGAGTAATCCAGTCCAATCGAATATAAAAAAGAAACCGACATAAAGTCGACTTCAAAACCCCGGCCCCGGCTTATGCCGGGGTTTTTTGCATGCTATTTTTCACAGCCAGCAGAAAATTCGATTATTCGGAATAATGTCAGTTGATTTTGTTCGGAACATTGGCTACAATAGCATTATCAAGAAAGAACGGAGGTGCATACAATGACGATTAGAGAAGCGGCCACCCTTTGGGGTATCACGGAACGGCGCGTGAATGAACTCTGCAAAACCGGACGGATTCCCGGTGCATATAAGGATGGACGGCAATGGATCATTCCGAATAATGCGCAAAAGCCTTCAGATAAGCGTGTAAAAGGTGGAAAGAGTTTGCAAACCTCACATATGATGCGCAAACCCCTCCCCATCGGCGTTTCGGATTTCCGCGATGCCTGCGCTCACTATTACTATGTGGACAAGACCATGCTCATCAAGGATTTTCTGGACGAACGGCCCAAGGTATCTCTGTTTACGCGGCCTCGCCGATTCGGAAAAACACTGAACATGGATATGCTGCGCGTCTTCTTTGAGCGTACATCAGAAAATACTTCTGTGTATTTCAAGGATAAGAAAATCTGGCGGTGCGGGGAGAACTACACACGGCATCAGGGCCGTTATCCTGTCATTTTCCTCACATTCAAGGATGTGAAGTGTCTTAATTGGGAGGAAACATTTCAGAAACTCTGCAAGCTGATCTCACTGGAGTTTATGCGTCATTCGGAGCTTGAAGCCAGTGATGTGCTGAACACCTATGAAAAGCAGCAGTACCGCCGGATTGCCGGTTATACTGCTGATGAAATAGATTATCAGATGGGCCTGCAGTTTCTGACCCTGCTGCTGCACAAGCATTGGGGGCAGGAGGCTGTCATCATAATCGATGAATATGATACGCCTATTCAGCAGGGACACAGCTGCGGCTTTTACACGGAAATTGTAAACTTTATGCGAAACTTCTTTTCCGGCGGATTAAAGGATAACCCGCATCTGGCATTTGGCTTTCTCACCGGAATTCTCCGTGTTGCAAAGGAGAGCATTTTCAGCGGCTTGAATAACCTGAAAATCAACTCCATTTTGGATAACCGGTACAGTGAATATTTCGGCTTCACTGCAGGCGAAGTGCAGGAAATGGCCGAATACTATGATGCATCCGGGAAATATCAGGAATTGTGCGATTGGTATGACGGGTACCGTTTTGGTGACACGGATATTTTCAATCCCTGGTCTGTAATCGGATATTTTAACAACGACTGTCATCCCAAAGCATTCTGGCAATCGACCGGAAGCAATGACATTATCCGCGAAGTGCTGGCTGCTGCTACACCGGACATTATGGAACGGCTGGAAGCACTGATGAAGGGCGAGTCCTTCCTGACGCACATTGATACCAGTGTGATTTATCCCCAAATTCAAAGGGATCCGTCTTCTGTCTATAGTTTTCTTCTGGTCGAAGGTTATCTGAAAGCGGTAAGCTGCAGTCAGACCTACGGGGAAGATTATCTGTGTGAAGTTGCCCTTCCCAACAAGGAGATTTCCTTTGTCTACAGCAAGGAGATCCTTTCACAGCTTGAGTCCATGATTCCCCGCCATGCCGCCATCGCTGTTTAGGAAGCAATTTACAAGATGGATGTTGACACGATGCAGAAAACACTGGAAAGCTTTCTGCCTCAGACGATCAGCTTTCATGACGCGGCCAACGAAACATTTTACCACGGCCTGATTCTCGGAATGTGCGCTATAACCGATAACAGCTACCGAATTATTTCAAATCGCGAGGCAGGAGAAGGGCGTTTTGACATTCAAATGATCCCGCTGAATCAGCGGCTGCCCGGAATTCTGATTGAACTGAAGGCGGAGAAAAACTGCACAGAGTCTCAGCTGGAAGAACTCTCCCAGGTCGCACTCCATCAGATCAACAGCCGCAAGTACGATACCGATTTGCAGGCAATGAAGCTTCCGTCTGTGATCAAAATCGGGATTGCATTTTCCGGGAAAAAAGCGCGAATAGCGGTTGCAAGACAGGACAAGATGTGATACGAATGAATTTCTGAATTTTTTGCCAAAAGTGTCGTAAAATCGACCATTCAGACATAGATTATTGAAAATGAAAGAAAAAAATGATATTTTAAGAAAAATATTATTTTTTTAAGGAGAAGATGTGAAGAAAGAAAAAGACCTTGCAGTTATCGTAAAGGCAAAAGATTTGGGAACTTATATATTTACGATCACAGAGAAGTCACCAAAGAAGTTTCGGTTTACATTGGTAACAAGGCTTCAGAATACGTGTTTGGATATTGTTGAGAATTTATATTATGCAAATAGTGTCTATGTGAAGGGGAAAGAAGATCATGTACATATAGGCAAGAGAAATGCATATCAAAAGAGAGCATATGTAAAGGTAAAGATGCTTTTATATTTTGCATTAATTGCAAGAGAAAATCAATGCATTTTACCAAAACAATATGAACAGATATCAATGCAGGCTTATGAAGTGAACAGGATGATTACAGCCTGGGCACGGAGTGACCTGAAAAGATATAAGGGATAAGGTTGTATGGTGGCTCCGTTCGCCGGGCAATAATAGTAATAATGCGGCCAAAGTGAATAATAATGGCTGGGTCAATAATAATGGTAATAATGTCAACAATAATAATGACGGTGTGCGGCCTGCTTCGCAAAAAATTGGCCCGTAATGATTTCTAAGGAGAAATTATCTGTGCCATTTACAAAGGAATCGAATCCCTTTTCGAATAATCTAAACTTATAAAAGTGATATAACATTATTCGGAAGAACACAAAATACCGGAGGAGAAAACGGCAAAGCTTTTTTTGATTTTGAGGGATAGCAATATCCCTCCCGGTATAAAAAAGGAAAAAATATGGATGAATTGTTTTATCAAATGATTACATTTGAAAATTTATATGAAGCGCATAGAAAGTCGAGAAGAGGAAAGCGGGAGAAATACGAAGTAATTCAGTTTGAATTAAATCTGGCAGAGAATCTTGTGAAGCTGCAAAAAGAACTTTATAAAGGAACATATCGATTAAGTGGTTATCGTAAGTTTGAAATTTATGATCCGAAAAAAAGAATAATATATGCGATGCATTACCGGGACAGGATTGTACAGCATAGTTTATGTGATAATGTCATTGCTCCCTATATGGAAAGACATCTGATTTATGATAATTCAGCCAGCCGTATAGGAAAAGGGACCCATTTTGCTATGGACAGATTAACAGGTTTTATGAGACAATATTATAAAAAGTATGGAAGTCAGGGTTTCTTTTTAAAATATGATATCCATCATTACTATGACAGTATTCATCATGGAACATTAAAAGAACTGATGATTCGGGCATTTCCTAATGAAAGGAAGATAATAGGACTTTTAGACCATATTATAGACAGCTACCATGTAACACCGGGAGTTGGTATCCCACTTGGGAATCAGACAAGTTCCTGGTTTGCTTCATTTTATCTTGATGGACTTGATCGTTTGATCAAAGAAAAGTTACAAATAAAGTATTACTCCCGCTACATGGATGATGGGATACTGATTCATCAGGATAAACAGTATTTAAAACAATGTTTGAAACAAATGGAAAGCTACATACGAGAGGAGCGAAAACTGGAATTTAATCAAAAGACGCAGATTATTCCTTTATCACAGGGAATAGATTATTTGGGATTCCATTTTTACCTAACAGATACAGGCAAAGTAATTCGTAAATTGCGAAGCAGTAATAAAAGAAGGATGAAGCGTAAGTTGAAAAGGTTCCGTCATGCTTATAAAGAAGGAAAGATGGACCGTGAGTCCATAGAACGAAGCCTCGCCAGCTACAGAGGGCATCTTTCTCATGGAGACACATGGAATTTGAGGAAAAATCTTAATAGTCATCTGATTCTTTCCAAAGAAACAGAGGCGGAGAGAAGAAAAGCTTATAAAGAGCTTTATGATAAAAAGAAACCACAAGGGGAAAGTGAGGAAAATCTATGAAAAAACAACGGAAACACATCAATCTATCTCGCATAACAGCACTTATCTTATCGGTAGCAATGCTGGCGGGATTCTGCCCGCAGGGAGTCAGTTTAGCCGATATCCCTATCACACTACCAAAGGTAAATGCGGCAGAGAATATCAGCAATCCAAGAATCGTAAAAGATTCTTCCATGACTGCCGGGCAGAAGGTCACCTGGGACTGCGTATACTTTGGTAGCTATCCGCAGAGTGAGGTGACATCCCAAGATGGCAGTATTTATAATGCGTTGAAAAATGCAACAGGCTGGGATGAGAATAACGATATTACGATTGCTGGGACAAAGTATCGCAGATTAAAAGGGGAAGATGCGACATATTACTCAAGCAATGAGAAAGGACAATATGACTGGAATGGTAGCTATACAACCTACCATTATTTCAAGTATGAACCAATCAAATGGCGTGTTTTAAACAGAAATGGAAATGATGCGCTTCTCCTTGCCGATGTTGCCTTAGATGACCAGGAGTATAATACAAATTATGAAGATGTAACATGGGAGACAAGCAGTATGCGAAGCTGGCTGAACGGCTATGGCGCATCGGATAACCAGCCAAAGACAGATTACAGTAAAAAGAACTTTATCAATTCTGCTTTCACGTCTACGCAAAGAAGTGCCATTAAAACAACCAGTGTGGTAAATGACAATAATATTTCCTATGGAACAGCAGGTGGAAATAATACTTCGGATAAAGTATTCCTTCTCTCTGAATCAGAAGTCTACAACACAGATACGGCAGCAGGCTATGGTTTTGTAAAGGACTATGGTACAAATGATGAAGCGAGAAGAAGCCGATGCAGTACCTATGCTTATGCGATGGGTACATGGAGATATTATGATACGGACGAAGAGTATACAAAATACAATGGAAATATTTGGTGGTGGCTCCGTTCGCCGGGCCATGTTAGTAGTGTTGCGGCCAATGTGATTAATTATGGCTGGGTCAGTAGTATTGGTAGTGGTGTCAGCAATTGTAGTGGCGGTGTGCGGCCTGCTTTGCATTTGAATCTCTCATCTTCCAATCTCTATTCCTACGCCGGAACCGTATGCTCCGATGCGATGAAGACCGGGGAGAGCGGAACAGATAATCCAGTTAATCCAAGTGAACCGGATCAGTCAGATCAGTCCGACAAACCGGGAACAGCCACAGGAACCAGAACAGAGGAGAGCGATGTTGATATTGAGATTGATGGTGGTGTAGAGTTTACGATTCCAGAGGAGGTTCCGATTCTTGGCGGTGGGGATATTTCTCTTGATTATGGAACGATTCCGGTTACTTTTAACAGGGAAGATAATACATATCGGATTGGAATCGGTGTTCAGGATATGAATAAGAAGGACTGGACCACTTTTAAAAAGTTTGTGGAAACGCAAAAAGAATCTTATAGAAAAGGAATCAATTCTCTTTTGGCTGCTAAATTTGGAATCGCATCTATGGGAATGAGTGTGAAACCGGAGATGAAGGCTTATGGCTATGTAGAAGGAACCATCACAAAGACAAACGGAGTCGAATCTGCGGGAGGAAAGCTGGTTATTGAAATCAAAGGGACGGCAGAGCAAGAATGGCAGACATTCGTGGTTGTGGTTCCGGTAGTGATTAAAGTAAAGGGAACGGCTGCTACCAAAGCGGATTTCTCTGTAGGATTCGATTTTAGTAAGAGTAAAGTGTATACCGAAGGGGAAGTAGAGTTTACTATTCCGAGTATACGTCTTACGGGTGGAATCGGTGTTTCTTATATTGCGGATATTTCTGTTTATGGAGAAGCAAAGAACCTTGTTACAGTGGAATCAGATGGAGAAGATAACGATATAACAGCCTCTTTAGATGGAGCGTTGGGAGTTAGTGCCAAGTTATTATGCTTTTCTTATGAAAAAGAACTTCTTAGTGATTCGTGGGAGTATTATTCTACAAAGAAGAAGTCCAAAGCCAGAACGTATTCCGGTGCGCTGTCAAAGTTGGAACCAGAGACGAAAGATTATGAAATTCAAAGAGTGGATTCTTCTTCCTGGAACGGTTCTGCTGCTGCGGTGCAAACGACGAAGTCACGTTTGCGAAAGAGTGTTGCTTCTGCCCAGAGTACATCTGGAACAGTGCAGACATTGCAGTCTGAGGTATATGCCAGTGCAAAGCCGCAGCTTTTGCAGACAGAGAGTGGAAAGAAAATCCTTATTTATACAACGGATATCGAAGGAAGAACATCTGGTAACCATACAGCAGCGGTATATTCTATTTACAATGAAGAAAGTGGAACGTGGAGTACGCCTGCGATGATCGATGATGACGGAACGGCAGATTTTGATGCAGTAGCGGCAGTCGATGGGGAGAATATATACGTTACATGGATTAATGCAAAACGTACTTTTACAACGGCAGAAGCCGAAGCTGATGATTTTATGACAACGCTTGCGGCTGAGACAGAAGTGCACGCAGCGAAAATCACATTCAATGAAAAGGAAGGAACAGTGACAAACTATCCGTCGCTTACGGATAATGCCATTGCGGATGTACATCCGGCGATTACCGTAAAGGATCATGTGCCATATATTGCATGGAACAGCAACAGTGCGAACGATATTTTAAAGGGAACAGGAACAAATACCATTTATCTTGCTTCTCTCAATGAAGATGCTTTTACGACAAAGAAGTTATCAGAAGAGAAAGAGCCGGTACAGTCCGTTGCCATTGGCAATTTGGATAATGAAATAGTGACAGCTTATACGTTGAATTCTGGTACCGAGGAAAATCCACAGGTACAACTGATGGCAGTTGCTGGAGCAGAACGAACAGCCATTGCAAAAAATGGACAGAATCTTTCTCCTTCTTTTGCGAAAATAGATGGAAGTTCCGTTCTTTTATGGTATACCCAGGAGGAAGAAGGCAGTTCCTTAGACTATATCGATTCCATTGATGGAGAGATCGAAAGCTATATAGAAGACGATGCGGTGATTTCCGCAGATTATACGGTAGTCGATGGTGAGGATAGCCAGCTTCTGATCTGTGCATCGGAAAAGGAAGATGAGCAAGAGGCTGGAAGAAATTTATATGCCTATGTAATAAGAGAAGGAGAAGTGGATAAGCCGGTTACTTTAACAGATTTAGAAGGTTATGCGGCAGTGCCAAGCGGGATCTGGAATGGAACGGCTTATGAATATTTATTTACAAGAACGGATGTGGACATTACAGAAGATAATGTAAAAGAGAGTACGGATTTATGCATCACTTCCGTGGTTCCACAGAGCAAACTTGTCATTGGGGATATTGATTACACGCAAGAAGAAATGATGCCGGATAAGAATGTTTCGATTACCGTACCGGTGAAAAATAATGGATTAACAGACTGTGATGGGGGAAGTGTTCAGATTGTCTATAATGACCAAGTCATCGGACAGGCAGACATAGAAGATGGAATCACATCAGGAGAGACACAAAACATTACGGTAGACCTCACCATACCGGAGGGTACGGCTGCGAAAGAAACATTAAAAGTAGAGGCGATCTCTGGTGAAAATACCACCGCAGACTCTACAAAAAATATCCAGTCGGCTGGCAGTGAGCTTGCACTTTCTGTTGAACAGGAAGAAGATAATATTACAGCAGTGATAAATAATAACAGTGCCTTTGATACGGCAGCAACCCTTACCTTAAAAGCCGGAGATGCTTCTGGTCAGGTATTACAAACCATTGACCTTGGAAATGTGGAATCCTACGATACGCTGGAGAAAACATTTACCAAAGAAGAATTGAAAAACCTTGGAAGCGATACGGTTTATATGGAGGCCAGTGGGGACGCAGAAGAAAGCATAACGTCCGATAATACCACATTCGTTTATGTGGGAACCGAAGAATTAAAAACACTGGATTATCTTACTGCAACCAAGACAAAGGTTACTTATAACAAAGGCGACCAGTTAAATCTGGATGATTTGAAAGTGACTGCAGTATATACGGATGGCAGTCAGGCAGAAATATCAGGATATACAACAAATATAAAAAATATTGATATGTCCAACACCGGTCAGAAACAGCTGGAAATTCTTTACGAAGAAGTTGGAATCGGACGAAAAGTGGTTATGCCAATTACGGTAGAAAATGCGAAGACCAATACGACAAAACCGGATACTGGTAACAAGACGTCAAAGAAAGTAAACGTAACCTCGATCCGTCTCTCCGGCCTCTCCAAACAGATTGCCGCAGGCAAAAAGCTGACCTTAAAAGCGACGATTTTACCGAAGAATGCATCGAATAAAAAGCTAACATGGAGGTCAAGCAATACAAAGGTCGCAACCGTGACACAAAAAGGTGTCGTCACCCTGAAAAAGAAAACCGGAGGCAAAAAAGTGACCATCACCGCAAGGTCAACGGATGGCAGCAAAAAATATGCTTCTTGGAAGATCACATCCATGAAGGGGATCGTAAAGAAAGTGAAGATCACAGGGAACAAATCAGTAAAAGCCGGCAAGAAGCTGAAACTGAAAGCGAAAGTAACGGCAACGAAGAAAGCCAATACCAAACTTCTCTGGACATCGAGTAATACCAAATATGCTACTGTGAATTCCAAAGGGGTTGTAACCACGAAAAAATCAGCCAAAGGAAAAACGGTAAAAATCACCGCTATGGCAACGGATGGAAGCGGAAAGAAACAGACGGTAAAAATTAAAATAAAATCCTGATCTGTGGGATAGTATGCGTTCATTACCCCGGCTTATGCCGGGGTTTTATTCATCTTAAATTTAGAATTCGTCCATTATTCCTTTCTTTCGGACTCATCCCCAGAAGCATTTTTCAGCTTTTCTTTTTTGGGCTCTTTCAGAAATTTTTTAATTGCAAAAATAATTGCCATACCAACAATAGTCAGCAGATTTTCCACCGCACTCGTCTCAAGAACCACCATATGACGAACAATTACAAACATTACAACTTCCAGAACGGTAGCTACATCCGGTTGGCAAAGAATCTTGAAAAACTCAATACCAATCAGAACGTTTAATACATGTCCCAAAAAATCCAGAAAAGCATGTGAGGATTCGCGGTTGTGTACAAACTCCATAAATGGTTTCCACAGCGAAATAATCGCTATAATCACTGTAATAATAATGATCTAAAACTTCCCATACCCAAAATGGGATTCGCACCTTGAAAATTCAATATTCCAGCTAACAAAATAGCGATTTATGCCGCTACAGTCTTGGAATGGAGCACTTTACG
>CAVFXN010000049.1:0-10833 GCA_963626755.1 Bacteroidaceae bacterium
AGGACTTCCATTCTCGATGTGTTTTGAGTATATTTCAACACATTTTGAGTAGCAGATGTAAGGTAATGAATAAAAAAAGAAAAAAATGGATGCGGGTGCTATGCCTGATCCTGCTGGTCGTGTTATGTCTTGGAACTCCCAGGGATCTGTCGGCAAAAACAGCGGCATCGTCTTCTGAGACAGAGACGCTGAAGCTCCTAGAAGGAAAGAGAGCCGGTGTCATGACGGGAACACCACAGGATCAGATCATCCAGAAAAATATTTCCAATGTGTCGCTGCAATATTTTAACAGCCTGACGGATCTGGTGATGGCACTCCAGGCAAAGAAAATTGATTTTTTTGCACTTGCGACAGTTAATTATGACAACATGGTGGTGCAGTATCCGGAATTGGGATATCTGGATCAGACACTCATGACTTATGATATAGGAACGATTTTTCCCAAGACTAAGAAAGGGGATACCGTTCGTAAAAAAATGAATGAATATATCGCAAAGATCAAAGACAGCGGTGAACTGGAAAAGCTGCAGGAGTACTGGCTGCAGCCAAGGGAATGGAAGAATTTGGATATCCCAAAAACAGGGAAAAACGGTGTTCTTCATATGGCAACCCCCAACACACTCAAGCCGTTTTCCTTTATGATGAATGAGAAAAACGTTGGCTTCGATATCGCCATTGCCGCTGGATTTTGCGAGGAATATGGATATGGCCTGCAGATTGAAAATGTAGAGTTTGCCGGGGTTTTGAGTGGGATTACCACGGGAAAATATGATATGGCTGCCGGACAGATCGCCTGGACACAAGAGCGGGCAGAAAGTGTCAATTACTCGGATTTTTATTATACGCAAAAGATTGTCCCGATTGTGAATGCATCGGACTTTGCAGAGAGCGCGGATCTTGTGACGGCAGAGGCCGGTGATGAAACGGGATCGACATCATCTGGCAGTGGATCCGTCAGCAGTTCGTCGGATAAAAAAGGTATCTGGACCAGTATCCGCAAGACATTGATTGATGAGAACCGATGGCTTTCGATTCTTTACGGTCTGGGTGTGACGATGGTGATCACGATTGTCGGATTCCTTCTGGCGAATGTTCTCGGTGCACTCTGCTGTGCCATGGCGATGTCAAAATCAAAAATACTCCACCGCATCACAGGAATTTATTCCCGGCTGATGCAGGGTCTGCCCATGGTGGTCATTTTGATGATCCTTTACTATGTTATTTTTTCTCATTCCCGGATCAATAATGTGATCGTTTCCATCCTGGGCTTTGGACTGGTATTTGGTGCCTATATGGCTCAGCTGTTTGAAGGGAACATCAGTGGTGTGGAGGAAGGCCAGTGGGAAGCGGCCCTGGCCATGGGACTGACAAAGAGGCAGACCTTCTGTGGAATTGTATTCCCGCAGGCAGCCCGTACGATGCTGCCAGGATACTTTAGCAATCTTATCAGCCTGATGAAGGGAACTGCGATTGTCGGCTATATTGCAGTCACCGACTTAACCAAGGCAGGGGATATTATCCGAAGTACGACTTATGAGGCATTCGTGCCGCTCGCAGTGGTTGCCATCATCTATCTGGCGATTGCCTGTGTCATGATCTGGCTGATGAATCGGATCCGGAAAAAACTGGAGCCAAAACGCCTGAAGAAAATTGCTGACCAAAAGGATAAAGGAGGAGAAGTAGCATGATTTCTGTTCGACATTTAAGAAAAGAATACGCAAACGCCATCCCGTTAAAGGATGTGAATGCAGAGATCCATAAAGGAGATGTCATTTCCATCATCGGGCCATCCGGAACCGGTAAATCCACATTTATTCGCTGCCTGAATCGTCTGGAAGAACCGACATCAGGTACGGTTTTGGTGAACGGGGTAGATATGGGATCGAAAGAATGCCAGCTGAACCTGGTTCGACAGAAGATGGGAATGGTATTCCAGAATTTTCATCTTTTTCATCACATGAATGTGATAGAAAATCTGATGTATGCACCGATGAAGGTACTGGGGCTGTCAAAAGAAGAAGCCTATGAACGGGGGATGAAACTTCTGCGGACCGTCGGTCTGGCAGAGAAAGAGCGGAATTATCCGGATGAACTGTCCGGCGGACAGAAGCAGCGAATTGCCATTGCCCGGACGCTGGCGATGGAACCGGAGGTCGTTCTCTTTGACGAGCCGACATCCGCATTGGATCCTACCATGGTGGAAGAAGTGCTGGCTGTGATCAAAAGGCTGGCGCAGGAGGGGATGACGATGCTGATCGTCACCCACGAAATGCGCTTTGCAAGGAATGTTTCCAACCGGATTTTTTATCTGGATCAGGGAATTATCTATGAGGAAGGAACACCGGAACAGATTTTTGAACATCCACAAAAAGAGAGGACCCGTCGTTTTATCAAAGGACTGGATGGGATTCAGAAAAGCTTTGTGAAAGACAAGCTGGATTATCTTGGACTGCTCAGCGAGATCCGGGAATTCGCTTTGAAAAAGATGTTTTCACCGAAACTGACCTATCGGATCGATGCGGTGATCGAGGAGGTCTATCTGCAGACGATTCTTCCGGTGTTAGACGAAAAAACAGAGATGAATTTTAGGCTGGAATATGCGGAAAAAGAGGGCAGCTGTGAAATTCTGTTCCAGTGGGAGGCGGAATCGATTAACCCTCTTCCTGACATGGACGAAATTTCCCGTAAATTGACGGAACATGCCGCGAAGGACATCCAATATCAATACACAGACGACGGCTGCAATGAAATCCGTATTATCATCGCAGAGTAATGCCTGCCAAACAGATGATTCTGGCATCAGGGGTTCAAAAGAAAGGGGAAGGAATGAAGATCGTACATAAACTGCGTTCCAGCGTGACCGTCAATATTGTGGGTGCCATCGTGATGCTGCTTCTGGTGTTTGGTATCATCACAAGCACGATCGGTTTTATCAGTTTTACCAATGCTTTTAAGAGGGAATATGCTGTTTCCACCTATCATATGGTAGATACGGCGGCTAGCCTGATTCATGGCGATCATATTGATGATTACCTGAATGGGAAAAAAACGGCGGAATATCGCAAGACCAAGAAAGAACTGGATACTTATTGCAGGAAAATGAATGTTTCCCTGCTCTACCTGATTAAAGTAGATACCAGTGATTACGGCAGGTTTGTTTCTATTTTTAATTCGGTGAATAATTCGGTGGACGATTCGGATTACACTGAATGGGAACTTGGCTACCAGCGGGATACGACAAACGAGGAATACCGTCAGAAATACAAGTCACTTTACGATAAGAAAGCGTCATATGAGACGATTTATCGCATCCGGACGAATGACGGTCATCATCCCCATATCACAACAATGGTTCCGGTGAAAAATTCCAGTGGTGATGTCGTCTCGATTCTCTGTATACAGCGGCCAATCCGGGAACTCAACGAGGCGAGGAGGCCTTATCTGATCAATATCGTCGTATTAACGATACTGTTAGCACTGCTTGCCTCTGTTTTTTCAATCGTTTATATCAGAAAACAGTTTGTCTTTCCACTCCGCCGCGTCGCAAATGAAGCGTCCCGTTTTGCAAAGGAGAATACCAAGGAAAGGGAATTAGGAGAGATCAGCCGCTATGAAGAGCTGCGCAATCTTGCTGATTCGATTGATACCATGGAAACCGACATGGTGCATTATATTGACAATCTGACCTCGGTCACGAAAGAAAAAGAGCGGATCCGTACCGAACTCATGCTTGCGACGCAGATCCAGAAGGCGATACTGCCGCATATCTTTCCCCCGTTTCCGGAAAGGGAGGAATTTGACCTGTATGCTACGATGGATCCGGCCAAAGAGATCGGCGGCGATTTCTATGATTTTTTCCTGATCGATGAGGATCATCTTTGTATGGTAATGGCGGATGTTTCCGGGAAGGGAATCCCAGCCGCCCTGTTTATGATGGTTTCCAAGATCATCATACAAAGCTGCGCCATGCTGGGAGGATCTGCCGGGGAAATCCTCACCAAAACCAACGAGGCCATCTGTTCCAATAACGAAGCCGAAATGTTTGTTACCGTCTGGCTGGGCATTTTGGAGATCTCTACAGGAAAACTGACCGCTGCCAATGCCGGACACGAATATCCGGTGAGGACAAACACGGACGGTCACTTCGCCTTTTATGAGGACAAACACGGCCTGGTCATCGGCGGCATGGATGGGATACAATACAAAGAGTATGAGATGCAGCTGGAGCCGGGAACCAAGCTCTTCCTCTATACGGATGGGCTGCCGGAAGCAACGAATGCAAAGAAGGAAATGTTTGGAATGGAGCGAATTATCACTACACTAAACCAGACGCCAGATGCCGCACCAGAAGAAATACTGGCTAATGTCCGACAGGCTGTTGATGCATTTGTAGAGGATGAGGATCAGTTCGATGACCTGACAATGCTCTGCATGGAGTACAGGGGACCTGTGCTTCCTGAGTCAGAATTCGATCGCAAGCCTTGCAGGCAGGATGTTCCAGACATGTTGTAATACAACCTTTCTGTTGTAATACAAAATTTTGTTGTAATTTTTATGATATCAGTGTAAAATAATGAAGAGATATTTTATAAAATGATGAGAAAATAAAAACAGAGAACAACAGGAAAGGGAAAGATTACTTATGAACAGGAAAAAATGGATCGCAGTGTTGTTGGCGGTATGCATGGCAGTCAGTATGACCGCCTGCGGCCAGAAAACAACCGACAGTACGAGGGATAAAGACAGCGTGGTCATCGCAATTGGCTCCGAACCGGAGACGCTTGACCCGACCAAGGGATGGGGGCATGGCAATTCTCCGATCGTGCAGAGTACCCTGGTGAAATATACGGCAGACCTGACATTTGAAAACGATCTGGCGACGGATTATCAACTGTCTTCCGATGGGCTGACATGGACATTCCACCTTCGGGAGGATGCCTATTTTACCGATGGGGAGAAGGTAACGGCAGACGATGTGGTATTTACGCTACAGACAGCGAAAAAAGCCCAGGGTTCGGTTGATTTAACCTATATGAAAAAAGCGATGGCGAAAGATGACACGACGGTTGTGATCACGCTATCCAAACCAACTTCCATTTTTCTTAATACTCTTGCTTCCATAGGAATTGTGCCGGAACATGCTTACAGCAAAGACTACGGGACCAATCCGATTGGTTCCGGGCCATACAAGTTTGTGGAATGGAAAGCCCAGGAACAGATCATCTTTGAAGCCAATGAAGACTATTACGGGACAGTGCCTTCCATAAAGAAGGTAACGGTGGTCTTTATGTCTGAGGATGCGGCCCTTGCGGCAGTGCAGGCCGGTGAAGTCGATGTTGCCTATTCTACTCCTACATTAGGGACGACGAAGGTAGATGGCTATCAGGTGGAATCGATCCAATCGGTAGATAACCGGGGGATGACTTTGCCAATGGAAGACGATGAGGGCAAAACAACAAAAAGTGGTGCGGCCATCGGAAATGCAGTCACCTGCCATCGGGAGATCCGTCAGGCCATCGCCTATGCGATCGACCGTCAGCAGATTGTCGATATCACATTAAACGGGTTTGGCAGGCCGGCATATTCAGAAAATGACGGGATGCCGTGGAATAATTCGGATGTCGAGATCAAAACCGATGTAGCTTATGCGAAAAAGCTGCTTTCGGATGCGGGCTGGACCGATACGGATGGCGATGGTATTGTCGAAAAAGACGGTGTGAAAGCAGAATTTTCCTGTCTGTATCCTTCAGATGATTCGACTCGTCAGGCAGTGGCCCTGGCGGCTGCCGAACAGGTCAAGGAGATTGGGATCCAGATCAATGTGGAAGGAACCAGCTGGGATGATATCAGTAAACGGATGTTTTCGGAAGCGGTTCTGATGGGATGGGGTTCCGCTTCACCGAATGAGACATATTATCTGTACCGCTCCGAGGGAGCACTGCTGGATGATTATTACAATCCCGAAGGTTATCAGAATGAGACGACGGATCGCTATTTAAATGAGGCAATGTCTGCCCTTAGTGCAGAGGAAGCCAATAAAAACTGGCAGAAAGTCCAGTGGGACGGGACGACAGGTACTTCCATGAAGGGCGAGTGCCCGTGGGTCTGGATTGTGAATGTTGATCACGTCACCTATGTCCGCGACGGCCTTTCCATCGGGGAGCAGCCGATCCATGGACATGGTCATGGCCTGCCGCTGATCCAGAATTTAAATGAGTGGACCTGGTCGGAGTAAGGCGTGCAAGACTCGCGGGCGGGTCCTGACAAAACGGATAAGAAATGGGGTATAGTAATGAAAGGAACATTGAGACGGCTTGCGCGTATCTTTGTGACCTACAGTGTAAAAGTGATCACGTTACTGTTCGCAGTCAGTATGATTTCTTTTGCCCTGGTCAGCGCATCACCGGTCGATCCTGTCCAGCAATACATTTTAGGACTGGGGACGGCGGTATCTTCGGAACAGCGGGCCGAAATTATCGATTACTGGGCTGTGGACAAACCGCCCGTGGAACGGTATGTTCACTGGTTATCCGAACTTTTACAGGGGAATCTTGGCGAATCTTCCATTTACCGCAGGCCGGTTGCGGATATTATCGGGGAACGTTTTGCCAATTCCTTTGCCTTGATGCTCTGTGCCTGGATTCTGGCCGGGGTGATCGGGTTTGCCCTTGGCTGTATTATGGGAATATACCGGGAGAAATGGCCGGATAAGATACTGAAAAAGGTGTGTTACATCTTAAGTTCGGTGCCGACGTTCTGGCTGGGCCTGCTGCTGCTTCTTGTCTTTGCCAGCTGGCTGAAATGGTTCCCGATCGGCTTTTCGTCGCCGGTGGGGGTTCTCAGCAAAAATGTGAGTATCGGACAAAAAATCTATCATTTAATTCTTCCGGCATTTACATTAAGTCTGATGTCTTTTGCCAATATCGCACTCCATACCCGGCAGAAGCTGATCGATGTGCTAAACAGTGAATATGTTTTGTTCGCAAGAGCCAGGGGCGAGGGCAAATGGACGGTTTTGCGCCGCCATGGCCTGCGCAACATCCTTCTTCCCGCACTGACCCTGCAGTTTGCATCGTTTGCGGAGCTTTTTGGCGGCTCGGTTATGGCGGAGAATGTCTTCAGTTATCCGGGACTTGGCAGTGCGGTTTCCTCTGCAGGCCTGCAGGGAGATGTCCCGCTGCTTTTAGGTGTGACTTTATTTTCTGCATTATTTGTATGTGTGGGAAATATGATCGCGAACTTACTGTATGGCATTGTTGACCCACAGATCCGGGAGGCAGGAGAATGAAGAAAATAAACCACAGAACAAAAGTTGTCATTCTCACGGTCATCCTTACGGTGGGATTGACTGCAATTTATCTTTGCGGGATGCTGATCCCGGAAACAATGATCGAGGGGAGTTTCCTACATGCAAAGATTGCCCCGTGCTTCGCACATCCCTTTGGAACCGATGCACTGGGACGGGATTTATTCTTGCGGACGTTAAAAGGCTTATCCGTCAGCATCACGGTGGGGCTGATTGCCTCCATCATCAGTGCGGTCGTTGCCGTACTGGTTGGGATTGCGGCCGCTACGGGATCGAAGCGGGTAGACGCTCTGATCAACTGGGTCATCGACCTTGTGATGGGAGTGCCGCATACCATCTTGATCATTTTGATCTCCTTTGCATTGGGACGCGGCCTTAAAGGTCTGATCGTAGGAATTTCCGCCACACACTGGTGCAGCCTTGCCCGGCTGATCCGGGGTGAAGTACTGCAGCTTCGCTCCAGGCAATATGTGGCAGTATCCCGTAAATTAGGAAAATCGAGCGGATGGATTTTGATCCATCACTTACTGCCGCATTTGGTTCCACAATTCTTTGTCGGTTTGATCTTAATGTTCCCTCATGCGATTTTGCATGAAGCCTCCGTCTCTTTTTTGGGATTTGGATTAGCACCGGAACAGCCTGCGATCGGTATCATTCTCTCCGAGAGCATGCGGTATTTATCCACGGGAATGTGGTGGACAGCGGTATTGCCCGGCCTGACCCTTGTCGTCATTGTCCTGCTGATCGATAAACTGGGAGATAACCTCCGCATGATCATTGATCCGTACAGCGCACAGGAATAAGAAAGGAAGCACGATCTCATGAAACAAAAGGAAGAAACCCTGCTGGAAATTCATAATTTATCCGTTTCCTTTCGGATGTACGACCATGGATTAGAGCAAACGGATCTCAAAGTCATCTCGGATCTGCATTTGACGGTGTATCCCGGCGAGATTATCGCCATTGCCGGTTCCTCCGGTTCGGGGAAAAGCCTGCTGGCATCCGCGATTTTAGGCATTCTCCCGGACAATGCGACGGTGCAGGGACATCTGCATTACAAAGGCCAGGAACTGACACCGGAACGGCAAAAACAGTTAAGGGGAACCGAGTTTGCCCTGGTTCCCCAGTCGGTAGCGTATCTTGATCCGCTGATGAAGGTCGGCAGACAGGCAGACGGACATTACAAGCCGAAGCTGACGGCAAAAAGAAAAAAACTATTTGAACGTTTTCAGCTTCCCAGACGTACGGAACAGCTCTATCCTTTCCAGTTGTCCGGCGGCATGGCAAGGCGTGTGCTGGTATCGACAGCCCTGATTACGGATGCCGAGCTGATCATTGCCGATGAACCGACTCCGGGAATGAGTCTGGAACAGGCACTGGAAGCCCTGCGGATGTTCCGGGAAATCGCCAACGAGGGGAAGGCAGTGATTTTGATCACCCACGATATCGACCTGGCAGTCGAATTCGCAGACCGTGTGGCAATTTTTTATGCGGGAACGACAGTGGAAACCGCACTGGCTTCTGATTTTAAAACGGGTCCGGACAAGTTACGCCATCCCTATTCGAAAGCCCTGTGGAGAGCCCTGCCGCAAAATGATTTTGCACCGATTCCCGGCTTTCAGCCTTATGCGGGCAGCCTGCCAAAGGGGTGTCTGTTTGCCCCGCGCTGTCCGCACAAAACAAAGCAGTGTGAGGAGAAGGTGCCGCCGGTTTCCGAAGTCAGAGGGGGAGAAGTGAGGTGTTACCATGCTACTTGAAGCAAAAAATATTTCGTTTCGCTATGACCGCAGACAGCCATGGATCCTGGAGGATTACAGCATCCAGATCAAAAAAGGGGAACGCCTGGCAATCTTTGCGCCGAGCGGCTATGGTAAAACAACATTGGCGATGCTTCTGGCAGGATATTTACAGCCCGTCAAAGGCCAGATCCTGCTCGATGGCAGGCCTCTTCCACAAAAAGGGATCTGTCCGGTGCAGCTCATCTATCAGCATCCGGAAAAAGCGATCAACCCCCGCTGGAGGTTAAAACGGGTGCTGGAGGAAAGCGGGGAACTCAGGGCAGACGTGCTGGACGCCTTCGGTATTGAGCGCGCATGGCTGGAAC
This sequence comes from Bacteroidaceae bacterium, assembly GCA_963626755.1. GTDB lineage: Bacteria > Bacillota > Clostridia > Lachnospirales > Lachnospiraceae > Anaerobutyricum. Next base: position 9,411 of record CAVFXN010000049.1, read on the forward strand.
GCTTTCCGCGGGAACTCTCCGGAGGAGAATTACAGAGATTTTGTGTGGCGAGAGCATTGATGAGCGGTGCCGATTACCTGATCTGCGATGAAATCAGCACGATGTTGGATGTCATCACACAGGCACAGATCTGGAAGGTCGTTCTGGACGAAGCCGAAAAAAGGAACATGGGCATCATTGCTGTCACGCATAACCGGCATCTGGCCGAACGGATTGCTACGAGGACGGTTCATTTGAGTGAGTAAAGAGAACAAACTGGAAGGAGGATTACGGTGAAAATTATCAATCTGGTAGAAGATACCAAAAAAGGCAGCTGTTTGAATGAACACGGCCTGAGTTTTTATATTGAGACGGAGAACCATAAACTGCTGCTGGATAGCGGAGCGACAGATCTGTTTCTGGAGAATGCCCAACGATTGGATCTGGATCTGACGCAGGTAGATCTTTTTGTTTTAAGCCACGGACATTATGACCATGCCGGTGGACTGCCTGTATTTGCGAAAATCAACCCGGAGGCGAAAATCTATCTGAAAGATTCGGTTGGAGAAGACTATTATTATCTGTCATCCCAGGGAGCCAACTATATTGGAATCGACAAAACGATTTTAACCTTGCCGCAGGTGGTCAAAGTACGGGGCGATCTGGAGATTGACAGGGAACTGTTTTTGTTTTCTGGTTTTAAAGAACAGCGATATCCGTCCTGGAGTAATCAGAGACTGAAACGGAAAGTCGGGGATGACTTTTTACAGGATTCTTTTGGACATGAGCAGTGTCTTGTCGTCACGGAAGGCGAATATCATGTACTTTTGTCAGGCTGTGCCCATAATGGAATTTTAACCATATTAGGCAGGTACCGGGAGCTGTTCGGGAAGGATCCGGATGTGGTAATCAGTGGATTCCATATGATGAAAAATAAGGATTATACCGAGGAAGAGACGGAATATATCCGGCAGACCGCCAGAGAGTTAAAAGAAACCAACTCCCTGTTTTACACGGGACATTGTACCGGGCAGGAGGCATTTGACCTGATGAAAGAGATCATGGGAGACCAGCTGAAAGCCTTCCATAGTGGCTTAAGTATTTTAAAAAGAACTTGACTTTTTCTTTTTTTGGGTGTTATTATAGGAATGCTATTTCAGATAGAACAGAATATCGAAAAAAAGTAAGGACAATAAATGCCACTCATCCACTGTCGGGCGGATGGGCTGTATTTCTTGTCCTTTTTTATGTAATAGAAACCTACGGTTCTATTACATAAAAACGCTCCGCGAGGATGCGCACTCACGCGAGAAGGAAACATGTCGCAAGCGACCGCGTTCGGCGCGAGAATCCTGCAAGCAGGATTCTTTCATATATAATAGAAACCTGCGGTTCTATTACATAAAAACGCTCCGCGAGGATGCGCACTCACGCGAGAAGGAAA
>CAVFXN010000050.1:0-8470 GCA_963626755.1 Bacteroidaceae bacterium
TAAAACATTAAAAAATCCTTGATTTTTAAGGAAAAAAGACTTGACTATATAGGGATGGTGCATATGCCTACAAGAATAGAAGCGGCCAGAGTGCTGTATCAGTTAAGCAACAGCGGAATTTTAAGTGATGACCTTGAACAAGATCTGCAAAACATCGCGCAATGCATCGAAGCAGAGGATAAGAAAGAAATTTTCCTTTGGGGTGCGAAAGACGATAACTGGCTGGAGCTTTACGTGGCGCGGACTGGGTACCAAGGTGGATGAAGCACTGAACTCTAAAGAAGCTCTCAGGTGCAGATGTGGCGAAAATTTTTGGAAAATATGATATTTATGGATATATAACAAAATATTTTGAATCATTGCATACAATGGGAGATAAGTATATTGTGCAGGATATTGATGATTACATTGCTAATGCGGTAATCCAGTCCAAACTAATCGATAAAAAAGAAACCGACATAAAGTCGGCTTCAAAAGAGAGGAAAGTATGAAAAAATCTATCAAAAATCTGTTGTTTTTGATGGTTTTATGATACTGGAAATTTGTGAACAGGTTGTGAGAAAAGAATGAAGATAATCTGACGAAAAAGAAATTACTGACGTTTTTCTGTAAGAAATATAGTAGTTAAACAACTGTCTTACAAAAGTATGTTTTTCTCAAGATGTATCTCGCATAGGAGACTATGCTTTGGGATATGTATTCGTAACTAATATGTTTCAGAAGAACAGATTGATTTTTTTGCACAACAATGATATACTTTACAACGTCAATTTACATATGGTAATTATAGTGGTAACAAAGACTGCAGGGTAGAAACTGGCAGTCTTTGTCGTTGTTGGGGGAGAGTATGAACTTTAAACAAGGAATCAGAGATGGAATCCCCATCGGACTCGGCTATGCTGCCGTTTCCTTCGCATTCGGGATTCTCGCAGTAGATAAAGACTTAACTGTCAGTGAGGCAGTTTTAATTTCACTTACTAACCTGACCTCTGCCGGTCAGTTTGCAGGACTTACCATCATTGCAGAACTTGGAACCTTAGTTGAGATGGCACTGTCCCAGTTCATCATCAACTTAAGATATATGCTGATGGCAATCTCACTATCACAGAAAGTCGATGACGACTTTAAAGGAATCTGGCGTTGGATTCTCGGTTTTGCCATCACCGATGAAATATTTGCCGTAGCCATACAGAATCCAGGAAAAATTAAGCGAAACTATTTTATGGGACTTACCATTATTCCAATTATCGGATGGACACTCGGAACATTGGGCGGAGCACTTCTTGGAAACATTTTGCCTGTCATTATCACAAACGCATTAGGCGTTGCCCTCTATGGAATGTTTGTTGCCGTTGTTGTGCCAAAAGCAAGAGACGACAGCCGTGTGTTGGTAGCAGTATGTATTGCCATCGCAATCAGTGTAGCCTTAAAATACATCTCAGTATTTGCAAATATCTCCGACGGTTTCGCAATCATTATCTGTACCGTAGCTGCGTCCCTTATCGCGGCCATATTATTCCCAGTGGAGGTGAAGGAAGATGAGCTTTAAAATATTTTTACCATACCTGCTTGTAATGGCAATCGTCACATATCTGATCAGAGCCATTCCGCTTGTACTTGTAAAGCATAAAATAAAAAATAAGTTTTTTAACTCCTTTTTATATTATATACCGTATACAGTGTTAACTGCCATGACAATTCCGGCAATCTTTACCGCAACAGGAAGCCTGATCTCTGCCATTGTGGGTCTGGCAGTCGCTATTGTGCTCGCTTACCAGAGAAAGAGCCTGATTGTAGTAGCGGTGGGAGCCTGTGCGGCGGTGTTTATCATCGAAGGAATCCTAACATAAATCAGAATTCTTCAATGATACATGTGTGATGTTTTTTTCATCATAGGATCTAACATAAATCAGAATTCTTCAATGATACATGTGTGATGCTTTTTTTCATCATAATTAATTCCAACCAATAGAATTTTCCCTTGATATCCGGCGAAAGCACCGCAGTATCTCTTTTCTTTGATCTGACTGATTGCAGCATCTGCTGTTTTATTATGCTTTAATTCCACAATCATCGCAGGGCGATTGCCAGCATTTGCTCTTGGCAGAAAGACAAAGTCGGCAAAGCCCTTTCCGGAAGGCATCTCCCGGATGATATTATAATAAGCCGGTGCGGTAAAGTATGCCATGGTAAGTACACAGCTTAGAGAATTTTCATCGTTATATTTTAATACAGAAGTGTATGTTTCATGAGCAAGTTCAATGAGTTCGGCCACTCTTTCCGCATTTTTATTAATCGTGGCTATGAGCAGTTCGTCACATCGGGAAATGGATGCTGCGATTTCTTTCCAGGAGCCTGTCTGTAACGCAGATTCAAATGCTGTGGCCACTTCATAATTAGGAATATAAGCACTTTTCATCTCTGCATCGTATCCAAGGTATCCAAGGTGAATTAAAGCAGTTAAGACATCACTTTTTGAAGCAATCATAGAGAAATCATTCTGAAATGTATTTGTATTTACCATCACTTTTTCTCCTGATAACATAGCAAGTACATCTTCTTTTAATCCGGCATAATTCATTGTGATGAAGGTATTGATTGTGCCAAAGGCAGAAGTGTTTCTCCAATAAGAATCTACTTTATGTCTCTCCAATGCCCTCGATACAGAATTCGGATTATACATATGCATTCCATCAATCAAATAGCCATCATACCACGCCTTCATTGTTTCAAAATCCATATCATGATCTTCGCATAAATCTTTTACTTCTTTTTCGGTAAAGCCATAGTATTCTGTGATTGGATAGGAATCCAGCATAGTATATTCCTGAAAGTTATTTAAAGCAGATTCATCTTCTATTTTCTTAATTGGTAAAATTCCAGTGATATATCCCAGAGCTAAAAAGGATTTCGATTCTTCCGATTTAAACAGGGAATGCAGAAACTGCAAATAGTGATGAATTAAATTCTGATCGTTACTGTTTCGGATAACGCAGTCCCATTCATCAATGATAATGACAAAAGGGATTTCCGTCTTTTCATAAATCTTCATCAATATATAACTTAATTTCTTTTTATAATCCAAAATATTTCCCAGTTCTTCTGTGATATCATCATAAATATATTCAACGATCTTTTCGATCAGATTCTCTTGGTAGTCATCCCAAAAAGATGAAATATCTAAATGAATCACATTATACTTATTGCGATATTTTTCGTAAGCTGGGTCAGATGCAATCTTGGTATTTGCAAAGAGTTTTGATGAATCACTGCCAAGGCTATAGTATGCATCAATCATCCCAGCAGCATGGGACTTTCCAAAACGTCTGGCATGACTAACAGCAATACATTTTCCATTTGTTTTCAGTCTTTTGTTTAAAAATTTCAAGAGTTCCGTTTTATCAACATAAATTTGACTGTTTTTATCTTCCGTAAAACTTCCATTTCCAGGATTAAAATATATCCCCATGTTATTTCCCCCTTTTTATATTATATACCGCTTCAATGACACATGTGTGATGCTTTTTTTCATCATAATTAATTCCAACCAATAGAATTTTCCCTTGATATCCGGCGAAAGCACCGCAGTATCTCTTTTCTTTGATCTGACTGATTGCAGCATCTGCTGTTTTATTATGCTTTAATTCCACAATCATCGCAGGGCGATTGCCAGCATTTGCTCTTGGCAGAAAGACAAAGTCGGCAAAGCCCTTTCCGGAAGGCATCTCCCGGATGATATTATAATAAGCCGGTGCGGTAAAGTATGCCATGGTAAGTACACAGCTTAGAGAATTTTCATCGTTATATTTTAATACAGAAGTGTATGTTTCATGAGCAAGTTCAATGAGTTCGGCCACTCTTTCCGCATTTTTATTAATCGTGGCTATGAGCAGTTCGTCACATCGGGAAATGGATGCTGCGATTTCTTTCCAGGAGCCTGTCTGTAACGCAGATTCAAATGCTGTGGCCACTTCATAATTAGGAATATAAGCACTTTTCATCTCTGCATCGTATCCAAGGTATCCAAGGTGAATTAAAGCAGTTAAGACATCACTTTTTGAAGCAATCATAGAGAAATCATTCTGAAATGTATTTGTATTTACCATCACTTTTTCTCCTGATAACATAGCAAGTACATCTTCTTTTAATCCGGCATAATTCATTGTGATGAAGGTATTGATTGTGCCAAAGGCAGAAGTGTTTCTCCAATAAGAATCTACTTTATGTCTCTCCAATGCCCTCGATACAGAATTCGGATTATACATATGCATTCCATCAATCAAATAGCCATCATACCACGCCTTCATTGTTTCAAAATCCATATCATGATCTTCGCATAAATCTTTTACTTCTTTTTCGGTAAAGCCATAGTATTCTGTGATTGGATAGGAATCCAGCATAGTATATTCCTGAAAGTTATTTAAAGCAGATTCATCTTCTATTTTCTTAATTGGTAAAATTCCAGTGATATATCCCAGAGCTAAAAAGGATTTCGATTCTTCCGATTTAAACAGGGAATGCAGAAACTGCAAATAGTGATGAATTAAATTCTGATCGTTACTGTTTCGGATAACGCAGTCCCATTCATCAATGATAATGACAAAAGGGATTTCCGTCTTTTCATAAATCTTCATCAATATATAACTTAATTTCTTTTTATAATCCAAAATATTTCCCAGTTCTTCTGTGATATCATCATAAATATATTCAACGATCTTTTCGATCAGATTCTCTTGGTAGTCATCCCAAAAAGATGAAATATCTAAATGAATCACATTATACTTATTGCGATATTTTTCGTAAGCTGGGTCAGATGCAATCTTGGTATTTTCAAAGAGTTTTGATGAATCACTACCAAGGCTATAGTAGGCATCGATCATTCCAGCAGCATGAGACTTTCCAAAACGTCTGGCATGACTAACAGCAATACAATTTTTGGGTGTATCAACTGCTTTATTCAGAAATTTTAATAGGCCTGTTTTATCTACATATATTTCGTAATTTCTATCTTTAGAAAAACTTCTATTTCTCGGATTAAAATATATCCCCATGTTTTTTCTCCTCTCTATTAATCTTGGCAGAGTACCACGTCCATAGGAGTTACACACTGCATGGGCGTGGAGGCTTCATGAATATTTGTATTTGTAGTATATCATATTTTTACCTGGTTGTTATATTTGAACATGAAAAGGGTTGAAAGGGAAAGTGAAAAGTTATAAAATAATAGAGGAGTTACACTATAGAAGAAGTATTCGTAAGTAACAGAGGGCAGGAAAGAAAAATTGATAATAGGAATTTGCGATGATGATGAAAGATGGCTTCAAACCTGTAACAAAATACTGATCGAATGTGCTAATGTCATTAAAATAGATTTGGAAACCAGATGTTTTTCGTCATCAGAAGAATTATTAGCATATAAAGAGAAGCCGCTGGATGCCGTTTTTCTCGATATCGAGTTAGGGCAAAGGCTGGGGATTTCCGTTGCAAAAGAGCTGAATAAAACCCGTCCAAACTGCAGCGTTGTTTATATGACCAATTATCTTCATTATGCAACGGAGATTTATAATACAGAGCATATATGGTTTGTGGTTAAAAAGGATTTTCGGGATAAATTAGGACAGATTCTTCACCGGATTGTACATGATCTGGAAAATCAAAAGACCCGGATTGTTTTAAAAACTATGACGAATGAGATCGTTTCGATTGTTCCCTCCGATATTTGCTACCTGGAAAAGGAAAAGAGAGGAACAAAGATTATAACAATATGGGACGAATATCATATAAAGGAACGGTTATGTGATATCCTTCCCCGGTTATCGGCAGTGGATTTTTCCCAGTGTCATCATAGTTATGTGGTGAATTTCCGATATGTAAAAGAATTACAGAGAGATATTTATGTACTGTACGATCAGTCCGAAACGAAACAGATTGTGCAGATCAGCAGGAGATATGCGAAAAAGACGAAAGAAGATTTCTTGAGATGGTCCGCATTCTTCGTATAAAGTTGTGGTAGAGGGGAAAATGAGTCTGTTAATTAAGGGAAGTCTGCTTCTGTGCATTTTTTTTGTAATACATTGGTGGATTAAGCAGGTTATGGATACCGAAGAGAACAATCAGGAGATGGAAGAATCACTGGAGGCGATGAACGGCTCCTATCTAAAGTTTCAGGAGAAAATCAGCCAGGCCAGAAAGTACCGCCATGATATTCCAAAGCATCTTCATGTGATGGAAGAAACGGTCTCAGGAATTTCAGATAGAAAGTATTGCAGAGATGGGCTGCTCGATACGATCGCTTGTATCACAGCGGAAAAATGTTTGGAACAAAACATCGACCTGAAGATGAATCTCTCTGTCGAAGAAAAAGATATTTTCACAAAGCTTTCTGTCGAAAAGGTTGATTTCTCCGGCCTGATCCAGAATCTTCTGGACAATGCCATAGAGGAATGCTGCCGTATGCCGGAAGTTTCGAAAAGGGAAATTGTCTGGACGATCGGCCAGGCATGCGATGGGATAAAAATACAGGTGGAAAACACCTGTAATCATGCAGAAAGTATCGACTTTTTGAGCCAAAAAGAAGATAAGAAGAAGCATGGATGGGGAGTAAAGATTATAAAAGAAATTGTCAATGCAGCAGGCGGAAGGATCACCTACATAAAAGAAGGGACGGATAAAATCCGTGCAGAAGTCTTTCTTCCATATATACTTGTCTGTTGAAACAGACCCGAATCCGGTATACAAACCCGCGAACGAGTCTTCACTGTAATTTTTAAGAGGAACTGGAAATGTCAATTGCAATGATTCTTAATATCCTGATAGAAAACAAAAGAATGCTGATCGAAGCAATACTGGGAAATATAGGAAACTGTATTGCCGTATATACCCTGTTTGGCAAAAGAAAATATGACTGGTTTTTTCCGGCAGCCTGTGGAGTCCGATACATTTTTTATAATATCGGACTGCTTTCTGTCTGGAATGTAATGTACGGAACGCAGATCTGGTATAAAGTTACGATGTCTACCTTTGCAACCCTCACTGCAGTTGGAATTTCCGTCATCACCGCATTTCTTTGGAAAGAATCCCTGACCAAAGTTATGACAGGAATCTTTGCCGCAGAATGTATTAATGACATTATTTTATACCAGGCGATGCAAATGAAATGTTCTTTGCTTCAGGAATGTCTGACACTCATCCTGGTTTTTGCCATCCTCTACGTCATTTTATGTCCAGTGCTGAAAAAATACCGAACTTATATTATAAGACATAAAGTCATCTGCCTGACCATCCTGTTTACATTTTTCATTGGAGGCTGGATGAGTAACTTTTTATATGACACGGTAGCAAGTCTTCGCCAGAAACCAATGTACGTACTGGGAACAAGTCTTGGTGTTGGCGGCACAAGTGCCCTGATTCTCGCTTTTGCAATCTATACCAGAGATGTTTTCCAAAAGAAAAAAGAATTAGAACAAAACAAACAGCAGATGGACAATTATTATAGAAAAGTCCAACAAGAGATCAAAGAATTAGGCGATTTTAAAGCGACTTTAGAAGGAACTCTGGATCACCTTACAGATGTCAGCAGCAGTCTTCCTCAAAAGGAAAAGAAAAAACGGGTGCAGGCCTATATCGACAGCCTCAAAACACGCTACAAGAACTTAAACCAGTTCTTTTTCTGCGAAGATTATCTGACAGATGGAATTCTTACCGACTTCGCTGCCTTTTGCAAACATCAGGGGATTCATGCAGATATCCTTTTCCAAAATTATCACAGGGGAAATATCAAAAGCGGGGACAGTATCGCCATCCTGCTAAAACTCATTGAATATGCCAAGCAGGCAGACAGGGTAACATTGCATGCCACCGTCATAAAAAATCAGCTCATATATTCCATGGAATTACAAAACGGTGAGATACCAGAAGGTAGAACGTTACAAGAAGAAAGAAAAGTCATTCCTGAAAATGAAATCAATATTTCAAAAAGAGCCTTCAAAAAATACATAAAAAAATATGATGGCGGAATGAACATCGAAAAAAATGAAGGAAAGATACGGATGATACTTGGATTGCGGAGAATGTAATGGTATTTTTATACCCCACCTGTTCTTTTACACTCTAACCATCAAAGAAAATCAGAATTAAAATTTTCAAAAGAATGGAGGAGCGATTATGAAAGGGATATTTGGAGATCTGTTTGACCGGAACCATGATGGAGAGATCAGTCCTTTGGAACAGGAGATGGAATTGGCTTTTTTAGACGACATGATGAAGGAAGATTCGCAAGAAAAGGAAGAACTAGAATGCTTCGGACTGGATACAGACGAGCTGGAGTTTATGGATGAGGATGAACGGAGAGAAGCGTTGGAAGATGCTGGACTGGATCCGGATGAATACGATTTTTAAATCAGTCTTGACGTAAAAGGAGGGAGCAGTTACGATGGCAAAGATATTTATTACACTGACAGGAACAAAACAT
>CAVFXN010000051.1:0-7997 GCA_963626755.1 Bacteroidaceae bacterium
CCACATGCCCGGATGGATATAAAACCTCAGCCCCCTGTGTGGCCGCTTCCTTTATCGCGTCTGCGATCGCTTTATCGTAGCTGTACCCGCCGGACTGCACTTTGATCACGGCCTGGTTGCAGGCGTTAATGTAGGCCGTCTGTGATTTAGCAGCGGTTGTCAGGGTTAAGTTGTTGATCTCCTGTTTCGTCTTCTTTAGGTTGGCATTTAAAATCTTTTGCATAGCCTTCGACTGGTGCAGGGTGATCTCTTTTTCCCCGGCCTTTTTATAAACCACCGCTTCATTCTTTAAATTTCTCACCCCCGCTTCCTCAAACGCCCTCCCTACCTCCGTATCGATATGACCGGATGCCTGGGAGACCCTTTTTAACACGTCCTGGTAAAGCATCCCTGCGTTTTGTAAGGTTTCCGCCTGGTGGCGCGATGTAGCCGTGATCTTCTTTGTCTTTACAAACCGTTTTGCTATGTCGCGGACAATAGCCACGTTTAGCGCGTCAAGAAGGCCTAACAGCTGATCTGAACATTTTGCAAGGTATTCCGGATCCAGCATAGGCTATTCTTCCCCGATCGTAAAACGCTCGTCTGTCTGCGGCATCATCTTTCGTGCCTCTTCCTCAGAGACCCGTATTTGGCCGCAACATAAAGCTCTTTCCGGATAATGCCGGCTGTGGCGTCCTGCTGCATACTAAGCAGTTCTTTTTCCTTATCGATCACAATGGAGTCGTCCCAGTTAAAGCAGATCTCATACTTTTTGCCACCTGGGAGGCGGCTAAGCTGTGCCATGACATCCATCGCATAGACAAGATGCTCCAGTGCGTCCTGTAAGGCTTTCTGGATGTCGGATACCGTGCTGTAAGAACGCTGTTTGCTTGCTTTGATCTCCTCCGCGGTTTTCTCCACGTCGTTCGGGTCGCTTAATGTGCCATAGGCAAGCCCTGTATTAAACTCGACGCGGCGCAGGATAGCATTCAGCCCGTTTAGGAGACTCCCATCCCGGATCGCAGGGGAAAAGACCTTGTATTTCTCGTTGTTATCATCAAGATCCACCATCCGGAAAAGCCGCTCTTTTCCTTTTGGCAGTTCGTATTCCCCGTTGCTGTTTTTCCGGAACAAGGTAAGATCGGCATCGATCGCAAGCTCTGAGCCTTCAAATTCCCACAAAAGCCTTGTCCATTGTTCATCCGCGTTCCGGATATCATCCACGGCGCGCGCATACACGGAAACCCCCAGTGAGGACGTATCGTCGATGTTGTTCGCGCTTGGTATCTTAAAGTATGAAAACAGCGGCTGCTTTACGTTTTGTATGGTGACATCCTCTTCCAGGCTGGCCCATTCCGGGATGATCGCAAGTGGGACTTCCTTCCCAAGCACTTCCACGTTTTCAAGGTCCGGTTTTGCGAAGGCCTTATTGCTGATATAATATGTCGTCCCCTCATGCCGGTGGTACTCAAGCCTTGTGTATACTTCTCTACCTATTGTCAGGCTTTCGGCAAATACTGCCGCAGTCACTTCGCCGCGCGAATTAAACTTCGTAGGAAAAAACCGGTCCGCCTGCACCATATCCACTTCGATGTGGCCATCCGCTGCATAAGGTTTCATTGCCAGACCACCCTTTGCGCAGGCATACTCCGTATACCTACGTATATCCCGGATCGCTGTCTGGTATTCCGCGTTAAGGAAGTCGTTTCCTGTAACCTCAGTTTCCAGTTCTTTCTTGGTCATCCAGGCTTTCGTGTTCATCTCCTCCTTTTTTTATTTTTATAGATGTTTTATCTACTTTTTATAGAGTAATAAAGTAAAAAAATATAGTCCTGTGGCATATTGTAAATCCTTGATAACATTTCAATTTCTGGAATCTTAGGAACAACTTTTCCTTTCTCCCAATTAGCAATTGTCTGCCTAGTTGTGTGCATCTCTTTAGCTACATCGTCTTGAGTCATTCCTGCATTTACCCGAGCCGCCGCTAGGGTGATTTTATAATCTCTCATTTTTCCCCTTTCTCCCCGTATAGCCGATAGGACAGCTGTGGTTCTTATTCCTCATCGTTACTTTCTTTTGCCATTCTGCATAATAGCGCGATAATAGCTACATCAAGTACAATTTGTGCCGCGTCCAAAAAAACTTTCAACATCTCTAATAACACATTTTCACCTCCCTATTGTTTTTTTTTATATTGACAATGAGCCGTTCTAAAGGTACTATTTTATCGAGGGGAAGGAGTTTCCCTCCCCCGTTTGCTCTTAATTCAATAATGCACTTAAAAAGTCAATTATATGAGTTAAGAGGTCGATTATGGCAGTTGCGAGAAGTATGTTTGCTAGATTTTTCTCGCTTCTGCTTTTCTTTTTGCCTTTCTTGCTCATTGCTTTCCTCCTTTCTTGACTTTATTATAATATAACTTTAAGTTATTGTCAATACTAAAAGTTATATTTTTTCATTTTTAGTTGATTTATTATAACTTTTAGCGTATACTTGTGAGTATAGTATAGGAGGAGTAATGTAATATGAGTGAAAAAGAACTAAATTCAATTATTGCAAAAAATATAAGTAAATACTTGGAGATTCAAAGCAAAACACAATCTGATTTAGCCGAGTATATAGGGGTATCACAGGCAACTGTTTCTAATTGGTGCAAAGGGATAAAAATGCCTCGAATGGCCAAGATTGATATGATATGCAACTTTTTTTCGATCAAGAGGTCCGATTTAATGAACTCAACACCAGATATTTCTTCTACTCCGGACTTTATTCAATGCCAAACCAAAGACGAAGAAACCTTAGTTCTCTCTTATAGAAAATTAAGCGATACAAATAAGAAAAAGAGCGTGACCTACACGAAGAACCTTCTATCCACCCAGCAGATGGAGGAGGAGCTTTTGGCCGCTCACGCCCGTACTGATATAGAAGCTACTCCAGAAGGAATCCAAAGCGATTTGGATATTATGAAGGATGATAGTTTATGGGATTAAGAAAGGAGTGTGATTATATGTCTAATGTAAAAGAAAGAATTTTGGGTGCTGTTACTATCATGAGTGATGAAGATGCTGAAAAAGTCTGGAATTTAATTCAGGCAGCATTTTTGCTTAACAATGTAGAAGAAGTTACTCCAGAACCAGAAGAACTCGAAGCTCTTAATGCATACCATTCTGGTGACCCTGATTATCAGCCCGTAATGTCCCAAGAAGAAGTTTTAAAAGAACTAGGATTGTAGCAAATCATTACATGGGAAGGTGGTGTCTCACTTGACATATGAACAGCTTTTAGATGCTGCCGATCAGGAGGGTCTGGCAGTAAAAGAACAACCGCTCTCTACTCATGACGGCCTGATCAGGGACGGCCGCATTGCCATCCGCAGGGATATTCCCACATTAACACAGAAAGCCTGTGTCCTTGCCGAAGAACTTGGGCATCATTATACAAACGTAGGAGACATATTAAATCAGACAGAGATAGAGAATATAAAACAGGAACGTAAAGCCCGGATGTGGGCTTATAACAAGCAGATTGGGTTATCTGGTATATTATCTGCTTACAAATATGGTTGCAGGAACTTACATGAGATGGCAGAACATCTCGATGTTACAGAGGAATTTTTAAAAGATGCACTGGATGCATACCTCTTAAAATACGGAAAACGTACTGTAGTAGATAATTACATGATATTTTTTGAACCATTAGGAGTTGTAGATATGGAATTGAATAAACGATTAGAAAAACTAAGAAAGGCACTCGGATGAATCAGAGACTCTGCGATGCGCAGGTTCTTTTTCAACATTTCCTTGCACATATGTTCTGCACGCTGTATAGCGACCCTATAAACGAAAAAAATCCGGTACTTGCGATACCGGATTTAATGGTTACCTATCAACCAGGATGGCTGATAATCTAACACCATCACTTAGATTATGCCACGCATCCTGCATTTTGCATAGGGTGTATTTTTTATACCTTTTTTTACGAAAGGATGATTTTCATGGGAAAAGTTAGCACACGAAAACGTGGGAAAACCTGGCAGTATTATTTTCAACTTGCCAGTGTGGATGGAACAAGAAAATGGAAAACCGGTAGCGGATATCGAACAAAGGCAGAAGCTCAGGCGGCCGGCACAAAAGCTTTGGCTGAATATAATAGCACTGGTATCGCCTTTAAAGTCTCAGAGCAATCTGTAGCTGACTATTTTGACTACTGGATGGAGCATTATGTAGAACAAGAACTTGCAGAGACAACTATAAATACATACAAGAAAAGGATTCGTCTTTATATTAAACCTTATATTGGCTCTTACAAACTTAAAAATGTACATGGAGAGACCTTACGAAACTTTTTGTCTGAGTTACACCGAACTGGTATGAGTAGAAATACTCTTACTTGCATTAAAGGAATGTTGACATCTGCATTTGGATATGCAACTGTACAGGCAAAGTTCATTTCTGTAGACCCGTCTTATAAACTAACACTTCCAAATAAACGGAAAGATTCCGAAGTAGGCACAAGGAAAGAGGAGCATATTTTTGTTGAAGAAGATATGTGGAATGCAATTATTGAACGCTTTCCAGAAGAACATCCTTCGCATCTTCCTTTGATGCTTGGCTATTATTGTGGATTACGTCTTGGAGAAGTCTATGGATTAACCTGGGATTGCGTAGATTTTGAAAATAAAACAATTACAATAAATAAACAGATGCAAGAACCTTCAGGATATGGCAAATGGCTTCTGTACGCACCCAAATATGATTCAACCAGAACAATTACTGCTGGCAACAATGTTCTTGCCTTGCTAAAAAGAATACAGGAATTTCAATTGGCTGATAAAGAAACCTGCGGAGAATATTATCAAGAAACTTACATGAACTATAACGAAGAAAAACACACGCTTCTTTCTCTTAGCGATTTAAGGCCTGTACATTTTGTTAATACTAAACAAGGTGGGCTTCTGGCTCACCCACGAAATATGCAGCACACTTCCCGTAGTATTCACGGCAAAGCAAAAAACTGTACTCTTATCAGTGAAGAATGGGACTTTCACAGTTTACGACATACTCATGCAACAATTCTTTATGAGGCAGGTGTTCCAATGCCACTGATTCAGAAAAGACTTGGACATATTAATATTCAGACAACAAAACGCTACACAAATCATGTTACTAAGAAAATGCTTTCTATGCTTGATGAAGTAATAAATGGTGACAACATTGACAACAACTTGGAGTAAATGTTGTCAATATGTTGTCAAAACACAAAAATCGGGAGTTGTTTGACTCCCGATAAATTTTTGTAAATTTCGTAAAACCTAGAATTTACCTGCTTTTGCAGCTTCCTCTACGCTTACAGCTACGGCTACAGTAGCTCCAACCATTGGATTGTTACCCATACCGATCAATCCCATCATTTCTACATGGGCTGGTACGGAAGAGGATCCGGCGAACTGTGCATCAGAATGCATACGTCCCATCGTGTCTGTCATACCATAAGATGCAGGGCCTGCTGCCATGTTATCTGGATGCAGGGTACGTCCTGTACCACCACCAGATGCTACGGAGAAATATTTCTTTCCTGCTTCCAGTCTTTCCTTTTTATAGGTACCTGCTACCGGATGCTGGAAACGGGTTGGGTTAGTGGAGTTACCTGTGATGGATACATCTACATTTTCTTTCCACATAATGGCAACACCTTCACAAACATCGTTTGCGCCATAACAGTTTACTTTGGCACGTAATCCTTCGGAATAGGATTTACGGAAGACTTCTTTTACCGTGTTCGTATATGGGTCATATTCTGTCTCTACAAATGTGAAACCGTTGATACGGGAAATAATCTGTGCAGCATCTTTTCCAAGACCATTTAAGATAACACGTAATGGGTTCTTACGTACTTTATTTGCTTTTTCTGCGATACCGATTGCTCCTTCTGCTGCTGCAAAAGATTCATGTCCTGCTAAAAATGCAAAACATTCGGTATCTTCTTCCAAGAGCATTTTTCCAAGATTTCCGTGGCCAAGACCAACTTTTCTGTTTTCCGCTACGGAACCTGGGATACAAAATGCCTGGAGTCCTTCACCGATTGCTGCAGCTGCTTCTGAAGCTTTTCTGGCTCCTTTTTTGATAGCGATCGCTGCACCTACTGTATATGCCCAGCAGGCATTTTCAAAACAGATTGGCTGAATGCCTTTTACCATACCATATACATCCAATCCTGCATCCTTGGTGATCTGTTCTGCTTCTTCCAAGGAAGCGATTCCATAGCTGTTTAATACGGAATTAATTTTATCAATTCTTCTTTCATATGATTCAAATAAAGCCATTCTTCTCTACCTCCTTAATTAGTCAATTACCTTGTCTGTTCTAGGGTCGATAATCTTGGCAGCGTCTGCTACACGGCCGTACTGACCTGCCGCCTTTTCCCATGCCGTATTCGGATCATCACCTTTTTTGATGAAATCTGTCATCTTTCCAAGATTGACAAACTGGTAACCGATAATTAAGTCGTCTTCATCCAGGGCAATTCCTGTTACATAGCCTTCTGCCATTTCCAGGTAACGAGGTCCTTTCTGAAGTGTTCCGTACATTGTTCCTACCTGGGAACGAAGTCCTTTTCCAAGGTCTTCCAGTCCTGCACCGATCTGCAGGCCATCTTCAGAGAAAGCAGACTGGGAACGTCCATAAGCAATCTGCAAAAAGAGTTCTCTCATAGCAGTATTAATTGCGTCACATACAAGGTCAGTGTTTAACGCTTCAAGAACAGTCAGACCCGGTAAAATTTCAGAAGCCATTGCAGCAGAATGGGTCATACCGGAGCATCCAATGGTCTCTACTAATGCTTCCTGTATAATACCTTCTTTTACATTCAAGGTTAATTTACAGGCTCCCTGCTGTGGGGCACACCAGCCGATACCATGGGTAAAACCAGAAATATCCTTTACTTCTTTTGCCTGGATCCACTTTGCCTCTTCTGGAATTGGAGCTGCTCCGTGATGTACGCCCTGGGCCACCGGACACATATTCTGTACTTCTTGTGAGATAATCATGTTATTACTCCTTTCAGTATAAATTGAGTTGTTCTAAAAACTTACGTCATGTTAATAATCCCTAAGTCAAGACGCCTGTTTTCATACTATATTATTCCATAAAATTCTGTTTTCGTCCACATATTTTTTTCATTTCGATATTATTTTCACAATGAGTCATTTTGTATTTTTTATTTAAAAAGTTCTTGACTTTTATTTATTTGAATGCTAAAATATAGAAGTTGATTTCGCAAAAAGTTTTGTGAATCGCCAAATGCCGGTGTGGCGGAATTGGCAGACGCACGTGACTCAAAATCACGCGGAGAGATCCATGCCGGTTCGAGTCCGGCCACCGGCATTTTTGAATTGAAGTTCATGTTAATCATTAAAAAGATACTGCTTATTTAGGTGGTATCTTTTTGTATTTAAGAAAACAAAGTAAACAGTTGTAAAAAAAATCTGCCCCATTGATGTCCCATTCAAGCCCCGGCAATGAGGCAGATTTTTTTTAAATACAGCTCTTTATACCTCTTTCGGATCACATCCATAGCGATACTGGTTTGTCCGTTAGATAAGTGATGCTCTTTTAAAAGCTCCTGGTATTCGTCATGCTCCTGAAAAATGATGTCAAATTGATCTTTCCCATAATTCACGCCGCGGGTTAACTGTGTAGCAAAATTATTGATGTCCCACCGGTATTTCTTGATCTTCTTATTGAATTCAATTTTTTCGATCCTCTCCCCCAGACTCCGGATGTCGTCGGAAAGGATCGTCAGTGAGTCTAGGATTTCTTTTGTCGTTTTTTCGGAACGCTCCCGGTAATCTGCCTGTAAGCGTTCAATTTCTTCGTCCTGATCTTTTAGCAATTTCAGTTGATGGTACACATCTTTCTTGTACTTCTGTTCCTCTTCCTTCCTCCGGATGGCCTGTTCCTGGCTCTCCCCGTCTTTTTGCTCCGTCACATAGGAAACGGAGACGTTCCCGACGGATTCCG
>CAVFXN010000052.1:0-7513 GCA_963626755.1 Bacteroidaceae bacterium
AGGCAGATATCGCAAGCAACGGAAAAAATAAACACGCATTCATCCGCAGGCAACTGAAGTTGGCTGCGGTTTTCTGCTTAAGACTTGATAATCGTATTTAGAATAACCAAGGTGGTCATCCATTTCTGGTGAGAGTTTTCTCTGTCGCGCCATAAAAATATCCTCTTGGATTGATTATTATTTTAACATCAATTCAAGAGGATACCTACATCATATGTGGTTTACACAAAATAATTTACAATCTCCAAAAAGGTCTTTTGTTTTAATTTTTTATATTTAGCTGTTTCCTGCGACTGATATAATAAACGATATAAAAACCAATAAGCAAGCAATTTATAGAAGATTCTGATAACATCATTTTTGTTAATCGATATACTACAATGATTAAATTTATAATAATGATTGGTATCCATACCCTAATAGTCTCATTTTTGAGGTCTGCATGTATAGATAAAGCAATTATTATTCCTAGTATTAATGGAAATAGTGTATGAAATAAACCAAGATACCAAATATTATAAGTCTTTCCTGCAATATTTCGTATATCAATCAATAATATATCATACGCAGATGCCATTATTGTCGCTATGATTGCATAGATAAAACATACGATGTTGAACGATTTTTGTTTATTCATTTTTGCACCTTCTAACTTTTTAATTATTGATGATATTAGCATTTACTGTATAAGTCTTTTTTGTTCCAGATGGTCTTTTAGCAGTAACTGTGAAGCCAGCGCCTAATAAAGGAGTGGTGGTTGCTGACTTAGAACCGCCGCTACATGTTGCTATACTGGAGTTTTTTACATCGGAAACATACTCCAAGATTTTATCTTTTTCTTTCTCTTGTAATGAGAAAAATGAAATAGATTGTGTAGAAAATTCTTCCATATCCCTGCTATTTTGATTTTGAGATGGTGTATCTGTAATTGTAATATTATAACCACCACCATTTTCTTTAAATGTTTTAATAGTGGAAGATTTGATAAAAGAAAAATCTGAAAGTGGCTGTGTTGTATTTGATAATTTGATATTGTCTTGGCCATTTCCATCAACTGATTCTGCCGCATAAGATACAAAAGGAAGACCAATTATCATGCTACATATTATTATAAACGATAAAAACATATTCTTAATCTTCATAAAAATTTTCCCCCTTTAAAGCATAAGTGTTTTGTCTACAATGCGAATCGTCATGATATTTATATTGTTCCCATGATAGACCATCCCCTTTTCGTTAGTATCGATATATTATGCATAAATTATATTGTATTTAGATTGAATATATTTAAATCTGATTTCAGAATACCATAATAGTCTTTTTTTGTAAATGCATTTTTTTATTATATTATTCTTAACAAAAAACTAGATTTGGAAGAGATTTCAACCTCTTCCTTATTTTTTGCCAACTAAAATTTTACTCTAAGCCTCCCCTGTGACAGCGATACGTTTGGTGTGATGGCAATGTGTTTCATAACGGCCATGTTCTTCCTCGACTTTCTGATTTAGTGTGTTGCAGCAATCGGTGAGATGATGCAGGGGTTCGCGGAGCTCCTTTGCCAGCAAATATTAGCAAGGTGTCATTCTCGACCGACGCAGTTGGATTGACTTTGTTCGTGGTTGTGGCTATAATATATTTTGTGTAGTTGTAATTTTTTTGAGTGATTTCAGATAATTGAAAATAGGAGATCCACATGAAATATTTATCGGTTAGTCAGACAGCAGAGAGATGGGGAATTACCAGAAGACGTATACAGAGATTATGCAATGAGGGCAGAGTCGAAGGAGCTGTGAAGATCGGATCCTATTGGGCGATTCCAGAGGATGCTGAGAAACCGAAAGACGCTAGAATCAAGAGTGGAAAATATATCAAAAATAAAACTGATTCAGAGTAAGTGAGGTGGCATATGCCAGCAAGTCAAATAAACAGTCCATATAAAGGTTCGGGACAGATTACCAGAGAACAGTTCCTTTTTTATGAGATGAGGACTACTGCAAAACTGCTGGAAGAAGGACTGGAGGAAAAGAAAATTATTGAGAAGATTGTAGAAGAAAATCTTTTCCAATATCCCACAGAAAAATCAATTAGACAGATGGCAAGAACTTGTATTGCCAGACTGAAAAGTTTGGGAGATGAATCTCTGGTTGCGGCAATTGCAAGCCAACCTGCAGATATAGCAAAACAGATCTGTATGTATGCCATGATGAAGCATTACCGATTGGTTTGGGATTTTATGATCACAGTCATTGGTGAGAAGTACAGATTATCGGACACCACTTTCGGTAAGATAGATCTGAATAGCTATTTTCTACGCTTACAAGAGCAGGATGATCTGGTAGCAACTTGGAGTGATTCTACGATCACGAAGTTAAACCAGGTCATTACAAAGATACTTGTAGAGAATGAATACATCGATAGCACCAGAGCGACAAAGCTTAATCCAGTATGGCTTCAGCCAGTGTTGGAAAATGCAATCCGGGCAAATGGTGATGAGATTGCACTTCCTGCATTCAATTGCTTTGCGTAAGGAGGATAGCCTAAATGAGTGAATTAAAAGAGAGGTTGGATAACCTCAGAGCGTTGATGCAGGAGCCGGAGTTTTTAGAGGGCAAGGGTCTGAGCAATGAGGTGAATATAAGAATCTTCTGTTATGACCCATCAGAGGAAATGATGGTCAGACATTTTATCGAACAGATTATGACAGATCAA
This sequence comes from Bacteroidaceae bacterium, assembly GCA_963626755.1. Classification (GTDB taxonomy): domain Bacteria; phylum Bacillota; class Clostridia; order Lachnospirales; family Lachnospiraceae; genus Anaerobutyricum. The sequence continues at coordinate 2,710 of CAVFXN010000052.1, forward strand.
TCCATGAACTGTCATCTAATTGAACACAATCTGTATGAGGTCTTCCTTTCTATCTGTGAAGACAAGCGTATCGCAAAAGCAATACCGGCGATGGAAGATAAAAAGGGTAAAGAATTTATTAGAGAACAAATGAGCCGTATGGCCAACAATACGGCTTTTGTAAATAAAATGAAATATGAACCACATGAAGCGGGTGACGTACTCGTTATCACAGGAGTAGGAGATGCATTTCCATTTATCCGAGTCCATGACTTGTTAAATGCAATGCAGCCGGAATTTCCGGATGTTCCGATTCTGGTATTTTATCCAGGCACTTATGATGGCCGTGATGTACAGCTGTTTAACCGTCTGAAAAAGAATTCCTACTACCGAGCTTTCAATGTGATTTGAGGAGGATCCCCACATGGTTATTGAACAATTATTCAAAGAGGATATTAATCGTAAAATCAACGGCGTTGTTAAGGTTGACCAGGACACGGAGGATGTCCTTGTTCAGGAATTAGATGAGTACGTCATTACCAGAGATTTAAAGAAACACTTCATTACTTTCTTTAATAATTATGGAGAATCCTTCCATGAAGGAACCGCAGATATCGGTGTTTGGATCTCTGGATTCTTTGGAAGTGGTAAATCTCATTTTCTGAAGATGCTCTCATACCTGCTTGCTAATAGAGAGGTACAGGGAGTACGTACCATAGAGAGATTCCGTAAAAAATTTGAAGATGATCCGGCGACTTTTATGCTGATCGATTCTGTTACAAATGGGCATACGGATACAATCCTTTTCAATATTGATATTGAAGGATCCATCAATAAAGACAAGACTGCTGTGCTTCGTGTTTTTGCAAAGATGTTCTATAACTATCTGGGATTCTATGGCGAGAATCTGAAGGTAGCAAAGCTGGAGCAGTTTGTTGAGAAACGTGGGAAGACAGCAGAATTTCGTCGTGTATTCGAAGAAAAGAATGGCGGACCTTGGATTGAATCCAGAGATGCCTTCGCCTTCTTTGAAGATGACGTTGTTGAAACCTTAAAAGAAGTTCTCGGCATGAGTGAGGATGCAGCCCGTAACTGGTTTAATGGAACTGAGACCGTGGAGACAAGTATCGCCCAGCTTGTATCTGAGATGAAAGAGTATGTAGATAATAAGCCGGACGATTTCCGCCTTTTATTTATGGTGGACGAGGTCGGACAGTACGTAGGTGGTGATACCGATCTTCTGATTAACTTACAGTCCCTGGTCGAAAAAATCGGCAGTGAATGTGGCGGTAAGATCTGGGTTGTTTGTACTGGCCAGGAAGCCATCGATGAGATTATCAAGGCTCGTGAAAATGAGTTCTCTCGTATACAGGCTCGTTTCAAAACAAGACTTTCTTTGACTTCTTCCTCAGCGGATGAAGTTATCCAGAAGCGTATTCTGAAGAAAAAGCCGGAGGTAGAACCGGCACTGGAGCAGGTTTATAACCAGAATGATTCTGTTCTCCGTAATCTCTTTAGCTTTACAGATGCAATGCTGGATATTAAGGGATACACAGGGCCGCAGGACTTTACCAGAAACTTCCCGTTTGTGCCTTACCAGTTCATTATCATGCAGAAGGTATTTGCAGAAATTCGTAAGCACGGCAACTCTGGTAAGCATCTTTCTGGTGGTGAGCGTTCCATGCTTTCCGGATTTCAGGAGGCAGCACAGAAGATTCAGAATAAGGACGAGTATGCATTGGCACCGTTCTACCTTTTTTATGATACCGTGCACACATTCCTTGACAGCTCTATTCGTCGTGTAATCGAGCGTTGCCAGAAGGCAGCTGACAATGGTGATGGCATCGAGCAGCAGGATGTGGATGTATTAAAGCTCCTTTATCTTATCCGTTACGTAGATGATATTCCAGCAAATCTGGATAATATCGTTATTCTCATGGCTGATGATATCCGCATCGACAAGATTACAATGAGACAGACGGTGGGAGCAAGCCTGGATCGCCTGCTGAGCCAGAATTATATCGGAAGAACCGCGGATACTTATAACTTTCTGACCGATGAGGAACAGGATATTCAAAGAGACATTTACAAGAATACTCAGGTGGATACCTCTGCTATCGTGGAGCGTATCGGCCAGATGATTTTTGCTGATATTTATACAACAAAAAAATATCGTCACGGGAAATATGACTTTCCATTTGACCAGATGGTAGACACCACAAGCATTGGTTCTGTGACGGGTGGCATGAGACTCCGGATCATGACGGTAGCAACAGATGCTGTAGAAAAGACTGAACTTCGTCTTATGACAGAGTCAAAGAATCAGGCTATCGTTGTGCTTTCAGAAACGCCTTACTACGAGTCTTTGGAAAAGGCGATGAAGGTTCGTAAATATGTGAAGCAGCGTAATGTGGCACAGCTTCCAAAATCCGTGCAGGACATTATCCGCAACCATCAGGATGAAGCTACGAAGTATGAGACATCAGCAGAGGAAGATCTGAAGAAAGCAATCATTGGTGCAGAGTTCTATGTGGATGGAGAGCACATTGAAATCAAGGGTGGCGATGCTAAGAGCAAGCTAGATCAGGCTCTTGAGTATCTGGTTACTCATGTTTACAGCGAACTTGGACTTATTACTAAGAATGCGGATACAGATGCAGATGTTTTGGCAGTGCTTCGAGGGGAACATTTGAATGGCACTATGGCAGGTCTGGAAGAGAACCATGACGCAGCAGTGAAGATGGAAGAATATCTGGAGATGCAGGACGCCAAGAAGCTTCCTACTTCTATGGCAGATGTGCAGAGTCGTTACCAGGCAATCCCATATGGCTGGAAGGAAATCGATATAGCTGTGGTAGCTGCAATGCTGATCTATGATCAGAAGGTTACGGTGAAATATGGCGGGGAAACTATCCAGCCAAGCAATCCGAAACTTCCGGACATGCTCCGTAAGAAGAGTGAGATTGGCAAGACCAGTATCGCAAAGCGTCAGGTCATTACTGCAACAAAGATGCGTACAGTCAAGGATCTGCTTCGAGAATACTTTGATGTAATGGATGTTCCGAATGATGAGGACGGACTTGTAAAATATATTGTTGATAAATTTGAAACCCAGAAAGCTCATTATGAAGAACTGGATAAGCGTTATGAAGGACATAAATATCCGGATCATTCCCTGGTGCTGGAAGCAATCAAGCTTATGGACAGCGTGCTATCTCAGCGTAAAGATAATACAGCTTTGATTGACAGACTGTTGAAAGAGGAAGATAACCTCTTAGACAACAAGGATGATATGCAGAATGTTGAAGGCTTCTTCAAAAACCAGGTACAGGTATTTGATGCTGCTGTTCGCATGGAGACAAGCCTTAAAAATGATTTGTCATACCTGCAGAAGGAAGAAGAAGCAAATAAGGCACTGAATCAGATTCGCCTGATTACTGTAGTAGAAGCAGGAAAGAGCAGCGTTTATAAACGCATCCCGGAACTGAATGGTTTGATGGATACCGTGCGCGAAGGTCATGGAAGACTCCTCGAAGCCAAGCGTGCAGAGATTCTTGAGATTATCCGTCAGTGTTTGTCTGAGATTCATATTACAGAAGGTGGCAATGCCCAGTGTGCATCCCTCCTGGAGAGGGCGGATAAATACTTTGATCAACAGAAAGAAAGAGTTGCTGAGTTAGAAAGCCTGCAGCTTCTTGACGGGCTGGTGCCTCAGATGTGGTCTTATAAGGATGAGACCGTAGATCGCATGGATACAATGAAGAAACCGGCAGAGCCAGCGAAGCCTGCTGCAACTCCGAAAAGCAGCAGTGGCAATACGGCAACAACTCCGAAACCAAAGAAAATGATAAAGACTGTATATAGACAGCAGTTCCCTTCCAAGACTCTGGAAAGCCAGGAAGACATCGATGCATATGTAGAGCGAATGAGGACTTATCTTACAGCAATGATGAAGGATTGCGACGGAATCAAATTAAGCTAAGGAGACCGCTATATGAATAAGAATGCGATTAAAAAATTTGCCACAGAGGCCCGCAAAGAGCTGATCTCCCGTGTGGGCCAGAGGGCACTCAAATATGGCATTTCCGATAAAGAAGTCGGAAATCCAAATGATGACAGTGTGAATGGACATCTACTCTCTTCTACAGAAAGGAAACAAAGAGCTGCCCTGATCACGCAGATAAAAGAAAAAGGATACGAGCAGGTCATGGAGGAGGTTGCCTACACATGGTTTAACCGTTTCTCCGCTCTGCGTTTCATGGAGGTCAATGGCTATCTTCCTAGCAGAGTGCGTGTTTTTACGGATGAGAATAATGCCTTCAAACCGCAGATCCTGACAGAGGCAATTCATCTGGATTTAGACGGTCTCGACATGGAGAAGGTCTATGCTTACAAGGAAGCAAATGACAATGATGAACTCTATAAGTATCTTCTGATCACTCAGTGTAATGCACTGAATAGCGTGCTACCTGGCATGTTCCAGAAAATCTCTGATTATACCGAGCTGTTGTTCCCTGACAATCTTCTTCGTGAAGGCAGCGTAATTCAGCAGATGATTGAACTGATTCCGGAGGAAGACTGGCAGGATCAGGTACAGATTATCGGCTGGTTGTACCAGTATTACAATATTGAACCTAAAGCTAAAGTTGATAAAAAAGTTAAAGGTCACGGTAAAGTTAATAAGGAAGAAATAGCGGCCAAAACGCAACTTTTTACTCCAGATTGGATAGTTCGATATATGGTTGAAAACGCTCTAGGACGTCTGTGGGTGTGTTGTGATAAACTATAGTTGTAACAGCAGTGGCTAATAAGATATAATCAATCT
>CAVFXN010000053.1:0-4622 GCA_963626755.1 Bacteroidaceae bacterium
TTCCTCTGTGGAGTCCCTCATATTTCATTGCGACAACAGGTGGAGTGACTTTAGATAATCGGATACACCTATAGGACCTGCCACTGGCAGTTCCTTACGGATGCAGTGCAAAAAAGGCCTTGCCAAGCTAATTTTCATTAGCTCAGCAAGACCTTTTTTTCAGTCTAACCAGAAACAAACCTGATAACCATTCGGATTATTTATAATAATCTCCGTTATCAAAATGTTATCATTTTGTTATCAAATCAGTATTAGAAAGTCTCGAAACCCGCATATACAATGGGGTCCCTCACCTGCTACGCAGCGGTCCTCCCCATTGTCATGAATACTGGGTTCTTTCAACTTCTCTTTTTATTCAAACTCCTTTGCGGACTACGTTCCATAGCACGCAAGACACATAATTAACGGTTTTAAAATCGAACGTTTGTTCGGAAATTTATATTTTCCGTACTGTTCATGAAGAGATAAACTCCAAAATAACTCCATTCTACTCTTTGTTATTTTGTTGCTCTTCTCTTGCGTAGAGGAGATCCAATGCCTGACACACAACACCGCTCATACTCTGATAATGTCGCTCTGCATACTCAACGAGTCTCTGCTTTTGTTCCGGAGTCACCCGTACTCGTATGTTTTCTTCTTTACCATCTTTTGGTGTCTTTCTTGCCAAACATATCACTTCCCTTCCACAAGTACAGTTTACTACTGATTACTACAATATGTCAATATGTTTTTTCTTCTATTTTCAAATATTATAGTTCCACACTTCAACGACTTCGGTAGTGGCACACTAAAATAATCATTCGATTATTACCTTAAAATCCACTTAAAAATAATCAATCTGTTTATGATTTTGCAAAAAACATTGTAGCTCGATTATAAGTTGCTGCATACTCACGATTATTCTCTTCTATTCTATCATCTGCCTTTTGAGCTGCTACATCATAAGATGTATTTGTTAAACAATCAATTCGTTTTGCACTTTTAATTGTTGCATATGCGTGCTTACCAAATAGCATTTTTTTCTGTTCAGTCACAATATTTCTCCTTTTTCTTTCACACTCATTAGTTTATTCCCTTTTTTAGTACATTTCTCTCTTTTGTAACATGGTATTACACAAATTCTCCTGCAATAGATACCAGTTCATCCATAGAGTGTACAATTGATCCGTATTTAATATATGGATAGTAAACGGCTCTGTCCCAAAATCCATTAAATGACGCAGATTAACTGTACGGTCTTCCGTTTCTGCTATTTTTAATAACCACTTCGCACAATTATCTCCACAGGTGGATGCATTGAAAATTTTGTCTTTTTCAAATTTCACAAGAATCAATGTTTTTACACCACCAGACAATTCTACCGGTGGTATTTTCCCCAGAATTGGACTGTCTATCACTCCACATGCCAAAACAGTAGATTTATCCACACCTTTTATCATCTCTTTTACAAATGGATCAACAATCCACTCGTCTTCATAATCATATTTAAAGTATGATGCCGTATTATAAATGGCTTCTTTCATGTCTCCATAAAATATATTCAGCATATAAATCTACTCCTTCTGTTGGATTAGCACTAAATATGTCTCACCTTAATGCAAAAGTATTGTTAAAAGCCTGCGTAAGTACTTTTTAATCATTCAACAATATCAATGTTATATTTTTCGCACCATTCTTTTGCAATACGTTCATAGGCACGATCCCGATAATCATACCACTTTTGTTCCAGATTTAAGTCGTACAATCTATCTTTAAATCTTCTAAAAGCTCCTCTTCCCTGTATTGCGTATCATCATTCATAAAATCCATTGCTTCTAGTACATCTTCTAATTTAACCTTCATTTTCTATCATCCCACTATTTTTCTACAATCTCCCAGTAGCCGCTCTTAGGAGAACCATGTCTTATAAGTATACCATACTCTTTTAACTTCTTAATATTCTTTTCTATGCTTCGACTTCTCAAATCTAATTGTTCTGCTATTTTTGCTGCTGATAGTTGTTTATCGGAAAGAAGCAAATTCACGATTTTTTTCTGTGTGTCTGTTAATTCATAATCCAGAATTTTCTCCGTTTTATCTCCGACTTTTCTCCGGCCTTTCTCCGAATCTTCTCCGAACTTTTTCTCCGGCTCTATCATGGAATTGTTTCTAAACAACTCTACCCGAAACATATTATCAAATTCCTGAAATCTCGGCTTCGGAAGTCCATACTCTTCTGCGGCATTAAGGATTCTTTTTATTCCGCTTCCCCATGCCTCAACAAGTCCCATCTGACTGAATATGTTGGCAATGCCTTTATTCCGGATCTTGGAATGACCGTTCATAACTTCTTCATAGGTCAAACCATTATACAGTCCACCCGGAGAAGTCACTTCCAGCCTGTCATCATAAACTGCAACCTGTATACATGATTCATCTAACAGATTACGGTGACAGTGGGCGTTGATAATCATTTCCCTGATCGCTTCAGGAGGAAGTTCATATTTTTCTTTTCTCACCAGTCCGTCAATCGTTGCTCCAAGTCGGATATTTCTCAATACAAAATCTACTGCTTCCTCGATCTGTGTATAAATCGGACCTGTAAACTCTCTCTTATCCAGAAATACTGCACGGTCTGTTCCTTTGAATACCGCACATTGCGTTTTTGAAAATGGAAAATAATCTGAAGTCAACAATGCATAGGCATTTGTTGCCAGAAGCTGTCCTTCGCTCCGCTTCAAAATCTTCCAGTTGATCAGCTGCTCTTTTCTTACGGAATGTTCTGCCACACCTGCTTTCTTCCGGAACTTTTTGATATCCTGGCAAAGTTTCTCCGTAGCCTCTTCCGAAACAGGATAACCTACACAGGTAAGCTCATCCCATGATATTCTGGCTCCTTCCATTTCCAGCTCTTTTATCTTCTCTGGAAATGCCTGTCTGGAAGTGCCCGCCACACGGATATAAGTGCCATTTTCTTTTCCCTTTGATTTCAGATAATATGGTCGGTTCTTCCCTGCTTCTACGGATACGACAATGACCGTTTTCCCGTCCACTGTCTGTGGCTCAATATCAGGGATAATCTGCGGTACACAGGAATCAGAAACCGCATTTGCAATTCCATCCATCATCTGAAACAATGTATCACTCTCCACACCTACAACCTGATGTGTTTTATCATCTATACCAACAATCAACTTTCCACCCTGTGTATTGGCAAAAGCTACAATTGTTTTCATGTACTTTTCACTTTTATCTGGCAAGGTAACTTTGTACTCTATATTTTTCGATTCACCGGAAAACAATGTATCCTCTACCATTCTTTCACTCCTACTCTTCTAAGCTATATCAGCTGTGTTATTTCTCCAGCTTCAACATAAATTTATCCGAATCGTTAACAATATTATACGTTCCCTCACTGTCCTCCGGCAAGTAAGAAAATGAAAACATCTGCTTTCCTTTCTCTGCCTGCCACTTTGAGGCATACACTGTGACATATAACGCATTCGGAACCGATTGATCATAGCTGAACCGCACACTTTTAAATGAATTTTCTCTGCAGCGTTTCACAATCTCTTCTGCACATGCTTTCTGATCCGCTACATGCAGTTTATTCACCACTATCGTCAAACGCTCCTCATGGTAATTGTCCGCCGTCATTGCATAGGAACCATACACATCCATATCACGTCCATATTGCAAATATCCAAGACAACCACCTGTAATCATTATTATACCGATTATCAAATAGATAAACCACCTTTTTTTCATCTTCCTTCTCCTCCGTGCCCCTGTATCATAATACAAGTGTATGACAGCACATCTTATTTTTCAATACAGTTGTATTTATAATTTTAGAAAAAGATGAGGTGTCAGCATGATCGTATATATGGATTTGGAAAATCTACTTAAAGAAAAGAATATCAGTAAAAATAAGCTTTGTGAAGCCTGTAATTTACAGCGTACACAGCTTAACAACTACTGCAAAAATAAAGTAACCCGGATTGACTTCACAATACTTGCAAAACTCTGTGAATTTCTGGATTGCACACCGAATGATATACTGAAATTAAAGTAGGGCATTGGATTTCTCCAGTGCCCCTTTTGATGATTGGATATTCAATTACGTTTATTTATTACCATTATGATCAGATGGCAATCTCACTTCTCCTGAGCGTCTCTTCATAATAGAGTTCTGTGTCTCCATCAGTGTTGGGATATAATCACTCTCCTGCAGAAAATCATCAGCCGCTTCCGCATAAGATTCATAGCCAGCTGCTTTCATTCTCTTCAACATTTTTGCTAAAGCACTGTTCTTGTTCCTGCTTACCTGGCGAGTGCTGATTCCAAGTTCTTCTGCTGTTTCTTTCAACTGTTTTCCCATGATGAAATAATCACTCACGATTTTCTTTTCATTCTCTGTCAGATCACTGAACAGCTCTTTGAAAAAGATTTCATTTGTAATGTCAGCTGCAATGTTCTGATCTCGGTCTGCAATAAAGTCTGTTGCACTACCGATTTCTGACTGCAATCCGCAGAATAATACGGTATTATTTTTCCGGTGCTGCTGATGAAACATATAATGTTCCTTACTCAAACTTCCCACACCAATAAGGTGTGTTGAGCCTTGAAAATTCAATATTTCA
>CAVFXN010000054.1:0-4143 GCA_963626755.1 Bacteroidaceae bacterium
GTTGGCGTTCACGATAAAATTTTGAAAATGTGTCTTGATAAAGGGGACCATTATATAGAGCAGAACTGATTAAAAATCTTGACTCTTTGAAAAATGCAGTTTTGGAGGTAAAAAGAAATGAAAGATAATAATGAGAAGAAAATAGGACTATTCACAGTCGTTTGCCTTTGCGTAGGTACAATCATTGGCGTCGGCATATTTGGATCTATGCCGAGTGCTGCGCAGGCTGCAGGACCAACGCTTGTTCTGATTTGCGTTGTCGCAGCCATTGAAATACTTATTCGTTATACCCCTGCAATGATTCCAAGCTCTGCAATCCCGGCATCAAACGGCTTTTATATGTACTTGACAAGATTGGTTAATCCATACTTGGGTTACTTGCAGATTCTTCAAGTGCTGTTTAATGTATTTGTACTAGCACTTCTTGCACAGGTTTTTGCGCAATACGTGGGAGTACTTATGCCGTGTAATGGTACTGTAGTTGCACTAGGAATTCTGGCAATTTTCGGTATTTTGGCCTTCTTTGGTGTAAGAACGAGTGCAATGGTCAACAATATCATGGTAATTGTATTGATTGTAGCTTTAGGTATTTTCATTCTGTTTGGAATCCCAGATGTTAAACCAGAATACTTTACGATTGGCAAAGTGTTTAGCTTTTCGCATATGTCCTTCACTGACTTTGGCGCAGTACTTGGCTTGATCGGGTCTTGCATGACTGGTGGATATGTAAGTATCTATTATGCCGAGGACATGAAGAATCCACAAAAAAATGTATTCCGTGCATTTGTACTTTCTACACTGGTCGTAGCATTTATCTACATCTTCTTGTCTGTAGTAACGACAGGAGTAACTTCTCCTGATAAGATTACGTCTCTTGCAGATATCGCTAAAATGTTCATGCCACACGGAGTATTCCTTCTGTTCATGATTGGCGGTGCGCTAACAGCATTAGCAACGACAATCACTGGTAGCATCCTTGCAGGAATGGTAAGTTTATCCGTTATTGCGAGAGATAAGGTGTTGCCAGATGTTTTCAATAAGACAAATAAGCACAATGTATCTGTAGCATCCCTGCTGTTAATTGTACTTGCATCGATGTTCATAGTAGTCTTTAATCTCCCAATTGGTACACTGATGAGCGTTTCATCAGTAATCGCAATTATTATTGCACTGGTACAATTTATACCAGCAATTGTGGTCCAGAAAAAATATCCTAATTGCTATAAGCACGCACCAATTAAGTTCTCTGATCCTTTTCTGTATACAATTATGGTGATTGCTTTTGCATTATGCATGTATGAAGCATATTCACTTGTAAAAACAACTGCAGGTGGTGTGTGGATTGCTTCTGTAGCAACTGTAGTTATCGGTTATGCTTATCTGCTCGTTAGAAAGGCATACCTCAAATCAAAGGGTGTAGATCTTCTTGCTATTATGAGCGCACCGTATGAGCCGTGGGAAGAAAAGGAAAAAGAGCTTGAAGAGTTAGCTTAGAGAAAGTATCCCTAGTTGATATAGCAATAAAGGAGGTAAAAAATAAGGGAAAATGAGATGAAAATAGTTAGTCTAATACCGGAAAGCCGATTCGAGAAGTATGGCGTGAAGTGGCCGGAAGAATGGAGCATCACTAACAGACCGTATCCTTATACGGATGAGGAAGTGATCGAAGTAGCGAAAGACGCTGACGTACTCTTTGCGGATTCGATTCACGCAGTCTCGGGGAATATCATTCGGTCCTGTGAGAACCTTCGAATGATTCATACTGAAGGCGTAAGCTATAACAAGATTGAGATGGAAGCAGCGAAAAAAGCAGGTGTCATGGTCTGTAATAACCGGGCAGTCAACGCATCCGCCGTGGCCGAACATTGCATCGGCCTGATGCTGGCGGGACTTCGCCACACCGCGAGAAGTGACCGCAAGATTAAGACATCCGGATATATTAGCACCAAGGAACAGACCACTGCAGAGGGCATTTCGCGGATAGCGTAAAATATTTTGTGTAAACGATGGTTAATCCAGAATTATATCCAATTTCGCTCGCATCGTGGAAAACGCAAAAGCTCCTGCTGATAAAAACAGCAGGAGCTGGTTTTTTTACTGTGTTTCCATGGCATACTGCACAATCATGGGATCATCATATTCCGCCCACATGGAGCGATTTTCATCCAGTGTTCTGAGTTGTTCCATTTCATCGGTAGTCAGCTCAAAATCAAAAATATTCAGATTTTCCTTCATACGTTCCTTGTGTGTGCTCTTCGGGATTACCACAATGCCGCGCTGAACATGCTGTCTTAGGGCAACCTGTACGGGTGTTTTACCGTGTGTGGCTGCAATACGCTTTACAATGGGGCTTTCGAGTACTTCTTTTAATCGGTGCTGGGCAAGCGGCCCCCATGCCTCATGCCGGATGTTGTACTTTTCCATCCATTCGTGCAGATCATATTGCTGCCAGAACAGGTGGGTTTCCACCTGGTTAACCGCAGGGAGAACACGGTTAAATGTTGCGATGTCCGCCATACGCTCGGCACTGAAGTTGGAGATGCCAATGGCTCTGATCTTGCCTTCATCATATAAATCCTCAAGAGCACGATAGGCACCATAATAATCAGACAAGCATTGATGAATTAGTACCAAATCAAGGTAGTCGGTCTGGAGCTTACGGAGAGATTCTTCCACAGAGACCTTTGCCTTTTCATAGCCGAATTCCGTTACCCAAACCTTTGTGGTAAGGAAAATATCCTCACGGCGAATACCAAGCTCTCGGATGCCCCGCTGAATGCCGTCACCGACCTCTTTTTCATTATAATAGGCCTGTGCAGTGTCAATCAGCCGATAGCCGGTTTCCAGCGCATCGAACACACATCCAGCAGTCTGTTCCGCAGGGATTTCAAAAACGCCGTAGCCGACCAGCGGCATTTGGATGCCATTATTCAGAGTTACATAGTTCATCCTAACGTCCTCCCTACCAGTCTTTTTTCTCTTTGGAGCAGTCGTGGTTCTGCTTTCGTTCTTCTACCATCTTGGCAAACCACTCTACCATGGCAGGATTATAGTGGGAGAAGAAGACACTGGCTTTCGTGTCCAGCGCTGCTATGGAAGCCATGTCTTCCTCGGAAAGTGTGAAGTCAAAGACATTCAGATTTTCCTGCATCCGTTCGATGTGGGTGGATTTCGGAATGATGATCACGCCTCGCTGCAGATGCCAGCGGAGGATGACCTGTGCTGCGCTCTTATGGTATTTTGCACCGATTTCATTCAGCACAGGATTCCCAAACATACCGCCGCGGCCTTCACCGAAGGGTGCCCAGGCTTCAATCTGTACACCGTACTTATCCATCCACTTTTTTGCCTCAATCTGCTGGTTAAAGGGGTGTGTCTCTACCTGGTTGACCATCGGACGGATTCGGGCAAAGGAGCAGATATCCACCAGACGATCCGGATAAAAATTAGAGACACCTATGGCATGGATTTTTCCGGCTTCATACAGTTCCTCCAGTGCCCGCCATGCACCGTAATAATCGGAAAACGGCTGATGCAGGAGACAAAGATCAAGATAGTCAGTGCGAAGCTTTCGCATGGATTCTAACACGGACTTTTTTGCTTCCTCATAGCCATAGTGTTCTACCCAGACCTTAGTGGTTAGGAAAATGTCCTTGCGGTCAATTCTGGACTTTTCAATTGCCGTGCCGACCTGTTCCTCATTGAAATAGCTTTGTGCTGTGTCGATAGAACGGTAGCCGACCTTCAGAGCGTCCAGTACACAGCGTTCACATTCGTCCTGCGTAACCTGATAGACACCGTAGCCAAGTTGTGGCATTTTTACGCCATTGCTTAAAGTAATGTATTCCATAGGGATACCTTCCTTTCTTATAAATTTGCATGTTGACAACGAGATGCTCAGTGCACTATGATTGTAATAGTCGGTAGTTGCTACCGGTCAAGAACTTTTTTGAAGAAAGCAGGAATTTTTATGTATTCGATGAAAGAGGCTTGTCAGCTTACGAATATGACATATGAAAATCTGAAATTTTACTGTAAGGAAGGGCTTGTTCCCAATGTAAAACGCGATCAGCACAATTACCGCGTTTTTGATGAGCATGATATCAAATGGATTCAGAGTCTTAATTGCCTGAAAAAATGTGG
>CAVFXN010000055.1:0-3721 GCA_963626755.1 Bacteroidaceae bacterium
CTTTTCCGCTTTCAAAATACAGACCACCATCTACTCCCGCTTTTACTACTTCTTCTTTATATGTTGTCGCACCAGCGGCTGCTACGGCAAATTCAAAAGAAGTATTTGGAGCAAAAGTCTTGCCATCGGTTGTTACTGTTTTTGTGATTTCAACAGAAGTAATAGGATCAGGTTTTTCAGTTGCAAATGCGGTTACACCAATCATTCCTACTGCCAGTACACCTGCCATAAAAGTTGCTGCGAGTCTTTTTGATAATTTTTTTGCATCAATTCTCATTAATTTAGTCCTCCCTTTTTCATTTTCGTCATGTTTTCAGAGTCTTGAAAATCTTTTTTAAAGCAGTTTTTTAGTATTCTTCGTTTCTTCTGCGAAGGAAGAAGAATGCCATAGCTCCTGCAAGAGCAATCATTGTTGAAACAATATCCAATCAGCGATGGCTTTGTTTCGATCAATCTGTCTGCCTTTCGGCAGCTTTTCTTTTGTTTCTAAACACGCTGTCCTGCCTTCTTACCACGAAGTTTCAGGAATCCGAATCCTCCGGCCAGCACAAAGGCTGCTCCGATCAGGAGATACCAGGAATTACTGTTGCCCTGAAGGCCGCCTGGTACTACCACGTCTTTTTTATTTGTAAATGTCTCTGTTTTATCTTCTGTTAAATCGCCTGATGCTTCCCTTGATTCCTTTTTACTGTCTCCCGTTCCAATATAGGCTGTATATCCATCGGAAGAGTAGTCTGCCTCTGTCACAGTGTACGTATAATTATAAGGCACCGTGATGGTGATCGACTCGGAATCCTTTAAGGTGAAGCTATACTCTCCTGCATCCTGTGTTAAGGTCTGGGTTGTCGTTCCTTTTGTCGCAGAAAGATCTTCTGTATAAGCGGTACTGTCTTTTGTCAACGTTAATGTAAAAGTAAAGTCTTTACCTGTCTCGCCCATATTTCCGGTAACTGTCTTGTTTACCGTTAAGGTTGGCTGCGTATAGGTATTGGTGAAGGAAACTTCTGCATCCTTTCCTTGCTCCGGTGTGACGGTTTGTGCTTCGGATGCTGTCAATTGATATCCGTTCACATCCGCTGTACCAGTTATCTCAGAAATCGTGTATTCTTTACCCGGCTCTAAAACCTTGTCCTTACTTGTCAGGGTATAAGTGTAAGTCCCTGAGCTTTCTGTTAACTCAGAAGCCGTAAATTCCACATCTACCGTTTGTTTCTCTGTATCTTTCACATCAAACGTAAGAGCATTCTTTAAACTCTCTGCCTGGGTCTTAGAAAGACCTGTAATCTTTTTGGTAATCTTCAGGCTCTCCTTATTTGGAGTGTAGGTGTTGGTGAAGGATGTCGTACTGGTTGCACCATCGTTAACTGTTACAGACTGTGTACCCGTAGTCGGAGTGGAGCTTAAAGTGTATCCTGTTACCTGGGTGTTGCTTTCCGATACTGTATAGTTTCCTACAGCCATATTCTGAAATACTACCGTAGCTTTATAGCTGCCATCCGTCTGCTTATAAAACGTATCCACAGTTTTCTTTGTTTCTGTTGTGCCGAGTTTCGCCGTGATATCCAACGAATAGTTCTTGATTTCTGTCTCGGATAATCCCTTTACCGTTTTTTCCACCTGAATCTGGCCTTTTCCTGGATCCGGAGCTGGAATCTCTGTACTGAATGCTACATTATCCAGGAAGTTTCCTATTTTATTATTATTACTTGCTGTGCTTCCGGCTACAAAGAAAAATCTTGTAGCATACTGGTTTTCCGGAACGGAATAGGAACCAGAGTGGTATGTCCAGGCCTGATCTGATATTTTCTCTACCAGGATTCCTTTTGATGCATCGGTTTTCAGAGTCCCGTTATTAATAGCCGCAAGAATTTCAGCGGTGGTCGTGTATTTTTCTGCTGCTGACGTCGGCATGATGATCAGATACATCGTGTCTTTACCCGTATTATAACGTGCACGATGGTATAAACTCCAATACATGGTTGACTTCGGTGCTGTCAATACATCCTGATATAATGCACCCTCTGTCCCTGCATTTAATTCCGCATACTGTTTTCCAAATTTTGTATTATTGGATCCATAAGCAGTGCCGTTTGGTGATTTCGATGTAAATCCATATTGATCGTTAATCGTTGCACCATTAACAATTTCTACCTTTTTATCGGTACCGGTTGTGTTCCAGTATAAGCCACTCGTTCCAACTGCATACTGGTCATCCCCACTGGATGTTGGACTTTCAAATCCTCCATTTTGCAGTCTGTCATAGTATTGCACTTTATCTGACAAGGCAGAGCCAATCGCACTGTTATAGTCTTCACTGCCCTCATAGTAAGCCCTTACCATATAGTAATAATACTGCCCTTTCGTGGAATCACTCTGATTATCTGCCAGAATATTTAAAGCAACATTAAAGTTCTCCCCTGTTTCATCCATATTCCAGGATGAACCGGTGATTTTTGTTCTGGTAATTGGTGTCCATTTCGTGGAATCTGCCGCATCTGCTGTTGTTGGCACCCCACTGGTATCTGTAAACTTATACCATTTGTAAACGATCTTCTTTTCCGAAGACTCTTCCGGTTTTTCACTCTTCCAGACTGCCTGCAATGTACCGGCACTGCTATCTGTTTTCCGGATATTATCCTGAATATACAGCTTCGCATTCAACTGATATACCATATAGATGACCGGAGCGGTTGTGCTCGATCCGTCTCCTGTCTGTGCACTTCCTAAATTATGTGAAGTGCTACTGTTTTTTAATGTGTATTTCCACTGATAAGAAGCCGTGCTATTAGAAGTTGTTCTTGTCACACTGATCTTATCAAGTGCTGTTCCGGACACACCAGAAGTAGTTGGCTTATCAATATAGGTCCCCTGGTATGTATATCCCTGTAAGTCTTTTTTCAAAGTATCGATGGATACTCCATTCATTGTAGTAATGGCCTCTGCATCCAGCTCTATGGATTTCTCACACGGGATATCATTACCCTTATCATCCACAATCTGCACCTTGATTCTAGGTGCCAGCTCATCTAACTTTTTTTCATCATTATACGTGATCAGAAAATAAGAAAAACTTTCTACCTTAAACTCTGTCTCAACCTTCTTGTCTCCGATGCTGATCTTATCTCCTGCAGCAGCAACGGTCTGTACATCGACGGTTCCATCTTTTGTTTCTTTTAAATGGCGCATTACAACCGTGTCTTCCTGTGCGTCTTCCGGAAGCAGATCTGCATTCATCTCAAACTTCACACGGACACTGCCCTGGGATGGCTCGATCTCTTTTCCATCTTTCGTATAAAAGCTGATATCGTAACCGAACACGCCGTCATAGGAAACATTCTGATCCTTCAGGCTCTTTTCTGCTTCTTTTAAGGCTGTCTCCCCCAGCTTGGTTACCTTCATAGAAGTATTTTCCGGGAAAGCATCTTTTTGTGCATATGCTGTCACAGAAACCTCTCCGGACTGGCTGCTGGCAGTATACTTTACTTCGCTGCTTTCCTCTTTCGTTTCTTTGGTGCTCTCAGATTCTTCTTCTGACTTCTCTGTTGTCTTTTCTTTACTGTCCGTTTCTTCGGTGTTCTTTTCCCCGGTACTCTCTTCTTTGGAATCCTTGCTGTCTTCCGTGCTTTTTGCTTCGGAAGATTTCTCTTCTTCGGTACTCTCTTTTTTAGAAGAGGTGTCTTCTTTCTGGGAAGAGCTTTCTTCTGTTTCTTTGGTATCTTTG
>CAVFXN010000056.1:0-3670 GCA_963626755.1 Bacteroidaceae bacterium
AAACATGTTTAATCATATTTGTCAATATTATTAGTTGCTTAAAATTTCCTCCTTTTTTGAAGAAAAAAGATGCGTTACACTGACAAAAAATTGCAACGCATCCACTGATATTTATTTTTAACAGATCAACATCGCATCTCCAAAGGAGAAAAAACGATAGTTTTCTTTGACCGCCTCGGCATATGCCGCCATGATATGGTCTTTTCCTGCCAATGCGGATACCAGCATAAGCAAGGTCGATTCCGGCAGATGGAAGTTGGTGATCAGGCAGTCAATGGCCCGGAAATGATATCCCGGGTAGATGAAAATTTCCGTGTTCCCGCTCCCGGCATGGACGATTCCATTCTCATCGGCAATGGATTCCAGTGTCCTGGTGCTGGTTGTGCCGACGGCAATGATCCGGCCGCCATTTTTCCTGGTATCATTAATCTGTTTCGCCGCTTCTTCCGTGACGTGATAGTATTCCGAATGCATATGATGTTCCAGGACATTTTCCACCTTGACCGGACGGAAAGTTCCCAATCCGACATGGAGGGTGACATGGGCGATCTGGACTCCCATCTCTCTGATCTGCTCTAGCAGCTCTTTGGTAAAATGCAGTCCGGCTGTCGGAGCAGCTGCGGAGCCTTCATATTTCGCATATACTGTCTGATAGCGGTTTTTGTCTTTTAATTTATGGGTAATGTAAGGCGGAAGAGGCATCTGGCCCAGGCGGTCCAGGACTTCTTCAAAAATCCCCTCATACTCAAAATGCACCAGGCGATTTCCGTCTTCCAACACCTGGACGATCTCCGCCCGAAGTTCTCCGTTTCCGAAAACGATCCTCGCACCCGGTCTGCATTTTTTCCCGGGTTTTACCAGGGTTTCCCAGATGTCATTTTCTTTTCGTTTGAGTAAAAGAATTTCAATGTGGGCTCCCGTGTCTTCCTTGGTTCCGATCAGCCGGGCAGGAATGACCTTAGTGTCATTGATGACGAGGCAGTCACCCGGATGCAGATATTCCGTGATATCACGGAATATCCGATGGGTGATCTCCCCGGTTTCTTTATCGAGGACCATGAGCCGGGAAGCCGACCGGTCCGGCAAAGGATCCTGGGCGATCTGCTCTTTGGGAAGATCAAAATAAAAGTCGCTTGTCTTCATCATGCTCTTAATTCCACTCCCATTTTTTCCAGTTCCTTTAAGATTTTCTCAACGACTTTGTTGATCTCAGCGGCTTCCAGGCTCTTTTCCGGAGAGCGGAATACCAGACTGAATGCGACCGATTTATATCCTTCCTCAATCTGGGAACCTTCGTACACGTCAAATAACTGGATGCTTTCCAGTAATTTACCGCCTTTTTCTTTCATCACTTTCTCGATGCTGCCCACAAAAATATCTTTTTTCATGACAAGACTTAAGTCCCTGTTGACTGCCGGATATTTTGCCACTCCCTGATATTTCCTGTCAAAGGTTGCTTTTTCGGTTACCGATGGAAGGTCGATTCCTGCGACGTAAGCCTCGCATTTCATGTCGTAGTTCTCACAGACTTCCGGATGTACCTGTCCGAGGAAGCCGACATAGGTTCCTCCTACGTAGATCAACGCCTGTCTGCCCGGATGCAGGAATGGTTTTTTCTGAGAAGGTTCAAATTCGACTCTTTCCGAAAGACCCAGTTTTAAGAACATTTCTTCCAGGACTCCTTTTAACAGGAAAAAGTCACATTCCCCGTACATTCCCAGTGCCAGTCTCTTTCTTTCTTCCGGAAGTTCGGTCAGCGGGAGGGCTTTTGGAAGATAGACATTGCTGATCTCATAGAGACGGACGTTCTTGTTCCTATGGTTATAATTGCCTGCCAGGGAAGTCAGGATTCCGTTTAATTCGATCGTCCTCATGATACTGTAATCTTCTCCCAGAGGATTGGCAATGACGATGGCCTGGCGCAGCGGATCGTCATCTGGTAAAAGAAGCTTGTCAAATACCTTCGGGCTTTCGAAAGAGTAGCACATTCCTCCGCAAAATCCGTTCTGTTCGATGACATTTCTGACTACATCTTCTACCCTTCCGGCAAAGGATTTCTTCCCTGCGGTCGCTTCCCCACGAGGAAGTGTGGTAGGAATATTATCATATCCAAAAAATCTTGCCACTTCTTCTGCAATATCTGCGGAACTTCTCAGATCCTGACGGAACGATGGAATCTCTAACTGATTGGTTTTTTCATCATAACCGATTTCCAGACGTTTGAAATATTCCATCATCGCTTCTTCTGCAATATCTGTTCCCAGCAACTGATTATATTTTGCCGGTTCAAATGGAATAGTGACCGGTTTGACCGGATTCGGATATACGTCTACCACTCCGCCGACAACCTCTCCGGCTCCCAGCTCTTCCACCAGTTCACAGGCACGATTGATGGCTGCCAGGGCACTTTCCGGGTCAAGGCCTTTTTCAAATTTTCCGGAGGCTTCTGTCCGAAGGCCGATTCGTTTGGAGGAAAGACGGACGTTGGTTCCGTCGAAGCAGGCCGCCTCGAAGAGCATGGTCTTGATCTCATCGGTGACCATCGAATTTTCTCCACCCATGATACCGGCAACCCCGACCGGACCGGCCGCATCATTGATCATCAGTACATTGTGGTCAAGTTTCCTTTCCTGACCGTCAAGAGTCGTGTAAACGTCCCCGTCTTCGGCACGTTTTACAATGATTTTATGTCCCTGGATCTTATCTAAGTCATAGGCATGCATCGGCTGACCGTACTCTTCCATGACATAGTTGGTAATATCGACAATATTGTTGATCGGGCGGATTCCCATGGCTGCCAGCCTTCTCTGCATCCATTCCGGTGAAGGTGCCAGCTTGATATTTTTTACCACTCGCGCCGTATATCTCGGGCACAGATCGGTATCGTGTATTTCTACCGAAATGTAGTCTTCTGCTTTTTCCTTATTTCCTACCTCTTTCACCTGTGGCGGATAAAATGGTTTTTCAAAGGTAGCTGCCACTTCTCTTGCCATTCCGATCATGCTAAAGCAATCCACACGATTGGAAGTGATTTCAAATTCAACGACGGCATCCCGAAGTCCCAGAGCGGCGATTGCGTCATCTCCCGGCTTTACTTCTTTCTTTTCATCAAAAATATAAATACCGTCTTCCGGTGCTTCCGGATACATGTCCCGACTGCTTCCCAGTTCCTCAATGGAGCACATCATTCCGTAAGAAGGCACTCCGCGCAGCTTTCCTTTTTTAATCTTGATCCCGTTCTCCGGATTCGGGCTTCCGTCATGGCCTCCTGCAACCCGGCCGCCATCTAAAACAACCGGTACCATGGCACCTTTGTACACATTCGGTGCCCCGGTAACAATCTGGATTTCCTCACTACCGATATTGACCTGGCAGACTACCAGTTTATCTGCATCCGGATGTTTTTCTATCTTTTCAACTCGTCCTACTACGATTTTGTCCAGATTTTTGTCAAGAAAAACTGCATTTTCTACATGGGAGCCGGATAAGGTCATTTTATCCACATACTCCTGTACACTACAGTCCAAATCCGGAACATATGCTTTTATCCATGAAAGTGGTGTGTTCATTTATATTCTCCTTTATTTCTTCTATACCATAAAAAATTACTATAATCGGGCTTCGCCTTCCCGCTCCCGCTTCGCCGTGCGCTACCTCGTTTCCGCTCCGC
>CAVFXN010000057.1:0-3458 GCA_963626755.1 Bacteroidaceae bacterium
CAAAGATACCAAAGAAACAGAAGAAAGCTCTTCCCAGAAAGAAGACACCTCTTCTGAAAAAGAGAGTACCGAAGAAGAGAAATCTTCCGAAGAAAAAAGCACGGAAGCCAGCAAGGATTCCAAAGAAGAGAGTACCGAGGAAGACAAGACAGCAGAGTACAAGAAAATGTACCAGAAACTTCTGGACACAGAAGATGAGACCGAATTAAAGAAGTTGTGGGAAGAGTACCAGAAAGACGAGGGATTCCAATCCTATATCGACGATCTGGATGACGATGCCCAGGAAGCTTTGGCAGAGAAGATGGCAGACATCGCAGATACGTCGAACAGTGTCCAGGCCGTGAATAATGGTGGATGGGGAGGCCAAGGAAGCGGTTCTACCAGTTCTTCCGGAACGGAAATTGATGAAAGTGCATATAAAGGCACCCTTCCGGTTTACTGGGATACGACCAATGGTTCCACTGGATTAAATCAGAGCGGTGTTTCCGGTGTGACATTAAACGGGACGACGGTCAAAGGGGCTAATTCCAATAAGAGTGGAAATCCTGGCGGTGGAAGTTCGATCGCAACTTATTATCCGACTGCCAGTGCGAAAAATATGAAGACAGCAGATCTGGTCATTACGGCAGAGCCTGGAAAATATGTAACAAAGGTAGTGATTGCCTGCGTGCCAAATAGCAGCACGACACCTTATAAATGTTCTACATGGAAAGCTGGTAATGCATACATTGCGAATTTTGACCTGTCTAATTCTACTTACAATGAAAAGAACGGTAATTATACCTTGACAGTAAAAGACCTGAGCAGCAGGGGATTTTGTCATAACAGTAACGACAAAGGTTCCCTGGCATACTACATTCTGATCGTTGTGGCGGACGTGCCGACCCCGCTTTATGTAGAATATGATTATGGAACCATAAAAGATTACATAACCATTGACAACAGTTCCGCCTTTTCAAAACCGGCAGAGTGGACGACAGCGGATTCGAAAAATGTCTATGCTTCCGGAAAAGTTCTGACTGCAAATACGCAGTTTAAATATCATTACACAGAGACTTCCCAGGTGAAGAACTGGAGACATTATGCCAACACGGTAACAACGACAGCATCGACGGAGGCGGCAGCCGCAGGATATTATTTTACCGGCTGGAAAGCGACCTGGTATAATAAATGCATCTATACCGAGTCCAGTTCGACGATGAGTTTCAGCGACACATATTCCGGTCCGACCGATGTGAAGGCAGGGCAGGCGGTGGCACTTCCTACCCATGTCAGGCTGGTAGCACAGTGGGCTCCGATCCAGCTGACCCTGAAGAAGAAGGTAACCGGATTGCCAGAGAATGCCGGTACCGGTAGTTACACGGTACAGCTGAAAAAGAAAGACAGCAGCGGAGAATGGAAACAGGTAGGAAAAGACATTACCCTTTCCGTAACCGGAAACGACAGTGCGACGAGGACTGTTTCTGCAACGGATGGATATACGATCACATCAGGTGAGTACAGATTAGTGGAGACCGAGGCATCCAAGGCCGCCCGTACGGTTGGAACAGACACGTATTCCTGTACTGTCACAGAGGGGACATTCACCGTTTCAGGGCAGAGTGATGACAATTGTATCACCGTAACCAATGATTATGCGGTTAAGCCAAAGGATACGACCATCACGGTAAACAAGACAGTTACCGGAAATATGGGCGAGACAGATAAAGCCTTTACTTTTACATTAAAGTTGACAAAAGACAGTACTGCTTATACAGAAGATCTTTCTGCGACAAAAGGGACGACAACCCAGACCTTAACACAGGATGCAGGAAAGTATAGCTTCACCTTAAAAGATTCCGAGTCAATCACTATCACAGTTCCTTGTGATTATCAGTATACTGTAGCAGAGAATGATTACTCTGCTGATGGATATACCACTTATATTGGAACGGGAGACAGCAAAGAGAAAACAAGTGAAGCGACAGGCAGCTTAACAGAAGATAAAGTAGATCTCACATTTACGAATGATAAAGACGTGGCAGTACCGGGCGGACTTCAGGAAAGCAGCAATTCCTGGTATCTCCTGATCGGAGCAGCCTTTGTGCTGGCCGGAGGATTCGGATTCCTGAAACTTCGTGATAAGAAGGCGGGACAGCGTGTTTAGAAACAAAAGAAAAGTTGCCGAAAGGCAGACAGGACAGAGCGATACGGCAGAGAAAAGAACTGCCAGACGTGCCAGAAAGCCTCTTTCCGATAAGGAAAGAAGGCTTCGGGCAGACCGTGCGGAAGTGAAATCTTTCTTCCAGCGGCTTGTTATCCTGGTCGTATTTCTCTGGTTGCTGTTTGGTGTATTTTTCGGCATCACACCGATGAACAGTGATGACATGTTTCCACGGATCAGCTCCGGAGATCTTCTTTTCTACTATCGTATGGAAAAGGATTTCCACAGTGATGATGTCATTGTATTTAAAAAAGACGGGAGAGTCCGGGCAGGCCGTGTAGTAGCCCACGGAGGAGAGACCGTCGAAATCACAGACGAAGGTGAATTAAAGGTCAATGGCAGTGTGGTAGCAGAAAATAATATTTTCTATAAGACATACCCTTATGAAAAAGACACCGTGAAATATCCGGTCAGTCTTGCCAGTGACGAAGTATTCGTGCTCTGTGACTACAGGGAAGGAGCAAAAGACAGCCGTTACTTTGGGGCGGTCAGCACCAGAGAGATCAAAGGAAAGATTATTACCATCCTGCGGCGTTCCAACCTGTAACCGGAGGCAGATTGATCGAAACAAAGCCATCGCTGATTAGATATTTTTTCAACAATGAAAAACGAGAAAGAGAGGACTACTTAATGAGAATTGATGCAAAAAGATTATCAAAGAGACTTGCAGCTGTCTTTATGGCAGGTGTACTGGCAGTAGGAATGATTGGGGTAACCGCATTTGCAACTGAAAAACCTAATCCTATTACTTCTGTTGACATCACAAAAACAGTAACAACCGATGGCAATACTTTTGCTCCAAATACTTCTTTTAAATTTACCGTAGCTACTGCTGGTGCGACAACATATAATGAAGAAGTAGTAAAAGCGGGAGTAGATGGTGGTCTGTATTTTGAAAGCGGAAAAGATTCGATCGCTTTTGCTCCATCAGGTACGGCTCCAGCAGCAAGCTATACAAATACTACAAGCTTATCTACCAAGGCAAGTGTATTTACGGAAACTGGAATTTATCACTACACTTTAACAGAAACCGCAGGCACCTATGAGGGTATCACTTACGACACAACAGCAAGAGATGTTTATGTATACGTTTATCAGAATGATACTAGCAAGGCATACTATGTTGGAGGCGTTGTCGTAGTAAACGGAGACAACAAAGACACAGGCTTTACCAATGACTATGGTAAGACGAATGATACTACACATGACCTGACGATCACAAAAGAAGTTACAGGTACTATGGGAGACCATAACA
>CAVFXN010000058.1:0-2043 GCA_963626755.1 Bacteroidaceae bacterium
CTCCCAAGGGAAGTGGGTTTCCGCCATGACAAACGAAAGGATTTTAATTATGAAATTCCCCACTGGCAAAATCAATCCGGTCTTTTTCTATCGTCCTCTACTGTCCGGAAACTCTTCTGCTAAAATATTACTGAATTTATTATAATAATGTAAGAACATGCGCATATCCTTCTCCCCCATGCGCTTTGCCACTTTTTTCAGGAGAATACAGCATTGATCGATCTCTTCCTTGATCAGATTCCTCCCTTTACTGGTAAATTCTACCATGACATTTCTGTGATCTTGTGCACTTTCCTTCATCTGAAGGTATCCCTTTCTCTCCAGATTATGGATCATCCGGGAAACTGCCGGCCTGGAAAGCCTCAACGTTTCTCCGATATCCGATGGTATGACAAACTTTTTCTTAAAAAGAAGTATCCGAAGCGTGATCAGCATGGTCAGCTCTCCGGACGGGATATTGCACATCTGTTGAAACTGCACATTGGTTTTTCTCAGCTGTATGATCAACTGCTGGTAATCTTCCGCAGTTAATTCTCCTTCTTTTGGTGTCTCACTCTCTTGCCAATCCGAACTATTGGCATCTTCCCTTTCCATATTTACCTCCACTGGTCTGGTTACATTTCTCTTTGATCCATTGAAATATATTCTTTATCCATTGCCACGCTCTGATATGCCGGCCGGATGATCTTGTCACAATTCATTAATTCCTCAATTCGATGTGCACTCCATCCTACCATACGTGCTACGGCAAACATCGGCGTGAAAAGCTGATCCGGCAATCCCAGGATACGGTACATCAATCCACTGTAAAAATCGATATTCGCACTGACTCCTTTATACATCCTCCGTTTTTTCTGGATCGTCTCGACCGCAAGCCTCTCTACCCGGTCATAGAATTCGAACTCTTCCTCATAACCCTGCTCTCTCGCCAGCTTGTCAAGAAAGCCTTTAAAAATCTTGGCTCTCGGATCAGAAATAGAATATACGGCATGTCCCACACCGTAGATCAATCCACTTCGGTCAAATTTTTCTTTATTCAGAAGGCAGAGCAGATAATTACGGATCTCCTCCTCATCTTTCCAGTCTTTGATCTCCTTCTTCATCTCGTCAAACATCTTGACTACTTTAATATTAGCTCCCCCATGCTTTGGCCCCTTTAAGGATCCGAGGGATGCCGCCATCGCTGAATAGGTGTCTGTACCGGAAGAAGAGACCACGTGATTGGTAAAAGTAGAATTATTTCCACCGCCATGATCCATATGGAGCACCAGTGCAATATCAAGTACCCGCGCTTCCAGTGGTGTATATTTTTTATTTGGCCGGAGCATGCGGAGAATATTTTCCGCGGTGGAAAGTTCCGGCTTGGCGGAATGAATATAAAAACTCTTTCCTTCTTTATAATGATTAAAGGCCTGATATCCATATACTGCAAGCAGCGGAACCGTACTTGTCAGCTGCAGGCATTGGCGCAGCACATTCGGTATACTGATATCATCTGCCATATCATCGTATCCATATAAAGTCAGGACTCCCCTTTGTAGTGTATTCATCATATCACCTCCCGGTGCCTTCATGATGACATCCCGTACAAAGTTCGTCGGGAGCGTACGGTAGCTTCCCAGCAGAGCTTGAAAATGCTCTAATTCCTCTTTCTTTGGGAGCTGCCCAAAAATCAGCAGATATGCGATTTCCTCATATCCAAATCTCTTTTCCTTCACAAAGCCATCGACCAGGTCACGGATATTATATCCCCTGTACCGAAGCTCTCCGTCACAGGGAACCATCTTTCCATCCACTTCTCTGGAAGAAGTAATCGTGGAAATATCAGTAAGCCCTGCCAGAACACCCTTTCCATTTACGTCTCTTAATCCCCGAAGCACATGATATTGCTCATATAATCCTGGCGGAATCTGTCCATGCTTCATGCATACCGATGCCAGGTTCTGAATCTCCGGTGTTATCATAGAATATTCATTCATTCACGTCTCCTGCTACTCAAAATGTGTTGAAATATACTCAAAACACATCGAGAATGGAAGTCCT